>NZ_FOBW01000021.1 GCF_900109925.1 Mesobacillus persicus | reverse complement strand
CCTTTTGTCATTCTCTAGTTGTGTTTCTTAATTATACAAAAAAGTACCCCATAGGTAGACTTTTTTTACATGTCTACTCTATAGGGTACAGTTTAACCCGTCCTAAGGGTTGAAATTCCTAAACCAAATGGTGGGATAAGGCTCTTAGGCATCCCGACGGTCAAAGATAGAGTTATTCAACAAGCGATAGCACAAGTCCTTACACCTATGTTTGATAAGAAGTTTAGTGATTATAGCTACGGATTTAGGCCTAACCGGTATGCCGAGATGGCTATCATACAAACTCTAGAGTATCTAAATGATGGTCATGAATGGATTGTAGATATTGACTTAGAACGTTTCTTCGACACAGTAAATCATGATAGATTGATGAATCTCGTATCAAAAACTGTCGATGATGGGGATGTCATTTCACTCATCCGTAAATTCCTAGTAAGTGGTGTGCAAATCGATGAGGAATATAAAGAAACAGTCATAGGAACTCCTCAAGGCGGAAACCTATCTCCGCTACTTAGTAACATTATGCTTAACGAACTGGATATAGAACTTGAAAAGCGTGGGCTCCGATTCGCAAGATATGCGGATGACTGTATTATTATGGTCAAAAGCGAGATGGCGGCGAAACGAGTAATGAGGTCAGTGACGAAGTTGATCGAAGAAAAGTTGGGTTTGATTGTCAATAGCACAAAGACGAAAGTGACAAGACCAGATGACCCTAATATGAAATTTCTGGGTTTTGGCTTCTTTAAAGATTATCAAGCCGACTTATACAAGGCAAAACCACACCAAAAGTCAGTAGAAAACTTCAAATACAAACTGAAACTTTTAACGAGGAAGAATTGGAGTGTTGAAACGAAGTTTCAGGTTGAACGAATCAACCAAGTCATACGAGGATGGGTAAATTACTTCAAAATTGGCTACATGAAAAGCGTGCTAGGTAAGATAGACACCCATACAAGAGTTCGGCTGAGAACATGCATATGGAAGAAATGGAAAACAGCCAAGAATCGAAGGAAGAACCTAATCAAGCTTGGAATGGAAAGATACAACGCTTATAAATATAGCCATACAAGTAAAGGGGCAGTCCGTATTGCCTACTCGTGGGTACTTACAACGACAATTACAAATAAGAGACTAGCTAGTTTCGGGCTAATCTCTTGTGTCCAGCATTACAAAAAAGTACATGTTTAGTATGAAATTGAACCGCCGTATACGGATCCGTATGTACGGTGGTGTGAGAGGTCGGATAATCAATTAATGATTATTCTCCTACTCGATATGCATGTAACTTTACCTTAATAACTTTACTTCAGTAATTTTAATTAAGTAATTTTATGATAGTAAAAATATATCTAAACTGAGAGATTGGTAACTTTACATTTGTCTCTAAGGCTTAGTCCTAATATCAAGGAAAGATTGTCCATAAGCCGAATAGTATAGTAACAGTATGGTTCTGGGGGGAAAACAGTGAGTAGAGATCTTAATGTTGAGGAAGCTTTAAAGATACTAAAGGAATTTTACATAACTGACTCAATACAAATGTTGTCCAGATGGATTAGGGAAGGGTCAATTGTTGCAAGCCGCACCGACAATAGAAAGGATGGGTGGCGGATAACAATAGAAAACCTTTACGAGTTTATTGAAAAAAAAAGGCCGGGTTGGCCGAGGATATTGGCTTTGTATAAACAGGACATTGATGAGTTAGAACTAGAACCTGACATTAACGAAGAATTTAATCGCTTAGCTACAAAAACTGAGACAAATGAAGAAGGTGGGAAAACGGTTGAAAATCCTATAAATGAAAATTCACGGGAATTGGGAGATGAAAATACAACCTTAAACGCTAGTACAAACAATTATGAGCAAGAGAAGTCCATAGTTCAATCCACTGATTTGGATATTCTAAAGAAGCAAGTGGAAGAGTTAAAGTTGCAGCAGGGGAAAATAGAATTAACGTCCAATAATTCCATTAAGGAAATAGAACAATATTTAAAGGAACATCAGAGTAAAATATTTTCAGAAATAGATCAGTTGAGACAAAAATTAACCGCTCTCGATCAGATGGAAAATCAGTTAAAAAAATATATTGATGACTCTATATCAAAAACAAAACATAAAAAGGAAAATAAAACACAAGTCAATAAAAATCAGATGAGTTTACCAGGAGTGGGTAAGGAGGAAGAGTGGGAGACAGAGAACCAGTAAGTTAACATTGGGTACGTTAAGAAAAAGGAAAAATTCATTCCAAGAATCGTGGTAGTGTAAAATGTTCTTATCACATGTCCTTAATACCCGGTGTCGGGGAATCTTCTGAAACCGATGAAATTTACTTGCAAAAATCTAATTTTGAGGTCTACGTCTTGAGAGCGGAGTGTTCTCAGTTTCAAGGGGAGGCTATAGTGCCGGGAAGGGTACCAGATTGAGAGTCTATACTAAATATGGATGTTAACGGTCATAGCCACTGTTATGGCCGTTTATACATAAAAGCTGTGTTATAGAAATATCTTAAACTTGATCTTGGCCGCACTAAAATACGATTTCTAATGTAGCTTGTATGGGACAGATCGGAAAAAACACAAACGTAAAGCCATTGGCAGTTCTGTTGAAGGGAAAACAAGAGATTTTTCTAAATGAAAAACAATGAGGAGGGCTATATAATAGCCTCTCCTCATTAAGTTAAATATTTAACAGGTTAACTGCCGGAATGGGTTGCTGTAGATTGTTGTTGCCTAACCTTGGTTTTTGCTTCTTCAATACCCTAAGCCTGAACTTGTTGATAAAATATCACACCCGCGAGTTCATACTCGATGGTAAAAGTTTGTGCTTGAACTATGAAAACCACTCCTAATGTTGATATGTAATCTTTCAGGCAGAAGGATGTCTATCAGAATTTGATGAATTTCCTGTTCATGAAAATTAATTCAGCTCCCTCCAAACAGCAGATCGAGAATGAAGAAGGAATTACTGGAGGGTTCCAATAAAGAAAAGTCTTAAAATTAACAGTCCCGACCTCTAATATAGTACCTCCTAATTTGAAACTGTAACTGTTTATGGAAATAAACATCGTTTCACAATGATGAATAACCTTCCCGAAATGGCGCAAATTAACAAATGAAACGATAAGGTTTGATTAAAGGAGCCAAAGGAGGGGTTCTTCTGGTGTAGCTAATATACGTAGAGTTTGGTGCTTATAAAACAGCCTTTTCATCTCGATAGAGATTTACGCTTTTGGAAAACCATTTTTGTATGCAATATGTGATAAAAGAAAGGGGGTACAATTAATGTTTACAGTACAGTTTTATGACCGCTTGTCATTTCAACTGTTTAAAACTAAAACATTTGAAACGGTAAGTGAGATGGAAGATGAGGTAAATAATTATGGCCCCAAAGGTCGTTTATTTGTATTTTTTGAAAATCACTCCTTATTTGAAGGAACCTTTGTATGCTCAAGACCTTTTAGCCATAACGGAATAGATGGTTACCAATTGTTCTTTTATACGAACTTATCAGATAAAAAATACTTAACTAGTCCCAAAAAGCCGTTAACTACAGAAGAATATCTGGGATTCTAAATCTTATGAATGTAGGACCACGTTCGGCTGGTCAAAACAATCTTCCTGTAATTAATCCCATTGACTGTGTTTCATCATGATAAATAAGTTTCACAATGATGAATAATCTTCCAAAAAAGGAGCAAATTAAAAAGGAACAAAGCTTATGCGTCCATAAGAAGCTCCAAGCTTTGTTCAAATTGAGTCATAAAATGTTCCGTTAATGAGGGATTTCTCATTTGACATTGTTGTAGCATTAGGGTTACACGTTGAAGCCTTTGCTCTAAACGCTGTTCATCAGTCTGGAGAGGGTGGATGTCAAGTTCTTGCTGGAGCCTTTCTAGGACATGCAACCTTATGGTATCCGTTTTTCCGGTTTCTAAATTACTCAGATATCCAGGGGAAACTCCTATTCGGTGGGCAAAGTCATTTAGTGTATATCCTTTTTGTTCACGATGAGCCCGAATCATTGATCCAAAGTCCGACATGGTTGGTATCATCTCCTTGTTTAGACTCGGGAGGAAAAGCGGCAACTTTTCTTCCCCTCTTTCCTTTAGTATGGTCAATTGTCTTACTGGTATTCAATATGATGAATGGGATTTATAAGTGTTAAACCTGTGAATTCTTTTGAATAGCGGTAGTTACTAATTGAACGTAAGCGTAATGTTTTTGGGGTGTGTTGATGAATGTGTTTTTTTGGTAAATAAAAATGGGCTAGAGTAGGCCTTCCCACGAAAATTTGCCTTGTTGGCAGTTTTCTAAGGTAAACTTTAATGTTCTATTAGGAGGGTAACGATGTGGAAGATTTATTGAAACAGATGATCATTGATCTGAAAATCATCAATGCAAGTGTAAAGAATATTGTTGGGAACCCTGAAGATTTAGACACAAAACTAAATTATGTTTTATGTGAAATAAAAGCAGAGCAGGAGAAATTAGAAAAAGCACTATTTACACAAATTAATGAACAAATTGAAATGATATCTGAAAATGTAATAGATGGGCTTGCTACATTGAACATGAGAATTTACAATCTAGAACAAGCTGTTAACCAAATGCAAAAAAGAGGTGAGAAGTTAAACCTCACCAATTAGTGTAAAACAACATTCCGGACATTAGAATATCCTTCATTTTTGAAAAAAAAGGGTAAAGATGTTTTGTGGTATCGATTAAGCTAGCACCCCTATGAAGATAAGTGCATTACTGCTACTGGAATTCTGTCCATGAAGTTATGAGAAAAGCATTGAGCCTAACTAAATTGGCCCTATTCGTTAAAATTACCGGTTAGGATCAGAAAAGGTTAGAAAACGAGAAATAACATTACATATAGCACCCCAATTAGCACAATAATTCGGGTGTTTTTTTATGCACGGTATTATGGGCAATCAGAAGTATGCTTTTTCATATTATCTGAAGTAAAATTTTCATTTACCAAATAGAAATCGGCCAGGGTCAAACCTTTTTTGATTATAAAGCATATTTTCTAACTCTGAACCGGACTCGTTATTCTGTGAGGAGGGGCTTTTTCAACTCTCTCACCTTATCGGTTATATCTAGTTCGCCATTCACAATCACTTCAATTAATTCATCAGTATAGGTTTCTAGTTTAATTTGTTGCCACCAATTCCAGGCAACTAGTTCCGGTTTTTGACCGCGAATCGGAAATAATCCTTGTTTTAATACAATTCCAGCAGGGCTTTTATATCTAATCGTTATGGACACTACCACCATCATACCTCCTAAAATCCATGAAACGAAAGTTTGTTCGTGTTTATCATACTTCACAAGTTTATGAATGTATAGACTAGGAGGATATGTTTAGTGTGAACATCTATTTTAGTGTCATGGCTTTGCCCACATTAAAAAGTAACGGATTTTAGCATAAAAGTTTAGTTAGTTCATCCCGATCGATTAACCTTACCTCGTTTACCATCGCTAGTTCTCTTGCCGCAGGAGTAAAGTACCTGTTGGTAACGACAATTGCTCCATGAGCACGATAAAAACTGACGGCTGCCACAACTTGCTGGACTGCACTAACTCCAATGTTGCTATTATATCTCTTAGCCTGAACAACGTATTTCTTTCTGCCTTTTCTCAGAATTAAGTCTGCACCATAATCACCAGATCCCTGGGTTACATCGGCCAAATATCCTTGCCGTTCAAAAACGGGTTTTAAAAAACGTTCAAATTCCAGACCGGCCATGGTATCGACTTTTTTTAAATCTACGGGAAGTCCACTTTTATATCGAAAAGACTTGATAAATACAAGGATCATTCTAATAACAAACTTTCGGAACCTCTTATTTGTGAGGCCTACAAGGAAAGGTAAAGAAAGTAGAAATACCCCTGTTGATACATCACTCGGGATTTCTTTAATATAGTCGGCGGTTGTAAAAAACCAACAAAAAAGCATAATTCCACTGATTATATGTTTATCGAAATCCTTCCTTGATTTCCGTTTTGCCTTCATCGTTTACTCTCCTTGTTAATCTGACTAATAACTTTCTTTAACTCACGGTTAATTTGGCGCCCACTGAATCGAATGACCTTCCATCCGTTTTTTCGAAGATACGCATTTTTTTTCCGGTCATGAATTTTTTGTTCAGGTGTTGAATGAAAATCTTTACCGTCACATTCAATGGCTATCTTATGTTCCGGAAGGGTCAAATCGATTCTATATTTGCCACAAGGTACTTGTGTCCGTATGTGATAACCGTTGGATACGAGTGCTTTATATAGCCGCCTTTCGATATAGCTTTCGCATTTCAATTGTTGTAATGTGATGTAATCAATTACTGGTTCACCAGGCTTATGTAGATAGAAAGCAATAAGCCCTCCGGCAATTAGACTGAAAAATACAATATACTCGATTAGCATAGAATACGCACTTCCTTGTTGAACAAGTAATAGGTTGAAAGAAATTCTGTTATTTTCTTATCCATTAGGATTCCCATCGTTTAAGAGACGTACACATTCAGTCGGTGAAATCTATTAGATAGGGGAAAGCGAGAAGGGAAAACATTACACGTTACCTTTTTCCTTTAGAACTTTTAAAAGTGGGCGTTGTTCTAGGCATTAAAAATGAGTTAGAACTGGATAGGTTTGAGCATTGACTAAGAGTATAATGTACATAAAAAACGCCTATCCATCCTAGTGGGTAGGCGTTACGCTATACACTTAACAAATGAAGGGATTCATAATAATCCATCAGTTGTATAGTTTCTAAACTTTACGCGGCATTTTATCTTAGGGTCTAAATAGACATATTTCTTATTCTCTTCGGTAATGTAATCCCTGTACTGGCTGTAAAATATTTTTTTCGCTTCTGGTGTCATAACCCTTTCTCATCACGGTTATGTAAGTGTCTATATATATTGATTATTTATTACTTTTACCCAGTCCTTGGAACCCTTTGTACTTTGGTATTTTTAAGATGCATTTTTAAGAACAATTCTTTCTAGGACTTTATGTTTAACCACATTAAATTAAGCTTCCCCATGGCCGCCAAGCTGGATTGAACTAGAATGAGGTGATTAGAAGGTCTTTTCTTTACAATAGAGGCAATATAACCTTGAATTAGCTTAACGTGGAGCGCATGCTTTGAACAAAGGTAGTAAGCGGTTTAAATTCAGCTAGGCTCCACCAACTTTTTATGATATAATTTTCATAGGTCTTTCAGGACTAGATGTTTAAAAATAATATTACCGCGGGGTGGAGCAGTCCGGTAGCTCGTCGGGCTCATAACCCGAAGGTCGCAGGTTCAAATCCTGCCCCCGCAACCAATTTAAGTTTTTGTGTAAGCTTTTAAATTAGGTCCGGTAGTTCAGTTGGTTAGAATGCCTGCCTGTCACGCAGGAGGTCGCGGGTTCGAGTCCCGTCCGGACCGCCATTTAAAACACTAAACCATATTTTTGGAGGGGTAGCGAAGTGGCTAAACGCGGCGGACTGTAAATCCGCTCCTTCGGGTTCGGCGGTTCGAATCCGTCCCCCTCCACCATTTAAGTAGGCCTATCATACATATTTTTCTTTTACTATTGTTCCGCAGTAGCTCAGTGGTAGAGCAATCGGCTGTTAACCGATCGGTCGTAGGTTCGAGTCCTACCTGCGGAGCCATTTTTATTTGAATTAAGCCCGCCTATATAGTGGTTATCTCAGTCCCGAAGATTTAACGGTTTAAAAATATACATATATGAATTTACTGTGGCTATACATGGGTGCGTGGTTTTCTTTATGCAAGACATTGAGTAGCTCAGAACTTAAAATCGACAAGCATAAGTGCCTGTCGATTTTTTTAATTCGTATAAACACAAGCGCTTTGTTCCCCTTCAGATTTTTTATGTATTGAATATCATAAGAGGTTCAATCCGAAGGTTTTTGGGGACTTGCAGTTCGTTTAGTATCGAGTTGGTTGTTTCATCTTGATACACTTTTTCCAATAAGTAAGAGATCAGTTCCTCATTATTATCGTTTTTGATATTTCCAATCATGGCAACCCAAAAATCATTATTTTCTTTGTGGAACCTTATGGTGTAGACCCTTTTGCCATTCGGAATAACAATCCGAATATCTAACTCATTCACAACTTTTAAAATGATTTCATTATCCATATCATTACCTTTCTCTAAAAGAGACTTTTATTTTGTACAAACAGTAATTCCGATAGGATACCAGTTTTCATCATATTGTGTCGGTTCAATTAACACACCTTTTTGTCCATAAAATTTCACATTTGTATACCCATTAAACAAGTTTTTGAATTCATCAACAGTAAGCTGATGAACATGGAAAGCCGAGCCACATGGTTTTCCTCGACCTTTACCAAATGGAGTAGACAGAATCAAAACGCCACCTGGTTTTAATAATTGATAAACATTAGAAAGGAATTGTTGTTCTTCTTCAATATGTTCAATCGTCTCAAAGGAAACAATGACATCAAAGAGTCCCAACTTTTGAGGAAGTAGGGGATCTACTGCATTTTCGCAGCGATATTCAACAAGTGGGTGGTTATACCGCCCCTTTGCATATGCAACTGTACTGGGATCACAGTCTACTGCAACGATAGTTTCAATTCTTTTTTTCCCTAACTTAGCAAGCATTTGAGAGCCGAACCCCGAGCCGCTGGCCAAATCTAATACTCTCCCCTTAAGATAATGGGTGCTAAATTGGTATCTTGCAATATGTTCAAGTAACAGCCCGTTCGTGGGTTTCATGAAATCGGGAATAACACGTTCACCTGAATCTTCAATTTTCATTTTTTACCTCTCCTTCGACCTCCTCTTACGCTTATTGGAAAATAAACGAACCAATTCTTCATTCATTCTAACAAAAACGTCCAATACTTTGTAGTTAAATGTAAAAATAGTGTAAGAATGCTTCATTAATTATAAATTTTCTTTCTTATAAAGCAAATAAGGGGATTATAGAGGAAATAAGTGAAAAACAGTAATTTAACCGCTTTTACTATTGATATTTTGATAGGAGAAATATGTTATGATTCTTTATGTCTAAAGCGGCTCGGCTTTGATGAGAGTTCAAAGTCAAAAAAATTCAAAGACAATAGAGGAGTTGGAATCTTTAATGTTTAAAAATATGTTGTTAGCTTATGATGGTTCGGAAAATGCATTTAGAGCAGCTGAGAGGGTAGCTTTTTTAGCAGAAAATACTGCAGGGTCAAGCATTACTATCGTGTATGTTGTTGATAGTGCCACCTCAAAAGAAGATGTTCTTCATTTATCGTCCAAAGAAGTAATTAATGAATCTAGGAAACAACGTTTGAAAAAAGTCGAGGATTTCTTCGATAGAAAAGGAATCTCTTATACCCAGCAAATTTTGCACGGAGAAGCACCAGAGGAAATTGTTGGGTTTGCCAATTCAAAGGATTTTGACTTAGTTGCAGTTGGAAGTAGAGGTTTAAATGGGCTACAAGAGATGGTGTTAGGAAGCGTGAGCCACAAAGTAGCTAAGCGTGTCAAAGCTCCTGTTATGATTATAAAATAAAAATAGGACCTCAATAGGGGTCCTATTTTTATTTTTTTGGCTGTGTTAAACGTGCTGTTCATTTTCCGCTCCATAAACAGTGTGTAAAATCAAAAAATGTACTTTAACACAGCTATTTTTTTGGCCCCTAAATAATTACTGAAAAGTCAGAAAACAATTGAAAGCGCTTTATTTAATTGATATTATTAATGAAAGGGAGGGTGAAAATGTTTAAAAATATACTTTTGGCTTTTGATGGCTCTGAGCATTCCTTACGGACAGTCTCGAAAACAATTGATATTGCAAAATTAACAAGAGATTCAAAGGTTTGGGTATTGTATGTCCTGTCAGATGATAAAACAAAAACTGAAGTGCTAAATCTTTGGGAAGCGAAAGGAATAAAAGAGGAGCGCTTAGAAAGATTTAAGGTAGCTGAGGAAACTGCAAAAAGAAACGAAGTACAATATGAAATTAAACTTATAAGAGGGAATCCCGAATCTAAAATTATTGAATTTGCAGACCAAAATCAAATCGATATAATTGTCATTGGTTCTAGAGGGCTAAATCCACTTCAGAGTATGATGTTAGGAAGTGTCAGTCACCGAGTGATGAAAAAAGCTTCATGTCCTGTCATGATTATTAAATAGAAAATTGATCATTTTTCAGGGCGCTTAAGTAGCGCTTTTATTTTTTTATATTATAAAATAGATATATGGTATGACCAATTATCATAGGAAGAAATTTATGGTAAAGGTTGTTTATAATAATAATGCTCAAATTGAATAGAATAAAAACAGGTCTAATTGATTTTTTTGTTAAACGTAATTCTTCGTTATTCCTCACTTTCTTCGATATATCCTCTTTTAATTGATTCCATGTTTTATTAGCTTATATAGAAAGGAGACCTAATGCTAAACACAAAAATAATATGCAGTTTGGGAAATGTATCTAAATCCCTATTTAGTATGCTAGAACTAGTAAACAAAGGAATGGATTTTACATTACTATGTCCGGCAAAAGATGGTTTTTTAAGGCTCGAACAAAGGATGAAAACACTAGAGGAAGCCGTGCAAATGACTGAAAAAAAACTGAAAAATATTTTAATGCTATCACCTATCCATAAGGGTGGCGAAGAAAGAAGTGTAAATCGAACCGAAGTCATACGCGAAATTAAATGGGGAGAAAACCTTGGGGTAAAATATATTATTTGTTCAAACATTCATAGTGGTTTTGATGTTTTGGAGTATAGAAGAATAATAGAAAATACAGTGAAAACCTCAAGTGAAATCATTTTGATTGCAAAAGTTGGAAACAGTGAAAGTATTAAAAATATAAATGAAATACTTGAACAGTCAGATGGAATTCTTTTAGATAAGCAAGAAATGGGTCAACATTTTAAGACGATGCAAATCCCATTAATTATTAAAGCAGTGGCTTTTTCATGTAACGAAAGCGGGAAACCAGTGATTTTACAGGATGAATTTAATATTAATGAATATAAAAGAATAGCCAATATGTTTATTTTTGACCATCTCGATGGTTGTTCTTTTTCCCTAAACAAGGGTTCTGGATTGCGACAAGAGGAAGTTATTCACCGATTTACGGGGTTCTTAATAGCAGAAAACAGGCGTTCAAGGAAAATCAATGAAAGCAAACGATCTGAGTTGAACAGCATGTCGAATGTAATTCATTTGGTAGAGAGTAGTGAGGCAAAGGCAATTGTTTTGCAGACAAAAGAAGGAACCAGTGCGGAAGAGTTATTAAACTTACGCCTTCCTATCCCTATCATAACCATTACTGCAAATAAGCGTTTAGCATATCGGTTTAGCCTTTATCGTGGGTCCATAACTTTGGTATCAGAACGATCGAATAGTAAGGAAATAATAGAAGAGGTGAAAAAGGTTTTCCCTCTAATGATTGGTGATCGAGTTGTATATATAGATGATTCTGTTAATGACAAAGGTAATCATTCCTTCGAAATAAAGGTCATTGGTAAGGAATTAGGGTATGGTTATGGAATTGGAGGTTCGATTCTAACTGGAAGAGTATTTATAGCTAACGGAGCTTTTCATGAAAATACAATGGCTTTCGGGGATGTATTAGTCATACCAAACCAAGAAACCCAGGTGCGTGCTGAGCTTATTCGAAAAGCTTCTTTGGTCATTACGGAGGAAAAGAGTTTGAATTCCTTTGAAGCCGTTGTCGGTCTGAACCTAGATAAGCCAATGGTTTTAGGGGCAGGTGGTGTATCCAATATCATACATGGAGAGGTAGTTACGGTCGACACATATAGCGGTATTATTTATCAAGGGAAAAGTTGATTGTAGAGCGGAGATTAAATGGATACAAGGGATAGATCAATAAGAACTAATAAGTTATTAAAAAGGATTTGACAATGTATCCTGTCAGGTCTTTTTTTTATGGTTGAATTGACCTTATATATACTAAATTATAAATGGTTATATTTGATTATAAATAAATGTGAAGTTTTTGTGAACGAGAGTATAAGCCAGAATTTGAAAGGAACTTAAAGAAAACATGTGATGACTGACGCTTACATGCCGTTTTGGATTTAATTGAAAGGATGCTATTATGCAGGTACGCAAAACGGACTGACTTTTGTGAGAGTCAAAAGTCAACAAAAAAAATAATAGAGGTGGAAAAATGTCAAATTTGAAACAACAATGGTTTGGAAATATAAAAGGGGATGTATTATCTGGAATTGTAGTTGCGTTAGCACTTATTCCGGAAGCTATCGCCTTCTCCATTATTGCAGGTGTGGATCCAATGGTTGGTTTATACGCCTCCTTCTGTATAGCTGTAGTTATAGCGTTTGTAGGGGGACGTCCGGGAATGATTTCTGGTGCAACAGGAGCCATGGCTCTTCTGATGGTGACGTTGATTGCTGACCATGGCTTACAATATCTATTGGCAGCAACCATTTTGACAGGGATTATTCAATTTCTATTCGGTGCATTAAACCTTGCGTCTATCATGAAATTTGTACCTCGGTCAGTAATGGTTGGGTTCGTTAATGCTTTAGCCATTATGATCTTTACATCACAGCTTCAGCATTTTGTTGGGGAAACGTGGGTCATGTACGCACTTGTTGCTTTGACTTTAGTCATTATATATATGTTACCGAAAATTACGAAAGCAGTACCATCAACTTTAGTAGCTATTATTGTTGTTACAGCTATCGTAATATTTGGGGGAATTGGAGTTCGTACAGTTGGTGATCTAGGTTCATTAACTCAATCGTTACCTGTGTTTTTAATTCCTTCAATTCCACTTACGATTGAAACGTTAATGATTATATTCCCGTACTCCCTTGCGCTTGCGATTGTTGGGATGTTGGAATCACTGCTTACAGCAAATATTGTGGACGATATGACCGACACAGGAAGTAATAAGAATAAAGAAATCCGTGGTCAAGGCTATGCCAATATTGTGACTGGGTTCTTCGGAGGGATGGCTGGCTGCGCTATGCTAGGCCAATCTGTTATTAATGTGAAATCAGGCGGATATGGTCGGTTATCTTCATTAGTAGCTGGTATCTTTCTAATGTTTTTAATCATTGTTTTGGGTGGGGTTGTCGTACAAATTCCAATGGCCGCATTAGCTGGGGTAATGATCATGGTTGCAATTGGAACTTTCGATTGGAGCTCATTGAGATCCCTTCATAAAATTCCGAAATCTGATGCGGTTGTTATGATTGTAACGGTTGCCGCTGTTCTTTATACACATGATTTATCAAAAGGGGTCCTAGCTGGTGTTGTATTAAGTGCTATTTTCTTTGCAGCCAAAATTTCGAAAGTGCATATAGAGGAAACACTAGTAAATGGAGGGACAAAGAAAATTTACAAAGTACGAGGACAAATATTCTTCGCTTCTGTTACCGATTTACTCAATAAGTTTAGCTATAAAGATGACGTAAAAGAGGTTGTCATTGATTTAACTCAAGCACATCTTTGGGATGATTCAGCTATCGGGGGCCTTGATAAAATTGAAATGAAGTTTGAACAAAACAATATTGATGTTACCTACGTAGGGTTAAATAAAGAGAGTAAAAATCTGAAGAAAAAGATTGGTGGGTTATCCAAAGCATCGGGACATTGATAGCAATGAATCAATTAATCTATGAGACTCGAGGTAGCAACTCGGGTCTTTCTTTGTTCAGTTAACCAGTAGATTAATCGTATTTTTATTCGTGTAGAAGGAGGAATCAACGGATGTATAGAAGCGGACTTGTGCTAGAAGGTGGTGGAATGAGAGGGGTTTATACAGCGGGTGTTTTGGAGTATTTTATGGAAAAGCAATTATATTTTCCTTATATAATAGGAGTTTCTGCTGGTGCATGTCATGCAGCTTCCTACATTTCAAGACAAGCTGGGCGGAATCAGCAGGTGACCATTGGCTATGTTAATCATCCTGACTATATTTCCGTGCGCAATCTTATCCTGAAAAAGGAATTGTTTGGAATGGACCTTATTTTTGATAAGATTCCAAATAATCTTGTTCCCTTCGATTTCCAGACGTTTACCAAGGCTAGAGAAAAGTTCTTTATTGGTACAACCGATTGTGAAACAGGAGATCCAGTCTATTTCGAAAAAGGTTTATATGGAGATAATATTTTAAAGATTATAAGGGCATCTAGCTCCCTTCCGTTTATGGCTCCAGCTATCGAATTTGAGGGAAGAAAGTTAATGGATGGAGGTATTTCAGATCCAATCCCCATCCGAAAGGCTTTGGGTGATCGAGTTCAGAAAAATGTTCTCATCCTTACAAAGCCAAAGGGTTACAGAAAGAAGAAGTCTTCCTTTACTGGATTGACCAATTATTTTTATAAAGATTTTAAAGGGTTGACAAAGACCCTTGAGACTCGCTTTGAAATATATAATGAGACACTCGAATTTATTGAAGACCTTGAGTCTAACAAAGAGGTTTTTGTCATTAGGCCACAAAAAGATTTAAAGGTTGGTCGAGTAGAGCGTAATCAAGTAAAGCTAAGCCAATTATATGAACAAGGTTATAAAGATGCCCAGAATACTTACGACAGTTTAATTGAGTGGTTGGGTGGAATTAAACTTTAAATCATTTTTGGCCATTCTGGACAGGTAAGAACCCACAGGAGAGGGGCTCACCTCCTGCCCGCGGAAACGAAGCGCCTGGAACAGAAATCAACAGCACCTTTTCCTAAACCAAACCAAAAAAGACTATAGACAAGCTCGATTCTTTACGGGTTTGTCAACATTTTGAAATATAAAAATAGGCCTTCGGGTTAGATCTTGGGGTGAAACATTTGTAATTAAGTTCCTTAGATACATTTTCAAGCCAATATATACACTTTAGGACTGCTTGTTTTGTAAAACAACTTTTCATTTATGATATTATATACTTATGTTAATGGTTTGGAGGTGTCGTTATGTCTAAAGAAATTATGACTGTTTCACAAGTGGCCGAATACTTACAATTAAGCGAAATGACAACATATAAATTAGTTCAGGAAGGGAAAATACCTGGATTTAAAATAGGAAGACACTGGAGAGTTAAAAGAGAAGATTTAGATGAATTTATTGAACAATTAAAAAATGGAGAAAGAATTTAAGAAAATAGACCCCAAAAGGACTTTTTTAG
The DNA here is from genome assembly GCF_900109925.1 of Mesobacillus persicus. GTDB lineage: Bacteria > Bacillota > Bacilli > Bacillales > Cytobacillaceae > Mesobacillus_B > Mesobacillus_B persicus. Next base: position 42,035 of record NZ_FOBW01000021.1, on the reverse strand, counting down.
CCCTTGGGGTCTATTTTTATTTTCTGTAAAATGTGGTCATCGTGTATTGATTTTAATGTAAGGGTTAACATTATTTCACCACTTTTCTTTGTTTTAAATCTTTTCGGTGCACAAGTTCAATGTATTTAGGATTATTAAGTTTTTTTATTTTACAATAGCCGGCATCACTGACATAAAGAACCAAATGTTTAGCGTCATTATACATAATAATATCATTTGGCTTTATCAAAGAATCACCCACTTTCATTCAACTTTTTAAAAGGACGAGTAGCATAAATGATTCCTTTTCCATCACAATTTCTACACTTTTTTACGGATAATATTCCTTTAAATAAGGACTTTTTTCCTTTCCCCTGACAATAGCAACATAAAAATTTAAAAGCCATTAAATCCCCCTTTAGTTTATTTTAATTGACCTGAAGTATTACTAATTAAATTTGGCAACCTCATCTTTATAAAATTACCAAATGAGTTCGTGTAATGTTGTTACCTAATATGATAGTGGACTTTAAAAACGATAATGGGGAAGAAGAGGGTTTCGTTATCGAATTACTTAAAAGGCGAAAAAACTTTTCGTTCTATAATATGCAAACGGTTTATCCAGAATTTATTTAATATTAGCTTAACACACAACATGAATGTTTTGTAGTGAGGCATGTCTTCAAGCTTTATATTGCATTTTTTTGGAATTGCTATTATGTGGTATTTTACCCCAGACATTATTCTAAATCAGAATATCCATACTACGAAAAAGGGAGGTAAGAAGATGGAACAGATGAGCTATAAGGATTCATGGTTTAGCAACATAAAGGGGGATTTATTATCTGGAATTGTCGTGGCATTAGCACTAATTCCAGAAGCGATTGCTTTTTCGATTATCGCAGGGGTTGATCCAATGGTGGGTTTATATGCTTCCTTTACGATTGCAGTAGTCATCGCTTTTGTAGGTGGACGGCCAGGGATGATATCTGGGGCAACCGGTGCGATGGCTTTATTGTTTATAAATCTAGTTGCCGAGCATGGACTTCAGTATTTACTTGCCGCGACAATCCTAACGGGCATATTTGAAATTCTGTTTGGGGTTTTTAAGCTTTCAAGATATATGAAATTTATTCCAAGATCGGTGATGGTGGGGTTTGTCAACGCATTAGCGATTATGATATTCACCTCACAATTGCAACACTTTGTAGGAGAGACATGGATTATCTATGTTTTGGTTGCCTTAACCTTGGCTATAATCTATTTATTGCCGTATGTTTTTAAAGCAATCCCTTCAACATTAGTTGCCATAGTCGTTGTAACTGCTATTACCATTTTTATGAATATAGGTGTAAGAACCGTTGGAGATATGGGGACAATCTCAAGAACTTTACCCGTTTTTCTCCTTCCTGATATCCCACTTAACCTTGATACTTTAATGATTATTCTTCCTTATTCATTAGCTTTGGCTTTAGTCGGTTTATTGGAGTCGTTACTGACAGCTGCAATTGTGGATGATATGACGGACACTGGTAGCAATAAAGATACAGAAAGTAGAGGACAAGGAATTGCCAATATCGTCACAGGATTTTTTGGTGGAATGGCTGGGTGCGCCATGATAGGACAATCTGTCATTAATGTCAGTTCAGGCGGTAGGGGAAGATTATCTTCGTTATTTTCAGGTGTTTTTCTGATGCTGTTGATTGTCGTTTTGGGTGACATCGTGGTAAGAATCCCAATGGCAGCGTTAGCGGGTGTCATGATTATGGTCTCAATCAGTACATTTGATTGGAACTCCATTAAAACATTGTATCTATTACCTCGAACAGATGCCTTTGTGATGATTGTCACTGTCTTGACGGTCGTTTTAACGCATAATTTAGCTATCGGGGTGTTTACTGGAATTTTGCTTAGTGCCATCTTCTTTGTATCAAAGATATCCAAAGTGGAGGTAAATAGTACCCTAGAAAGAAAGACGCGGATATATAAGATAAGGGGACAGCTATTCTTTGCATCCGTTACAGAGCTACTAGAAAAATTTGATTATAAAGAAGAAATTCAATTTGTGGAGCTTAATTTACGTAGAGCACATCTCTGGGATGATTCGGCCGTAGCAGCCGTAGATAAAATCATTAATAAATTTGAAGAAAACGGCAAACAAGTCGAAGTAACCGGATTAAATGAGGATAGTTCTGAATTAGTTGAAAAACTTGCAAATAAACTCGGATCTCATTAAGGAGTGGTCATATGTATAAAAAAATTCTTTTGGCAACCGATGGATCAGAACATTCAAAACGAGCAGGAGAACATGCCATATCAATGGCATTGTGTACAAAAGGCTCAAAGATTGAGATGGTATATGTTGTTGACAGTGATAAGTCCAAGACTGATGTTTTAAATAATTGGAACTCAGCTGACATAGGAGATAAAAGAAAAGATCGGATTCGGCATGTAGAGCAACGAATGAAAGAGTCAGCAGTTCAGTTTGAAACAAAAATTTTACACGGTGAACCAGGTCCAACAATTGTAGATTATTCCAATAAAAATGGTGTAGATGTCGTTATCATAGGCAGCAGAGGATTAAATGCCTTACAGGAACTCGTCTTAGGAAGTGTTAGTCATAAGGTAGCAAAAAGGGCTGAGTGTCCCGTTTTAATAGTAAAATGACGGAAGTGGTATGATACCATTTCTTTTTTTTTATAAAAATAATAAAGAAAGAGATGGAGATTTCTTATAATAATTTCTTACTGATAAAAAGCTTTGCTTTTTTAGCTCTTTCAGAAGGTTGTTTTAAAATTCTAATTATGTTATATTCAAGGTGTTTTTTCCACGTTTATCCTCTTATTACCTCTGTAATCTTATTTTTTTCTACCATACATAATGAAAGATTAAAATTAAATAGTAAAAGGGATGTGAGAATAAAGAAATATGAAGAATGACAAAATCGCTTCAGTATTTGACCATCCTGATTATCAAGCTGAAGTAGAGTATTTAGAATTTACAAAAGTGTATATTAACATGATTCTTGAAAGTTCTACCGGAAACAAAGAAAATTTTAAAGAGAACATCAAGCAGGCATTTGTTGATTTAGATTATTTAGATAGCAGTTTAAGCTATATCAATATTTTGACCAATGCTAAATTTCTTGAAATGGCCGAAACTCAGTTGGGAAGACTTCAAAGTATCCTAAATAACCCTTATTTTGCACGAATCAATTTTCAGAGAGAAGTTGATGGGAAGGAGGAGCTCCTTTATATTGGTAAGACTTCGCTTTATGATCGAGAAAATCAACTGCCGATTATTATTGATTGGCGCTCTCCCATTGCAAATGTTTATTATGATGGCAGATTAGGGACGGTCTCCTATGAAGTAAATGAAGAAGAACGGGAAGGCTACTTATCGCTCAAAAGGCAATACAAAATTGAGGATGGAATGTTAAAAGATATCCGCGATGTGGACCTCACCACTCATGATGAACTATTGCAGGAATCTTTGGCAGGTAAAGCAGATAACCGGTTGACAGAAATTGTTTCGACCATACAGAAGGAGCAAAATGATGTGATTCGCGCTTCTCTACAGCATCCTATCATTGTTCAGGGAGCAGCTGGAAGTGGAAAGACGACCATTGCTCTTCACCGAATTTCCTATTTTCTCTATATCGCTGGTGAGAATTTTCAACCAGAAAAATTAATGATATTGGCACCGAATCGTTTGTTCATTGATTATATATCGGATGTTCTCCCAGAGCTTGGTGTAGATAAAATTAAACAAACAACATTTGTTGATTACATGAAGGCATGCTTAGGCGAGAAAATAAAAATCGCACCCACAAATGACAAACTTTTATCGCTAGTTGAAGGGGCGGAGAATGCAGACAATATCAAATGGATTTCATCCTATAAAGGTTCTTTAGCATTTCGAGATCTGTTGGACAAGTATTTAAAAGACATTGAGAAATCAACGGCTCCATCAGAGGACTTTATGCTTGAAAAGTACCGTTTAAAAAAGGGAGAGAATCTTAAACGATTATTCTTGAAGGAGTATAAATATTTACCTATCTACAACAGGCTAGATAAAATAAAAGGGTTATTATCGAACCACCTTAAAACCAAAAAGAAAATGATCTTAACAAAGCTTGAGGAAAAATACGATGATGCCTTAGAAAAGGCTCTTTATAATATGAAAGATGCCTCTAAAAGGAAGAAAAAAGTGAGTCATCTCCTTGATCAGAAAGAACAGCGACTTGAGACAATAAAAGCTGAGGGAAAAGTAGCTGTTAAAAACTATATGAAAATGTTTAAACCAAGCAATATTTTCACGCTATATAAAGAATTAATGACATCACCAGTAAAATTAATGGACTATTCATCCCTTAATGAGTCAGAGGCTACCCAACTATCAACCTATTGTACACATCTTTTTAAGAAGAAGGTTTTCGAACTTGAAGACTTAGCCCCCTTATATTATTTGAAAACAAAGCTGACTGGAATTGACGATGAATATAAAATGAAAAGCTTCTTTATTGATGAGGCTCAAGATTACAGTTATTTTCAGCTTTTCGCATTAAAAGAAGGGTCCGGTACCGATTTATTTACGATTGTAGGCGACCTTGCGCAGGGGATTCATTCTTACCGGGGAAACAATAGTTGGGAACCGGTATTAAAGGATATTTTTCCTTCAGCAAATTATCATTCTCTTCGAAAGAGTTACCGTACAACAGTCGAAATTATGGAATTAGCAAATGATGTCCTTGCAGTTATGAAAGAAGATTTACCAAGAGTTGAGCCAGTTGTCCGGCATGGACCAAAACCAATCTTTGCACAAGTGAATCCTAAAAATACAAATGAATTGGTTACTTTATTGAAAAAAAATGTGGATGAACTTTATAAACAAGACTTAAATTCAATTGCGATTATTGGGAGAACCGAGAAAGAATGCAAGGTGCTTGCCAACCTTTTAGGAGCAAGCGATGTTAAAACCCAGTTGTTAGATGAAATGATGGATATGAAGAAGGGGTATGTTTCGATTGTACCATCCTATTTGTCAAAGGGATTGGAGTTTGATGCAGTAATAATGGTAGCGTTAAATGAAAAGTATACAAATGAAGAACTTGATATTAAGTTACTGTATGTCGCCATGACAAGGCCGATGCACCGATTGTACTTATATGGACGAGCACCCTCTGATTTCTTGCTAGATGAAGTAAATGAAAACCATTATCAAGTGATGGATTGAAACGAAATGAAAATAAGATAAATAAATGACATGTTTAGATGAATACCAAAGTTCAATAGTGTTGAACGATGGTCCCCTTAGTTCCTCGTTTTGGGGTGAATTCATTATAAAATGTTACATTTATGAGGAGATGGGGAAATGAAATTTAAGAATCAGGAAATTAAAATTTTTGCCTTAGGTGGACTTGGAGAAATTGGTAAAAACACGTATGTAATTGAGTATAAAAATGAAATGGTCCTTGTGGATTGTGGGGTTAAATTCCCTGATGATGATCTTTTTGGAATTGATTATGTCATTAATGATTATTCTTACCTCATAAAGAATCAGGAAAAGCTTAAAGGGATTTTTATTACTCATGGACATGAAGATCATATAGGTGGACTTCCGTTTTTATTTCGTGATCTCAAAGCACCCATTTATGGTGGAGAATTTGCCCTGGAATTGATCAAGAGTAAGATGGTTGAACATAAAATTAAGGGTTCACAATACCATTTGATCTCTGGCGATTCTGAAATCAATTTTGACCATCTAAAGGTAAGGTTTTTTCGTACGACCCATAGTATCGCCGATTCCTTTGGAGTAGTCATTACGACTGCGGAAGGAAATATCGTTCACACAGGTGATTTTAAATTTGACTTAACACCGTCGGGGAAGGAAACGGATTTTCATAAGATTGCTGATATAGGACGAGAGGGGGTACTTTGCCTACTGTCGGACAGTACAAATAGTGAGGTTCCGGGATTTTCAATATCCGAGCAGAGGGTAGGGGAAGCAATAGAAGATATTTTTCGGACCACGGACGGAAGGATCATCTTTGCCACATTCGCTTCCAATATCGATCGTATTCAGCAGGTGGTAAAGTCCTCCTTAAAATATAATCGGAAAATCGCAGTTATTGGGCGAAGTATGGAAAAAACGATTGAGATTGGAAGGAAGTTAGGGTATATATCGGCACCTGATGATACCTTTATCGATGTAAACCAAATCAACCGAACGTTAAGTAGTGAAGTGACAATTATTTGCACAGGTAGCCAAGGGGAGCCAATGGCGGCGTTATCACGTATTGCGAATGGGAGTCATCGTGATGTAAAAATCATTCCGGGAGATACCTTTGTTTTCTCATCATCCCCAATCCCAGGGAATGAATTAAGTGTCAATCGAGTAACGAATCTCATCGACCGTGCTGGTGGGCATGTCATTCACCACAAAATCAGCGAAGTACACGCGTCAGGGCATGGAAAGCAAGAAGAGCAGAAGTTAATGCTTCGCTTATTAAATCCTACATTCTTTTTCCCAATTCACGGGGAATATCGGATGTTGCAGTCACATGTGAAGTTAGCAGTTGAATGCGGCGTACCGAAAGAAAATTGCTTTATTCTAGATAATGGTGATGTTTTAGAATTAACGGCTAAAGGTGCAAAGGTATCAGGTAAAATTCCAGCCTATCCTGTTTATGTTGATGGAAGTGGAATAGGAGATATTGGTAACATTGTATTGCGTGATCGTCGAATCCTTTCGCAGGAGGGCTTAGTTATCATAACGATGAATATCAGTCCACAAAATAAAAAGTTAATGAAACGACCAGTCGTGGTGACAAGAGGCTTCGTTTATGTGAGGGAAGCAGAGGGTCTTATAAGAGAAGTGGAAGAGCGCGTCTCGGATACTGTGATTACTCAATTAAACGATGGAATGGTAAGGTGGTCAGAACTGAAAAAAAAGGTGATTGATGATATCCAACCGTTTTTATTTGACAAAACAGGTCGGAGACCAATGATTTTACCGATTATCATGGAAGTTTAGTCTTTACCAAATTTGATTAATGGGATACTGCCGATATCTGTTGGGGTTTTAAACCGATATTGGATAGTATCCTTTTATAGTTGTACGGTAGGACTAGTCAAAAGATATAATTCTCAACTTTCCAGATATCGGTATAAGGTAGATTTACTTATTCCAGTCTCTTTTTTTATCTCGGCCAAGCTATATTCATTACTACGATACATGGCGATTGCTCGGACTACTTCACTCTCAGATTTCTTTGGTCGACCGGTATGAACCCCTTGTTGTTTTGCTTTATTTAAGCCCTTTTTTGTGTTTTGACTAATAAGATCACTTTGGAACTCTAAGAGATGTTTAGCGATATTAATAAAGGAATAACTAGAATCTATTTTTGTATCAATTCCTTCTGTTAGAGATTGGAATATAGCACCTTTTACTTCAATAACTTCCAACAGTTCAACTAGATGACGCATGGAGTCGGCCAAAACTAAAAGTTTGGTCACGACGATGGTGTCACCTTGCTGCAGATTCTTCATTATATTTTCGAGTTCTACCCTTGAATCATTTGATGAAGAATCAGTCTCTTTTATAATGACGTCGCATTCAATATTTGTTAGTATCTTTTGCTGTTCCTCAGCACTTAGATCTTCATGGTAAGTGCGAATATATCCAATAATCATGTATGTTTCACCTCTCTTGTCCTTCTTTTAATAGCATAGCATAAAATATATCGTCCCAAAATTGTTCATTTTTGGGACGATTCGTGTTAAACTTCTAATATTGCTGATTTTAGGGAAACAAAAACACTGAAACAGTATTTTTGTGCTCAAACCCTATAGTGTCCCATCCTCTGGGAAGAGATAGGAGCTGAATTCAATTTTTCTTTTTTGTTATTCGTATATTAGTAACTTAGTAGACTAAAAAAGTGAATACTAAGTCTCAGTGATAAATAGGAGGTACAAGGAAGGTGCAAATGAAAATTAGCTCGAAAACTAAACACAGGACAATTAATAACTATATTAGCTTTTTCTTTTTAGCTGTAGTCTTACTATGGTTAAAAACGTATATAGTTCAATTGACTCAATTTGATTTAGGTGTAGGAAATACTTTACAGCAGATATTGTTATTCTTAAACCCTCTAGGGTCTTCTCTTTTTTTCTTAGGACTGGCCTTTTTATTTAAAGGCCGAAAGAAGTACATTTGGCTAATCATTATTTATTTTCTATTAACATTTCTATTATTTGCTAATGTTATGTTTTATCGATTTTTTAATGATTTTATTACATTACCCACGCTTTTTCAAACACAGAATTTTGGTGATGTAAGTGGCAGTATTGTTACGCTGTTTAAACCATATGACTTCCTGTTCTTTCTAGATATCCTTGTTTTAATTGGACTACTTGTTTTTAGGTTTGTAAAAATCGAAAACATAAACATAGGGCGTCGGAAGATTGCGGCCCTATTGTGCCTGGCACTAGGTATTTCAGCGTTAAATCTTGCTCTAGCAGAGGCCGATCGTCCACAATTGTTAACAAGGGGATTTGACCGTAATTATATTGTTAAATATCTAGGGATGTATAACTATACCATTTATGATGCAGTTCAAAGTACAAGAGCATCTGCCCAAAGGGTTTTAGCCGACAGTGATGATTTAACCGAAACAATTAACTTCACTAGGTCTAACCATGCTGAGCCCAATCCTGAATATTTTGGTGTTGGTAAAGGGATGAATGTGATTTTAGTTCATCTAGAATCAATTCAAGAGTTTTTGATTGATTATGAATTGCATGGGGAAGAAGTTACACCATTCCTAAATTCATTAACTATGGAAGAAAATACGCTTTATTTCGATAACTTCTTTCATCAAACAGCACAAGGGAAAACCGCCGACGCCGAGTTTATTCTATCTAATTCCTTACTTGGATTACCTCAGGGCTCTGTTTTCACAATCAAAGGGTTAAATACGTACCAAGCAGCTCCCGCCATTCTAGATCAACAAGGATATACATCAGCAGTTTTCCACGGAAACACAGGAAGCTTTTGGAATCGCGATGAAGTTTATAAATCTTTAGGATATGATTATTTCTTTGATTCAAGCTACTATGAAATGATTCCAGATCAACTAGCGGATTACGGGCTAATGGATAAGCCGTTTTTTGAACAATCTATACCAATGTTGGAAACAATGCAACAACCATTTTATTCGAAATTCATTACAGTGACTCATCATTATCCATTTAGTATGGATCCGGATGAGGCTACAATAGAGCGACATACAACCGGTAATAAATCGGTAGATAACTATTTTCAGACTGCTCGATATGCAGACGAAGCCCTGGAACAATTTTTTGCTGATTTAAAGGAATCAGGATTGTACGACAATTCCATTATTGTCATGTATGGTGACCATTACGGAATTTCACAAAATCATAATAAAGCGATGGAAACAGTTCTTGAAAAAGAAGTCACTCCGTTTGTAAGTAAAGCGGAGTTACAACGTGTGCCATTATTCGTTCGAGTACCAGGTATAGAGGGTGGAGTAAATCATGAATATGGTGGACAAATGGATATTCTTCCAACGTTGCTTCACTTGTTAGGGATTAATACAAAGGATTATGTACAGTTAGGAACGGATTTATTAGCGGAAAACCACGACGAAATCGTGCCTTTCCGCAATGGAGACTTTGTTAGTCCAACAATTACATTTGTCGATGGAAACTTTTACGATTCAAAAACAGGAAGGCTTTTGGAGGAGGAAGCTCAAATAGAGAGGGCGAAAAAGTATCAGGAAATCGCTGAGCAAAAACTAGAACTTTCTGATCAAGTGGTGAATGGAGATTTACTAAGGTTCTATACACCTGAGAACTTCACACCGGTAGATCGATCATTATTTAACTATCACCCTTCCCAGAACGATTTTCCTAATTAAAGACGTTTCTTTTTAGAAGGCTACCTTAGAATGGGGAGCCTTCTATTTTTATATTCATAATGAATTATCTTGGGGGTATGTTTTTATAAACTTTTTTTAAATATTATAGAGTTATATAGAAATCTTGAGTTAAAAAGAGCAATCCTATGATAATTAAAGTTGTGTGCGTTTACATGCGATTTCACAAAAATGTCACAATCATTTATAATCTCCTTTGTTATCAACGGACCCGACTTTCATGAGAGTTGAAAGTCATAAGTACAAAAATAATTTTAATATAAGAAAGAGGTGCCGATTTGAATTTAAGTACAATTAAATATGAATGGTTCGGGAATATCAAGGGGGATGTTCTAGCAGGGATGGTTGTCGCAATGGCTTTGATTCCAGAAGCAATTGCCTTCTCTATTATCGCAGGAGTGGACCCTATGGTTGGATTATACGCATCTTTCTGTATAGCGGTTGTTATTGCGTTTGTTGGTGGAAGGCCAGGGATGATTTCCGCTGCTACAGGGGCAACGGCGTTACTGATGGTAACCTTAGTTGCGGAGCATGGTTTACAATATCTACTTGCGGCAACCATACTAACCGGAGTGCTTCAAATTGTGATGGGGGTACTGAAACTAGGACGTTTAATGAAATTTGTGCCACGATCTGTTATGGTCGGATTTGTTAACGCACTTGCGATCTTGATTTTCACGTCGCAATTGCCGCACTTTGTTGGGGAATCTTGGGTTATGTACGCAATGGTCGTTGGTGCACTTGCAATTATCTATATCTTACCCCGATTTACAAAAGCTGTTCCCGCTCCATTAGTTGCAATTGTGGCCATTACGGCGATTGCCATTTTTACTGGTAGCAATGTGCGCACAATAGGAGATATGGGGAATTTAACTCAAGCTTTACCAATTTTCTTAATTCCGGATATTCCGTTGAACTTTGAGACATTACAAATTATTTTCCCTTATGCTTTATCTATTGCGATTGTTGGATTAGTGGAATCATTGCTAACAGCAAGTATTGTGGACGACATGACTGACACAACAAGTGATAAGAACAAGGAAGCAAGAGGGCAAGGAATTGCGAATATAGTTTCTGGCTTTTTCGGTGGAATGGCTGGCTGTGCCATGATTGGTCAATCCGTCATTAATGTAAAATCTGGAGGAAGAGGTCGACTTTCTTCAATAGTTGCTGGGGCTTTCTTAATGTTCTTGATCCTAGTATTAAACGATTTTCTTGTGCAAATTCCTATGGCAGCTTTAGTTGGTGTTATGATTATGGTTTCGATCGGTACGTTTGATTGGGCATCTTTAAAAAGCCTTCGCAAAGTACCTGTAACTGATACGATTGTAATGGTTGGGACTGTTATTACAGTTCTCATGACTCATGACCTATCTAAAGGAGTTTTAGTAGGAATCATCCTGAGTGCTATCTTCTTTGCTTCAAAGATCTCTAAAGTGAAGGTAACGACTTTAGCTTCAGAAGGATCGAATAAAAAGGTATACCGAGTATCTGGACAATTGTTCTTTGCCTCTGTGACAGAATTTGTTGAAAGTTTTGATTACAACGAAAAGGTTAAAGAAATTAATTTAGACTTAACACAAGCTCACTTATGGGACGATTCAGCAGTAGGAGCAATCGATAAGATTGTTATTAAATATCACCAAAACGGTGTAAAAGTAAATCTTATCGGTCTTAATAAAGAGAGCAATAAATTAGTTGAAAAGTTGGCCGTTCATAATAAACCAGGTGGACTTGAAAAAGTTGTTGGACATTAATAATGGTAAAAGCACACTGATAAATAAATCTCAGTGTGCTTTTTTGTGTCTCCTTTTAAAATATTTAAAATCACCAAACGAATTACTTCCAGTTTTCTTAAAGAAAGAACATAAGACAAGATAAAAACCAGAGGCCTCACGCATATTCTCCAATGAGGTGTTTACATCATGAGAGTTAACTATGCAGAAAAAGGCACGTTTAATGCTGAGAAAGCCGCAAGGGGATTAATTGAATTAACGAATAAAATTAAAAAATCAAATGATAAAGATAAAAAGGGTAATGACAAAGTAAGCTAAACTCGGGTCCTTTTAGGACCGAGTTTTCTTTTTGTATAAACGACCTCGGATTTTAATTAGCGTCTTTTTGCCCTAACAACCAATAAAAATAACAAATTAACAACGTGAAATGGCTCGATGGCTTGTACGAATAGGATATCAATAAGGGTCAAGGGCTGTATCTAGAATCTTCTAGCCTATTGCCGTTAGATGAATATGAAGGAAAGCTCCTTGAAAAAGAGCATATTTGATATAGAATATAAGTTTTTTTTTCGGTGATGTTGTCCCAGGTGAAAGGATATGGCTCCGATTTATTTAAAATCGTCGGATTCCGAACCGGAATTTGCCGCTACAAGGAAGACTCCTGGGAGGATATCATTTATGAGCTTTCGCGTATTAAAGACGGAGAATGGCTCGAAGCCGGGGAAGAGGAATTAACGCTTATCGCAGACGCCGAAAGTGCCGATGTTTTCATCAAGAAGTTTGGCTTATTGTGGAACACAGACAAAAAAAGTCTACCTGCTCCATTAGGATGAAAAGCAATCTTCGTCGAGAAAAAAATCGGAAAAAGAGGGAGTTGCGGAAAAAGGGGCATGAAAAAGAGTCTAATCGACAGCATACTTGATATTTACAATGATTACCGAATTCTATACTTGTGGTTTGGAGATGAAGAGTATGCCGATGTGATGAAAGTCGTGTTACGAAAGCTTGCTATGATTGTAAATAATGATGATAAAGTCATGTTTAAGCATTAGCAACTAGCTGATAACATCTTAGAGTGAAATTAGTCCAGTGAAAAAAAGGGTTAATAATGGTTGAAGACAGGTGAATTGTTGAAAAACTAACAGCAACTCACAAAGGAATAGAAAGAACAATTCTCTTGTGGCCGTTTTAAGTTGGCTAATACAAGGTCCTTTGGTTTTTGGCCAAAGCGGGGCTGAAATGGATTTAAAATAAAAGTGAAAGAGTCTTAAGGATGGGATTACAATGGTTCCATCCTTTTATATGTTTACATTAAAGGCGTTAAGGATTGTACTTACACTAACGGGGCGTAATATGGAATAAGAAAATTCTCATTTTCTAAATGCATAGTAGACTTATACTGTGCAATAAATGGTCATTTTTAGGCGACTTTGTGCATGAATGTACTTAAGCTAACGGGTCAGGCTAGTGTAAGAAGAAATTCATTCCAAATACTTTCCAAAAAAGGTAATATGAGATTGAACTAAAGTTATAGGGGAAGCATTTAAACCTCGGGAAAATTGCAAACGAAAACTTTTTAAATTTGAAAGTATCTTAAAGAAAATCGGTTTCACGATTAATAAAAGTGGTCGATTAAGAGGTAGATAATTAAACTAATTGGGGTATTGTATATGTGGAAAATTGTTAAAGGTTACGATGATTACATTGTAAATGAAAAAGGTGAAGTAAGACACGTTAAAACCGATAATGTTGTGAAACAGAAAAATGTTAAAAGTGGTTATAACAAAGTTCGATTGAAAGTTGGTTTCAGATACAAAGAAGAATATGTTTGTGTAATCGTGTATAATTCCTTTGCGAATAAGGGAGTTTGGTTTCCAGAGCATATAAAACATATTGATGGTAACTTATCTAATGATAGATTTACTAACTTAAAACATGTTGGTTGGGGTTCGAAAGAAGAACAAAGAAAAGAAATTGAAATAAATTTTGTAAAGGAAAGTGAAGAGTGGAAAGAAATTAAAGACTATACTAATTATTATGTGAGTAAAGGCGGTGAAGTTTTTAGTTCTAAAACAAATAAAGTTATAAGTCAAAGTATTAATACAAGTGGTTATAGGACTGTTAATATATCTGTTGACGGAAAGAGGAAACGTTTATTGGTTCACAGATTAGTTGCAGAAGCATTTATTCTTAATCCTGAAAATAAGCCAGTTGTTAACCATATTGATTGCAACCGAAGTAATGCAAGCGTTGATAATCTGAAATGGGTAACATATAGTGAAAACTCTATTCACATGGTTAATAGTTATAATAGTCCTTACCAAATTGTTACTGAATTATATGATAAAGAAGGCAATTTTATAGACTCTTTTCCTTCTAATTCAAGGTGCATCAATTATATAAAACAATTGCCACAAGTGAAGAAGTACATGGAAGGAAATGAAACAGGGTTTTATCCATTTGAGTTTGAGAAAGATTCAGAAGGTAACTATAATTTTGAAGTTATTAAACTTACAATATCATTAACTGACATAAATTAATTGGAGTGTTGTAAATCTAATGCCCGCCATTTTTTATTGAATGAGATTGTGAATTTTTCACTTAAACTATCGGGTGCTTATGCTGAACAAGGTCATTGTTTTATTATATATCTATTTTAAGGATAGATTTCTTCTGTTAGTAATCATTAATTGTTAAATGAAGGCAAGAATGTATAGAGAGGAATGATACCATTGGCTATGGAGGAATCAAAAGCAAAAGTTGGAATTAATCCTGAATTCTTGCCTTTTCTAAAAGGGACACATGTAAATTCTGTTGATGAAAGTGTTAATATATCAATAGCTATGTATTTGTTTACTGCAAGAAAAATAACACTTGCACGAGCAGCTGAGCTAGGTGGTAAAAGCATATCAGAATTTATTCAAATCTTAATTGATCATAATATTCATTGGGCTGAGTATTCAGAAGATCATAAAAAGCAAGATGATGAAACGATTGAGTTTATTCTAAAAGAAGATGGTAAACAAGATGGAAGCAATAAGTAATACAAGTCCTATTATTGGGCTAGCTATCATTGGTCGTCTTCATCTACTATGGGAATTATTTGATATCTATGGTGAAATCTAAATAACCGTTAACCATGGTCCAGCCAAAATAACTGGGCTTATTTTTTGTAAATATGACCACAGAAAGAATGGTTGTTTTCTCTTTATATTTCTCTTAATTTTACTTCAACCATATCTTTTCTCGGTTTTTTACTAAATAAAAAGGTTAAAAGAATACATATGTTGTCGAGCATCCAGAACTACAAAGAAAAAAGAAGTTGAATAAAAATAAATGAGAATTTCAAAACTAACAATAAAATGGCATTTGAATATATAAGTGAATTATTATATATTTATATTTGAAAGGTAGGGAGGTAAGATGAACGTATCGAATGTTGAACTAGATAAAGTGGCCACTATTTTAAAGTTACTTGGCGATAAAACACGTTTGACTATGGTAAAGCTATTAGATACAAATGATTGCTGTGTCTGTGAATTTGTTGAAATCTTTAAAACCAGCCAGCCGGCTATCAGCCAGCATGTTCGAAAATTGAAGGACGTAGGAATCGTCCGAGAAGCCAGAAAAGGGCAGTGGGTTTTTTATTCACTCAATAAGCAAAGCGATTATTATCCAATTATCCAAACTTTACTCCATCATCTTCCTAGCCAAGAATATAAACTTAAAGAATTAGAAGTACAAGGCTTGCGTATTTCTTGTGAGTGATGAGGAGGTAAGAAAATGACACAAGTGATTTTAGCTTCAGCGATTTTTTTGATTACACTCATTCTGGTCATCTGGCAGCCAAAAGGATTGTCCATTGGGTGGTCGGCTTGCGGGGGAGCCATACTGGCCTTGCTAGTGGGGGTGGTTGATTTTCAAGATGTACTAGATGTAACCTCCATCGTATGGAATGCCACACTAGCGTTCATTGCCATTATCATTATCTCGCTTATTTTAGACGAGATTGGTTTCTTTGAATGGTCAGCTCTTCATATGGCTAGAGCGGCTAAGGGAAATGGAGTTCGAATGTTTGTGTATGTATCCATTCTGGGTGCATTAGTGGCTGCATTTTTTGCCAATGACGGGGCTGCGCTTATTTTGACTCCGATTGTGTTAGCAATGGTTCGTAATTTGAACTTTAATGAGAAAATGGTGTTTCCATTTATCATTGCGAGTGGGTTTATTGCTGATACTACATCGCTTCCATTAGTGGTAAGTAACCTGGTCAACATTGTATCTGCGGACTTTTTCGGTATTGGTTTTGTCGAGTTTGCTTCGAGAATGATTGTACCGAATCTTTTCTCGTTAGCGGCAAGTATTATAGTTTTATACCTCTTTTTTAGGAAGAGTATTCCGAAGAACTATGATATGTCCCAACTTAAGAGACCTAATGAGGCCATTCGTGATCCTAAAATGTTTCGACTGTCTTGGGTCGTTCTAGCTGTTCTTTTAGTAGGCTACTTTGCCAGTGAATTTATTGGCATCCCTGTATCCTTTATTGCCGGCATCGTGGCGATTTTCTTCTTATTAATGGCTAGGAAAAGTCCTGCTGTTCAAACAGCCAATGTTGTTAAAGGTGCCCCTTGGGCTATCGTCTTTTTCTCCATAGGTATGTATGTTGTGGTTTACGGATTAAGAAATGTAGGCTTAACGAATATATTAGCCGATGTGATTCAGGTAACCGCTGATGAAGGTCTATTTGCCGCAACGATTGGAATGGGCTTTATTGCAGCCATTCTTTCGTCAGTAATGAACAATATGCCGACGGTGATGATTGATGCCCTTGCGATTGCTGATACGAATACAAGTGGTGTAATACGAGAGGCTTTAATTTATGCCAATGTAATAGGGTCTGACCTAGGACCAAAAATCACGCCAATTGGATCACTTGCAACCTTGCTGTGGCTTCACGTATTAAGTTTAAAAGGCGTGAAAATTTCATGGGGAACTTATTTTAAAACAGGTATTGTTCTTACGATTCCGACCCTATTTATTACATTAGTGGGTCTCTATCTATGGTTGTTAATTATTTCTTAAATCTAACTTACAAAGGAGAAATCATTCATGTCTAAAAAAACAATTTACTTCTTATGTACAGGCAATTCATGCAGAAGCCAGATGGCTGAGGGATGGGCAAAGAAATACTTAGGAGATGAGTGGAACGTATACAGTGCGGGAATTGAAGCTCATGGCTTAAACCCGAATGCAGTAAAAGCTATGAAGGAAGCTGATATTGATATTTCTAATCAAACTTCTGATATTATCGACCCTGAGATATTAAACAATGCTGATTTAGTCGTGACTTTATGTGGAGATGCTGCAGACAAGTGTCCGGTAACGCCTCCTCATGTTAAACGGGAACATTGGGGCTTCGATGATCCAGCTAAAGCGGTGGGAACCGATGAAGAAAAGTGGGCCTTCTTCCAACGAGTTCGTGATGAGGTAGGAGACAGGATTAAACGATTTTCTGAAACAGGTGAATAATGTTAAAAAAACCAAGAGAACTTTCTCTTGGTTTTTTTATAAGTCCCATCCA
The DNA here is from genome assembly GCF_900109925.1 of Mesobacillus persicus. GTDB lineage: Bacteria > Bacillota > Bacilli > Bacillales > Cytobacillaceae > Mesobacillus_B > Mesobacillus_B persicus. Next base: position 24,778 of record NZ_FOBW01000021.1, on the reverse strand, counting down.
TATTAAATATCTTGCATAATCGTTTTTTGCTCTTAACAAAATCTTTACATTCAATTGCTTGAATTCTATGTATAAGTATTTTATTATATAAGCAAATACTTATATAAAATATAGGGGGAATAAATTATGAGGAAAGTTGAAGTCTTTGATCCAGCCCTTTGCTGTCCTACAGGTGTTTGTGGGCCAAGTGTCGATCCTGAGTTAACAAGAGTTGCCACAGCATTCTTTCTTTTAGAGAATAAAGGATTTGATATTAAGCGGTATAATCTTGCTAGCGAACCTTCAAAGTTTGCGGAGAATGAAAAAATAACGAAAGTTCTTCATGAAAAAGGCCCTGATTCCCTACCAATCACTATGTTAGACGGAGAAGTGGTCATTGTGGGAGGTTACCCTACGAACGAGCAGCTTTCTGAGTGGTTTGATTTAAATTTAGAAGAATTGAAAGAAAAGAAAGTGAATAACAATCTTAATCTTTTAGGAAAGAAGTGAGAAGCATGTTCCAACCTTTTAATCCAAAGAAGAATGTTCATACTCCGTTTATATTCTTTACAGGAAAAGGCGGCGTTGGAAAGACTTCAACAGCGTGCGCTACGGCGGTATCACTTGCTGATGAGGGGAAGAAGGTGTTGCTCGTAAGTACAGATCCGGCATCCAACCTTCAAGATGTATTGGAAGTGGACTTGACGAACACTCCAAAACCCATTCCAGAAGTAGAAAACCTCTTTGCTTGTAATCTAGATCCGGAAGAAGCTGCCCACACATACCGGGAAAAAGTAGTGGGCCCATACCGCGGGGTCCTTCCAGAGTCTGTTGTAGCAACAATGGAGGAGCAACTATCAGGGGCTTGTACAGTCGAGATTGCAGCATTCGATGAATTTACGAGTTTACTTGCAGACCCAAAGATTGTCGAAGGATTTGATCATATCATTTTTGATACGGCCCCGACAGGTCATACGCTAAGATTGTTGCAGTTACCAACTGCATGGAGCGGATTTTTAGAAGAGAGTACGCATGGAGCTTCTTGTCTGGGTCCTCTATCCGGCTTGGGGGAAAAGAAAGAAATCTATAGTCGAACAGTAGAAGCTCTGTCTGACCCTGAAAAGACAACATTAGTCCTTGTTGCAAGACCGGATGAGTCTTCCCTGCTAGAAGCGAATCGAGCCGCATTAGAATTAAAAGAAATCGGCATTCAGAACCAATATCTTATTGTGAATGGATTAATGAAAACTTACGTACCGGAAGATGAGGTTTCGACTTCTTTTTATCAAAGGCAACAGAATAGCATAAAGAACATTCCGGAAGGCTTAAAACAGGTTGGTGTCTTTTCCTTACCGTTTGTTTCTTACTCCCTAACAGGGCTTGATGGCCTTCGCCATTTTGTTAATCATTACACAATGCCCGCATCACAAGAGAACGTGGAGATTAAGGAACATAACCTACCAGACTTGAAGGATGTTATTAACGAATTCTCTGTGAACGGAACTCGTGTCATATTGACGATGGGGAAGGGAGGAGTTGGGAAAACCACAATGGCTTCTGCGATTGCAGTGGGTCTTGTAGAAAAAGGACACAAAGTGCATTTAACGACAACAGACCCTGCTGCACATTTGGACTTCGTGTTCGGTAATAGTGAAAAAAGCGAGTTGTTGACGATTAGCAGAATTGACCCTGTACAAGAGGTGGATTCTTATAAAAAAGAAGTCTTATCAAACGCGGCTGAAGGTCTTGATGAGGCCGGATTAGCTTATCTAGAAGAAGATTTAAACTCACCATGTACAGAAGAGATTGCTGTTTTCCGAGCTTTTGCGGACGTGGTGGAACGGTCTGAAGATGAAGTTGTTGTGATTGATACGGCCCCGACAGGTCATACCTTATTACTCTTAGATGCAGCACAGTCCTATAACAAAGAACTTGCCCGCTCGACAGGAGAAGTACCTGAAAGTGCGAAAAAGCTCCTTCCCCGACTTCGGAACCCGCAGGAAACAAGTGTCGTCATTGTAACATTGGCAGAAGCCACTCCTGTATTGGAGGCAAGCCGATTACAGAAGGATCTAGAGCGTGCTGATATTTCGCCAAAATGGTGGATCATCAACCAGAGCCTTTTCGCAACGAAAACACAAGACCCTGTATTAAAAGGGAGGGCTGTGGCTGAGGAATCCTGGATTTCTAAAGTAGAAAAGGAACTGGCAGAGAAGTGTGCCATCGTGCCACTTATTAATGAAGATCGCAAAGGGTATGAGCGGTTAAAGTCATACCTAGAATAACATCAATAATAGATCGAAAGGACGACAACAATGCAAATCACGAATGATGCAAGGGACTTCTTGCAAACTCTACTTAACGATAGAGAGGCAAAAGGCATCCGTGTTTACTTTGCTGGCTTTGGCTGAGGCAAGCCTCAGATTGGACTGGCTCTGGATGAGCCAGAAGTAAGTGATAAGGTAATAACTATGAATCAAATTCAGGTCGCGGTTGACCCGAATATAGAAGAGCATATAGACGGGATGGTTCTTGACCTGAATGAAGATGGGAAAGCATTAGTTTTAAAGGGCAATGAAAGTGACTGTTGTTAACATAGGAGGGTATACAGATGAGTGAAAAAAATTATCAGGCTTTAGTAAAGGATCGTATTTTTATTGGTGGAGCAGATGATGCCAAAACAGTGGTGGAGAACGAAAAAGCGGAAGTGACCTTTGATCTCCGGGCAGAAGCTCCAACAGAGCCAGCGGATTATAATCGGGTTCATAGCCCGATTGTGGACGATGAAGCCGGACAGGAAGAGTCCATTAAAAATGCTATTGATCGTTTGATGAATGCCTACAATGAAGGAAAGATAGTCTACTTCCATTGCGGAGGAGGCAGCAATAGAACGGGTACCGTTGCAATTGGAACCCTTCTGGCTATGGGAGAGGCATCAACGATTGACGAGGCAGAAGAAATGGCCAAAGGGATCCGGCCAAAAATTAAGGTGAAACCGGAAATGAAGGAAGCATTGAAGCGAATTTATCCTGAAGCATAAAGACTATTTATGCTTAAACAAAGGAGTGGGGAAAATGGCAGAAGAGAAAATATTTGATGTCATTATCATAGGGGCTGGACCTGCAGGCATGACGGCGGCTGTTTATACATCACGTGCTAACTTGTCTACCTTAATGCTAGAACGAGGAGTTCCGGGTGGTCAAATGGCGAATACCGAGGAAGTAGAGAATTATCCAGGCTTCGACCATATTCTTGGTCCAGACCTATCAACAAAGATGTTTGACCATGCTAAAAAATTTGGTGCTGAATATGCTTACGGTGATGTGAAGGAAATCACCGATGGCAAAGATTATAAGACCGTTGTTGCAGGTTCTAAGGAGTATAAAGCTCGCGCTATCATCATTTCGGCTGGGGCTGAGTACAAAAAAATTGGTGTTCCAGGTGAGAAGGAGCTCGGTGGCAGAGGGGTTTCTTATTGTGCCGTATGTGATGGAGCTTTCTTTAAAGGGAAAGAGCTTGTCGTCATTGGTGGTGGAGATTCTGCAGTGGAGGAAGGTGTCTATTTAACCCGATTTGCTTCAAAAGTGACAATTGTTCACCGTCGTGATGAACTTCGTGCTCAGAAGATTCTCCAGGACCGTGCATTTGCAAATGACAAAATTGATTTTATTTGGAGTCATACCGTAAAACAGATTAACGATCAAGATGGCAAGGTAGGAAGTGTTACCCTCATATCCACTAAAACCGGTGAAGAATTGGAATACAAGGCGGATGGGGTATTCATATATATTGGAATGGTGCCACTGACGAAGCCGTTTGAAAAACTTGGAATCACAAACAGCAATGGTTACATTGAAACCAATGAACAGATGGAGACAAGGGTTCCGGGGATATTTGCTGCTGGCGACATCCGTGAAAAATCTCTACGCCAAATCGTAACCGCTACAGGTGATGGAAGTATCGCTGCCCAGCAAGCTCAACATTATGTAGAGGAATTGAAAGAGGAATCGAAGTAAACTATAGGAACAAATTACCGCAATCCTTACCGGATTGCGGTTTTTCAATCAAAAACCATCTTGGTTATCTGGGGGATTTCGAATTGAAGTCTAAAGGGAATAATGAAATGGAAATGAATTCTTGTCAGGATTTCACCAATCACACTCATTGCTTTGTTATTTACCATTGCTCTGATTTATTCTCTAAAAGAAGTTCAAAGTAATTTCATTACTACTAGATGTGATTCGAATCGCAATTTCGTTATTAGTCTATTTCTTAATGATTTTATATCCGTATTGGATAGTGCAACCGATTTTGTAATAAAAACGTCAATTACAAAACTATAAAACTAGAAAAATAGTTCTATAATTAAATGGAGGAGTTGATCATGTGGGAACAACATGGAGCCTGAAATCGAATGAAGAAATGTGTGGGATTCGTGGGGATGCGGAGAAACAATTCCCGATTACTTTAAGTAGTAATAAATTAGAAAGTTCAGCTGGCTTTTTTAAGGGCTTGGCTGATGAAACTAGGCTGAGAATTATCTCCTTATTGTGGCTGGAAGATTTATGTATGTGTGAAATCGTGGCAGCTTTAGACGGAGCCAGTTCTACCATCAGCCATCATCTGAAAATTATGGAAAAAGGTGGAGTTATAGAATCAAGGCGAGAGGGAAAGTTTACAATTTATCGTGTAAACAAGGAGAAACTCACACCTGTCTTACCACTTCTAAACAATTAATCAAATGCTAAATATTCTTAGGAGATGGGTCCTGTGTTTATTTTTGAATGGTTGAACAACCAGCTACTCAAAATGGAGTGGCTACATCATTTAGTAACGGTTTTAATAGAAAAAGGATTCGGGTTGGATCCCATTAGCAGAGTAGGAGGCAGTATTCACTTCTTTATTTATGATGTGATTAAAATTTTCATCTTACTTTCTGTCCTGATTTTCTTCATATCGTATATTCAAAGCTACTTTCCACCCGAGAGAACGAAGAAAATATTAAGTCGCTTTAAGGGGCTAACAGCCAATATTTTAAGCGCTTTACTCGGAACCGTTACCCCATTTTGCTCTTGCTCGTCCATTCCGTTATTTATTGGGTTTACAAGCGCTGGGCTCCCAATTGGAGTGACCTTTTCATTTTTAATATCATCGCCATTAGTTGATTTAGCATCCGTTATTTTACTTGCAAGTATTTTTAACTGGCGGATTGCAATTGCCTATGTGGTGGTAGGTCTTGTTCTTGCCGTGATTGGGGGAACTATCATTAGTAAATTGAAACTTGAGAAGTATGTAGAGTCGTTTGTTTATAGCAATCAAATGATTAGTGCCACTCAAGAAGAGTTGACTACCCGTGAACGATTGGATTATTCGAAGGATCAGGTAGTGGAAATAATCCAAAAGGTGTGGTTATACATCCTAATTGGTGTTGGCATTGGAGCGGCGATTCATAACTGGATTCCTGAATCGGTTATCACTGCGTTGCTTGGTCAGGATAAATGGTACTCTGTACCGTTAGCAACAATTATAGGTACCCCGATGTATGCAGATATATTCGGCACACTTCCAATTGCAGAAGCCTTGGTTGCGAAAGGGGTCGGCATTGGTACAGCGTTAGCGTTCATGATGAGTGTAACAGCACTATCTCTACCATCTCTCATCATGTTAAAGAAAGTTGTTAAAACGAGATTATTAGTCATTTTCATTGGTATTGTCACAGTAGGGATTCTCATCATTGGCTACACGTTTAACGCCTTTGGTCATCTATTACTATAAGTGCGTCTTTATGGTTAGAAATTATATTCAGAAACGAAGGAGAGAGATTAGGATGGTTATTAAAATTTTAGGTACAGGATGTAAAAAATGTGTTCAACTAGGTGAAAACACGGAGGCAGCGCTTAAAGAGGTAGGGAGAAACGCCGAAGTTATTAAAGTTACAGAGATACCAGACATCATGGCTTATGGCGTAATGTCGACCCCTGCATTAGTAATTGATGAAAAAGTCGTCTCAACTGGCAAGGTTTTGAAACCAAAAGACATCGTTAAAATTCTTGAAAAATAGATAAAAATCTATACAAAGATTGAACTGCATAGACACATTAGAATATTTGGGGTTATTTTAAGATGAAAATACTGAGAAGTGGTGAGAACTAAATGGTCATACAGTCGAATATGACACCTGAAGCAATTGTTGATGTTTGGAGTGAAACAGAAGCTGTATTTATAAAATATAATGTGTCACTTACGAAACAACCATTAAATATCTTGGTTGAAAGTAATATACTTCCTTCACTACTTCAGGATTTAAATTCTGTTGTTGGAAGTTCTAATACAACTTGTATAGAAGGTGGCTGACAAATACCAATTAAAAAGGAGTAGGTTACTCCTAATAAGATAACAAACGATAATTTATGGCACAAACCTTGCATAGTTTGGCTCATAGTAATTTTAGCTTATTCAAGTAACCTGTGCTTTCTGTAATAACCTTTGTAACATGGACCTCGAAAAAAATGCATAAGACAAGATAAAAAACAGAGACCTCACGCATATTTTGCTATGAGGTGTTCACATCATGAAGGTAAAATACGCAGAAAAGGGAACATTTAATGCTGAGCAAGCCGCAAGGGGATTAATTGAATTAACGAATAAAATTAAAAAGCCAAATGATAAAGATAAAAAGGGTAATGACAAAGTAAGCTAACCTCGGGTACTATTAGGTATCCGAGTTTTCTTTTTGTACTTAGGACGAAACGGATATATATTTAGGTAACTTTTTCTACAACCAATAAAAATAGCAAATTAACAAATGTAAAATGGCTTGACGGACTATATGTATATGAAATAAACAAGGGTCAAGGGCTGTATCTTGAATCTAGCCTATTGCCGTTAGATGAATATGAAGGAAAGCTCCTTGAAAAAGAGCATATTGATATAGAATATAAGTTTTTTTTCGGTGATGTTGTCCAGGTGAAAGGATATGGCTCCGATTTATTTAAAATCGTCGGGTTCCGAACGGAAATCTGGCGCTACAAGGAAGACTCCTGGGAGGATATCATTTATGAGCTTTCACGTATTAAGGACGGAGAATGGCTCGAAGCTGGGGAAGAGGAATTAACGCTTATCGCAGACGCCGAGAGTGCCGATGTTTTCATCAAGAAGTTTGGCTTACTATGGAATACAGACAAGAAAGACAAGAAAGCTTTATCTGCACCAGAAGAAAAAAAGCAAACTTCTTCAAAGCGAAAATCGGAAAAAGAGGAGTTGCGAAAAAAAGGCATGAAAAAGAGTCTCATCGACAGCATGCTTGATATTTACAATGACTACCGAATTCTCTACTTGTGGTTTGGAGACGAAGAGTATGCGCATGTGATGAAAGTTGTTCTGCGAAAACTTTCTGTGATTGTGAATAATGACGGCAAAAGTCATGTGTAAGGGTTTTGGAGAGAACAATAACTAGCACACATCATGTTGATGTGTGCTTTCACGTGTTATCTCGTATTCTCTCACTAGAAATAAATAATAAAAGCTGAGAAATAATCGCAAGAATCGGTAGTTCCAATAAGGGGCCTATGACTAAAGTTAAAGCGATTAATGGTTGGTCTGGGAAAGCGGTCATCGCAATGGCTAAAGCAATTGGTGAATTTCTAGCTAAAGTTGTAAAGCTTAAACTTACTTTATCAGAATTCGGAAACCCCATTAACTGCCCAACCTTTTGACCAAATATAAAATTCACAATGAAAAATAATAAAATCGGAATGGTTATTTTCCACATTAAATCTAAATGGTCAAGTAAGAGTTGGCCCTGGGAAGCAAACATCGCCAGGATGGCTAAGCTTAGAAATATAATTGGAAACAAGCTAAGTTTTGCTATAAGGTTTTCACTGAATTGCTCCTGATTTCTTAAAAGCCTTTTCGTTAGCATTGCTAAAAATAATGGAATGAATAAAACGATTAGAAAACTTTCTACTAAGAAGGCTAATTCGATCACCCCAGTGGTCTCACCAAACATAAGAAGGTAGATAGGTAGTAAAATAACCTGGAGGATTAAATTCAAAGGCAGTATTGCCATTGATAGGGCTACATTTCCTTTGGCAAGCCCTGTAAAGATTAGATACCAATCTGTACACGGTGTGACCATTAACATGATAAACCCAATATATAATGCTGGATAATCACCTAAAAAAAGCAAGGCAAGTAACCATGCTAAAATAGGAGTCCAAACAAAGTTAATAATTATTGATGTGTATGTAAACTTTCTATTTTTAAAAGCTTTCCTTATTTCCTCATGAGGAATTTGTAAGAACGTAATATAGAGCATTGCTACTAACAATGGAACAATAAAGTTTTCTGCATTAGTACGAATTAGTTCTACTTGCCCTAAACCTAACCCGAAAATAACTGCTAGGAAGATAATTAATGTATAAAATTTTTCGAATAAGTTCATGTTGTTGTCACACCTAATAAACTGAGTATTATAAATTACATTGGGTAGTTTCTACCTACCTCTATTAACAGTTAAGTTAATTCACTTACTAAGTATAACCGTATAACAATAAATGTGTTACTTGAGATTGTTACTATAATAAAAAAAATATAGAATTTATCCGTCAAACCACGTGGACCTGCCCCGTGGAGTAAGTCAGTTTTGTCATAGATACAATAATTGTGATAGAGGAAAGGATAAGCAAACTACTTACAAAAATTACTTAAAGCTGTAAAAATTGATAGCTTACATAAGCAAAAATTGGTACACCTAAGAACAGAACCAATTTGAATAACCAGTCTGTTCCCTTTTCCATCATTTCAATAAGGATACTTTCCTCACTGTTTAGATCATCTGTAATGGATTGAGCTACTACTTTAAGTTGTTGCACTCGAACTCCCCCTAAAAAAGAAATGATGATAATGTCTATGCTTGTCCAAATAAATTTAGACTTATGTGGAGAATTTTCTGATTTTTGAAAATGGTTACATCTTAACTATGCATGAATCATTCCTGTCGTTCATACATTCAGTACAAAGGGGGCGATTCTGATGAAGGAGATTGAAGTTGTTATCGATACCGAAGAGATTGCGGAATTTTTCTTTCATGAGCTAGTAAAAAGGGGATACGTTCCCAATGAAGGAGAATTGGAGGAAATTGCGGATATTACCTTCGAATACCTTCTCGATAAATGTATCATCGATGAAGAGGTCGAAAATGAATAAAGAAGGCGGGCCGTTTTGGTCCGCCTTTTCTAATATTAAATATGAAACTTTTAATTTAATCAGAACGTAGTAACTAATAGAAAATAAGGAGGTCGAAAAGATGCTAAAAAAACTTCTGAAGTCCATCTTAAATAATTCAGTATCAAAAAAACATTATAGCTCAAGTGACAATGGGAGGCGTCATAAACATCACCAAAAATACTCGAAAATGGGGCATCAACATTATAAAAGAAAGCATCGAAGTAGGAGTTTCAGCAGCTTTTTTAGTAGCTAATCATTTCTTACCATGGGGAACTAAACAATGTATAAATCAATGATCCTAGGTTTTTCAGAGTTTTTTGATGTCCGTTATTCAGTTGGAGAGTTGATTGATGATCGCTACCGTCTTTTGAAATGGCTTGGGACTGGCGGATATGGCCGTAGTTTTTTAGTGGAAGATCGGGAGAACAATGAGAAAGTGGTATTAAAAGCACTAAGACTTCACAAACGGATGTCAAGAGGTGGTCGGAAAGGGTTTATTGAAGAAAGCAACATGCTCAAATCCCTCCACCATTACTCTTTTCCACGAGTATACGCGACCGGTGAGGTAAAAGGAGTTCCCTATTTCACAATGGACTTTATTGAGGGAAAAACTTTTGAACAATTGATTTTTGATGAAGGAAAAACATTCAATGAGCGCGAAACCTTTACAATAGGATTAGAACTTATACAAATCATAGGATACTTACATAATAAAGGTGTCGTGCATCGAGATATACGGATACCGAATGTGATGGTACAAGAAGATCACGCTTTAAAGTTGATTGATTTCGGACTAGCAAAAAGTGTGGAATTTAAGGGGAATAATCCTATACGAAGCAAACAGAATCGAATGAAGGACATATCCTTTCAGGCAGATTTTTATGCTTTAGGTCATTTCCTTTTGTTTTTATTATATTCCGGTTATCAAAACGATGAAGGAGCAAAGGAACGAAGCTGGGTAGAAGAACTGGAGCTACCGATGTTGATTCGGTCGGTCCTGTGTAAACTCCTTCAATTAGATAAACCGTATGAAAACTGGCATGATATTCAGGTGGATTTTCTAAAAATTATAAATAGATAAACCGGAGGAGGAAGGCGAGTATGTCATTATTCAATAAGGCTCTTGCTAGCATTGGGATTGGCTCAGCACAGGTGGATACAAAATTAGAGCAGGACACGGTTGTCCCAGGCGGAGAGATTCGTGGAGTGGTCCATATTAAAGGTGGGAGCACGGAGCAAAAGGTGGACGAGATTTATCTAGCATTAAACACAACTTATTTAAAAGAATCGAACGATCGCAAATTTAATGTTCCGGTGGTGGTTGACAGGTTTCGCTTGAATGAACCTTTCACGGTTGGGCCGGGGGAAACAAAAGAGATTCCTTTCTCTTTTATCCTCCCTTTAGATGTGCCGATATCTATTGGTCGTTCAAAAATATGGGTAACCACCTCACTTGATATTAAAAATGCGGTTGACCCAACCGATAAAGATTATCTTAAGGTGGTTCCTAACAAGTTAATGGATTCGGTATTAACTGCAGTTGAGGATTTAGGATTTAGGCTCCGTGAGGCAGATTGTGAACAGGCTCCGTACCGGTTGCGCAAGAGATTACCATTTATACAAGAATTTGAGTATGTCCCAGTTATGGGTTCTTTCCGTGGTAAATTAGATGAACTTGAACTAGTCTTTTTCCCAGCTTCAGAAAATGAAGTTGAGATATTCATGCAGGTGGATCGTAGAGCAAGGGGTCTTGGTGGTTTCCTCTCAGAGGCATTGGAGATGGATGAAAGCAATATTCGCTTCACTGTTACTTCAAGTGACTTGCCAAATCTAAAAGAGAAACTGGAATCAACAATCAACCGATATAGCTAAGTAGGAAAACGATGAAGCATAAAGCTTCATCGTTTTTAGTTAATTTTTACGTTCGCGTGCGGATACGATTTCCTTTGCATGTGCCTCATGTTCTGCGACAATGGCTTCTGGTGGGATATGGTTATTTTTCTTTGGAGAATTTATTCGATTGCGGTGTTTTTTACCCATCTGAAAAACCCCTTTCCAACTATGGTTTTGTATCCTTAGCTGCCATCCATGGGAATCAATCCCCTTGTGTTGGGCAAGCTATTTTTAGCTTTCCCCGGATCAATGAGTTTACTAACGGAAGATTTCCCAGCTTGGACAGATTATGGTATCATTTTATTCGAATGTCGTTAGAAAAGATGGAGGTTTTTGACAATGAGTGTACATATCAATGCAAAAGAAAATGAAATTGCGGAAACAGTCCTACTTCCAGGGGACCCATTAAGAGCGAAATATATTGCGGAAACATTTTTAGAAGATGTTAAGCTCTATAATGAAGTACGTAATATGTTTGGATATACAGGTACATACAAAGGGAAAAGAATTTCTGTGCAAGGAACAGGAATGGGTGTACCATCAATTTCGATTTATATTAATGAATTGATGAACAGCTATAATGTCCAAACACTTGTAAGGGTTGGAACTTGTGGAGCGATTCAAAAAGATGTTAAGGTACGTGATGTAATTTTGGCGATGAGCGCTTCGACTGACTCTCAAATGAATCGTTTAACATTTGGTGGTGTTGATTACGCTCCAACGGCTGATTTTGACCTTCTGTTAAAAGCTTATAATGCTGGACTTGACAAAGGCTTGAATTTAAAAGCAGGGAATGTCTTTACTGCCGATCAGTTTTACAACGATAATGCAGAACTTGAAAAGTGGGCCAAATACAATATTCTCGCAATTGAAATGGAAACGGCGGCTCTCTACACGCTTGCTTCAAAACTTGACCGTCGTGCACTATCCGTCCTTACTGTTAGTGACCACATTTTGACAGGGGAAGAAACAACAGCTGAAGAGCGTCAAACGACTTTCAATGAAATGATTGAAGTAGCATTAGAAGCTGTAATTAAAGAATAGTTTACGAAAGCCCTTTCTATTAGAGGGCTTTTTTTGTTTGAATTCATTCAGTTGGTCCCTAATGCGGTCACACCAAGGAGGGCTCGATTATTAAATCTGTTATTTTTTATATAAAAGTGTTATCCTAAAAAATAAAGGATTACTGTATTCTACATAGCGATTGAAAGTGGTGAAATAATGGACCAAGAGAAACAAAATGGTGAAAATACCGAACAAGAAGGTCCTTCTGAACAGTTGGGAGAGACTGAGACGAAGCAGAATTTTATGCAAATAAAAAAGTTTCATTTTGCGATGCTATTATTTTTTATTGTGTTTATAACAGCCGGGATTACCACCTTTGCATTAGCTTTTGGCGAGGATGATCCTGTTGTAAAAGTTATTCGTGAAAGGGAAGAATTTGCAAAATTATACGAAGCGTATGATACTTTACAGAAAAATTATTACACGGAATTAGATGAACAGCAGCTTATTGATGGTGCGATAAGTGGAATGGTAGAATCTCTAGATGATCCATATTCTGATTATATGAGTCTCGATGATGCTAAAAGCTTTCACGAAAGTATTTCGGCTTCATTTGAAGGAATAGGAGCAGAAATTCAAGAAAAGGATGGTCATATTGCCATCGTCTCACCTTTAAAGGGCTCGCCAGCTGAAAAGGCGGGTTTGCTACCAGAGGACCTCATCCTCTCTGTTGATGGCAAAAGCATTCAAGGAATGAGCACAACCGAGGCGGTTGCTTTAATCAGGGGTGAAAAAGGAACAAAGGTGAAATTAACGATTCAGCGAGGCAATGCTGAACCCACAGAGGTAACGATTACACGGGATACAATCCCGATTGAAACGGTTTATGGTGAAATGCTTGAAGATGACATTGGCAAGGTTCAAATTACAAATTTCTCAGAGCATACTCATGAGGAACTTGTAGTGATTTTAGAAGACCTGAATTCTAAAGGAATGAAAGGACTGGTCCTCGACCTTCGCCAAAACCCGGGAGGCTTGCTTGATCAGGCGATTAAGATCACAAGCATGTTCGTTCCAGAAGGCAAACTATTATTCAAGGTTGAAGATAGACAAGGAAATGTACAAGAATATCCATCGACTGGGAATAGTACCAGTGATTTCCCATTAGTGATTCTCATCGATAAGGGAAGCGCAAGTGCTTCAGAAATTTTGGCTGGTGCTGTGAGTGAATCGGCAGAAGTTCCGTTAGTTGGCCAAACAACTTTTGGTAAGGGTACGGTTCAAAGAGCTGAAAACTTTAAGGACGGTTCTAATATCAAGCTCACTACAGAGAAATGGCTGACACCAGATGGAAATTGGGTACATGAAAAAGGCGTTAAGCCTGATTATGAAGTTGAAATGCCTGATTATGCCTCACTTCCATTTATTGATCCAGAGACTGAATTGAACATTAGTGCTGCCTCTGAACAGGTAAAAGCAGCACAGACGATGCTCAAAGTACTTGGATATGACCCAGGACGTGAAGATGGCTTTTATGATGAAAAAACAAGTGAAGCTGTGAAGCAGTTCCAAAAGGATAAAGAACTTGAACAGACGGGTGTTTTAAAAGATAGCTCAACGATTGAGTTAATGTCAGCTGTTCGGAATAAGATGCTTGAGGAAGACCCACAGCTTAAAAAAGCGATTGAAGTTGTCAAAGAAGAAATGGATAAATAAAAAACTAATGCAGGCCCATTCAATGTTTTTTATTGAATGGGCCTGTTTTCAATGTATTCCAAAGTTTTTTGATCTATCTTAACCTATGGAACCGAATAGGAAGGGAAGAAAACGGAAAAACTTTTTTCGCAGACCTTTTTTGGAAGCGGTGAAATAAGAATGAAACGAATTCATTTGGCTATAATCCTTGTGCTCCTGTTGACTACTACAAATGGGCAAAATATTGAAGCAAAAAAGGTGGAAATTGAAATTCTTCCATGGAAGCAGGTAAATGAACTTCTTCCTCGATATAGCAAATTTACTGTTGAAGATCTCGAAACAGGTAAAAAGTTTAAGGTTCAACGTAGGGCCGGGAGTCGCCATGCTGATGTACAACCAATGACCGCTGAGGATACAAAAATCATGAAAGAAATTTATAATGGTAAATGGAGTTGGAAAAGGCGAGCGATTATTGTCCAATCAAATGGGAAAAGAATAGCGGCCTCTATGCATGGCATGCCTCATGGTGCAGGGGCCTTAAAGAATAATTTTCCTGGACATTTTTGCATTCACTTTTATGGTAGTACAACCCACCGGACAAACTTTATGGATTTATCCCATAAGCTAATGATACTAAAATCAGCTGATAAGCTTGATAGCTACCTAACGACAACGGATCCCTACGAGTTGGCAAATGCCTATTTAGCCGGGTTAAAGCAGCAGGATAAAAGGATTGTTTCGCAAGCTTCAGTTCAACAGCTAAATTGGAAGGACCTTCTACCTGAATTTGAGAATGTCTCCATTAGTAGAATGTCTATTTTACCTATTGAAGACATAAAAGATGAGCTTGCCTTGAATGTTCCGGTTAGCGTTATGATGCAACTGCGAGGTGTAGGGCGCAAACGTTATGATGGTACATTGAAGCTTGTCAGGCTACCTCTCGAGGAAGGCTGGAAGGTAGATTCCATCGAGTTTCTTGAAGACAATAAAATCGATTACGAAATAAAAAAAGGCTGAAACCGTCTCAGCCTTTTACTTAATTTTGTTCTCCAAATTTAACAAAGGTTCTTTCATCTTCAATAAGTCCGCATACCCCACACTGAACACGAAGTTCAGGTCCCCTGTATGGTGTATGAAAAGGATCTAGCTGATTACTGGTATATTCCTCTACGACTTCCCCTGATTGGGGGTTGAGTTTTACAGGCTGAGCTACTTGCTTAATCAGGTTGAACCTGCTTTTGTTCGTCCTACAGTTCGGACAGCGATAAGGAACATTCATTGTTATTGCCTCCTTTTTGATGTTATTCAGTATTTTTTGCATCTATTGGATGGTTTATGTAAGGCTCTTTTCTCAAACTTTGTAGCTATTGGATATAAAATATAATGGATTAAGCTTTGTTCTACTATAAACTAACCTTTATCCATGAGAAAAGAGCACTCAAATATAATTTAATGCACCAAATAGGTTATCTTGCGTTAAAATCGGTGTTAGGATTTTAACAACAATAGTTGAGAAAACAGCCTTATGTAAAGATATAATTAATTTCGGGCTAGCTGCTTATAATGCACTGGCTTTTTTATTGTTAAATCTGTGTCAGTTTTCTTCTTATAATTTTCATATTTCCAACAGAACTTTAGCAGTATAATGAAATTGGAAAGAAAGCTGCTTTTATTTTATATGAACTATACAGTTCCGTGTTCAAGGGAGTGAGAAAGATGTATCCAGTAAAAGTTTTAATTATTGATGATGAGGAGGATATGCGGGACCTCGTCCAAATTTACTTAGAAAATTCAGGATACCGATGTTATCAAGCGGCTAGTGCAACTATAGCCTATGAGGTATTAGAGAAAGAAGCTATTGATTTAGTCATCTTGGATATTATGATGCCTGAAGGAGATGGTTACGCTGTTTGCGAGACTATCCGTTCCTTTTCGCAGCTTCCAATCATTTTTTTATCAGCAAAGGGAGAAGAGTGGGACAAAGTAAAGGCTTTGCAGCTTGGCGGAGATGACTATATCGTTAAACCATTCAGTCCAGGGGAGCTTGTAGCGAGAATAGCCGCTGTCCTAAGGCGTACTTCACCAACCATTCATGAAGATAAAATTGCAAAGTATGGTAAAATATCGATTGATAAAAAAGCCCGTCGTGTAAATGTCGAGGGTGAAATGATCCCGTTAACCCTCAAAGAATATGAATTGCTAAACTTCCTTATTGAGCATTCTTCCCAGGCGCTAAGCAGGGAACAGTTGTTGGAGCATGTTTGGGGCATGGATTATATCGGTAGTTTACGAACGGTTGATACCCATATAAAGACGTTAAGGATGAAACTAGGGATAGGAGATTATATCCAAACGATTTGGGGAATTGGGTATAAATTTGAGGTTATTGGATCATGAAATTCATAGCTGACAGCTTATTAAAAAAGTTGTGGCTAACGATTACATTTGCCATATTAGTGACGATTTCCGTGTCCTTTATTTTATCTTACTTATTTTATGAAAAACTGTATGTTGACAGAATTGAAGAAGATCTTTATGAAACAGGACTTAAATTAGCAGAGGACTATCAGGGCGGACCTCTATCGGAAGAACTGAAAACATATATAAAATGGTTCAACGATAAATCGGATACGGAAGTTTTCATTGTTAAGAGTCCGTTGGAGCTTACTAGTAGTCTGCCGGTTCAAGCTAATAATGATTCGCTAATTAGTTCTGAGGAACGTGAACAGCTCTTGCAAGGGGGGATGATTTCTAAAATTGGCTTTGAAGAGTTCTTTGGACGGAAAATCATTGCGGTCATTATTCCCCTGTTAGATGAAAACCGTCTTGAAGGAATGATTTTTCTTTATGTTCCCCTTGTAAAGATTTCGGAATTAACCCGGGATTTCTCCTATCTATGGTTTTTAGGTGGAGTCTCCTTCATTGTAATAGCCCTTTCAATCGGTTATGTAGCGATTGATCGTTTGACAAGGCCACTAGTTGAGATGAAACGAGCAGCTAAAAGAGTATCTAAAGGAGACTATTCCACAAGGGTTAACATAGAATCAAAGGATGAGGTTGGCCAATTAGCAGCAGCGTTTAATCAGATGTCCGCTTCTATTCAGGAGGAGGATGAGCGTCGGCGAGATTTTTTAGCAGATGTTTCTCATGAACTTCGAACGCCAATCGCCTATGTAAGAGGTTATAGTGAAGGATTGGCTTCGGGTTATATTAAGTCACCTGAGGAGCAGGAAAAATACCTAAAACTCATCAATCGGGAAGCGGGAAGAATGGGAAAGCTTGTTTCTGACTTATTGGACTTATCAAAAATTGATGCTGGTCAAATTTCGCTTGATATCCATCCCTTGCCACTTGCCCAACTGATTGATGATTTTATTCAAAAATATTCACAGGTTTTAGTAGAAAAACAGATTGCCTTAGTTGTGGACCTTGACCCTGAAATCATTATAGATGCGGATGAAGGAAGGATTGAGCAAATACTCCAAAATATCATGGACAATGCCATCCGGTACACCGATACAGGTGGGACGATTAGCCTTAAGCTTACCAAGCATACGTATGGTGCATGCATTGAATTCGTTGATACTGGGATAGGAATTCCAGCTGAGGATTTAAAGAAAATCACGGAAAGGTTTTACCGTGTGAATAAAGCAAGGTCAAGAAGCAATGGTGGTACAGGTTTAGGGCTTGCGATAACAGAAAAGCTTGTTACCCTTCATCATGGAATTATTCAGATTGAAAGTGAGCTTGGCAAGGGAACGACCGTCCGGTTACTGTTTCGAACGATTTAATCAAAAAGGAATCAAACAAGATTGTTTGATTCCTATTCTTGTTTATACATCTCATTAGGGATCGGTGACCTCGTAATTTCAATATGGATGGGGACGCTATCCTCCTCCGTGATAATTGGAAGAACAATGGTTAATACGCCATCCTTTAGTGTTGAGCTAATTTTCTTTTTATTTACCTTTACAGGAAGTTTAATCGACTTTTCAAAGCTTCTATCAGAGCGTTCCTTTAAATAATATTGTAACTTAGGCTGTAGCGTAGCATAATTTCCCTGAATTACCAGGTTATCTTCTCTTAACGTCACAAGGACATCTTCTCCCGAGATTCCTGGCAATTCTGCTTGAATAAACAGTTGATCTTCTCTTTCAAACATATCGCATCTAGGAAATAACCCCTTTGTTTTTGTTTCTTTTGCCAAGTTGGATAAAGTTTCACCCATCTTCTCATGACCCGCAAAGGGTTGATCAGTCTGATTAAAAACCTCCTTCCAAAAGCTTTCGGCAGCATATTGTTTCGTTAAATCTAGCCAATCCTTCCATTTATCAGTTTCCATTTTAATCCTCCTTAACTTTCAACCGTCTAATTGTCTTGTATATTAATCTCTGAAATCTGTGTTTGATAACTGCGTGGTATTCGAACTTCGAGCACACCGTCCCTATGGTTGGCAACGGCTCCTTTTTTCTTTACGGCAGCAGGTAATTTTAGCGTGTGTTTTTCTCCGATTTCAGGAATATTTTCGATTATGGCCTCGTGGGAGGTATGATAAATCTTCATTTCTCTTAACCAGTGTTCATCTTTGATTGGGATTCTGATAAAAACAAAATCATGTGTTTCAAAAACGGTAGATTGAAGCCCATGAATTTCCCTAGTTGATGTGGGGGAGGCTCCTTGAAAATTGTCAGCATCTTTAAGCCATTCTTGAGGATTTAACATTCCCCCCATATTCTTTGGGAACATTTTTAAAACCATGTCTTGCACATATTTGTCAATCTCGTTTGGGTTCATGCTATTAAGCTTTTTTTTCATGTCCTCGTTAAAAGGGAGTTGGTTCCACGGGAGCATCAGATGACCTCCTTTTGGGGAATGATACCCGTTATACTTCTGCTAATCGTAATTAAGTTGTGTTATTGTATGCAATAAAAAGCCTAGTGGTTAAGAAATCCTGCACTAGGAAAATTGTTTAGCTAAGATTTGCATAAACACGGTGTTCTATTTACTATAATGGTATAAAGGAATTATAAATGTGGGGTATAAACGTGGGTAAACGAACAGCTTTTATCACAGGAGGGGCATCAGGAATTGGCAGAAGAACAGCGGTACAGCTTGCTTCAGAGGGGATCAATTTAGTGATAAATTACCGAAACAGTCAGGATAAGGCAGAAGCATTGGCAGCGGAACTTACGTCAAAGTATGGGACCAACAATCTCCCCTTAGCTGGGGATGTCTCTGATTATCAGCAGTGCTGTAAACTTGTTGAGGAGGCAAAGCAATGCTTTTCTTCGATTGATATTCTAGTTCATAATGCGGGGCCATACATCCATGAACGAAGAAGGATGGTCGACTACTCCGTAGAGGACTGGCAGTATTTGATCAATGGGAATTTAAATTCGGCTTTTTATCTCTCGAGCCTGCTTATTCCTGGCATGCGTCAAATGGATTGGGGGAGAATCATCACTGTTGGTTTTGACCGCGTTGAGAGTGCACCTGGGTGGATTTACCGTTCTGCTTTTGCAGCGGCTAAATCTGGATTGGCTTCGTTGACTAAATCGATAGCGCTTGAGGAAGCGGAATATGGGATTACAGCCAATATGGTGTGTCCGGGCGATATTGTTGGAGACTGGAAGGAAAAAGATATTGATGAGGCTGTGGAATCAATTGATGAATCGGTACCAGTAGGACGGCCAGGAACGGGCGAGGATATTGCTAGGGTGATTTCATTTTTTGCAGACGAGAAGTCAGATTATATTACCGGAAGCATCATTCCGATAACTGGCGGCAAAGATGTGCTTGGTAAGGTTCATAGGCGAGAAGGATAGATAATGAAAGTGATAATTTATTTGGAAATTGAGTTAAAAACGAAGCCAACCAGGGCGATGGTCAGTGTTAATCGCCTTGGTTGGCTTTCTCTTTTTTTTGTGATGTTTGTAGACCAGCATACATTAGGCACGTAACTTACACTATCATTTTAAGGTAATCTTTCACATATATTTTTAAAACTAGACATTTAAATGAAATTTATGTAAAAAAGAACGGCCTATTAAAAACCTGTCAACCTCTATTATTATGTAATACATGGATTATGAGGGTGTAATTAACAATGTTGGATAAATATAACTGATAACAGAAGGACATCAAATAACTATAGACAGGCCATGAAAACTAGTTAAATTTTTTAAAAAGTAATCTCAGTCTTGCATTACTAAATAGGATTAGATCTGTATAAAGGAAATTTCTCCCTAAAATATTACAAAAATTGAATGCTATCATTAAAGGGCAAGACAGCATGAACATTTCTAGGGAGGAATTCATCAATGAAAAAGAAAATGCTCGTAAGCGTTGCAGCAACAGCAGCTTTGCTTTTTGGTACTCCGGGTGCAAATGAAGCAGATGCGGCAAGTCCATATTATCAAGTGGAGAAAAAAGTTTATGTATACCAGACAGGCACATATGACTTTAATCAAGTTAATAGTTATCTACAAAAATACTTAAAAGACTACCAATTAAACTGGAATCGTTATATTGCAAAGCAGCCTACTATTCAAGAGCCTAAACAACCAACGGAGGAGGTTATACAGGAACAACAGCCTGTTCAAACTCCCCAACAGTCTGCACCACCGGTAGAAGAACCAACTGCAGAACAGCCGGCTACACCAGTTCAAGAACAGCCAGTCCAACAGCCAACAGCACCTGTTCAAGAGCAACCAGCTCAACAAACAGAGACAGCTCCTAAGGCTTCCCAGGTAAGTGCCTACGAGCAAAAAGTAGTGGATTTAACGAACCAGGAACGAGCGAAGCAAGGTCTCGCTGCATTAAAGTTAGATACAGAATTAAGTAAAGTAGCGAGAACAAAGTCGCTTGATATGAAAGACAGCAAGTACTTCAGCCATACTAGCCCGACATTCGGATCACCGTTTGATATGATGAAACAGTTTGGCATCAGCTACCGTGCTGCTGGCGAAAACATCGCAATGGGCCAACGTACACCAGAAGAGGTCGTAAATGCTTGGATGAATAGCGAAGGCCACCGCAAAAATATCCTAAATAGCTCCTTTACTCACATCGGAGTAGGTCATATAGCCGAAGGAAACTATTGGACACAAATGTTTATAGGGAAATAATGTAAGGTGCCAGGCACCATCCAGTTTTTGGATGCCTGGCCTCTATTCTTATACTTTGTTGTTTTTGGAATAAAGTAGAACGACTTAAGCATTGTTACAGAGCAGCATCATGGCTATTTACATATGAAAAAAGAGCTTGCAAACTTACTAAAACGTACAAATTAGCTTATTTTACGCTAAAATTGGCTTTAGGATTTTAACAACAATCCTTTCTGAAAAAGTCTTTTGCTTTAAATGGTGGAAAATAGTGTTTAAAAAGGGGGGAAGAATGATACCCTAATGGGAGAAATGTAAAGAATAGCGGGTGAAGAGGATGTATAAATTGTATACCCATAATGACCTTGATGGGATTGGGTGTGGCATTGTAGCGAAACTGGCTTTTGCTGATAAGGTTGAGGTTCGGTATAACTCGGTAATGGGGTTGGATCACCAAATCGAACGGCTTTTTGAACATGAGAAGAAGTTAGAGGAGTTCCATTTATTTATTACGGACTTATCCATTAATGAAGAAAACACGAAAAGGGTGGAGCAGCTACATAAGCGTGGAGGAAAGGTAAATTTTATTGACCATCATAAGACAGCGCTCCATTTTAATGAGTACAGCTGGGGGACTGTTCAGGTGGAATATGAGGATGGTAGGCTTACTTCGGCCACTTCCTTGTTGTATGAGCATTTGCTTGAGAATGAATGGATACATAAAACGAAGGCCTTGGATGAATTTGTCGAGCTTGTCCGCCAATATGATACCTGGGAATGGGACCAAAACGACAATATTAAAGCAAAGCATTTAAATGATTTATTTTTTATGTTTTCACTGGATGAATTTGAAGAAAAGATGATTGAACGTTTAACGTCACAGCAAGATTCCTTTAATTTTGATGATTTTGAGCAAAAGCTGTTATCAATGGAAGAGGACAAAATTGAGCGCTATGTCCGAAGAAAAAAGCGCGAGACATATCAAACGTTTATCAATGAGCTTTGTGCTGGGATTGTCCATGCTGAATCTTACCATTCTGAGCTAGGAAACGAGCTAGGGAAAGAATATCCGCATTTGGACTACATTGCGATTTTGAACGTTGGTGGAAAAAAGATAAGCTTTCGAACCATTCATGACGATGTGGACGTATCAGCCGTCGCTGGTCAGTTCGGAGGCGGAGGTCATGCAAAAGCCTCGGGATGCTCGATGGGAAAAGACGCGTTCGATTTATACGTTCAGGAAGTCTATCCATTAGATCCAATCCGACAAGATGCCTTTCGAAACCGATACAACCTTAAGGAATCACCAAAAGGTACTTTATATGATAGTCGGCAGGGGGATAAATTCTTCGTTGCCCCAATGGAGGATGGCAAGTGGAGCATTGAGGTCAAAAACGGTATTCTCGAAGAGAGCTTTAGTCAGTTTCAGGAAGCTGAAAATCATATAAAAAGAAACTTCGGCGCCTCTCTATCTCGGGATGATGTTTATGTTAAATATTTAGTCGATTTTTATCTAAAAGAAAAAAAATAAAAAAAGCGGGAGCCCCCACATGATCTTGGATGGGGTGCTCCTGCTTTTATGCTTCCAATAGCTGTGATTCGTCAACAGTCTGGTTCACTTCACGACGGATATATAGTGTGTATTGATCTTTAGGAATTTCATATAAATCGTAAATATCGCCATTCGCGTTTAATTGGTTATAAATGGACGGTCTCGTTTCGTTTGCTTTGACAACGTAAGGAAGTTTCTCAGCAGCTTTAATGGAGCGGATATTTTCTTTCCGGATACGCATAAAAATTGTTTCAATTCCGCGCTCATAAAAAGCTTCTTGGAAAAAGGCATCTTTCGCTGGTGCATTATAGCCTTTTCCGTGATAAGGTTTGCCAATCCATGTTCCGAGGAATCCAGCCCCATCTTGAATATCAAATAAATTAATTGTCCCTATTGGGGCTCCCCAATCATCAAGAATGGTTCTCGAAATAAGTTCTCCTCGGTCTTCAGCTTCGATGGTTTGCTTTGTGACGAACACAAATTCATCGTAAGAATAAGCCTTTTGACGTACAAAAGGGAAGACATCTGGATGCGACATAAGCTCGAAAAGAACGTGAGAATCCTGAAGATCTCTTTTCTTGAGCATGTTTGTATCCCTCCTATTTGCAGGGCAGATTCCAACCATGTCAAACAGACATGGCCCACCCTCGAAATTTTTTGTAAAATTGCTAAAAAATTTCGGGGTGGGAATCGAACCCACTAGAACCAGGATACTGGTGGCGCACCATTTGCCTTCCCTTATTACATATCCGATATGAACTTTTCGGTTAAACAATTTCCATAGAAATCATACTAAAAAAATGCGCAAAAGGAAATAGTTTTTTTGCCCGATTTTTCGCCTTTTTTTCCCAAATTACTTCAGATAATTCTAAAAAATTCCTGTGTATTGGAGTGCCAATACGGTTAACCCTAAAATCCACACATATACAGCGAATATTTTCAAGGATTTTGTCTGGAGGAAATTAATCATCCAAACAACGGCTACATAACCACAAAGGGCAGAAGCGACTGTGGCCACCATTAAGCTACCCAGCGAAACGGCCTCTGTTCCACCTGAAAACAATTCTGGAAGCTTATATACGACCCCGCCTGCAATCGCTGGAATCGACAATAGAAAGGAAAAATATGCGGCTGTTTCGCGATCTAATTTTCTAAACAGAGCAGCTGCGATTGTTAGGCCGGACCGGGACAACGCAGGCATGATTGCTGCCGATTGAAAGACCCCAATGAATAATGCATCTCCATAAGTGATTTCATGCATTTTTTTGCGGCCTCTTCTAATTCCATCCGCCATCCAAAGGATCAAACCGGTAACAAGGAACTCCCAGCCAATTGTAAGTCCACTCTTTGAGATTGAATCAAAGAAGTCATCGAAGAGGACCCCGACGATAACAGCAGGAATCGTTCCGATAACGAGTAGCTTTGCAGTCCTCCCTAGTGGATGTTTAATCACATCGAGAAGTTCATCCTTATAAATCACAAGGACAGCTAATAATGTACCCATGTGAAGCATTGTATCAAGAAATAGACCAGCTTCGTCTAGTCCAAAGAGATGCCGCCCAAGATATAGATGGCCAGTACTTGAGATGGGCAAGAACTCGGTAAATCCTTGAATGATCCCGAGAATAAACGCTTCAATTTTTGACATCATTTCCATAACTATCACCTCATAGAAGTTGCTTGTACTACAAATGTATTCACGTAGTCCAAAACAAGAACTTCTCATCCTGTAGTTGCGGAATATACTTACATGATGAAACATTTAGATGGTACATTCGTAGGATAAGGAGAAGGCTGGCAAAGGGGGGAGAATTGATATGCCGAGCAATGAAGAAAGGCTTCTGGCTGCTGCGATTTATGCGATTAGTTTTTTCACCGTCTTTATTGGTCCGCTAGTCATTTGGATTGTAAAAAAGAATGATTCAAGCTTTATCGATTATCACGGACGAGAATATTTTAATTTTCTAATAACCTATGCTGTCTATGGCCTTATTAGTGGAATTTTAATGGTTGTTCTTGTTGGTTTTCTTTTGCTACCAATCGTCGGCATCCTTGGCGTTGTTTTTACCCTTATTGGAGCAGTTAAAGCATATGAAGGGGATGAATATCGAATCCCGTTCATCTTCCGAATCTTATAAGAGAGACCGGGCCTGTGTTCTAAGAGGGCACTGAAAAGCCTTCGGGTTTTTGAAAAAGTAATTTCTTCAATCAAAAAACGACTCTAAAATTCAAAACCTGATTTAGAGTCGTTTTTTTGTTAATTTTTAAACTCAACCTAATTAAAGACACTGTTGATTGGAGTGGAAGGCGGCGAAGACTCCTG
>NZ_FOBW01000020.1 GCF_900109925.1 Mesobacillus persicus | reverse complement strand
AGCTTCTCAGCGCCGATGGTAGTTGGGGGTTTCCCCCTGTGAGAGTAGGACGTTGCCAGGCACTTTAAAACAACCAAACTTTTGGTTGTTTTTTTGATTTTATAATGTCCGTTAGGACAATGATTGAGTAACAGATTGATATGCAGAAACCCGAGGGTCGGTCGTCAGGACCAAGGAGGTCGAGGAAGCGAAGGAATGAAGCCCGGAACGTACGATGTACGTGAGGACTGGAAAGCCTGAGGCTGACGAAGAGATGTCAAGCATCAGCGCCTAGCCCCGAGTCATAAGCCAATCGATTCGAGAGGAAAAAACGCATTCTGTCGGGCTGTTCGAGGCGCTTCCGCATTTCGTTTCCGCCGGTCATGGCAACCCGAGGCCGAACATGGGAGTTTAGCCTCGACGCCGATGGTAGTTGGGGGTTTGCCCTGTGAGAGTAGGACGTTGCCATGCAAATGGTATGATAAATAAACGGAAGAATTCCGGCTAAATTGGGAAATATCCATATTTTCCTTAAAATAAGGGGAGTTTTTCCGCTTATATTATCCAAGTTTTTGAATTTTGTCTTATTTAGAGCAGTTAATCGGAAAATCTTCGCTTATTTTCGCTTTTTTAGCTTCCTCTATATACATAACCGGAAATTCTCCGCCTATTAATACAAGTAAGAGACTGAGAAGAGGGCAGCCCAACTAGATGATTTGTAGCAACTACTTAGCAAAAGGAAGGTAGCGGAAACACAAATTGGATAAAGCATGTTAGAATAAAGAGTGAGTTAATAAGATAAAGTTTGAAATGGGGGATAAAAGTATGGGGACATCTACGACTTTAAAATGGGTAACGGGTGGTCTTGAGGCTTTTCTTGGAATCCCAATTCTCGGTGGGTCAATAGTTATTGGGTTTGGTTGGACTCCTTTGCTAGTCATGCTCGTTTTGCATATTGTGACTCTTGTTTTTTCAGTAAATCATTATCAAAATAAGCATGGAAGCATTCTAGGAATTATTACTTCTTTACTTGCTTGGATTCCTTTTGTAGGTATGATTTTGCATATGTTAACAGGGTTGGTTCTGTTAATTGATGCCTATAGATCTAAAGCACAAATAAGCTAATCAATAGAACGAAAGGGCACACTGGATACAGTGTGCCCTCTCGCTTTTAGAAAATTTGTTGTTTTCTTGACAGACGGATAGATAATGTTAGAAACTTATTAACATAGCATCCCAGAAAGGATAGAAATATGATTATAGGTCGCAATGAAGAATGCCTATGTGGCAGTGGAAGAAAATACAAGAAATGCTGTTTAAATAAGGTCATTTCCATGGATGAAATTATTAGCAAGGAACTTAATCAACTTCAAGAACAACTTTACGGTTTCTTTGAAAAGAAGAATCCAGAACCCTTTTATGCCATCTTAGATAATTATTTCCCAGAAGACGAGATAACGGAAGAAGAGGGGATTTTGCTTACAACGCTCCTGATTTTATGGGCTACTTTGGCAAAGCCTTTTATGACAAAGACTCTTACTGAACAATTTATAGAAGAGAAGCGCGCTGGAAAGAAATTGCGCCCGGCTGTCATGAGTCAGCTAGAGAAGTGGGATACTGTTTCACCTAGCTACTCAACCATTACGAAACTAACTGATGGAAACTGGATGGAAGTTGAAGATTTTGCTACTAAAGAAATCCAAAAAGTAAAGGTCTTTGAAAATGCTCCTAAATTAGAAGTGGGCATGTCCCTTTTAGGGTTTTTACTTCCTTATGGAACGTATTATTCTTATTTTTTATTCGCTCTTCATTTTGATGAAGAAGATGGGGATATACTGGCGGAATTCTTGTCTGATATATATGCTGAAAGTGAGTTTAGTGACTTCTCTGAGTTTTTGGCAAACGATTTCCCTTATATTGTAAATTGGGTTCTGTTTGACTCGAATGCAATTGATGATATGCATTGGGAAGATCCATACTATCTAGAAGTCGTTGATATCTATGGTGAAATGGCAGTAGAGGATCCTAAGTTTTCGGTACAACTACTTGAGCTTGGAGTAGTTATGTGGAATATCTACTGTCTAAAACAAAAGCCCATTATTAGAAAGCCAGAGATATATGCGGCTGCCCTACACTATTTCGTTGATTTGAATATACCAGGCTTAGGAATTTATAGCCAAAAGGATTTAGCTGAAAAATACAGGGTTAATGTAGCTTCTCTTTCAAAAGCATACCGTCAATTGGAAACCACTCTGAGTGGTGAATTAGAGAAGTTGGAAAAGTTGTCAATTAAAGATATGATGTTGGACCAGGCAAGGGCAAAGAGTAAAAAGGGAAATTCCACAGTTCGTTTTACAGAGGATAAAACAAAATAAATATCACCAAATGTTTAACCGAAAAAACAGCCGTGGATTACCAGGCTGTTTTCTTGTTAAGCTAACATATTTTTTGAATCAGTTCAACTGAGTTATTTTTAGGAGAGTTAACCATTGCACTTACTTCATATGCCTCCATTAGCTCCAGGTTGAATGGTTTGAGCAACGGGTTCAATTCATTATATTTAGTATCAGGGTTTAGCCAAATTTTTTCTTCTTCAGGTCTAAGAATAACAGGCATTCGATTATGGATATCCTTGACTAATTCATTTGCTTCAGTCGTAATAACTGTACATGAAAAAATTGATTTTCCCTCAGGCGATTCCCATTTTTCCCATAATCCTGCCATCGAAAATACTTCATTTGTTTTCAGTTTAATGCGCATGGGAATCTTCGTCTGATCATCTTGACGTTTCCATTCATAAAAACTATCAGCGATAATTAGGCAGCGTTTGTTATGGTAGGCATTACGAAAGCTTGGTTTTTCCGAGAGTGATTCTGCCCGTGCATTGATCATTTTATAGCCTATTTTCATGTCTTTCGCCCATGGTGGAATAAGCCCCCAACGTAAATACCCCATTTTATTAATGGAGCCGTTATTGATTACTGCTAAAACAGATTGAGAAGGAGCGACATTGTAATTAGGTAGATAGTCTTCTTCTGGTAAAAAAGATTCTATATTAAAGCGGTCAATTAACTCTTCAAAACTTGCCGTCAGTGTAAAACGACCACACATGTTCATCCCACCTCAAATACATCTTTTGTTTCTAAAGTGAATTCGTCGATATTGCTTCTTTATTTTCTTGAAGAACGTATTGATTCCGACCTGCTCCTATACCGGCAAATGTGAACAATATCGTTACAATCGCGAGAAGAATAAGGGGAAACGTCCAATTTGCATACAAATCATAAAGGTATCCAAGGATAAACGGACCTATGGATGCTAGCATATACCCGACAGATTGCGCCATTCCGGATAATTCGGAAGCTTGTGAGTGGTTGGATGCACGTAAACTAATAAGCGTGAGTGCATGACTAATAGCTGCTCCGAGGGCAATGCCAATCAAGATGATACTGACAGTAAGGACTAGGGTGTTGCCTCCGGAAAGAAGTCCGAGCAAACCTGTTAAACAAAAGAGACCAATCCCAAGGGCAATTCCTTTTTGGTTGGGAAGCCGGTCTGCAAGAATTGGAATTAGGAAATTTGCCGGAAGTCCGGAAAATTGCATCAAGGATACCATCCATCCCGCAGTGGCGATGCTAATTCCTTGGCTGTGAACAATCTCTGGTAACCACGCGGTTAAACTAAAGTATATCATTGATTGAAGTCCCATAAAAAAGGTTACTTGCCAAGCGATGGGCGATGACCATAAAGATGCACTTGGTGTTTTTAATTTTGTTTTTATAAGCTCTTTTTTATTCCTTTGGATTTGAGGGACCCAGATTAGGATGGCCGTAAACAATAAGAGCACCCATACAGCTAAGGACATTTGCCAGCCCAGGTCCAAGGTACTGGCTAATGGGACACTTAGTCCTGGAGCCAATCCAGCCCAGATAGCCATTGAGAACGTATAACTTCCTGTGAGCAAACCAACTTTTCCAGGGAAGTTTTGTTTTACAAGACCTGGAAGCAATACATTGCAAATAGCAATTCCTAAGCCAACAAGGATTGTTCCTAGGTAGATGGGAAATAAAAGTCCAATGGACCGGATAAGAATCCCCACTCCTAACAAACATAGACCAATGAATATGCTTCGTTCAGTTCCAAACCGGGATGCAATTTTTGGTGCAAATGGAGAGATTAAAGCGAATGCTAAGAGCGGTAGAGTCGTTAATAGACCTGCTAGTGAATTTGAAACTCCTGTATCTTCACGGATAAAGCCTACTAGTGGTCCAACTGATGTAATTGCAGGCCGTAAGTTAAAGGCAACAAATATAATTCCAATAATTAAGAGCCATTTTCCTCGATAAATAGAATCTTTCATACGTTTGTTTGCTACCTCCACGTTTTTATGTGAACCGTGTTAAGGATAAATCATTATAGATTTATGACAACCAATCTATACTCGTTTAACACAGCCTAGGTAAATTAATGGAAAAAGTATAGGTATTCGAACTATTATAATGAACTTTCTTTTGTTTGTATATAAAAATTCTGAATTTTTTAGTTGGTTTACAAAGTTAAGGATAGGGGAAAAGAGCAGAAAGGTACTGGTGAACTTTTTCTTTGGCTAATATCTTATAAAAATCTGTATTTGATGCAGGAAAAATACTCCTTCATGTCAAATTAAATTTGCACATTCTTTTTATAAGGAGGAAATATCATGACAAAGCATTACTGTAAACAATGTATGGGCTTTACAAAAGAAACACAAAAGTGTGACCAATGTGGCCATGATGAAGTTGTTGAGATTGAAATCAACACTCATAAATAACCACGAAAAAGTACTTTTTTATTGAAGCTCATTTAATTAAACTTTCTATCCCTACCTGAAAAATCCTCAATTACTTAAATTAATCCAACTTTGTCTCTCTTTTAGTAACGCTAAAGTTGAGATAAGATTCCTACTAGGATAATTACCGTTTTGCTCCAAATTTGAAATGAATGTAAAATGGCTTGGAAGGACTCCTATCCAAGCCATTTTATATAGGGCGTTCAAAATAGACATCATTTGAATTAATTCCTGAAAGTATGTAAGGTATCTAGTAGGGAGTGATCATATGAATGAAATGATACGGTTATTAAAAGACCACCGTTCTATTCGAGAGTTTTCAACGGATAGGGAGGTTACGGAAAAACAATCAAAGACAATTATTGAAGCTGCAATGGCTGCTCCAAATTGGATCAATGGTCAGCAGGTAAGTGTAATAGAAGTACGTGACAAAGAGAGAAAGGCAAAGTTAGCGATGGCTGCCGGGAATCAAACATGGATTGATGAGGCACCTGTATTTTTTGTGTTTTGCATTGACTTTTATCGGGCAAAGCTAGCTTCGGAGAAAAATGAGGCAGGATTTCGCATTGCAGACAATATCGAGGCTGTAATCATTGGTTCTACAGATGTTGGAATTGCCTTAGCCAATGCAACGACGGCAGCAGAGTCTATGGGTCTCGGAATTGTTCCAATTGGTGGAATCCGAAGAAATCCAGATGTCTTTATAGAGGCATTAGGTTTACCTGAATATGTTTTCCCAATCTCCGGTCTCGTTGTTGGATATCCAAGGAATGTACCTGAACAAAAGCCTCGTCTTCCACTTGAAGCTGTTCTTCATAGGGAAAAATATGATTTAGATAGACAGAATACTCTAATAAACAAATATGATAACGAAATATCTACATATATGAGCAAACGTACGAATGGACAAGATTCATCAAACTGGTCATCCAAAATAGCATCTTTCTATGATAAAGGATTTGAAGCTTATGAGAGGGCAGTTGCACCAGCGATAAAAAAACAAGGATTCGATTATAAATAATAGATACATCCTCGAGTAACCGGTGCTAAGCTGGTTGCTTTTTTTTATGGAGGAAGAGTGAAAACACTAATAAGAACCGTCACAATAATTTAATTTCCCAAAGGCTGTAAATCAGTAACGCTGTTAATCCCCCGTAAGGAGGATATGAAGTTGATTTGAGGAAAAGTAACTCCTTGTTTAACGATAGTAATTTTAATAAAACAAAAATAGGTAAAAGCTAGGCTAGACGAAATCGATTATGTAAGTTATAATCTAAACATAAGTTTTAAAAATAAACAAAAGTTTGGGGTGTGGGTCTGTGTCTGGGAATATTTCA
Source organism: Mesobacillus persicus (assembly GCF_900109925.1). GTDB lineage: Bacteria > Bacillota > Bacilli > Bacillales > Cytobacillaceae > Mesobacillus_B > Mesobacillus_B persicus. The sequence goes on along the minus strand of NZ_FOBW01000020.1, from coordinate 55,584 downwards.
GAGAAAGAACACTTTCTACTAGATATGATTCGAAAGAACCCTTATGTCTCTCAACAAGAAGTAGCGGAAGCGCTAGGCTTATCACGTCCATCGATTGCGAATTTAATATCTGGGTTGACGAAAAAGGGTTATATTGTTGGACGAGCTTATATTTTAAAAGAATCCCAACCGATTATCTGTATAGGCGGAGCCAATATTGACCGGAAGTTTTATCTGAAGGATAAAGCTCAATTAGGCACTTCTAACCCAGTTAAATCCAATCAGAGCCCTGGTGGAGTGGCGAGAAATATCGCTGAAAACCTAGGTCGCTTAGGAATGGAATCCGTATTGCTAACGGCTTGTGGAGGGGATTCTGATTGGAAGTTTATTGAAGATTCTTCTTCCTTGTACATGGATTTGAATTCTGTCGCTCAGATTTCGGGAATGGCAACAGGGTCCTATTCGGCTGTATTAGATTCGTCAGGAGACTTAATCATTGCCCTTGCTGATATGGATGTATATGATTCAATCTCAACAGAAGTGGTTCAACAACAAGAGCGTTTGCTCAGTAACGCCAAATGTATTGTTGCAGATTTAAACTGTCCTAAAGAAACCCTTCAATTTATTGCGCAGTTTGCAAATGCTCATGATGTACCGCTTGCTTTTATTCCGGTTTCGTCTCCAAAAATGAATCGACTCCCAGATGAGCTATCGGGTGTTACATGGCTGATTACAAATCGTGATGAATCGGAAACTTTTTTTAACTGCAAAGTGGAGAGTAAAGAAGAATGGATACAAATCGTGGAGAAGTGGCTTGCTCTTGGTATTTCAAATGTCGTGGTTACAAATGGTAAGGAAGGTGCAATGTTTGGAAATAAGGAAGAAGGGATTTTTCATCAGCCTGCCATAGAAACGGAACAAGTTGTCGATGTGACAGGAGCGGGCGATGCCTTTAGTTCGGCTGTGATTTTTAGCTGGTTGGAAGGAAAACCTTTACAAAGTATTGCTAAAGCTGGGACCGTCAATGCATCAAAAACTCTTCAATCATCTTATACAGTTCGCCAAGATTTATCAGCTACCCAACTAATAAAAGACATGGAGGAATTATAATGGAACAATATATTACTTATTCTGAAGAAGTACTTGAAGCAAGAGAGCAGGGAAAGCCAATCGTTGCCTTGGAATCAACCATCATCTCTCATGGAATGCCGTATCCGCAAAATGTGAAAACGGCACGTGAGGTGGAGCAAATCATCCGTGATTACGGTGCGGTACCCGCTACAATTGCGATTGTGGATGGTAAAATCAAGATTGGTTTATCAGATGAGGAACTTGAAATGTTTGGGAAGAGCTCGAATGTGGCTAAAGCGTCACGACGTGATTTACCTTATTTGATTGCTACGAAACAGCTTGGTGCAACAACGGTTGCGGCGACAATGATCTGTGCGGAACTAGCTGGAATTAATATTTTTGTTACCGGAGGAATTGGTGGTGCCCACAGAGGAGCAGAAACATCCATGGATATTTCTGCAGACTTAGAGGAGTTAGCTCAAACAAATGTTGCCGTCATCTGTGCGGGAGCGAAGTCCATCTTGGATTTAGGTTTAACAATGGAATATCTTGAAACAAAAGGTGTCCCTGTCATTGGTTATCAAACGGATGTTCTTCCTGCTTTCTATACGAGAACGAGTGAATTTGCTGTTAATTTCAGAGCAGATGACGTGGAAACAGTAGCTTCTACGTTAAAAACAAAATGGGATCTAAATTTAAAGGGAGGCGCGGTAATCGCTAATCCAATTCCCGAAGAGCATGCGATGGATGAGCAAATGATTAAAAATGTAATTGAAACAGCATTACAAGAGGCCGAAGAGAACCATATCAGTGGCAAAGAGGTAACACCATTTTTATTAGCGAAGGTAAAAGAGTTGACGGGTGGAAAGAGCCTCGAATCAAATATCGAGCTAGTAAAAAATAACGCAGTGGTAGGTGCGCAAATCGCTGTTAGCTTTCATTCACAAAGTTAATTAGATGAAAAGGTAACTGCTTTCTAAAGTAGTTGCCTTTTATTTATTTCTGATTATCTTCAACTATCCTTTTGCGGAATCGTTTATAATGGATAAGCAATTTGAGCGGGAGGTGGGCATTTGGTGAAGCGCATTATGGTGATTGGAGTTTCTCCAGGAGTTGGGAAAACGACATTTGCCCGTACGTTAGGGGAAGCTTTGCAGATACAGGTACATCATCTGGATAAATTGTATTGGAAGCCCGGTTGGATTGAAACACCTCTTGAAGAGTTCGCCGACGCCCAAAAGAAAATCATGGAGGGAGAAGAGTGGATTATTGAAGGTAATTATGGCAACACTTTTGATCTTCGCATACAATATGCGGATACAATCATCTACTTAGAACTTCCACTATATGTATGTTTATATCGCGTCGTTAAACGGTGGGTGACCAATATCGGGAAGACGCGCCCAGATATGGGAGAAGGCTGCGAGGAGAAGCTAGATTGGGAGTTTATAAAATTCATTTATACTACCTTCTACTCTAGGAAAAAGAAGATGAAAGAAAGATTCCGTTCATTTCAAGAAACGGAAGCGAATAAAAACATTATTATTCTAAACAGTAAAAAGCAAATACAGGATTTTTTAGATGCCCGAAGAAAATAACAAAGGTGAGATGGAGAAAAGGAAACAACTGGAAGGCGCCTGGCACCTTCCAGTTGTTTCCTTATTAACTTAATAACCTTTTTTGTAGTCGACTAGGTTGAGTGTTGGTGGTTGATTGTTTAAATACTGTTTGAGATTTGGGATAAAGATATCCTCTACTACTCTTTTTGCGTAGTCCTCTGTGGCACCAGCGGTATGTGGGGTAACGATGACATTCTCCATTTCCCATAATGGGCTCTGCTCATTCAAAGGTTCTTTTTCGAAAACATCAAGTCCGGCTCCAGCAATTTGTTTTTCCTCTAAAGCAGTAATAAGTGCCTTTTCATCAACAATGGGGCCGCGTCCGATATTGATGAAGAAGGCAGTCTGTTTCATCTGCTTAAACTCATTTGAGCCAAACATTCGATGAGTTTCCTCAGTGAGCGGTAGAGTAACGACGACATAATCGCATTGTGGTAAAACCTCATTTAAAGCGTCAGGCTTATACATTTTGTTTACTGACAGATCAGGTTTCCCAGAATGCCGGATCCCTAATACTTTCATACCAAATGCTTTAGCTATTTTGGCTGTCTCCTTTCCAATCGCTCCAACACCGATGATGCCAATGGTCTTACCGTGTATTTCTAACTTAAGCCCGGAGGCCTCCCAGGTTTTCTTGGTTTGATTTCTAACATATGTATGTATTTTTCGGGTTAAGCCCAGCATCAGTGCAAAGATGGTTTCGGAGATTGGAAAAGTATGTACCCCATTTGCACTTGTTAGGTAAATTCCTCTAGATTGCATGATCTCTAACGGCATACTGTTCACTCCTGCACTCCATGACTGAAGCCAGCGCAACTTTGAATCTTGTTCGAAAAGGTCCTTCATTTCCTTTTTCCAACCGACAATAACTTCAGCATCCTGTAAGTGCCCCTGCCAAATCGAGGCATCTCTTCCAGTAATAAGCTCCCAATCAGGGACAATTCTTTTAACGGACTCTATAAGACTTTGATCTACATTATGAGTGATAAGTAATTTCCTTTTTCGCAAATTCATCCCTCCGTAAATGTGTAACAACAGTTAATCTTTTTTCTTCACTATACCTTTTCCGAAAAGGACAAACAATCCCAATGAAGATTATTTGTAAGACTATTATTAGTTATCTAATAATTTTGAAGCTATTTTAAAAAAGAATGCAGGGATTTTTTAATTTAAAAGGAAGTGTTATATAGAGAGGTTTTTATTAAAGTAGCATCCATATAATTAGTAGTGCAATCAATCATAATCTATTTCTACCGGGAGGGGGACTATTAAAAATGTTATCTTTTGAAGAAAAAAAGGCGATATTCCATTCGTTTAAACTTGAAGAAAAGCAAATGAGTAATGGCAAAGTAAGTTTTCATTATCCTGAGAGCAAGCAAAGGGGCCAAGTGTTGGCAACGCAATTGCATTCCACCGGAAATGGGTATGTTGTGGGGAAGTATATGTCCGAGGAAACCATTAAGAAGAATGGGTTCACGGTGGACTCCCGGGGGTGGATTTCTATTAAGGAATTCTCGATAGAGGAGTTAGAAAACGTCATTACCGAGGCAATGAAGTCAATGCTTTCTACCACAACAGACATTCAGGAAGAACCAATCGAAACGCTTTCCGTTCAGGAAGAGACAATTCAGGAAGACTCACCCCGTCAGAAGTCGGTTGAAAAGGATAATGAAATTAAAACAACCATAAAAGAGGAACCATCTTTACAAAGATATAAAAGATATAGATCTCCTTGCCTCACCTATTGGACAGGGCTTACAAAGGCTGTAATCGAGTTTCATTATATTGTGTGGACAGGTATGATTAGAAAATAGGTACGAAATTGAGCTAAGACAACCGAAAGAAGGTATGGGCTATTTTCGAGTCCATACCTTTTGTTGTAGAGAGAGGACGTTAAGTCAAGCTAAAGAAAGCTTATCTCCTCCGCTAAGTCCGGAAAATCAATGAATGGATTTCTGTTGCCTTGAATCATATAGATGGATTGGTTTCGGTGTTTTTCATATAGTGTGACGGGAAATTGTTGATTCCAGCGTTTAAGCAGGGGTAGGTCAATCGAATTTCGAAAGCTACGTTTAATCGCATCAGGATACCTTAATAAAAAATAGAGCATCGCACGGGCACTTTTTCCTTTGCCATGTTCTGGCTCGAACTTTTCATTAATAGCTACCCCGCAATGATTTTGGATAGGTTCATATACAGACTCGGGCGTATAAAAGGTGAAATCGGCATAAGGGAAATTTGACCTTGATATATTACAGTCAGGTTGACAGGTAAACAGGTGGTGTAAATCACCTTTCATTGGCTCCAAGGCACCAAACCAGGATTGTGGAACGATATGTTCGGTGTTAAATCTGAATTTCCAATCGATTGATTTTAACTTCTTTAATGAAACATATTCATCCTGACCAACCTCGTGGAAATACTTTAGAAATTCCTCGTACTTTATTCGGATGATTTCTTGGTCATTGACGATTAGGCTAGCAGGATCTTTTTCTTCCCCTGAGTAGATACTTTTCACTGTTCCATCTGGGTACAAGTCGACCCAAGTATATAAATATAAATCCTTGCTAATAAAATATGGAACTTGATTTTTATGCGATTTCATTAGTAGTTTAGTTAGTGATGAACTTAAATTAGTTGATTCTTCAAAAATAGAACCATAATAGTGATTGAGATCGCATTGGTTTTGTTGTTCGTTATAATAGAGCTCCTGATTTTGCTGGATTCTTCTTTTGTTCGCTTTTAAAAAAGCCAATTGTTTTTTTAAATCTATTCGTTCCAAAGGTTTGTGACCCACCATTTTAATCTTTTTCTTTTTTGTGTCCTTTTTTGGCTTCTTTTGCTTCCCCATAAAAGTTCTCCTCATGTAAGAAATTGACTAATGTCTTCTGTTCTTATTATAACGAATTGAATATTGTAGAAAAATCAGATAAATATTTTATTCATATATTCTTTCTATTAAAAAAATGGTAAACTATTAAACAAATTAAAATGAGATAAGTGAGGAAGAATATGATAAAAGCAATTTTTTTTGATTTAGATGATACACTCCTTTGGGATCAGAAAAGTATCCAAGAAGCCTTTATTGCTACTTGTAAAATAGCGGAGGAACGCTATGGCGTAAATCCAGAAAAATTAGAAGTGGCTGTTCGGCAAGCTGCAAGGGAGCTATACGCTTCGTATGAAACTTACTCTTTCACACAGATGATTGGAATCAACCCATTCGAAGGGCTTTGGGGTAATTTTCCAGATGACCACGAAGAGTTTAGGAAAATGAAAGAGATTGTTCCTGCGTATCGTAAAGATGCCTGGACAATAGGGTTGAAAAAACTGGGGGTTGATGACTGCGAGTTCGGCTTCGAATTAGCTGAAACATTCCCTGAAGAACGAAAAAGGCTCCCGTTTGTTTACGAGGAAACGTTTCAGGTCTTGGATGCATTAAAGGAAAACTACCAACTATTGCTGCTAACAAATGGCTCTCCGGATCTTCAGCAAACAAAGCTGAAGATAACTTCAGAACTTGTTCCTTATTTTAATCAAATTGTCATTTCAGGTGACTATGGCAAAGGGAAGCCAGACCCAGGTATCTTTGAACACGCATTGGATCTCATGAAGGTAGACAAAAACGAAGCAATTATGGTTGGGGATAACCTAATGACCGATATCCTCGGGGCAAATAGGGTCGGGATGAAATCAGTTTGGATTAATCGTCACCAAAAAGAGCGGAACGAGGTCATTCCAACGTATGAGATTCAGCATCTTGAAGAGCTTTATCCATTGTTAGAGAAGTTAGGATAAAGAAAACTCGCAGGTTTGAAAACTGTAAAATTTAAAGGCATCGGCATACGGCCGATGCCTATTTCACGTTTATTTTGATTGCTTTGTTTGTCCGTATCTTGTTTGTCCGGCTTCCTTTTCCCCTTTTTGTTTATTCAACTTTCCTTTTAATTGAACATTGGGATAGCTAGTTTCTTTTTCATTCACAATAAATCACCTCCAAATTATATTCTTTTCTTATTTCTAGAAGATTATGTTGGTGGCTAATTGGCCTAGGCGCAAAACTTTTCTCTATTTCTAACGTATTTTTTTAATTTTCAAAAAATATGTTAGAAATAATAACAAAACAGAGGAACCCCCTGTCAAACTGTTATACGCTTTTCTTAAAGTTAGTTTTGGAAGCATCATCGGAAATGTGTACTACAACTTTGTTCTTAAAGGCTAGGTGTGCTCGTTCGTTATAAAGCATTGTTTAGCACATCTAACAGGATGATCGTTGAAGGACTAGGAAGAAGTAAAAACAGGTAGAAATAGAAAAGATAGAGGGTGGGATAAGAACAGGGGGGAATATTTTACTAATGGAACTATATTTTTAGTAAATATCTGAATATTCTGTAATATGAGGAGGATTTAACAAAACTTATGAAGAACATAATTAAAAATCGTACATTTGTCACGCGTAACCGATACATATTAGAGCGGTTGCCCTGTTGGAAAATGGAGGATTACTCTAAAAATCGTTTCAGGAGCTAAGTAACGAAAAAAAAGGTCAATACCTTTTTACGAGGGGGGACTGATTCACATACTCAAATAAGAAATTCCAATTTTAGAAAAAAACAAAGGATGACTTTAAAAGTTCAATTCGTTTTCAGTAACTAAGCCTTTCCAACTTACAGTGAGATTGAAATGCTTAGTAATACAAAAATATCAAGTCTTTGCGTCTTTTCTATTCTGAATACTTTGATAAATTACACCAAAAGGAGTGTTTTTATGAAAAAAGCGAGCAATTATTTAAAATCACCAGATTTACTCCCGATTACTCACGGTGAACGAAAAATCGGACCATTCGGATTTGCAGTCATCTGGGTTGGGATGGCTATTGTTTTAGCAGCGTTTGCCATTGGTGGAGGCGGTATTATCAATCTACCGCTAGATATGGTCATACTAGCAACGATTATCGGTTCTGTTGCAATTGGAATTTTCATGGTCGTCATTGGGGACATTGGGGTGGAACACGGTCTTTCCTTTCCTGTTTATATGAGGGCCCCATTTGGTACGATAGGTACCCATATACCCTCTGTGGTCCGTGGGGTAACGGCTTCATGTTGGTTTGGTATTAATACCTATTTTGGTTCAACGGCTATGAATGCAATATTGAATTTATTATTTGGGTTTGATAATTGGTTTGTTTGTTTTCTAATCTTTGCCGCGTTACAGTTATTCAATACATCCCTTGGGATTAAATCCATCGAACGCTTTGCAGACTTGGCAGCACCAATTATCATCTTAATCTCTTGTTGGATGTACGTGACTTTATCAGATAAAGCAGCAACACAAGGGAAAGACATTTGGTCATGGGTGGAAACGCCTGTGGCAGGGGGCTCTGCGTTTACAGCATTCATGGTTGTCATAATGGCAAATATGGGCTTCTGGGCAACACTTGCTGCAGATATGCCTTCGTTATCGAGATTTTTCAAAGCTCCAAAGCATGAACGGAATTGGTTTAAACGAAATAAAACACAACTTATTGGTAGCTTGATTGTTATGCCAATCTTTAATACTTTTATGGTTGTTATCGGAGCAGTTTCATATATAGCTGTTTCAAATGCCGATCCTGTTGTCGCTCTTCAAGAAGCAGCTGGTGGTTTTATATTAGGAATTCTTTTATTAATGATTGTTTTGGCACAATGGTCAACGAATACATCAGCGAATGTCATTCCGGCAGCGACGATTTTTTCGAATGTAGGTGGACCAAAGGTTCCGTTTTGGGTTGGGGTTATCGTTGCGGGAATTATAGGGATCCTAGCTCAGCCATGGAGCTTATTCGGTGTTTTAAATTCAGCACTCCTTATCATTGGTGGCATCTTGTCTTCAATTGTCGGAATTCTCTTTGTTGATTATTATGTTATACGGAAGAGACGGGTCAATGTAGAGGAACTGTATGAAACGGAAGGCCAATACAAGTATTTAGGTGGTTTCAACCTTGCTGGTATGATCGCTTGGATCATCGGTGGTGTTGCAGCAAATCTACTTCCGACATACTCCTCAATCGTTGGGTTTGCAGTCGGTGCGGTAGTCTACTATTTCTTAGCGAAAAACTGGTGGTTTGCAAAATATAAGCAGGCTGAAATTGAGAATCCAAGTGATGAAAAATATTTAGGAATTACCGTTGGACGTGATTGGAAGATTCCTGTAGAGGAAGAGGTAGTCGTTGTTCCCGAGACTGTAAGTGAAAGAATTTAAAAAAAGGGGAGCAAGAGGATGTCGGACTATAAACAGTTTTTACAAGAACGCGAGCAGATAGATGGTTTGGTTGGAAAAGGGTACAAAATCAAATCAATCATTGAGAATTTAAGTGGTGCAACAGTAGAATTTGAAAAAGGGAATGGGGATCGTAAAAGTTTAAGGGTGTTATCTCCCGATGGACGTAAATATTTTTCAATCTTACTTATTAGACAACAAAGGCAAGCCATAGGGGTCAGCCCTAGCGAGAAAGGAAGCTAGAATAGTTTTTCATGTCCCTCACGGAACGGTTCTAGCCATTTGATTTCTTAAATATGAATATGGAAAGGACTGGTAAAGCGTAAGTGAGCTAGCCAGTCTTTTCTTGTATTGTTTGTGTGAAATCCAAATAGCATTTTGGGATGAGCGATTACAGTAAGGGTACACAGCCAATTTTTAGTCTAGGGGGTAAGTAAATGGAGATTAGAAAAGATGCCGACCTCTTGAAGAAAGATAAAGATTACCTTTGGCATTCGATGAAGCCCTACAGTCCGGACACCACCATGATGGTTGAAAAGGCGGAGGGAGCTTGGGTGGTTGATCAAAGTGGGAAACGTTATTTGGATGCAATGGCCGGGCTGTGGTGTGTAAATATTGGATACGGGAGGACAGAATTGGCAGAGGCTGCTTACGAGCAGCTAAAAAACATGGCTTATTTTCCCCTTACTCAAAGTCATCGTCCTGCCATTGAGCTGGCTGAAAAGTTAAACGAAATGCTAGGGGAAGAGTATGTTATCTTCTTTTCCAATAGTGGCTCGGAAGCCAATGAAACGGCCTTTAAAATTGTTAGGCAATACCATCAGCAAAAGGGAGATGCTAACCGTTATAAATTTATCTCAAGGTATCGGGGTTACCATGGAAATTCAATTGGGGCCTTAGCAGCAACAGGCCAAGCGCAACGAAAATATAAATATGAACCATTGGCACCAGGATTTATTCATGTCGCGCCTCCTGATTTGTATCGTTCATCTGATGAAAAGGAAGCAAAACCAGAGGAGTTGCAATCTGTTAAGGATATAGACAATGTGATGACATGGGAATTAAGCGAAACCATCGCTGGTGTTATAATGGAGCCGATTATCACTGGTGGTGGGATTTTAATTCCTCCTGATGCTTATTTAGCAGGGGTAAAGGAAGTTTGTGAAAAACATGGAGCTTTGCTAATTGTTGATGAGGTAATCTGTGGCTTCGGGCGGACAGGTGAACCGTTTGGCTTTATGAATTACGGGGTTAAACCAGATGTAATTACAATGGCGAAAGGAATTACAAGCGCTTATCTACCATTATCGGCCACGGCTGTGAAGAAGGAAATCTATGAAGCCTTCAAAGGGACGGAAGAATACGATTATTTCCGTCATGTTAATACATTTGGAGGGAATCCAGCTGCCTGTGCACTTGCATTAAAAAACCTAGAAATCATGGAAACTGAAAATCTATATTCTCAGTCTAAGTCATCGGGCGAATATTTAAGGCAAGGATTGAATACTGCCCTATGTGATCATCCATTTGTTGGAGATGTGCGTGGAAAAGGACTATTAGTAGGAATTGAACTTGTCCGTGATAAGAAAACGAAAGAACCACTAGCGGTTGAATTGGTTAATCAAGTGATTGGTGGTTGCAAACAAAAAGGACTCATCATTGGCAAAAACGGTGCTACCGTCGCTGGATATAATAATGTGTTGACCCTAGCACCACCATTAAATATCTCGAGAGAAGAAATCCACTTTATCATCCAAACGATCAACGAGGAAATAACAAAAATAACATGAGTGTGATGGAAGATAGCTGGAGGGTGCCTGGCACCTTCTAGTTATCTTCCATTTAAATAACTCGCCTTTATACATGAGAGAATCTTAGAAAACTTTCTTAGGACAAGGAAATGTTCTTTTCTTGAAAAATTTTATAATAGAGGGGAGTTTAACTATATGAAAGGAGGAATGAACATGATTATGGTCACGACGGAAACAATTCCTAACAAAAATGTCATAGAGGTTAAAGGGCTAGTAACGAGTAGCATCGTCCAATCGAGGAATATTGGCAAGGACATCCTCTCAGGATTAAAGTCCATTGTTGGTGGTGAACTGAAAAGCTATACCGAAATGCTTGAGGATTCTAAAGTAACCGTTAAAAAGCGCTTGATACAACAAGCGGAACAAGCTGGGGGTAACGCAATAATAGCAGTAAGGTTTGAACTTTCCGCAGGCCAAGGAACATCAGAATTGATAGGATATGGTACGGCAGTGGTAATTGAGTAAACATTACATGTTTGATATGGTCATAAGACAGGTTGCTAGAAGCTTTAAGATGGAGCATCTTTTTTGAATTGGCTCTGTTAAAACAGTATGTTGATTGTCCGCTCAAGTAGGAGGTGCTAGGGAGCCTCATCGGCGCTTGATGAAGATGAAACCGAGGGAAACCAGGAATGAATTATCTTCATAAGGCCGCTTGATGATGAAATTAAGGAGGAACCTGGCAAGAAATCATCTTCATAAGCCTGACGAAGATGAAACCGAGAGTGAACCTGGCAAAAAATCATCTTCATAAGATGCGCTGTGGGATCTCCCTTGCCCTGTTGTATTCTTTAATAAGTCCACGCATGAAAAAATGGCAATTCATCGAGGAGAGTTGCAACCAATTTTGTTCAATCAAAAGGTCTAAAAAAATGATATGTGGTCATCTATTTTCTGTGTTAATATTTAGAATATGGTAATGATTTGAACATGAACGTAGTTGTTACTATTTTTTAGAAAAGTATGATGTACTAAAAAGTAGAATTACATAATAAAGACAACTAACCTTCTAATATACGAATGGTTTTTTACATTACCTCGAATAGACTTAGGAGGGACAGAATGAAAGGGACTTTTTCTGAGCTAAACCAACTGGTAAAAGAAGAGAGTAAAGGTGTACATATCTACTATAATATTACCGACTCACAAGCCTACATTAACAATCTTGTTGCGTACATTCAATCAGGTGTTGAACAAGGTGACAGTATTTTGGTAATTGAAAGTGAAAGGATTTTACCACAAATAAAAATAGAGTTGGCTAAAGTCTTAACAGCAGAACAACTTAAAACGATACATACTATTAATAACTTTGACTATTATTGTTCAAGTGGTAGTTTCCAACCTGCAGTCATATTCGAGCATCTTGGCAAAACCTTAGAACCCTTTATAGAAAACAATATCCCATTTCGGATCTGGGCACATGTTGAATGGGGTGAACAGGAAGGAATCATTCCTATTTTAGAAGAGTTTGAAAACGAAGCAGACCGTGTGGTTACTGAACAAGGAATGTACCTAGTGTGTGCCTACGATAAGGAGAGAGTACCAGAATCACTTGAAACAAAATTGATGAAATGCCATAAATATGCTTTAGTAAATAACGAAATTGTTCTTTCAAACTTATATCATCAAGATTAGCTGCCTGCGGCAGTTTTTTTTGTTAGTAAGAAAATAAAAACAGAAAGGTGACAAAAATGCCTGATATAGTCGTGAAAAGGATATATGATGTGTTAAACGAAGAGGACGGATATCGCGTCTTAGTTGACCGCTTTTGGCCAAGAGGGGTAACGAAAGCAAAAGCTAATCTGAATGGTTGGGCAAAGGATATCTCCCCTAGTAACGACCTTAGAAAATGGTTTGGTCACAGGCCGGATCGATTCGAAGAGTTCAAACGTTTGTATCTTGAAGAGTTGCGTTCAGATGAAAGGAAAAGGGAGAAGATAATAGAATTAGTAGAGTTAGGAAAATCCCAAAAACTTACTCTTCTTTATGGGGCAAAGGATTCTGTTCATAATCATGCTGTAGTTTTGAGAGAAGAACTACTGCATAGTTTAAATGGGGTAAACTGATGATGTTTTCTGCTTCAAGTTGACAATAAGGGACGACTAGTTTTATAATAATTCTGAATATTCAATACAATAATTAAGGGAGTGATGATTCGATGAACTTAGCTTCCCAAGAGAATAAAACACGAGGGGAAAATCCCTATACATTTGAAAAGTTTGTATTGGAAAGAGAGAACCTGGACTGGTACCGGGATGACGTTTTTTTACGAAAGGTAGTGCAAAAGTATACGAGTGAGAGGTTTGACCAAGTTGAAAAAGCTTTAATAGCGTTTTCTCCGATGGTTTCTAAAAAAATGAATAAATTGGCCGAACAAGCAGCACGCCCAGAGAACCGCCCTTACATGCTACACTTTGATGCGTTTAACAAACGGATAGATCGTGTCGTTCGACCAATGGAGACTCTTCAACTAGAACAACTTGTTTTTGGTGAGGGTCTGTTTGCTAGTAAAATGGAACCTTGGGAAAGCTTTGTGAAACGTTTGTTAATTCATCAATTAGGAGAAGCAGGCATCACCTGTCCTCTAACATGTACCCATGGACTCATAGCTCTTCTCGATGAATTTCCTGATGAAGATTTGCCTGAACTTCAAGAGATACTCCTACATACCAAAGAAGGGATTGCTGGTGAATTCGCTATCGGTGCCCAGTTTATGTCTGAAATCCAGGGAGGATCTGACCTTCCTGCCAATCTTTTAGAGGCTGTCCCAAATGGTAAGCGCTATCATTTATATGGAAACAAATTTTTCTGCTCAGTCGCACATGCTGATTATGCGGTGGTAACAGCTAAAATTTCTGGTACCGATAAAGTCTCGACCTTTATTGTTCCTTCGTGGCTACCGGGTAACAAAGAACAAGAAAAGCGGAATGGGTTTGAGATTAACCGAATCAAATGGAAAATGGGCACTGCGGAATTACCTACAGGTGAATTTCAATATAATGGGGCTATTGCCTATCCGATCGGCCCTAAGGATAGGGGAATTGCCGTTGCAGTAGGGATCGTTCTCACATTATCTCGTCTTGAAATCGGAATTGCTTGTGCAGGTTTCATGCTTCGTGCTTTTAGGGAAGCGAGCCTTTACAGTGATTTTCGGACGGTTTTTGGTAAAAAGGTTAAGGACTATCCGCTATCAGCGAGTAAGTTAAAATCTATTGAAAATGCTGCTCAACGGACAACCGCCGGTGCTTTTAAGATTTATAATCTTTTCCTAGAGCTGGAAAAGCCACTGAATCCAGGGATTAACTCGGATCAACCGTTGGAGACCAGGAAGCAATTATTCAATTTGAGAGAATTGGTGTTATTGCAAAAAATAGGTACAACAAAGGAAGGGGCAGAGGTTCTTCGTGAAGCGATTTCTATCTTTGGTGGCCATGGGGTTATGGAAGAGTTCTCGTCACTTCCGCGCATTTTCCGAGATATAGTGGTCAATGAACAATGGGAAGGTCCTCGGAATCTATTATTAACGCAAATCTATCGTGACCTTCAAAGGGTAGCCGATTGGTATCCAGCTGAGGACTTTGTCAAAAATGTCCTTGATGGAGCGTCTAGAGAGACAGTTGAACGATTTTCCATGCAGTTGGCCGACCTACTTCAAAGGCCTGTCCTAGGAGAGGTGAGTGAAGCTTCGATAGAGGCAGCTGAAGAGTGGGATGCGTTTTGCGAATCGTTTTTTAAAGCATATCAATCAGTAGCATTACAGGAAATCGTGTAGGAAGTATATCTCGGCAAACAGAAAAAGGCTAGGATTTCCCCTAGCTCTTTTTCTCATCATTGCGCCCTCAATAGCTCATCTAAATTAAAAGCGGTACTTAGGTATGGACTAACTCCCTAAGGTCACAGCCAACCGTGATTTATTCAAGACTTGCGGCGATTTTTAAAAGGGTGCTTTCTTCAATTTTCTTTGTGTAAAACCGATATAATATTTTATCTTTTCTAAAGACGATGTTGAGATCCATTGTCTTTTCATTTATTCCAATAAGTGCCTTATTTTCATTCACCTCTGTTTCAGTCCAACGCCAGTACTGATTGTTAGAAGCGATGTCTTTTAATGATTCGTTGCTTTTTGTTGCAGAGAATTCGTAACTATAGGTATTATCTAGGTTAGAATAACGAAATCCAATCATGATTTGCTTTTTGTCGACAAGGCTAATGGTAGCTTCTTTCATTGTCATCTCCCTAGGGAGATAGGTTGGGAGTTTAATATCAAACTCCAATGCCTTCAAGGCTTCATCTATTTCATTCATACTATAATGAATCGTTTCAATCTCTGCTGTTCGTTTGGTAAAGAGGAAAAGGGATCCAATGGCCAGAACGATAAAAATAGAGCCAATGATGAAGTAATGTTTCATGATTCCTCCTTCCAAGATATTTAAGTTGACTAATCACTCAAACGAAAATTCTGCATCGTTACCAATGTATATGCAAGGTGACCCTCACCAATGTCTTAATTAAGGTCCATTCAGACACTTGGTTCTCTATATGTTCGTACCAAACATTTCCCTCAGCGATGCCTTCGCTAATAAAGAAAAAGTAGATGGGCAAGTTCCAGGGTTGTATGAACTTTGCAGTATGCTATATTAAAATAATGTTCTAAATTTTCAATAAATAATATTGCGCTTATTTATTCCTCATTGTATAATTTTATTAATAGCCAAATACTTCTAAAGAGTTAGCCCTCTTAGGATCCGTAAATGGTCTAAAGGTGTTATTGAATCCAAGTAACTAGATTTTTGACTGTCTAGTCTGAAAACACAGACAAGAGCCGGTTGCATTTTCTGTGCAACTGGCTTTTATTTTTAAGCTCTGTTTCTTTCCAATCTTTGATTGGTGCGGAAAGCACTTGACTCTTGCGAGAGGGCGGGACTAGGTTCCCTACACGCCCGTGGAAAGCGAAAGCTTAGAGTAAAATTAACATCCCGGTTAACAGAGCAAAACTTTAAAAAGAGGAGATGGAGAAATGTTGGATTTTAACTTAAGTGATGAGCAATTAGCGGTTCAAAAAATGGTAAAGGAATTTGTTGATAAAGAAATCAACCCTTATATTCGTGAATGGGATGAGAAGGGACATTTTGAATCTTCGATTTTAGGTCGACTTGCGGAACTGGGACTAATGGGAGTTTGTATTCCTGAGGAGTACGGCGGGAGTGGAATGGATTATAATACGCTAGCGATTGTTTGTGAGGAACTTGAGCGTGGCGATACGGCATTTCGTACTGCTGTTTCCGTACATACGGGCTTGAATAGCATGACACTACTTCAATGGGGATCAGAAGTACAAAAGCAGAAGTACCTAGTGCCGCAAGCGAAAGGATTAAAGGTAGGAGCCTTCGGTTTGACGGAACCCAATGCTGGTTCTGACGTTGCCGCAATGCAAACTTCGGCGGTACTAGACGGCGACCACTACATACTGAACGGTCAGAAGACATGGATTTCACTTTGTGATTTTGCTGACCATTTCCTAGTATTCGCTTACACGGATAAAAGCAAAAAACATGCTGGGATATCTGCTTTTATCGTTGAGCGGACAATGCCTGGGTTCTCCTCAAAGGCGATAAAAGGGAAGCTTGGGATTCGTGCTGGTAATACCGGGGAACTTTTCTTTGATAATGTTCGAGTACCTAAGGAAAACTTACTTGGTCAAGAAGGGGAAGGCTTTAAAATTGCGATGTCTGCCCTAGATAATGGAAGATTTACTGTTGCGGCTGGTGCTGTTGGACAGATTCGTGCTTGTATCGAAGAGAGTGTGAAATATTGTCATGAACGGAAAACATTTGGTAAGGAAATTGGGAAACATCAATTGGTACAGCAGATGATTGCGAAAATGGAAGCTGGATACCAGATGTCAAGGCTACTTGTTTTCCGTGCAGGCTGCTTAAAAAATGAAGGGAAGCGCAATACTCGTGAAACTTCTCTAGCGAAGTGGCAGGCTTGTGATTTTGCCAATGAAGCAGCAAATGATGCAGTTCAAATTCATGGTGCATATGGGTTCTCGAATGAGTACCCAGTTGAAAGATTTTTACGAAACAGTAAAGCGCCTGTTATTTATGAAGGAACGCGGGAAATTCATACCGTCATGCAGGCTGAGTACTTACTTGGCTATAGGGAAGATAAAGCACTTAGCAACCCGCTTCCGGCTTGGCCATATGAGCAAGAAACGGTTAAAAACTAATTGGTTCCGAGAATACAAGAAAAGCAGGAGTCTATCTTCACAAAGGCGAATATGTTCGCTGAGGTGAAAAGTTATGGTTGAAACGATGTTTATCGCTGGTCATTCGCGCTTACCGGCTGGAATGGCTGCAAAAAATGTATATGAAACTCTAACGATAACGGTGGAAATTGAAAAAAAGTTCGGGGTTATCCTTGAAGCTTCATGTACACTCGCAACTGAACATGGTCGTGACTATATTGGTAGATTATTAAGGGGCTATAGTATCCTTCATGGTGTAGATGAAATTGTTGAAGCAGTCAAGCAGAACTACTATGGAAAAGCAACAAATGCCATTACCGCTGCACTAGCTGATCTACATTATCAATTTCAACAAATAAAGCAAAAGGCTCAAGTATAGTGTTGGTAGTCCATCATCTAAAAGACCCAGCAGCGATTGGTCCGAACATAGGACTGAAAGCTACTGGGTCTTTAGTAGATGCATGGTTGTTTTAAAAAAGGCTGTTATCGTTAGGACTGTTGTTAAAATCCTGTGTTTTAACAAACATAAAAGGGAGGAAATCCTTTTGTTGAGGAAAGAGCATCAGGAGGAGAACCTCCAAATAAAACATGAATACTTGCTATATAGTGCTATCTTCTTAAATACATTGATTGTTGTTGTGAACACCTCGATGTTTAATGTAGCTTTACCTTCTATTGCCGATGATTTTAACTTGTCACCGGGAGCCTCTTCACTTATTGTCAGTAGCTATTCCACGGTATTCGCCATTAGTGCCGTCCTTTATAGTAAACTTTCAAACAGTTTTCAATTAAAAAATTTACTAACCTTTGGCATGCTGTGCCTTGCTGTTGGTTCTTTGCTTGGAATGTTTTCAAATGCCTTTTATTTGCTGGTCCTAGCTAGAGTGATTCAAGCAGCAGGAGCGTCAAGCATCTCAGCTTTGGGAATTATTATTACAACAAGATACATTCCTTTTTACCGTAGAGGGGCTGCCATGGCAAGGGTAGCAGCTGCAGTTACCTTGGGGTTTGGATTAGGGCCATTGTTGGGCGGCGTCATAACAGAATATACAGGATGGGAAAATTTATTTGCGATTTCGATCCTAGCGATTCTAACCATTCCTGTTTATCAATATCTGCTCCCACGAGAGGCTAGTTATGGCAACAAGATGGATGTACTTGGTCTTCTTTGGTTAGTTGGAGGCATTGTCTCCCTGTTGTTATTACTAGCGACTAAAAATGGTCTCTTCATCCCAGGAATTCTCTGTCTATGGCTGTTCTGGAAGCATATTGAAAAAGCGGAAACACCGTTTATTCAACCAGATACATTAAAAAATCGTACAATTGCCTACTTGTTTGGAATTGTCTTTATAACCTTCTTCATTAATTTTGCCATCATGTTTGTAACGCCTCTACTGTTGGTTGAAATCTTTCATATAACCAATGTAGCAAAACTAGGTTTGATTTTATTTCCAGCAGCGATCCTCTCGTCGCTTGCTTCTAATTTAATTGGTAGGGCCGTTGACCGATTCGGGGCAATGAAAGTCATTCTTGCTGGGATTAGCTGTTTGTTTCTAGCTACTTTCAGCTTTTCGGCATTCGGGTACCAATCCATCGTCATTGTGTTAATAGCGTTTATTATTGGCAGCTCTGGTTTTGTTTGTATTACCACTGGAGTCCCTAATATAATTTCGGAACACTTGCCTCCTGACCAGGCGAACACAGCCATCGGCACGCTACAGCTTTGCCAATATATAGGTGGTGCCTTTGGTGTAACCGTATCTGGCATGGTACTCGACCAGTTTGTATTATCTAAAGCCCTTAATCCTTTTTGGCATCATAGTGGGAATGAATTTAGTCAAACCTATTTAGTTCTATGTTTCATTGCTGTGGTTGCAGGGGTTTTATATTACACTCTTAACAAGAAACAGCGCTCGAAAAATATTCCATTTCACGAAGTGAAAAAGGGATTATAAGATAATCAAAGAATATATAAATATAGAAACGTTTTCCGAGGTGATTACCATGCAAGCCGTACTGACCGATAAACTTCCATTCTCTTATTTCATTGCTTCGTCTGACGGGTCCATTCGGTATTGCAATGATGTTTTGCTGCAACATATTCAACTAACAGACGTAACGAATAAAAAGATATCCCATGTTTTTGACCGCTGGGAAGAATTGCGTAGTGGAAAGATTATCTACGCTAGTTTCCAGGGGAAAAACTGCATTTTCTTAAATGAACATTTGCCTTCCTCAGATGAACTTGTTTATATTGGTACTTTTTCCTCTGAATTGATCTCACTTGTAGAGGAGCTTGAAGAAGCTAAACGGGTAAACCGCGAGCTCGATGCAATCATTGAAAATTCGTATGACGGCATTTATATTACGGATAAAAACGGAATAACCGTTAAAACCAATTCGGCAATTGAAAGATTAACTGGAATTCCGAAAGAATACTATATCGGGAAAAATGTCGATCAATTAATGAAGAGAGGAATTTTACAAAAATCGGTCACCCATCGAGTTTTAGAGAAAAAGCGCCCGGTGTCTCTCGTTCAAGAGAATCACTTAGGTAGAGAAACCTTGTTGACCGGGAACCCGGTTATGAACGAAAAAGGGGAAATTGAAAGTATCGTCACCAATATTCGGGATTTGTCCGAATTGAATGAGCTTCAATCCGCGCTGAAAAAAGCCAATCAATTGAATGATCATTTTAAAAAGGAAATCGAGCGGCTCAGAGGAAAGATGATTCGTCCGAATGGGGTAATTGTGCGCAGTCCAGAGATGAAAAAAATTTACGATACGGCGTTAAGGGTTGCCAATGTGGATGCGACAGTGCTGATTCTAGGTGAAACGGGAACCGGTAAGGATGTATTAGCACGGTTTATCTATGAGAATAGTGAACGTAAGAAGACTGGAGACTTTATTAAATTGAATTGTGGCGCAATCCCACCTGATTTACTCGAATCTGAATTGTTCGGGTACGAAGGTGGAGCGTTTACGGGAGCGAACGCTAAGGGGAAGCCAGGGATGTTTGAGCTTGCCAATAATGGAGTCTTATTCCTCGATGAAGTGGGTGAGCTTCCGGTTTCGCTCCAGGTGAAATTACTTCGAGTTCTACAGGAAATGGAAGTTCAAAGGATTGGCGGGACAAAGCCAATTAAATTGAATGTCCGAGTGATTGCAGCAACCAATCGGAATTTAAAAGAGATGGTCGCAATAGGAGATTTTCGTGAAGACTTATTTTACAGGTTAAATGTCGTGCCTATTTCGCTCCCGCGCCTTGCAGATCGAAAAGATGATATTCTTCCGCTTGTTGATTCCTATTTGGAAGTGATGAATACAAAATATCAAAAGCAAAAACAAGCGACCTCTAGTCTTAATGAATTTTTTTATCAATACCAATGGCCTGGTAACGTCCGAGAACTAGCTAATTTAATTGAAAGAATCGTTCTTGTAACGGAGGATGATCTGTTAACCATTGATCATCTTCCTGCTGAGTACCGACCCACAAAAGCGTTGGCTGTAGAGGTAAATGAGATGATGACATTAAAAGAAGCAACAGAACTTGCCGAAGAAAGAATACTGCGCTTAGCGATAAAAAAATATACAACCACATACGAGATCGCAGAAGCCCTAAATAGTAGTCAACCCACGATTGTAAGGAAATTGAAAAAATATAATTTAAGATTTTAAATAATACTCGTTTTGAGTAGAGAACCTAATAGGTTAGCAGGGAAACCCACTTTTTTTGTAAAAGTGGTTTTTTTCATGATATCAGGATTTTGAAAAACCACAGTTGTTTGACCCTGATGTTTGTGCGATTCAAATGTGAATTATTTGATTCAATAGTGAATCCTATGTTAAAACGTGTTTTCTCATAAAATTCACTCCAAAAAAATTCAAAAATGAATCAAACCTTCTACTGCTTCGCTTGGCATTGTTGATATAGATGGCTTTTTAATATTGGCACGCATCTTGCATTAATAACTGATAGATAAAATTAAAGGAGGCAATCTGCCATGTTTGTAACTTTGCCACAGGAAATTGAACAAATGAAGCAAATGGTTAAAAACTTTGCTGACAAGGAAGTTGACCCTTATTCACAACAAATTGAAGATGAGGACATGCTACCTCAGCATTTAGTTGAACAAGCGAAGGATCTAGGTTTGTTTGGAATCAGCATTCCAGAGGAATACGGTGGGATTGGTTTAAATGCAGTCGGGAAAGCTGTCGTCTTAGAACAATTGGGTCGGACTCATAATGGCTTTGTCAGTCTCATAAGTGCACATACGGGGATTGGCAGCACAGGCCTAGTTAAGCTAGCTTCAGATTATTTAAAACAAAAATACTTACCGGATATGGCAGCTGGACGCAAAATCGGTGCATTTGCCCTTTCTGAACCAGGAGCTGGCTCAGATGCGACGAATTTGGCTACTCGTGCGGAAAAAGTGGGCAACAATTGGATCTTAAATGGCACGAAGCATTTTATTACAAATGCTCCTGTTGCTGATGTGTTTACTGTTTTTGCTTTAACAGACAAGGCGAAAGGTGCAAAAGGTGGGATTACAGCATTTTTAGTTGAAAAGGATTTCCCGGGTTTTACTATTGGCAAGAAAGATAAAAAAATGGGATTGAGAGGTTCCTATACTGCTCAACTGATTTTTGAAGATTGTATCGTACCTGAGGAAAACGTCATTGGTGAAGTTGGTATGGGCTATATGAACGCGCTGAAGATTCTCGGTGAAGGGCGTGTAGGACTTGCAGCACGTGCAGTTGGTTCCTGCGATAAATTAATTGAATTATCAGCGTCCTATGCAAAGGAAAGAGTTCAGTTCGGTAAGCCTATTGCTGATAACCAAGCGATTCAATGGATGCTAGCCGATATGGCAACGGAAACGGAAGCAGCTAGAATGCTGACGTTAAAAGCGGCCAATATGATTGATGAAGGCAAAACGGTTATTAAAGAGGCTTCCATGGCAAAATTATTCGCCTCTGAAGTATTCAACCGTGTGGCAGATAAGGCTGTTCAAATTCATGGTGGTATGGGCTATGTTTCTGATTATCCAGTCGAACGTTTTTACCGTGATGCACGGATTACGAAGATTTATGAAGGAACAAATGAGATTCAACGATTAATCATCGCAAGACGAGTTTTAGAAGAGAATTAAACTATTTTTAAGTGAGGTGGAAGCGATTGCAAAATGTAGAAAATCGGCCTTGGACGAAATATTACAAAGAAATAAATAATCTAATGATTCCTGAGATTTCGCTTTATCAGATGCTTGAACAAGCCGTAGCGGATTACGGCGATAAGACCGCAATCATTTATGATGACGAAAAAACAAGTTATCGTCAGTTAAAGGAACAGGTAGACCTTCTTGCTGGAGCTTGGAAGCAACTCGGTTTTCAAAAGGGCGAACGGATCGGATTGATGCTTGCTAACCACCCAGATTATGTCATTTGCTATTATGCGACTCAAGCGTTGGGGCTAACTGTTGTTCAAATCAACCCAATGTACACACCTCGGGAGCTATTACAAATTGTCAATGATTCTACTGTTTCCTATATAGTTGGGGACCCTGTAGCACGGAAGACGATTGAAGAAGTGCATGAGATATATGGGTTCAAATACCTAGTCGGTTCCCAAATTGAGTCTTGGGGTTCCAACGAGTTTAAGAGTTTGGATGAGCTAATCTTGTTTTCCACTCCTTTAAAGGAGTGCGCAAGATTGGATGTTCATGAAGATGTTGCTGTTATTCAGTACACGGGTGGTACAACTGGAAAAATGAAAGGCGCAATGCTAACCCACTATAATCTTGTATCCAATGTAGTTCAAAGCCATGCAATGTATGGGGACATTATGGTTAAAGGGGAAGAAACCGTTCTTGCCGCAACGCCTTTATACCATGTTTACGCGATGACGAGCGGGATGAATCTAGGTATCTATATCGGAGCTAGGCTTCTCTTGATTCGAAAGTTCGATGTGACTGATGTGTTGGAGAAAATTAAAAAATATCAACCTACTTTCTTTCCGGGCGTTCCGCAAATGTATATTGCTTTTCTTCACCATCCAAAGGTCAAGGAATACGGCTTAGACTCCTTTAAAACTTGTACGTCTGGATCGGCACCTCTTCCTGTTGAAGTGTTAAAGCGGTTTGAAGAGTTGACAGGAGCAAGTATTGGTGAAGGATTTGGATTATCAGAAGCGTCACCAACAACACACAGAAATCCGCCGTTTGCAGCAAGAAAGGTTGGAAGTATCGGGATTCCAATGCCAGATACAGATTGTAAAATTATCGACGATCAGGGAAATGAATTGGGCACGAAATCAGTTGGTGAATTATTAATTAAAGGACCTCAAGTAATGAAAGGGTACTGGAGAAACGAGGAAGAGACGAAAGCTAGCTTACAGAATGGTTGGCTTCATACGGGTGACCTTGCGATGATGGATGATGATGGTTATTTCTATATCGTTGGCCGGAAAAAGGAAATGATTATTGTTGGCGGTTTTAATATTTACCCTCAAGAAATTGAAGGTGTCTTATATGAATATCCTGACATCCAAGAGGCTGCGGTAGCAGGAATACCTCACGAGAAGCATGGTGAAATCGTTAAGGCATATGTCGTTCCGAAAAAGGGAAGTCAAATTGACTTAGATGAGCTAAAGGGTTATTGCTATTCGAAATTAACCCCTTATAAGGTTCCAAAGTCATTTGAAATCAGAGAGTCTTTACCAAGGAATACAGTCGGTAAACTACTAAAACGCCTGCTTGTAAAAGAAGAATTAGAGAAGGAGGCAAATAAAAATGCCGATTGAGAACATAAATGAAGTCGCTGTAATCGGCGCGGGTACAATGGGTGCGCAGATTGCGATGGTTTGTGCAATGGCGGGCTACTCGGTTGTGCTTCAAGACGTGAGCGCCGAAAGTCTAGTAAATGGAAGGAAAATTCTCGATGAGCAAATGGAGAAAAGGGTCCAAAAAGGGCGATTAACTCGAGAAGAAGTCTGTGCCGCGTTTGAAAAAATTAGGTTTACCACCGCTTTAGAGGATTTAAAACAGACGGATTTTGTGATTGAGGCTATTGTAGAGAAATTGGAGATTAAAAGAGACCTATTTGAAAAGCTTGATCGGTTTACACCGAAGCATGCGATTCTTGCAACAAATAGCTCGACCATTGTTAGCTCGAAGCTTGCGGATGCGACGAATCGACCAGAGCAAGTCTGCAATGTCCACTTTTTTAACCCGGCTCTTGTGATGGAATTAGTTGAAGTCGTTCGTGGACCACATACATCGGCAGAAACGGCGGAAATGGCAATGGCGTTTGTCAAATCAATCGATAAGTATCCGGTTTTACTAAACAAAGAGATTTCCGGATTTGTAGCCAACCGGATTCTCGGAAAACTAATGGATGAAGCGGTGTATTTACTTGAAAACGGCATTGCTAGTCATGAAGACATTGATATCGTTTGTAAAAAAGCGCTTAATCACCCGATTGGACCATTTGCATTAATGGATTTAACTGGAATTGATGTCAATTATCTTGTTCGCATGCAACGGTATCAAGAATCTGGAGATGAGAAAGATAAGCCAGCTAAAATCGTTCAAGAAAAGGTTGAAAAAGGCGAGCTTGGGAGAAAAACAGGCAAAGGATTCTATACGTACGATTCTGCACCAGCAAAAGTTTAGGAGGAAAAAAGATGAACATTTTTGTTTTATTAAAAAGGACATTTGATACAGAAGAAAAAATTACAATCGCCAAAGGTGCAATCAATGAAGAGGGCGCTGAATTTATTATCAATCCTTATGACGAGTATGCGGTCGAAGAAGCGATCCAACTTCGCGATAACCATGGCGGTGAAGTAACGGTCGTAACGGTTGGCAATGAAGAAGCAGAAAAACAACTCCGCACAGCTTTAGCGATGGGCGCGGACAAAGCGGTATTAATCAATACAGAAGACGATCTCGAATCAGGAGACCAATTCACGACCGCTAAAATTCTAGCCGAATACCTAAAGGACAAAGAAGCAGACATCATTCTCGCTGGAAACGTCGCGATTGATAGTGGCAGTGGTCAAGTTGGACCGCGTGTTGCCGATCTATTAGATATTCCATACGTAACAACGATTACAAATCTAGAAATCTCAGGAGAAACAGTTACAGTTGTGCGCGATGTGGAAGGGGACTCTGAAACGATTGAAACGAAGTTACCAGTACTCGTAACTGCACAACAAGGGTTGAATGAACCACGTTACCCTTCCCTTCCTGGGATTATGAAGGCAAAGAAAAAGCCACTTGAAGAGTTAGAGCTAGATGATTTGGATCTTGATGAAGACGATGTTGAAGCAAAAACAAAGGTGGTCGAAATCTTCCTTCCACCAACAAAAGAAGCAGGTCGTGTTCTTGAAGGAGAGCTTGATGCACAGGTAAAAGAACTTGTGAACCTACTTCATAAAGAAGCAAAAGTTATTTAAAGGGGGATAAAGTATAATGGGGAAAAAAGTTACAGTTTTAGGTGAAGTACGTGATGGAGCATTAAGGAACGTATCTTTTGAGGGAGTAGCAGCCGCAAGAAAAATTGCAGAAGACGGAGAAGTTGTTGCTGTCCTTCTAGGGTCTGCTGTTAAAGATTTAGCTCAAGAAATGATTGTTGCGGGTGCAGACCGGGCTGTCGTTGTTGAAGACGAGAAATTAGCTGGCTATACGTCTGACGGATATGCACAAGCCTTGTTAGCAGTTGTGGAACAAGAAAATCCAGAAGCAATTCTTTTTGGTCATACAGCCCTTGGAAAAGATTTATCTCCTAAAATTGCAAGCAAACTAGGCTGTGGTCTTGTTTCTGACGCTGTGAACGTAGAGGTTGAGGGCGGAAACGTTGTCTTTACCCGTCCAATCTATTCGGGTAAAGCATTTGAAAAGAAAATTGTTACCGATGGTGTTATTTTTGCGACGATTCGTCCGAATAACATTCCACCATTAGAAAAAGATGCTTCACGTACCGGTGAGGTTTCGGAAGTCTCTGCTGAAATCAAAGACCTGCGCACAATTGTACGGGAAGTAGCGAAAAAAGCGACTCAAGGAGTGGATCTTTCTGAAGCAAAGGTCATTGTTGCTGGAGGGCGTGGCGTCAAGAGTGAAGAAGGATTTGAACCCCTACAAGAGCTTGCTAATCTACTAGGCGGAGCTGTCGGTGCCTCGCGTGGAGCATGCGACGCCGAGTATTGTGATTACTCGCTACAAATCGGGCAGACAGGGAAGGTGGTTACACCAGACCTCTATATCGCTTGTGGAATTTCCGGAGCCATCCAGCATCTTGCGGGTATGTCTAACTCAAAGGTCATCGTTGCAATTAATAAAGATCCTGAAGCGAATATTTTCAAAGTAGCGGACTACGGGATTGTTGGAGATTTATTTGAAGTGGTACCACTGTTAGTTGAAGAGTTTAAAAGTTTACTAGTAAAGGCATAAAAAGAAGAGTCCCCGTTTAGGCGGGGGCTTAATTCCGCTTATCAGAAGGGGGATTTACATGGAAAAGGTGAGTGTCATCGGGTCTGGAACGATGGGACGAGGAATTGCGTTCTCTTGTGCGACATCAGAATTTCTGACCGTGGTTCAGGATATATCTGAAAGCTCATTAGAAACCTGCCGTACCTATATTGAAAAACAATTGGGACGTTCAGTTGATAAGGGGCTATTGACGGTAGAGGAAGCTGATGCTGCGAGAGAACGTATCCAATATACAACAAGCATAGAAGAAGCTGCCGAGGAGGCAGATCTAGTTATTGAGGCAGTTTTAGAACTAATGGATTTAAAAATCGAGATCTTTAAGCAACTGGATCAGTTTGCTCCGCCCCATGCCATCTTAGCGACGAATACTTCGACGATGAGCCCAACTGAAATTGCGGCGCAAACGAACAGACCAAGTCAATGTATTGCCCTACATTTCTTTAATCCTGTTCCAAAGATGAAATTAATCGAAGTGATTTGTGGTCTAGAAACCTCAGAAGAAACGATTCAAAAGAGCTTTGAATTTGGAAAGACACTTGGGAAAGAGTGTGTGAAAATCAATGAATACCCAGGATTCGCTGTGAGCCGCATGAACTGTTTAATCGGGAATGAAGCGATGAACATGGTAATGGAAGGCGTCGGAAGCGTTGAAGACATCGATAAGGCGATGAAGCTTGGGCTTAACCATCCAATGGGTCCTCTAGAGTTGGCTGATTTAGTCGGACTTGATACTCGACTTCGAAATATGGAATATCTTCACAAAACATTAGGCGAGAAATACCGACCATGTCCAATCCTTGTTAAATACGTAAAGGCTGGGTGGCTAGGGAAAAAGAGTGGCAGAGGATTCTATAACTATAGTGAATAGGGGGATGTATAATGGATTTTCGCTTAGACGAGGATATTGAATTTTTGAAAAAAGGTGTCCGTGACTTCGTTCAGACGGAAGTAGAAGCAGTCGCGATGCAAATCGAAGAAGAAAATAAAATTCCACAGAAAATTATCGATATGTCCAAGGAAATGGGCTTGTTTGGCTTAAGCATTCCAGAGGAATATGGTGGCCTTGGGATCGGAATGGTCGGCAAATGTGCCCTTTATGAAGAGATTGGCGCAACTCATAACGGTTTCACGACATTAATAGGTGCCCATACAGGAATTGGGACTGTCGGTATTGTTGAAATGGGCAATGAAGCACAAAAGCGTAAATATCTCCCTGATATGGCTGCCGGGGAAAAGATTGGAGCGTTTGCCTTAACTGAACCAGCAGCGGGATCAAATGCGACGAATTTGAAAACAACTGCCGTGAAAAAAGGCGATAAATATATTTTAAATGGAACGAAGCATTATATTACAAATGCGACCGAGGCGGATGTTTTTACCGTGATGGCTGTAACTGATCCATCGAAGGGGTCAAAAGGGATTACTTCTTTTATCATTGAAAAAGATTTTCCTGGTTTCCAAGTCGGTGCTGTTGAGCGGAAAATGGGGTTAAGAGGGTCACACTCGGCCGAAGTAATTATGGAAGATTGTGAGGTTCCAGTTGAAAACGTCCTAGGGGTAGAGGGCCAAGGTTATGTCAACGCCCTTAAAATCCTTGCCAATGGTCGCGCTGGTTTGGCAGCAAGGAATTTAGGTTCATGCCAAAAGCTGCTTGATATGTCGGCGACTTATGCAAATGAACGGGTCCAATTTGGGGTCCCAATCATTGACCACCAGGCAGTTGGCCATATGTTAGCTGAAATGGCGATGGAAATTGAAGCTCTGCGTTCGTTTACTTACCGTGTTGCTTGGATGGTGGACCAAGGAATGAAAGTGATCAAAGAGGCAGCGATGTTAAAGTTATACGGTTCTGAGGTTTATAACCGCGTAGCCGATAAAGCTGTTCAGGTGCATGGAGGTATTGGCTATATTTCAGATTATCCGATTGAGCGTTTCTTCCGGGATGCGCGGATTACGAGGATTTATGAAGGAACGTCTGAGATTCAAAAGAATATTATCGCTGGTCAATTGAAGAAGGAATATAAATTAGATTAATAGAGGGGAGCAGGATTTATGGTCAATAAGGATAACATTGTCATCGTTAGTGCGGTCCGTACACCAATCGGTCGTTACGGAGGCTCATTTAAGGAGATCAACTCGGGGTTTTTAGCGAGCCACGTTGTCAAGGAAGCGGTAAATCGTGCGAACATTTCGAGTGATCAAGTGAACGAAGTGATTTTAGGAGAGGTAAGACAGAGCACGGAATCATCGAATGTCGCGAGGGTTGCAGCTTTAAGAGCGGGAATTCCTGAAACTGTTCCTGCGTTTACGATTAATCGACTGTGTGCTTCGGGGATGCAGGCAATCGCCTCAGGTGTTCAACAAATCCAATCAGGTCAAGCGGAGGTTGTTGTTGCAGGTGGAACAGAAAGCATGAGTTGTTCACCCATTTATCTTCGCGGATCAAGGTTTGGTGGCGACCGGACCCATCTAGTCGATTCTAATACAGAAGCGGGGCAGCAGCCAAAAGAGATTTACGGTGATAGCCTTGGAATGGGGATAACCGCAGAAAATGTAGCCGAGAAATATCAGGTTTCTCGCGAAGACCAGGATGCGTTTGCAATTGAAAGTCAGCGTCGAGCAAGCTTGGCCATCGAGGAAGGGAAGTTTAAGGAAGAAATTGCTCCGTTTGAGGTTAAAACAAAAAAAGGTTCAACTGTTGTGGATACGGATGAGCACCCGCGCCCGGATACGACGATTGAAAAGCTAGCTACCTTAAAGCCTGCATTCAGAAAAGGTGGAAGCGTAACAGCTGGTA
This sequence comes from Mesobacillus persicus, assembly GCF_900109925.1. Classification (GTDB taxonomy): domain Bacteria; phylum Bacillota; class Bacilli; order Bacillales; family Cytobacillaceae; genus Mesobacillus_B; species Mesobacillus_B persicus. The sequence goes on along the minus strand of NZ_FOBW01000020.1, from coordinate 26,311 downwards.
ACGCATGTGGCCGTAATGATGGTGCCGCTGCAGTTGTGTTAATGACAGCGGAAACAGCCGAAGCAAAAGGGGTAAAACCGTTAGCTCGAATCGTCGATTGGGCAGCTGTTGGGGTATCACCAGAAATTATGGGAATTGGTCCAGTTCCTGCTGTGAAAAAGTTGCTTGAACGTACTGGTAAAAGCATTGAAGAAATTGATTTATTTGAGTTGAATGAAGCCTTTGCATCCCAAGCTTTAGCGGTGATTCGTGAACTTGGCCTTGATCAAGAAAAAGTCAATGTTAATGGTGGCGCAATTGCCCTTGGGCATCCGGTTGGAGCCACTGGTGCTCGAATCGTAACAACTTTATTGTATGAATTAAAGCGACGTAAACAGCGATATGGAATTGCGACACTTTGTGTCGGTGGTGGCCAAGGAATGGCAATTTTGATTGAAAATATTATTGAGTGATGAGGAGTTGTGAGCGTATGAAGTTTGAAAATATTGAAATCACCCAAAATGGGAAACTGGCTTATATTGTGATTAATCGACCTGAACTTCGAAACGCGTTAAATACGGAGACGCTACAGGAAATAGCAGGTGCACTCGATTTGCTGCAACGAGATGATTCTGTTGGATGTGTTGTTTTTACAGGAAAAGGGGCAAAGTCGTTTGCTGCAGGAGCGGACATTGCCCAGTTAAAGGAAAAAACGTTCCTCGATGTTTTTAATCCAAACAGCATGCAAGAGGTCTACGATAAGATTGAAATGTACGATAAGCCTACAATTGCGATGGTAAACGGGTTTGCACTTGGAGGTGGATGTGAACTAGCGCTTTCTTGTGATATTAGGGTTGCATCCTCGAATGCAAAGTTCGGACTTCCTGAATTGAATTTATCCATCATTCCTGGAGCAGGTGGTACCCAGCGTCTGGCAAGAGTGGTAGGAAAAGGGATTGCGCTCGATATGATACTTACCGGGAAGATGCTTGATGGAGAACAAGCCCACCGAATTGGCTTAGTGTCGGAGGTTGTTCCACCGGACGAACTCGAAGAAAAGACGGTAGAAGTAGCGGAGAAAATTTTAGCCAAAGGTCCGCTTGCTGTAAAATTGGCAAAGCTTGCAGTTCATTCTGGGTTCGAAACGGATCAAAAAACAGGTTTGATTATTGAAAAGCTTGCACAGGCCGTTCTCTTTGCAACCGAAGATAAAAATGAGGGGACAGCGGCCTTTACTGAAAAAAGAAAACCAGAGTTCATGAATAGGTAAAAAACTAACTAAAACTCTTGTACTGAATCGGAGCTTTCGTTTATAGTTAAGGACAAACATTTAACTATAGGAAGGCGTTCAATATGTACAAGAGTTTTTATCATTTCTTAATGAAATATCGGCATCCGAAGCCAAAGGATGATATCAGTCGATTTGCGAATAACGCATACGAAGACCATAGCTTTCCAAAGAACTCGGAGGATTATGATGAGGTTAGCTCCTACCTTGAGTTTAATGGGCAATACCTTGAGAGTATGGCCATTTTTGATGAAGCATGGGAGATTTACTTGCAGACAGAAGGGTAAGTATTACTTAAATATAATTTTTTATTGAGGCCACCGATAAGCTATCGGGTTTAGGCCTCTTTTCTTTTATTGGGCGTGTCGAATTAGCCACCCTCCGCATATAATGTGTTAATAAACTCACGACGCATCATTGAGAGGATGGAGGAAATGGAAAACCGTAAAGAACCGAAATATAATATCGGTGATACAGTCGTGATCACAATCTATGGTACTGTAGGAAAGGTAACAAATGTTAATTTTCTATTTTTACTGGGTTCATAATGGAATTTTGTAAAACATAGGAGTGATCTTAAACATGGCCCTCGCCGCTATTTATTTACGACTATCTAGAAATGAGGAACAGCTAAACATTGATGAAATATTAGGAAGTCATCGAAATGCACTAATTAAACTTGCTAAACAAAATAATTTAACATATGACGTGTATCAGGAAATTTCGAGTGGTGTAAATAATGTTAGACCCCAATTAAATCTTCTGCTAAATAAATTAGATGAATATGATTATCTCTTAGTAATGGATATAGATCGGATTTCCCGTGACAACGCCTATGCTGAACAAATCAAGACGATGTTGATTGCACACGACATAAAAATCTTAACTCCACATGGTGCAATTGATTTAGCCCAGGAAAGCAATGAAATGCTTTTTTCGTTCCAAGCAATGATGGCGAACTTTGAGTACAAGCAAATACGGAAACGGTTAGGTAGAGGTCGCTTAGCTGCCGCAGAACAAGGAAGATGGGTAATGAGTAATAAAGCACCACTAGGTTATAAAAAGGACGAAAATCAAAGATTAGTTATCGTTGAAGACGAGGCAACAATTATTAGACATATCTTTCAGAGAACCGTACAAAGAGTAAGTGCCAATGAAATCGCAAAAGAGCTAGATACATACGGATGGAGGAGCAGAAGCGGCAAAATTCTAACAACATCTCACATATCCAGTATACGAAAAAATGTTGTTTATTATGGAGTGGTTCAAGCTTGTAGGAGGGTTAACGGAAGAGTGGTTGATGAAGTATTTGTTGAGAATGCACATGAACCGATTGTAAGTAAACAAACTTTCTTAGAAGTTCAAAAAATATTAGAAGAAAACAAGAGTGGTAGTTATTTTAATAAAAAGAAGGCGAACCGGAGACTACAAAACCTTCTGTACTGTTATTGTTGCGGAAGAAAGAGATATATCCAAACGGATGGAACCGATATTGATTACATTAAATCTTGTTCATATAAAATTAGCAATAATACATGCAAAGATAGAGGTCATAAATATTTACCTGTTGAAGTATATGTTTTGCAGAAGGTAAAAGATAAAAAAGCGGATTTTGAAATTGCGCTTGAAAAATTAAAAACTCATGACACTTCTGAAGAGGAAAATAAACTTAATTCTCAAAAGGAATCACTTATTAGGCAAATAGGAAAGTTTGATAATAGACAAAAGAATCTAAAGGTAATGAGAATGGATGGAGAAATTACAAAGGCTGAATTCCTGGAATTAAGCGAGGAGAATGAAAGGCAAATCAAAAATGTTAAGCAGCAAATAGAACTAATAAACATTCAATTAGAAAACCTTAATAATACAGAAGAAGAACAAAGCCGGTTAGCACGATGCATTGAAACTTTAAACAAGATTGATAATATTGAACCTGAAGTTTGTAATACTTTTCTTAAGACTTTTATAAAGAAAATTTGGTTTTCAACTAATTCAAGAGTGGATCATAATACAAGAAGAGAAGTTCCAGAGGTTACTATTGAAATTGAATGGCTGTAAAGGTGTGTTGGGTATTGAACATAGAAGAGCCACGAACATGCGCCAATCATCCCCGCCACTCCCCTCAATTGAAACTCTCCCTGGAAAGCATTAATATAGCTATCCAAGGAATGGATTGGATTGGCGGTCTGTTGCTGGCTAAAGTAAATGGTGGCACCTTTACTAATCGTAATTGATGTACAACTGCACGCGCGTACATATAGTGTACAAAATCGCCCTAGTGCAGTACGTATCGTAATACAAATTGTATAGGGAAAAGGTCTCCGTCCCCTCCCAAATATGCAAAAATCTAAATAAAGAAATATAGGTTGTAAATGGATGCAAAGAGAGTTTTAACTTAGAGGAATAAGCATCAAGGCGTGGGTTTATTTAGGAGAATTGGAAAAATATGCGGTTGGTTGAGAGGTATTCCGTCTTTCTTGTCGAATTTTGTTATTATAATTTTATCGAGAAGAGGGATAACATTGAATATTAATTACCTTAGACAATTTGTGAATAATCTTGACATTAATCAACCGAATGCTGTATCAGTTAAATTTGTCCAAAAGATAATGGAAGCCTATGAAGTTTACCAACCTACTATAAGGCCACAAATGCGTCAAGATTTAAAAGATCTATATAATGAGGTTTTCCAAACAAGATTGTACGATTTACCGCAAGAGATTTACAACCCTAATGTAGGCCAAGATGGGTATCTATCTGTGGCAACTCTAGATGTAGCACGTGTGGCTAATACCATAGTGGAAATAGATTCAGAAGAAAATATACATGGTGATATGGGCGAAATGGATCTTAATGATATAAATTTTTACTGCATTAAATTTACTAATACTAATGATGAATCCATGTATATATTTCGCAGGTTTACAAAAATGAAAAAAATTCGAAGTGGAATCTTGGGTATTTTAGAAGATAATACTTTAAGGAAGTTTGATAACGAACTTTTTATTGGTTTGGATAGAGATATAGATATATTAGTATTTCAAAATGAAATGTTAATAATCAATCGATTTGCATTACAAACAATTTTCAATTTACAGGATTATTTTTCAGAAAGAGCAACAGAAGCCCTAAGCCATATTGAGGAAGGTAATATTATAACTAACTTTGATGAATTTAGAGATGATTGTTTAAATGATAGACAAGCATCTAAGAGAATCACTAAGATTTTAAACACTCCTGGGAGAATTGAAGGGTTTATACAAAATCGTAATTTACTTCCCAATGTGATTGCTGAAGCAGATTTAGATATTGAATTAAATCAACACGGTCAAATTGTATATACAAGAAATAGACAAGTTAGAAGTCAAATACTTTTCTGTATTGCAGATGCATATTATTTATCATTAATTTTAGGTCGTATAGGTGAGGATGTTACGCAATAAATCTAAAGAAGGGAATATATATGAAATTCACTAGATCGTTACAAAAAATTCTCTTTTATTTATCATCTTTTATCCCCTTATATTTGTTGCTCATAGTACAAAATATACAGCTTTTTGATGACAATGGCCGTCTTCTTACCCTTAAATGTTTTTTTAATCAATTTCTTAATATAAGCACTTCTGTGTCTATATTTTGGATAGGTTTATTGATTTTTTTTATATTGTCATTGTTCGGTGTATTTTTGTTTTTTCGTGTATATACAAAAACAGAGGGAAGAATAGGTACAATAAAGGATACTGAATTTGTTAGAGAGGATACAATGGGGTATATTGTAACGTATATTGTTCCACTAATATCAATGGATATACATAGCGGGAGAAGTTTACTAATAAACTTTATATTATTTTTTATCATTGGAACTTTTTATGTAAAGAATGATCAGTTATTTATGAATCCGTTATATAATATTTGTGGTTATAATGTTTTTTCTGCAGAAGAATATATTTATATAACTAGAATTAGTAAAACTAAATTAAAAAAGATAGCAAAGAGAAACCTTGAGGTAAAAAAAGTTAATCTTATAGGAGATATATATGTTATAACCGAAGTACCTCTACAAACAAGTCGTTCAGATGACTTATATCTATAATAGATTTAATACTATCACAAACTAATTGGACTGCTTTAATTGTTTAATTAGTAAAAAAGCTTCCTACAAGGATGCTTTTTTTTATGTTGTAAAATAGGAGACATATGTAGAAATGAAAGGGTTAATACCTATGAATATTCAAGACATGTTCGTTTGCTGGATTTGGTGTATTCATCACCTTATAGGAATTGTTAATAAAGGTTGGGACAAAACCAAGTCGCAAAAGCACAGGCTTTACGACAGTGGTGCTTGAAACTACAAAGTGAAGGAAGAGGTAAAAGGCATAGCCAAACTACGATTAAATGAATTTTGATTACAAGTAATTAAAATGTTTGTACCAGCTCTGACATAGCATTTACCACCGAATGACAAAAAGTGTACCAAAGAATTACAGACTGTTTACAAACGGGCAAGACTAAATAATGTATTGTGTAGTAGACCTATACTGCGTAATAATTTTCTTCATTTTAGTTGGTTTTGTGTGAACTAACAAGCAGAGCTCTTCAAAACTAATTGCAATTTAATGGTAATATATAGATGTAAATAAAAAGCATTAATATTTTACACTATGATGGTTCAAAGGTAAGTGTAGAATGTGTTTAAAAGATTTTTTAATAAAATTGGATATTTTTTACAAATGGAAATGAATTGCTAGAGAGCAAAGTTTAAGTTAGAAAAACTAATAAGTGAAACAAGGTGGAGAAGATGAAACTTAATAATTTGTACAATTTCAAGAATTCAGTCAAGCATTTTCTGGACATTGATATTCTTAAATTCCCAACTGATATATCCTCATTTGATATTAGTAAGTTGGTCTGGGTTGAACCTATTAATTTTAGAGTTAAAAAGCAAGAAGATAAGTATCGAACCCTTAAAATGCCAAATATTTTGAATTTTATAGTTGCATATGAACATTTTAAGGATTTATCAAATTTTGATAGCATTCAAAATTTAGATCCACTACATAAACGCTTATCAGCAAATATTGATACTGGGGATTTTGTATCAGGTGAATACGAAAGGCAATTAGAGGAGGATTTTAACAGGTTATGCGTTTATGATCAACTTATTAAAATGGATATAAAGGAATACTACGGGAGGATCTATACTCATTTAATAGACTACGAAGAACATGAAGAACGATTTTTATCCAATATGAATCAGGGAAAAACAAATGGATTAATAATGGGAAATTATTTGTCATTATATTTCGCAGAAAGTAACTTAAAAAATATCAGTAATGAAATAGCAGGAGAAATTAGAAGAGCAAAGATTGACTGCGAGTTTTCCTATTTTTCCGATGACTTTTACTTTTTCTGTAATAAGGATGATGTTGTTGAAATAACAAGGATTTTTGATAAGGTGTTGGAAAAATATGAATTAGAAAGAAATGATAGCAAAAAAGAGGTTTGGACATATGAAACTTTCAATAATTACAATTTAGTTGCGAGATATTGGAAAAAATTAATTGCCCATTGTAATGTAAGATTCGATAAGGAAAAAGATAATAACAAGCTATATTTTATTAACCAACTTGTTTTTAGAGTCTCAAACTTAGAAGATGATAAACTTAAGAAGGTTTTTATAAATAATTTTTTTAAGACGAAATATTTTAGAGAGTTAGACCTAGAGAGTTATCAAGTTAAGAATTATGATTATCACCAATTATGTTTTCTATTTAACTTATCTCCTGAGACTATGTTGTATACAGTCGATAAATTTAATGATATGAGTAATTTTGACAAAAATAGATTACATAAATTTTTCCATGTTAGGTATAGAGAAGTGCTTAAAACTTCATTTAATGAAGAGCAGTTGTATTTTTATTACGCAATAAAAATATTTGATTTTACAGATGTATTGATTGAAAATAAAAATAGAGTAATGGAAACAAGCAATCAAGTATTAATTTCGTATTACCTAAAAGATGGGTATTTTGAAAAAGAAGAATTGGATAAATTAAAAGAAAATGATGGTGAACAATACTGGTTTCAAAATTATCACCTGATACTGTATTCTGCTGACTTAAAAGCTGATTTAGAAGGTAGCATTGTAAAATATCTAATTCCCAAAAAGGTATTCGAGGTAAGAAAAGAGCAATCACGTATGGAAAAAGTGAGCAGTTATTTGGAGTTTTATAGAGCAAACATAACATCAGAGCTTCCCATCATTAGAGATATTCCAGAGGTTCTTAATGAAATTGAAGAGTATTTAGCATTGAAAATAAAGGAAATGGAAGACGGCTTTGAAGCTGAAGATATGGATATATAAGTGGTTTAATCAATGACAAAAGCATGGTCTTTTAGAGTATGCAAGTGTATTGATAAGCATATGGCTTCCTTGAGCTTCTTCCCTTTATAAAAAGATAGTAAATATTATTGCATTTTTGAATCTCTTTTTCATACAAATGGGGGCTTATTTTGAAGAAGAACAACTAGCAATACAATGTCAGTTGCTGAGCAGTACAACCATACTTGTAATTAAAAAATCATGTCAGGCGATCACTCTTTTAGGGTGATCTTTTTTTCGTATTGGACTTATACTGCGCAGCAAAGTTCTTCATTTTAAAGCACTTGTGAATAAATGTATATAAGCTGAACCGGGCAGTATGGTTCAATAAGAAACACATAATTAGTGATTTCCCTGTGAATTATTCCCAAATAAGAGGGGAAATTAAGATGAAAAGGGGGAATCAATTTATATGCCTAATATCATTAGAATCATTCAGCTTATATTGCCTTGGATTTCTATCATTTTTCTTCCTAAAAAGTCATTTAAACTTTATTTACCCGTTTCTCTTTTTGCATCACTTCTTGTAACAGGAATGTGTTTGTTGGCAGTCCCATATAAGTGGTGGGTTGTTAAAGGGGGATGGAAAGTTAAACTATTAAACGATGGTAGCTTTATTTTGGGACCTTTTCTTGTAGGAACATTATGGATTTTTCATTTAACCTTTGGAAATTTAAAACGGTATTTAGGTCTTAACCTAATAATGGATATTCTTTTTTCTTTCCCACTGAGCTATCTATTTCAAAAGTTAAGACTTTTTAAACTAGTTAACTTTAGGCCTAAACACATATTTTTTTCATTTATTACTTTCGCTCTAGTTATTTATGGATATCAGTTGTTAATAAAAAGAATTAAATAAATGCTATATTATTTCTCAACTAGGGAGAGTGATTAAAGAGGATAATTGTTTTTTGTTATTCAAGTAATGTGAGCGTATTTTGAGAAGAACAACTAACAAAACAAGTCAATTACTGCGCAGTGCAAAGATACTAGCTATACACAACCATTATGAGACGATTACCCCAAAAGTAATCGTCTCTTTCTTATTCAAAGGATCAAAAAAGCGGTCCATACTCACTCAGTTGGTATTTTTGCTGTTTGAATAGGTAATCCTTAGTTACTAATATGAACTAAGGAGAGTTGATTATTATGAATCTAGGAGAACAAGTATTATCAGCTTTAGTGGCTGCTTTAAAAGATTTGTATCCTAATATTGAAGTGGAAAATACAAAGAATAAATTATCTACTGTTCTATCAGAGTATTATATTCACAGAGTTGAGTTAGGTGAAGTACATCCTGATCTTGAGGATAAAATACTATTGTTCATCTCGGCAAAAAAACTAGAAGGTTTAAGTTCTATTACTCTAGACAACTACCTCATGGAATTAAATGTGTTTGCTGATATCGTAAAAAAGTAGGCTGAGGACATAGCTGCAGCAGATGTTCGAATGTACTTAAGTCAAGATGGGTCCTTAAAAATGAGCACAATTAGAAAGAAATTATCGATTATAAAAAGTTTTTTTAGTTGGTTAGTTTCAGAAGAATATATTAAACGTGATCCAACTAATAAATTAAAAGCTCCAAAAGATGAATACCGACTTCCTAAATCCTTATCAATCGAAGAACTAGAAATGTTAAGAGAATCCTGTGATACAGTAAGACAGCGTGCTTTTCTAGAAGTATTGTATGCAACGGGCTGTCGATTATCTGAAGTTCATGGATTAGAAAAAGCTGATATCAATCAACAGAATATGAGCACATTAGTTATAGGTAAAGGTGATAAACAAAGGGAAGTCTATTTTTCGATTAGAGCAATGTATCATTTGGATAAATATTTAAAAGGAAGAAATGACAATTGTGAAGCCTTGATGATTACAGAGAGAAAACCTTTTAGAAGATTATCTAAACGAGGAATACAAAGAGAAATAGGAATAATCGCTCAAAGGGCAGGATTACAAGACAAAGTAAGTCCCCATGTTTTAAGACATACCTTTGCTACTTTAACATTAAATAATGGTGCTGAATTGGTTGCTATTCAAGAGCTCTTAGGACATAGTTCACCAGATACGACACTTAGGTATGCAAAAATTACTCATGAGCGAAAGCGAGAGTAGCATAAAAAGTATTTGATTCAGTAAGTTGCTGTCTATTTGACTTAATACTGCGTAACAATAGCCTTATTTTTAGGTGAGTTTGTGGAATGATGTACTTAAGCGAACGGAGGCTTTCCCGCAAGATCAACCTGATATTTCGTTGGCTTTTTTGCTGTTAAATGAAATTGGCAGTGATTTCCCATTTGATCATTATTCCTAAAAAGATTAGTGGCAATACTAAGTTATTCTTTGGTACTCAAATATAAAGTAATCTAGTTCCTGACTAGCCTGTATTGTTCGTTCGTCATTAAATCCGAAATGTAAACCTTTGTTAATAAGGTCTTTTCTCAAAAATTCGATATAACTAAGGAGTTCATTTGGATTTAAAACAGATGGTAGGGTTGTTTCCATAATTACTCTTCCCCTTGCATTAAAATACAAACGCAAAGTCAATTTTACCAACTTAATGGTAATGGATGAAGAATTGATTGTGAACAATTTGTGACACCTGCATCATTAGCTTTTCCGAAAAAGGGGCTGTTGTTGTTTTGAGAATCTCGGAATCCATAGTTGGTGTTTCAGAAATGTTTTCTTCTGATAAAATGTGAGGCATAAACTCCACGACTTTACTCGCTATTTGAGATCCTCTAGCCATATAATTCCGCACCTCTTGTTAACCAGCAGTTTGTCCAAAACCTAGCAATAACGATTTACCAATAGCATTTCGTTTCATATTTTTATAAAAGTGCATAATTTCAATTGCATTTATTGGGCGGCGCTCCCCACACCAACCAGTTAAATACCCTTGTTTTTCTATTAAATCAACTTTCTTTGGTATCGGAATAGAAGCAGCTCTTGAATATAACCCTTTTTCTAATAATACATTTAACGATTTGTTATATAACTGTCGTGTAAGGTCAATCGTATTTGAAAAGAGATCCAACACTTCCGTTCGAGCCATGCTTTGTCATATTGTGAACAAGTAAAGAATGAATTGGATTAGTTGGAACTCCGTAGATTCGAAATTTTTATGTACGGTGTGAACAGGGGGAAAAGGGACCGATAACTTCAGACCCTTACCTATCTGTGTATGAATAAGCATTTACTAAAGATTTGATACAACTAATAAAGTTGAAACTTTACTGCTCAAATGGGGAGGCAATATGGGGATAGGTAAACAGATAATATTAGCATTAACAATTTATGCAGTTTCTGCACTATTAATTGAAGCGTTACTTTGGTATTTTAATCCATCTCTAAATGAATATCTTAAGAATGCAATTACTACATCTCCTATTTTAATATCGGTTATCTTGACAAGAATAATTGTCAAAAATTTTAAACCAAAACGATATGATTAGTTTTAAGGATTTCCTTATTTAAGTGTGTTTGATTCAGTAAGGATTAACGGGCTTTTGTTAAATTCCTTATGGAGTTAACAGGCACTTTTATGGAAGAAGGGTTTCCAAAGTAGAATAAAGTTATAATCTGGAGAGTTGCAAAAACACCTCTTTTAATAATAGAGGGTGAATGAAACAGCAAAGATTTTTGGTTTTATGTTACGTAATTTTAATGACTTTTTTAATTCTGGTCATGCTTTACATGAATTATGTTCATAAAATCGCCACATGAATAGTAATTGATATTACTACTAATTACATGTACTATTAAATCGTTCTGTATATTGTGTGTTGAATATCGGAGGACAACTACATATTGTGTTTAGCCTTATAATGAGATGCCGATTGGCTTTTAAGGGAATCCGGTTAGAGTCCGGAACTGTACCCGCAACTGTAATTGCTTAATAAGCATAAGTCAGATACCTGTCTCATTATGAAGTATTTCAAATTCCTCGGGAGTTGGGAAGGTGAATCGATGGCCGTAAAAGGTATTTGTGTACCTTTTTAAGTTGTTCATTCATCCACTCAGTTAATGAGTGGATTTTTAATTCCCTGGAAATTCTGATTGTAATGCATTAGATGAATGTCAATCCAATACCAAAAAGAAGGGTGATTTTTATGACAACTCAACACTTAGAAAAGAAAAGAGAGAATCCCTCCCAAACTTTATTCTCTTCTTTTCACGAAATTGTTTCAAACTCCAACCAAGATTTAACACTAGAAAACGCAAATGTAGATGGACGTTCTCCATTAGGACAAATGAATAAATTCGCAAGCGAAAGTGCAAAAGCTTATGCAAAAGAATATCTACTTTCAAATGAAGCTCTAGAAGCTATGGATGATAATTTTATCCACATTCATGACCTTGATTTTATGGCCACAGGAACAACCACATGTGCTCAGATACCATTAGGGAAAATATTAAAAAATGGGTTTAATACAGGACACGGATACATGCGTGAACCCAAAACCATCAGTAGTGCTATGGCGTTAGCGGCTATTATCTTTCAAAGTAACCAAAATCAACAACATGGAGGTCAAAGTTTCCAAGCTTTTGATTTTGATTTAGCACCTTATGTAAATAAAACATTTGAAAAGGAACTAGATACACTAAAGTCATACGACCTACCGATTAGTGAAGAAAGAATGAAAGAGATAGCATGGGATGAAACTGACAAGCAATGCTATCAAGCGAGCGAGGCATTTATCCATAATTTAAATACTATGCATTCACGGTCTGGTGGGCAGGTTCCATTCACATCCATCAATTACGGAACAGATACCAGTAAAGAAGGTCGGATGATTATTAAAAACATCTTGCTAGCTACAAAGAAGGGTTTAGGTAACGGAGAAACACCAATCTTCCCAATCCAAATTTTTAAAATGAAAAAGGGTTTCAATTTTTATGAAGCGGATCCAAACTACGACTTATATCAATTAGGTCTAGAAACAACCGCAAAGAGATTATTCCCTAATTTCAGTTTCATTGATGCACCATTTAATTACGAGTTTTACAGAGAAGGAGAACCTGATACAGAAGTCGCTTATATGGGTTGTCGTACAAGGATTATGGCCAATCGACATGGAGAACAAACCAGTATAGAAAGAGGGAATTTATCTTTTACCAGCCTTAACTTAGTGAAAATTGCATTAATCTCAAATTCTGTTTCCGAATTCTATAAAACACTCGAAAAGTACACTAATGTTGTTATTAGACAATTGTACGACAGAATGTGCTTCCAATCAGAAAAATCAGCTAAAGATTTCTCTTTCTTATATGGACAAGGGGTGTGGAAGAATAGTGAACAATTAGGTCCGAACGATACAGTAGGCAAAATTCTAAAACAAGGTAGTTTGAGTATTGGATTTATTGGGCTAGCTGAGTGTTTGAAGGCATTAACTGGTAAACATCATGGTGAATGCGATGAGGCTCAAAAATTTGGCGAAGAAATTGTTTCTTTTCTACGCCAAAAATGTGATGAAGCTGCAGAAGTGTATGATTTAAACTATTCACTAATCGCAACACCAGCAGAAGGTCTAAGCGGGCACTTCGTTAAACAAGACAAAAAAGAATTCGGTGAGATAGATGGAATAACAAGTCGTAATTATTATACAAACTCATTTCACGTTCCTGTTTACTATAACATCCGCGTCATTGATAAAATCAAAAAAGAAGGAGTATTTCACAAGTATACAAACGCTGGACACATTAGTTATATCGAAGTCGATGGAGATGTATGCAAAAACATTAAGGCTATGGATAGAATTGTAAAAGCTATGGCTGATAATGGCATAGGGTACGGAAGTATAAATCATCCTGTAGATCGATGCCACCAATGTAACTATACAGGGGTCATTGACAATGAATGTCCTAAATGTGGGAATGATAATGAAGAGAAAATTGACCGCATTAGACGAATAACTGGATATTTGGTAGGAACAATGAAACAATGGAACACCGCAAAAGCGAGTGAGGAAGAAGACCGGGTGAAACACTCGTGACCGATACTGCAAAAGTGCTTTCCATCTACCATGATTCCGTAGTAGATGGGGAGGGGGTTAGAACGGTTATATTTTTTGCTGGTTGTGAGCACTTCTGCAAAGGATGCCATAATCCTAAATCGTGGAATATACAAAATGGGACCGAAATGACAGTCAAAGAAATAGTGAAGGAAGCACTAAACCCTATTACAGATATTACTCTCAGTGGTGGAGATCCTTTCTATCAAGCTCCTGTTGTTAAACAAGTAGCTAGAGATTTAAAAGAACATGGTAAAAATATATGGGCATATACAGGTTGGACGTTAGAGGAATTACAGGCTAGTAAAGATGAAGATAAACTAGAACTACTTACTTACATTGATGTAATTGTTGATGGGCGATTTGAAATAGATAAACGTGATTTATCGCTTCAATTTAGAGGGAGTAGTAATCAAGAAATAATAGAATTAGATAACGGGTTACGTAAAACAAGTTATCAGAAGTAATTTTGATTTAAATCATTACTAGATAAACCATTAAGTAAATAATTTTTGTGACAAGTCACAACAGTGGCTTGTCACAAAGGAGAGCGATTACTCGGAAAGGAAAAATATGTAGAGAGGTTCCAAATGGGTCCAAGAAGCTAAGCGAGGATTAACTAGGAATAGAGTGAATCGTAAAAGACCGCTGGAAATTTTGGGGTCCCCGTTTTTCCCGAACTGTTACCGAGTGAGAATGGTAAGGGATTTATATATGTGGGAACAGGGACAGTGAACTGTCCCTATGTCCTCCCGCGAAGTAGACTAAATATTGCGCACTAAATGTTTTTACTTTTGGTAACTTTGTGAATGTAATCAAGCTAAAGGAGCAAAAAAAGCACTCGCTAATAAAAGGAAGTGCTTTATCTTCTGTTTTCGATTTGTTTGACCTTAATTATTGTCCACCTAAATATCCAGCCACCAAAAATGTAAATAGGGAAGGAATATATGTATTTCCAGTTATATACTTCGTAAATACCTAACCACTCCGTCAATGGTTCAAAAACAAAAGAAAAAATAAATGAAGTAATTATCATAGCTGTTAAAAATGATTGCCAAGTATCAAAGAATTGATAAATTATCATATAAAAAATAGGCAAATGAACATGATGAATTTCAATTATTGGAGGTATCACTGGTACTATGCTGTCAGGATAAGACCATAAAACTAATGCAATACCGATAATATCTAAAATAAAACCTGTGGTTCCTATCAAAAGACCAAACGAAGCAATTTCAATTATTCTTGTTTTATCAAGAACGATGAGCCATATTATTAAAAAGATAATTGTTGTGGTTAAAAGTAGCCACCAATTAAAAGAAAATAAACTATTAGTGAGCCAATAGTCCATAAGCAGATCTCTAATTTGCCTACGTAGTCTGATTATTTCATCCCAATTAGGAGTTATCGAAAATAATTTTAAGGTTGTTACTATTTTAACTAAAGACATTATGTTATATCTCCTCGAAAAATACCTTTTCACAGTTATAATGGGCTATTTATTGTTTATGTATTCTTTAGCGGGTGCTTTATATTGAACAAGAGTAACTAAAAAAACATTTGCTGTATAGTACAAAGATACTTGTAATAGATAAACCATCTAAGAGACGATTGCATTCAAAGTGATCGTCTTTTTTATTTTACTGATAGTGCAAAACAAGAAGAGACAGATCAAAGACTTGACCTGTCTCTTAGAAGGGGAGGTAGTTATCAATTATCCACTGCAACCATAATCACACCATATCCGCGAGTTGTGTGCCTGCCATGAACAATGAGTGAAATACTATAAAAAATACCGAATTAAGATACCAGTTTATGCTAAACCTAAAATGAGTAAATTTTAGGAGGATATATATATGCCAGAAAAATCAGCAATTACTTCATCTGAATTAGGTGTATTATGGCTTACGTATCAGGAAAAGACAATGATTTTACGTATATTAGAATACTTAATAGAGAAAGCCGATGATGAAAAGGCTAATGAGATTATGACTAATTTATATGGGGAGATTGATAACTATGTTGGTAAAATCACAGAAACTTTACAAAATGAAGGGGCTGTAATACCAGTTGGATTTACTGCTCAAGATGTTAACAAAGAGGTGCCAAAGTTATATGATAATGGTTTTGACATCATGTTTGTTCGCCTATTGAAAGAAATTAGTATGGGACTTCACTCGTTAAATATAACTATGAGTTATCGAGAAGATATTGTACTGATTTTTAAAGATCTAACTGCCATTACTCAAAAGTATTACAACCTTTGTACACAATATTTGCTTGAAAAGGGGTTGCTTGTTAAATCTCCTCATGTTTCAATGCCAAAGTCAGTTGAATTTGTTAAAGATAACAGCTACTTGGGTGGACTCTCCATAAATCCGTTTAGCGAAAAACGTTCATTAAATACAGTGGAAGTTGCTCAACTTCATCATTCAATTGAATCAAATGTCTCTGGGCTTCAAATGATTATAGGTTTTGCTCAATGTGCAAATGAAGCAGAGGTTAAAAGCTACTTTAATGATGGAGCAGAGATTGCTAAAAGTATTGTAAAGGAATTAAGTGAAACCTTTCTTCAAGGCGGTATACAAACTCCGCAGACATCAGGTGGTAATGCAACCCGTTCAACAATAGCGCCATTTTCCGATAAATTGATGATGTATTGCACAAGTCTTTTTTGCAGTTTTTCTATGGGAAGTGGCTCATTAGGTACCGCCTTCAGTTTACGAAATGATTTACCAGCTAAAATGACTATTTTTATGAAAGATATATTTGAATATGCTCATAAAGGTGCAAAAATAATGATTAAAAATGGTTGGATGGAAGAACCACCTCAAATGGAAGAACGCAATCAAATGTTGAATTGAGTGATACAAGGTGAAGGATTTTAGAAAGCCTAAAAAACATGAGGCTTTATTATGGAGTATAGCTCTACCAGGGTTCGGTCAGTTTCTAAATGGAAGTTTATTTAAAGGATGCGTGTTCATTTTTTTGGAGATTCTTGTTAATGTTTTAAGCAAGTTCAATTTAGCGATTCTTTATTCATTTACAGGAGAAATACAAAAAGCCATTGACGTTACAAACTTTCAATGGCTTATGTTTTATCCTTGTTTATATATGTTTGCCATGTGGGATGCATACCGTAATGCAGATGGAAAAGTGAACTGCTTTTCCTACATACCTTTTGTATTTGGAGCCTTCTTTATTACAATAGGCTTAATATATTCAACCTCAATAAAAATATTTGGAGTGACAATTGGTCCCGTTTTTTTACCTATACTCTCTTTAGTCCCTGGGCTTTTAATAGGGTTTATTATTTATAAATTGGTTATTATCTACAAGGCTTAAAGAAACTTTTCTAATCTTCAACTATCTGCTTTAGTTGAACAAGGACTGTCATTTATAACCGGATCTTTGCTGCGCAGTACAAGAATACTATTCAATAGAAATTGATAACCCATAATTAGCCCGATTGTGGAAGACCTAAGCCTAATTCCTCGGTAAAGATAAGGAGGATTAGGCTTTTTCACTTCAAAACCGTTGACCTACTTCTTTTGGTAAACACTTTGGCGGCGAATGGTAAATTCCGGGGCAACTGCTGGTAAAAATGATGGCAGAGATGGTACATTCTTGTGGCTGTAATCACAAGCGAATGTGGTGCCCGGTGTTAAAAAGCAGTTTAATAAGGACGGAGAGTATTGGTTCGAATACTTAAATACATACAGGTTTTGCCTAGTTAGAATAAATGCAAATCATACCTGCTGATTGTATTCAGTAGAAATGAATTCCTATTTACAATAGTGAAAAAGTGTTTAATATCATGAATAAAAAGCTGATGATTGCAAAGATTACTTAACAATTGAGGTCGAAATATGTGGGGGAGTAACGAAAGGGAAGAAAAGAAATCAAATCTCTGATATCAAAATGGTTTCAATTGAGTTAGTTTACCAAACAGGTTTTGAGAAAGGATGGGTGGGAGTTTTTTGTATTGATCGCCATAGATTGACAGTCACCTTAGCGCCAAACGAATCTACGATATAATACGAAAACCCGATGAAAAACAATGCTAGTAATAAAATCAGTTGAGGAAGAAGTGGAAAAATGGGAAGGAAAATTGAAAATTTTGATGATTGGTATAGTGGTATTGCACATGGAAAAAGAGCAGCATTTGAAAAATATACTAAATACGTCTTTCGGAACATGCTCAACCAACAGTTAGAATGTTTAAGGAACATACATGATCGAGATCTAATTGAATTATTATTTGATAGCATGATGGAAGTATCGGAGTTGCCTGTTTCTGAAATGGATCGTTTGATAGCTAGGATTCAACAATGTTACGAAAGGCAAATTCAACTCGATAAGACCTATTACGAAGGTAAGTAACATATTTAAATCGAGGAAAGAGAAATAAATAGCCCAATGTTTTTGATTAAGCGAAAAAACGATTTAAGTTTTATCGCTGGTCAGACGGGCTTTTACGAAGATAATGACGAGATGATCGATGAAACTTCAAACAGAGTGATCAAAGCGTACAAATTAGGCGGGACCGAAGCTTGAATTATTATATGTCAAGGAAATATATCCCCAAATATCATTTTTAGGCCATGATAGAACATGGCCTTTCTTCTTGTGTCCCCATAGTATAAAAGCCACCCTGTGGAGTCCAGATCAGCGCCACAAATGTGGCAGGTGCGCTCACCTACCGCAAAGATTTTCATGGGAATATTTGAATCTGAGGTTAGCGAGTAGCAATAATTTTATATAAATAACTTTACCTCAGTAAATTTACCAAAGTAAAAATACAAACATAAAGATACAAATTAAAATCATTGGACGTATATCATTTAGTTAACAAAATACAAGCTGCTTAGGCTTTGTGAAAACAAAAACATGCAATCCAAACTTTAGACCGCTGAAGGTATCAGTTTGAGGCTTAATAACTGGGGTTTATATAAAAACTCGAAGGACCTCTCCATACAGGTTGATGGTTACAACCATGTAAAGCTTTTAAGTTAGCTGACGGAAGTTATGGCTCTGATAGTCATTAAAATGTTTAAAACTTTACCAGGAAAAATGAATTAAGAGTGAGTTATATGGTTACAAGTATTCATATAGAAACTTATTGAATTAAATTGGTAGAAGTAAGAGACTTCATTGGTAACATTTCATGAAGTCTCTTTTTTTCCTTTATTTATTTCACATTTAACCTTATAACCGTGCTCATTTAACATGTAAACTAACTGCGGCCCATCTATAAGTGAAATGGGTTTGTTTTTTACAAAGTCTCTTGATTCCTTTCCAAAATAGGCGGTGGTGACTAAAATTCCCCTTGCTGCTCCTTCATCATTCATGATTCCATTTAACTCTCGAACTGCAGAAGGCGGGACTACATCATTATATCTTTTCGCTTGTATTATGTATTTGCCTCCACGTATAGGATCCGGATCCAATATGACAGCATCCACCCCACCTTCTCTCGAGCGTTGTGTTACATTTACCTCCCCACCGATATCCTTAAAATACAATTCAAATAATTCCCTGATTAGGTGTTCAAAGTCTTCCCAATCCATTTGAGCTAAATTTGGGGTGGAATTAATATCCGCTAAAATCTCTCTTCCTTCAATAAACCGTTTGTCATGCCTATTCAATTCTAAAATTGGTCGAACCGGTGCGAAATGATGCAATGCCCCAGCTGATAAACCTTTTAGTTTTTTGAAACAATCTTTAGGAATCACTTGGGATAAGTTTAATTTTATAAACTCTTCTTTATCGGCGTGAATACTAAGGATACAAGAATCAAATTCTTGACCTGTTGCTGTATCAATTCCATGTACCCAGCCGTTAAAGACAATCGTTTCAAGGTGGTGTGGGTAGTCTGAAATAAAACATTCGTAAATGGACCTTAAGCAGATTTGATACAGAATAGTATCATAAAATTCCTGGAAATCAATATTTTTCATCTTCTTTTCATCAATTTCTTTTCTTGATTGAATAAACTTAAATTCTATTTGATTTGGTACCTCACTTGGGTGTGGTAGACGATATTCGATAATTAAATTGCGGATCGTTTCATCATATTCAAGGACAAACTCTTTACTAAATCCACTGGGGTAAGGGGCATAATTTAACACCATGGTAAAATATCTTTCTACATTATTAAGGTCGCCATTCTCGAAAGCGGTTCTATAGGAATCAATGTTACTGTTTTTTGTTTGCTGTTCATTTAAGAACTGGTTTTTCTCATAAAGGTACTGTGTCAATGCTTCCTGATACATCTTTTCAGCCTCGTGTTGTTTTTCCTCCCGCTTTTTCTTTAAAAAGGGTAAGAAAAATTCAAAAAGCTTATCTTCCTTAGGGACACCTACCCTAATATTAAACGTCTCTTTTAATGGTTCTTCTTTAGTGAAACTAGATTTATCATATGAATTTTCCCATTCAATAATATGGGATGCAGTTAATGATTGCTCTAATAATGACCGGTATTCCCTAATCGCATTTAGGGCAGAGATGGTCCGCTTATGTGCATCGATTTTCATACGCTCTATGTTCTCTTTTTCTTTCCATTGTTTCTTTTGCTTCCTAACCTTTTCGTGAAGTTCATATTCTGTTTTAGCTTTAATTGTCTTTGTTTCACCAAGGAAACGATTAGCTATATTCTTTTCAAACATTGAATCCCCCCCAATTTTATTGCTCATGTTAGAAATTTTATCCATATAGTTAACTTTTTATAAAACCCTTATGACCTATAAATCAAATATGGGAAGGGCCGCGGAATCAACCGTTCTAGTTATATGCTGCTTTAAGCTTATCCTGGAAAACAGAACTAGTTCAAAAATCCTTATATTCCGCATATTTATCATTAAGCGGGACAGGGAGGTCTATAGTGGAACACCCTTTAGAACAATGTTTTTCTATTTATCAGAATAAAGGTTGTTCATTATCATGAATAAAAATCTAATCATTTACAAAGCTTACATAACAAGGGATGGAAATTAGTGTCTAATTAGGAAACTCTTTTCCACCAATTAATCTAACTAATTATTGGATTGGAGGAACATAATGGGCAGAAAAAGAAAACAGGTTTCTGAGATCGCAGTTGAATCGATTGAATTTGTATACCGCCCAGGTTTTGAGAAAGAATGGGCGGAAGTTGTTTCAAACATTCTTCATCATCAAATAAAAGAGGGTCTGAAAGAACAGGGGATCGACGATATATGAAAAAAACGGTGATCTATATTCGGCAATCATTAGATCAAGACAAACAAAAGAACTCATTGGAGATGCAGCAAATTACTTGCCTTGAATTTGCACATAGAAATGGTTGGCTGATCCATGAGATCTTTAATGAAGGGATGTGTTCCGCGCGACTAAACAAGATAGAAGACCGGAGGGAAATAAGTCGACTACTAGATGAAGCAAAGAAAGGGTTAATTGCACGTGTTTTAGTTTTTAAAAGGGACAGAATTGCTCGTAATACCGGACAATACATTGAAGCGTTAAAAACATTTCAAGCAGCGGGTGTTGAACTGTATTTTACTGCAGATAATGAACCCCCAGTGTTTAATGGTCCGGTTGGTGAATTTGTGGAGGCACTATTAGGCGGGATTGCGGAGCAGGAAGGAGAAAACATTGTAAACAGACTCATTAATGCCAGGAGAACAAAGATTTTACAAGGAAAGTGGGGAGGGGGAAGCCCACCCCTGGGATACTCTTCGAAAAACGGAGACCTTTCATTCGATGAAAGTTCAATAAAGGTCAGGGAGATATTTGAAAACTTTATCCGTTTTGGCAAGGGGGACATTGATGCCGACTACCTCGACAAAACCCTTAAAGATACTGTGGGCAAATCTGTGACGAAATTAAGAAAAATCATTTCCAATCCAATATATAAAGGGACATTAATACAACGACTTGATGGGAAAACCATACCATTTCCCGGAGTGTTAGAAGACCTCCGTATCGTGACCGATGATGAATGGTATTTGGCCAATGACATGTTAAATAATATGTTTGGTGAAGAAACTCTGAACCCAGACAATAATGATGAACATGAAAACTCAGAAGAAAGATATACTCCACTCCTAATGAATAAAATACACTGTGGTTCTTGCTCTGTGACACTAACCATTACCAAAAAGAAATACAAATGTAAGCAATGTAGCATACATGTAGATATGGAACACTTGGATGAAAAGGTAATACAAGCGGTGTTGGAAATATTTATGACCAGGTTAGCAAATGATTGGCCGAAATTACATGAAATTGTAAAAAGACGTTATCTCGCACCTGTGGAAAAAAAACAAAAAGAGTTAGCTAAAGCAATCAAAGACAATGAAGAGCAAATAAAGATGAACTATCAAATGTATTTAAAAGAGGGCTCGAAAGACGACATATTAGAGAAATCTGTAACAAGGTATAAATATATATCCAAAGAACAAGAGCAGCTTAGTTCAATGCATTTTTCCCTAAATCAATTCCTATCAAATTTTAAACCGCAGTATGAGTATCACAGTGGGTATTTTCGCTGGCTAAAATCTTTAAAAGAAAAAGATTTAAAAGGGGAATTAAAAGAAGAATCTTTAAAAAAAGAAGCGTTACAACTGCCACACTTGACTCATATCATTCGATTGATTGATAAAGTCATTGTTTCAAAAGATAAAACAACAATAAAGTTGTTCATCCCACCGGAGGTGACTTTACGTGAAAAAAGAGAACCAAAAAAGCGTACAAGAACTAATAAATGAGGCAAAGAGAATTGCCTTTTACGGTCGTGTCTCTACCACTGAGCAAAGGGTTGAATCACAACAGTTAAAAGTTGTTGAAGATTATTTAAAACGATTCGGAAAAAGTCTTGAAAAGGAGGATATATATACAGATGAAAAGTCTGCCTATAGCTTGAGTTATGAACAAAGGGAGAATTTCACCACTTTGTTAGAAGCAGTTAAAGATAAGAAATATGATGCCATAGTTG
Organism: Mesobacillus persicus; assembly: GCF_900109925.1. Lineage (GTDB taxonomy): Bacteria > Bacillota > Bacilli > Bacillales > Cytobacillaceae > Mesobacillus_B > Mesobacillus_B persicus. The sequence goes on along the minus strand of NZ_FOBW01000020.1, from coordinate 3,677 downwards.
TATCTGATTGGGATCGATTATCAAGGCAGGTTGATGAACATTTTAAATTGAGGGAATTATTAAAGGAAGAATTAGAGGATATTCCTGTCATAATCGCTTCTAAGGATGAGCTTTATAGCCAAGATGATCTTATTAAAGCCTTGATACAAGATGGGATGTCAAGGTTGGAGTCAGATAATATTTCGGTTAGGACCCGACATGCGTTACGGACTCTTTTGGAAAAAGATAAATACATAGGTGGAAGACCACCGTACGGATACAGTTATAATGTAACAATCATAAGGGGAGAGAAAGGGAAAAAGGACACGAAAGATATTGAGTTTAGAATCGTTCCGGAAGAAATCCAAAGGGTAAAACAGATGTATGAGATGTATTCCGAAGGGGCCACCTTCCACAGCATTGCCAAGGAGCTTGATGAAAGGTACATAGACAAACACGAGAAGATTAAATATAAGGCTAATAAAATCAAGGGGATTATCCTTAATCCGATATACATGGGGTACTTTGGATATGACCGATTAAAAAACAAAAAGGGCGGTTACTCTTTAAAACCAATTAATGAATGGAAACTGATTAAGAATCCTTATACTACAGAACCAGCACCTATTAGTGAGAAACTCTGGTGGCTTTGCTATGAAAGGTACACCTCTCTTCCGCAAAACCCTCATTTTACAAAATCAAATTTTATCCTGAATAATCTTATTAAATGCTGTTGTGGGGATTCTCTAGATGAACCATCCTTTTTAAAAGGGGTTGACCAAAGAACTGAGATTAAGAAAAGGGAACAATTGGAAGAAAAAGTCTATGGTTATAGGTACTACCGCTGCGAATATTGTGAAAGGAGAGTTCATGCGGACAAATTGGAGGAGCTGGTGCAGAAGACAATCGATCAGCTTTCAAGACCAGATAAGGTCATACTTGAAAAAACACATGAACTGCTAAAAACTACATATGAAGAGCAAGAAAAAGTCCTTTCCCGGATGAGAGCTGAAAAGAAGATGGAAGTGGATAACTTAGCTCTTTTAAGGCAAGAAGACCCTGACCTTTTCTTTAAGGATATCCTTCTGTATGAATCAGACCAACCACTTACCGTTGCTTACCTAATATCTAAGAATGACAGTATTGATAAGTTAAATGATTTAGAAAAGGAAATCCCTAAAAAAGAATATGAGCATAAGAAATTAAAAGAACTCATGTTGAATAAAGAGCTGTTAGAGTTAAAGGTTAAGAAACTTTTGAAGGAGGCAAGGTTAACCAATTCAGAATGGAGAGCGCTTACTTTACTATTTGTGGAGGAATGCTCACTAAACGAATCTCATGAGGTTAAACTGAAGCTTAGGTCGCTGCCCCCAGTTTTTCACAAAGATATATATCCCAAAACCTGGAATCCTTGAATTCCAGGTTTTTTATTTTCCCGCTTCTTTAAAAGGCGTGATAAGATTTTAGTACAGGGAATATTTGAGCAAAGAATGTCGGACTGTATGACAGTTCGACTTTTTTGCATTTTTACTAGGTAAATTTATAAAGGGATCTGACAAAATGCGTAAAATGAAAGTCCTTTTATCTCGGTAGCTGATAAAACCTTGTCCTAATTCTCGGTGGAATGGATAAAAGGGATCCCTTTTATCAACAGTTCCGAGAAAATGGACATCAGTAATCGCAAGGTCTATGGGGCTCTAGGACAAGTATGCAATTTTTCCATCCGTAGCCTGTCTACTTAAATTAGTCGACAAGACATATCTCGGTAAGTGTATAAATGACATCATTTTTCTCGGTTTGGATAAAACCCGTGAACTGGGCACAGAGATCCTTAATAATGGTCGTCCTTCTTCATATATTGTTATTAAGACAAGGGGGGACGACATATGAAGAACTTTACTATAACTGATGCAATCACCGAGCTTAAAAAGTTAGGAATAGATCATTTAAAAAAGGATGACTTACTTAAGAAACTAAAAGCGGGTGAATTAGGGTCCTCAGCCGCTGCGACCTCTAATGAGGAGGAAAGTGCGGTTTCTAACAGTCAAAACAAAGAAAATCGCAACACTAAGGACTATTACATTAAGGAGCATGATTTGTATCGGTTTGTTTTTGATTGTAAACAGAAGGATTTTCTGAATAATATAAGGGAACAAAAAAAAAGTAAAAAGCCTTTCCATAAATGGATCAATCCTTACCAGCTTGAGCTTGAATTAATGGAGAGTGCTGATACAAGTGAAGTTACAGGCAATCCTTATACTAAAAAGGAAAAACCTGGAACAAAGAGGAGAAATGGCCCTAAAGAAGAGGACATACAAACGACCTTTGGGTTTCTTGATGTGGAATTTAAATATGAAAGGGATATACCAGAAGGGAAATTTAACTACCCTACCAAAATCATATTTTAAGAAATCAGGAACAAATCCGCTTAGTTAAAGAGACAATTGGAATATCTATTTTTAAGTCAGATTGTTTCGCCAAGAATATTGGCAGTACAGGTAGATAAATAGGTTAACATAATATTCCCAATAAATATTTGGCCTGGTTCTGAACCAGGCCTTTTTTTGTTCGCCCAGCATGGGCGAACTCTAACGGGTGAAAGTCCCGAGTACGACCTTGTAGCGGTAAGTACATAGCTAATGGCAAGGGTGTCCATGGCGACATGGAATCTGAAGGAAGCTTGAGGCAAACCTCTGGTCTGACGAACAGAAATCATATAAGAGGCAACGTATGGGGACAAAACTGCAAAAGAAGTTAAAATCCGATAGCTACAGCAATCATACGGTGTATATGTGGCAGATAGATGGAGGGAAAGAGTTCGCACCTTAACTGGGGAGGTCTCACTGGTCTACTCCAAAATCTTGTAGTGATACAAGACTGGATAGTGAGAAGTCAGCAGAAGCCGTAGTAGTGAAGACATCTAACGAAAGTTAGAGAGAGCGAAGGGCTGAACAATTTCATCGTTATAGAAATCTCGATTGGAAGCGGAAATAGACCACTGGCGACAAGCGGAATAGTGGATACCGACTTTACGAGACAGGAAGGAAATAACAAAGCATGTATGAAGGAAAACTACTGGATAAAATTCTTGATAGAGATAATCTAAATCAAGCATTTAAGCGGGTGGAAAGAAATAAGGGCGCCGCTGGTGTGGATGGAATGACAGTGAAGGACTTAGGAGCATATATGGCGTTGAACAAAGAAGAAATCATTTTTCAAATTCGTCAAAGGAAATACCACCCTCAACCTGAACTGTACCCTTTGTCAAGGACATTTTAAAAAAGCCTAGGCAGTTTTAAGAAGATGATCTCTGTATTGAACAGGGGTCATCTTATTTAAATTCCATTGATATCTATGGTGATTATAATAGGTCATATATTGCTTAATTTCTCGTTTCAATTCATCTAGAGTTTTACATGCTTTAATAGAGGCCTCGTCCTTTAGATGCCCAAAGAATGATTCTTGGGGGGCGTTGTCCCAACAGTTACCTCTTCTTGACATAGATTGTTGTAAACCTAATTTCTTTACTGCTTTTTGGAATTCAGGATGGGTGTAGTGTACTCCCTGATCCGAGTGAATTAATGCATCTTTAACTTTCTTGAAATTTTTATTTTTCTTTAACTTTTTAAGCGTGTCTGTCGCTAAGTCGATGGTCATTCGATTTGATATATTATAAGCAAGAATCTGACCTGTTGAAG
>NZ_FOBW01000016.1 GCF_900109925.1 Mesobacillus persicus | reverse complement strand
TGGTGGCGATAGCGAGAAGGTCACACCCGTTCCCATGCCGAACACGGAAGTTAAGCTTCTCAGCGCCGATGGTAGTTGGGGGTTTCCCCCTGTGAGAGTAGGACGTTGCCAGGCACTTTAAAACAACCAAAGTTTTGGTTGTTTTTTTATTTAATGTCCGGTAAAACAATTTCTATTAGTAAACTTAATAGAGCGCAGAAACCTGAGGGGGGTCAGGACCAAGGAGGTCGAGGAAGTGAAGGAATCGAAGCCCGGAACGTACGATGTACGTGAGGACTGGAGAGCCTGAAGCTAACGAAGAGATCCGCCGGTCATGGCAGCCCGAAGCCGAACACGGAAGTTAAGCTTCGACGCCGATGGTAGTTGGGGGGTTCCCCCTGTGAGAGTAGGACGTTGCCAGGCAAATTAAAACAACCAAAAATTTTGGTTGTTTTTTTATTTATGTCCGCTAGGACAATACTAGTAGAATTGGATAAAGTTAAATAGTTGCCTAAATAATAGGTATTCATCCTTCTTAGGCAATCAACAATTTTGCATTTATATGTTTCGCATAACAACGAGATAAGGGCAACCAGTATTTACTCTAGTTGCGCTTTTTTTGTGCAAACTTCTGATTGACCCATGTTTAGAAGCATCCCCGTGTTTCTTTGATAAAACTATTTTTTCTGAGGACAATCTAGCAATTGGTCTTTATAGGAATGACCAACATAAACTTTTACTCAAAGGAGGTACAGTTTAGAAGGGGATCCCTCATGAAACACCATTATAGCAAGGGAGTGTGCATTTATGACATTTGAGAGAGTGATTAAATGGTTTGCTGGGTTTGGGATCGTTGGAGCGTTGCTTACAATCGTGATGATCATCCTTATGTTTGTTTCACCTGATAATAGCTTGAGGGGCTACCTTGATTTAGGTGGTACATTGTTCATCCTTTTTGTCATCATTGCGATTTATCTTATCCATATGAAGAGCAGTGGAAGCTGGGGGTTAATCAGTTTCATCGTTTGTTTAATTGGAACTGGCTTATGGTTAGGTGTGAAGTGGGTTCATGCAATTGTTATCCCAGCATTAAATATTCATGCACCCGAGTTTGTTGATCAGCCTCCATCTTCTATAATAGGGGCACAAATGGGTTCTTTTGCAATGTTTATGTTAGGGTGGGTTTTAATCGGACTCCTTATTGCACGTAAAGGCTACCTATCGAGGATCAGTGGAATTCTATTGATGATTGCTCCAATTTTAGACTTCGTTCCCTATGGCTATTACTTAGCGCAACCTCTTTTCGCACTCACCGTTCTCTGGATTAGTTATCAGCTTTTAAAGGGAAATTATAATGGTAAGGAAATAGATGGCTAAGGATACCTTGATTTTTGTTTTACTTCTAATTTACCTGCGTATACCCCATCCGAAATCAATCTGGTAGAGGATTGGTAGCTAGAGAACTTGTATATTTATTTTATGTATGGAAGCACTAGAGCCTGCAGGGGAGGTTTCTCTGGACTAAAAAGAACCAAAAGAAAAACGAAATCGCTAACAAGATAGCTTTTAATAGACCCTTGCTAATAAATGAAAAAGTATGTTTCTTATGTGGTATTCTTTAATCGCCAAACTAAATAACCCATAGAAGGCCATACTTTTTCATATGAAAAAAGGTTTCCTCGGACAGTGTGGCTCAAGTTCGCTCTTCCTCACAAAACAGACACGACCAGCATCCAGTTGCTATACCCAGAGAATCTTTTTAAGGTGAATTTATCAATTAGCCTACCTAACTAATTTTAGAACGGGCTAGCCTAATTATAAGCTATACTTAAAACTAACTCTCGTTGCTATATGGCAGTTCAATCAAAAATCTGGCGCCGCCATTGCCATTACTAACAGCAGTCATGGTTCCGTCATGCTTTTCCACGATTTTCCGCGATACCGATAATCCTAGACCTGTCCCTTCATCTTTTGTTGAAAAAAACGGTTCAAAGATATGCGTCAGGGTGGAAACAGGTATTCCTAATCCATTATCAGTAAAAATAAAGTGCAATTGTGAGTTTTCTAACCTTGTACGAATGTTTACTTTTAAAGGAGATGAACCTTTTGCCTGTAAGGAATTCTGGAATAAATTTAGAAAGACCTGTAATAACTCTTCACGATTGCAAAAGAAAGAAAGTTCTCTTGTTTTTGGATCCAGATCTAGTTCGATTTCTACATTGTGCAGTAGGGCTTCACTTTTAAGAAACTTCCATATATAGTCGTTAAAAAAGCTTTCAACTTGAATCGTTTTGAATTCTTTATAGGAAGGTTTTGAGATACTAAGAAAATCAGAAATAATCTTATTTGCCCGATCAATTTCAGGTATTAACATACTAGAAAATAACTCAGAGATGTTTTCATCCACATCTTTTTCGAGAAACTGCAAGTATCCTCTTACAGTTGTTAAAGGATTCCTAATCTCATGGGCGATTCCGGCAGCAATGCGACCGGCAAGGGCTTCTTTTTCCGCTTCTTTTATTTTTTCCTCTATTAAATATCGATCAGTTATATCCCTGAATTGGCCAAATGCCCCAATCATTTTACTGTCTTCATAGATTGGTTGTACATCCAATAAACAGACTAGTGGTTCACCATTAGCACTTGTGAATCTAAGTTCTTCATTTTCAAATCTTTCTTCCCGTCCAATGACTCGTTTAAAAAAATCCCCCATTAATGGAAAATCATATATACTTTTTCCGATAGCTGAACTTCTATTTTTGTTCGAGATCTCCTGGGCAAATTCATTTATCTGAGTTACAAGACCTTTTTCATCGGTTATGATAATTCCATTTCCTGTTCTGTTTAACAAGATTTGGTTCATAATATTCAGCTTCCGATTTTGTTTTCTCAAAAGTAACTCTCTTTCGATAGACTCTACTACCTGAGATAACATCGTTAATAATAGAGGGTTATGAAAGCCGAGAGGGACCATAATATTAACGGTTCCTAACAGATTATCTTCATCCGAGTAATGAAAGGGTGCACCGTAACAAGCGATTCCATGAAGAGCCTTATGATAGTGATTTTCGCCTATTAAACTCACAGGATGTCTCTGTTGCAATGCAATACTAATAACATTGGTCCCGGTATCTTGCTGCGTGAAACGACTTCCTAACTGAATTCCAAATTGCTCGACAGCGGATTTTATTGTGTCGTCACCAATCATATCGACTAAGTACCCATCAGAGTCAGAAATAACGGTAAGGATAGGTGTCCCTTTCAAAGAATCCAAGAGTTTGTTGGAGAAATAACTTATCACAGACAAGATTTCCTGGTATTCCTTCTTTTTTAATTGTAGCTGCTGGGCAGTCATAAATTGTTTTGGACGGGCAACCTCATTTGGGTCCATTCCATTTTCTATACATATTTCCTTTGATTTAGTTATATAGTATGGTTCTATTTCGCTCATCCTTTTGTCACCTCAAAATCTTCACAAATACACTATTAGTATTGTAATAATAATTGGAAGTAATTACTATAGAATTTTACTGAAAAAAAAATATCATTAAAGATTGCGAGTGTATTTCAATCGAAGGAAATGAGTGCGGGGCGAGAGTTAGGACTTGTGTATTAGGGGGCTAGATGAAACACTACCATGCAGATCCTGAATGGTAGTGTTTTTTCAGCCTATTGTTACTTAACTGTGATTTCTTTATCCTTTTCGTACGATTTAATGGTTGGTGGTGTATAATCAGCAAGTCGCTCAATTAATATATCAGGCTTTTCTTCTACAATGGCCAATGCCAGATACTTCTTTTGTAAGAATTGCTGTTCAACCATATGATCAAATAATTGGATGAGTGGGCGATAATATTGATTGATATTTAATAGACCGCATGGCTTTTGATGGAGGCCGATTTGTCCCCAAGTAAACACTTCAAAGAATTCTTCTAGGGTTCCAGCTCCACCTGGCAAGACAATAAACCCATCTGCAAGATCGGCCATCTTTGCTTTCCGTTCATGCATTGTTTCTACTGTAATCAATTGGGTTAGGCCTTTGTGGGCTATCTCACGTTCTTCAAGGATTTTTGGGATAACCCCGATGACTTGTCCACCTTCTCGTAGAACGGTGTCAGCCAAAACGCCCATAAGCCCAATGCTTGAACCGCCATATACAAGCGTAATATTTTGTCTTGCTAATTCTTTTCCTAGTTGAATTGCACCTAGTGTATAAATCTCTGAAGCTCCGAAACTCGAACCACAAAAAACTGCTAAATGTTTCAAATCAATCCCTCCACTTATGGCTTTCTCTATACAGTATATATCAAAATTTGAAACACTAGAATAATGGGATTATGTAGGTCTAGGTGTTAAGTTTCTGTTCATATCTTACTCCAAAGGCACAAAAAAAGACAAGGGATTGGAATGACGACAATCCCTTGTCTTATTGAGTAATCTAGAATTCTCTTGCAATTGCAGCTGCTTGATTTAATCCCTTTTCAATTAGTTCCTCCGCTTGATCAGGGAATTGGTTATGTCCTTCAATAATGACGGACTTGATGTTTTTTACACCCCAGAAATTTAACATTGTCTGAACGTAGTTCACAGCCATTTCAGATGATGCTGCAGGGCCTTCTGAGTAGACTCCGCCACGTGCATTTAAGAGAACAACCTCTTTGTCTGTTAGCAAACCAACCGGACCTTCTGCTGTATAACGGAATGTTTTGCCGGCTTGTGCTAAATAATCCATGTACGTGTGTAACACGGCAGGGACAGTAAAGTTCCAAAGAGGGAAAGCAAAGACAATCTTATCCGCTTCTAAGAATTGGTTTAAATAGCGGTTTACTAAATCTGTCGCTTCCTGTTCAGAAGGAGTTAACTCCAATTCTCTTGAAAGCTTAAACATCCCGTTAATCATATCGACACCGTAGTAAGGAAGGTTTTCATTAAATAGATCTAGTTCAACAATAGAATCCTCTGGATGAGATTCTTTATATTGGTCAAGGAAAGTATGATATAACTTCACACTAACTGCTTGTTCGATTGGTCGTGCGTTTGCTTTGATAAATAATACTTTTGCCATGGATAAATACCTCCTGATATAAGTGAAATGTTGGTATAGCAACTATATGGTGTAAAGGTTGTTGTAGCAACCTATCGTATTAAAAAAAGTAAATCAATTGATTTACAATCCTCTAAATTAAAATTGTTGCTATGCATACTAAAGCACAAAGATTAGTATAAGATAATTGAGAGTGAATGTCAATTAGGAGGTTTTAGCTTTTGTGGAGGACATCAAACGTAAATGAATGGGGGAGGATGGGAAAGGACCATCGAAACAAGATGATGAATAAGGAATAAGGCTGTGTTAAGATTTCCGCTCCAGGCACTCGCTTTCCGCGGGGCGTGCGGTGAGCCTCCTCGTCGCTAATGCTCCTGCGGGGTCTCACCTGTCCCGCTGCTCCCGCAGGAGTCGAGTGCCTTCCGCTCCAATCCAATCCATAGTATGTAAAATCAACAACCTACTTTAACACAGCCAATAAAAGAAAAAAGGACAGCGAAATGCTGTCCTGGACGTTTATTTTAAGATATCATGGTCAACATAGCGTTCACCGTTTAGTTCACTAATAATATTGATTGCTACTGCAGCACCATCTCCAGCGGTAACGATTGTGTGTACGCTCACACCTGCAACGGTTCCTGCAGCCCAAATACCATCTTTATTTGTACGGCCATCCTTATCCACTTCAATAATGGTTTTAATTCTTGGTTCTGTGCCAGGAATTAATTTTAAGCCAATTTTATCTGCTAAATCAGTTAGAGCTCCTGTAGCAAGAAGAACATGCTTCGCGTTGAATGTTTGGTTTTCAGTTTCAATTTTGTACCCATCATTTTCAGCGGTAATGTTCGCAACAGAGTCTGCAACGATTTCTGCACCGAATTTACTTGCTTGTTTTTTACCAGTTTCAATAAGGTCAGGACCTGCGACTTCACTCACTCCGTAGTGATTTTCTACCCATGCGCGCTGAGTCATCCCTTTTCCACTATCAATAACGAGTGTCTTTTTGCCAGCTTTTGCTGCAAAAATAGCTGCACTAGCACCAGCAGGGCCAGCTCCAATAATTGCAATATCAAACATTTATATAACCTCCATCTAAATTGTTGTTATATATAACTAGAGGATAAAACACCTCTAGAAATAATTGTTGTTACATCAACTAAAGGACACCAAAATTATAGTAGTTTTTGAACATTCTGGTTTATTTTAGCTAATAATCTTTCCATTTGTAAAAGCTCTTCTTCGGAGATCCCTTTACACACGATTTCGTTAAAATCTTCTGCGATGGGAACGACTTTTTCTCCAAGTTCTTGCCCTTTTTCAGTAAGGTAAAGCCTAACGGAGCGCCGATCGTGCAGACAATTCGTTCGTGTAATAAATCCTTTTTTTTCAAGGTTAGAAGCCATTCTAGCAATATTCGTTTTATCTTTATTCAATGTTTCTACTAATTGATGTTGGCTTAGGCCATCCTTTTCCCAAAGCAGCATCATAATTAAATTTTGTTCAGGAGCTAGGTTGTAGGGTTCTAATTTAGCCTTCACAAAATTAGTCAGATTTAAATCTGTTTTATGTATTTTAATACTAATATAGTCTTGAAAACTAAACTTCACCCAAATCACTCACTCCATTATTTTAGTTGCTATATAAACTATTTATAATATTACTATAGAAAAAATAAACTGTTCTGTCAATTGAAGTGATTTCCAAATAAAAAATATGTAGATTTTCCAAACTATGTTATATTTAGTTTAAACGAGAGGGGGTTTCGATTATGAAGCAGGATGAATTCCTATTATATGATTATCATAAATCGATTCAACTGCACGCAGAGCGAGCTACATTCTATCTCCAAGGTGAAATAATCGAGGCATTTACGAACGGTCAAGAGGTGTATTATCTGCTATTTTTTAAGCAGCAGTTTCTTACAGCCTTTAAAGCAAAATCTCTCCGGCGCCGTTCCTTTATCGAGAAGGCTTTTAAACAAGGGATGGTTTTCGAAGCACCACACCCCTTTATTGAAATCTTGCTCGACTCTAATCCCCCTTTAAAAAGCATCAGTTTTAACCAGTTAAATAAAAAACTACAAATGACTTATACCTTGCAAGAAAAGGCATTTATTCTCACATTCCTTGAATCATTCATTCAAAAAAAACAGTTATTTGATGAAATTAGTTCCATCTTTTATGATTATCGTCGGAACGGGCAATTGTCTATGGGCTATCAGATTGTTCAAATATTAAAGGGGTTTGCCCCAAATCATCGTTTAGTTAAACAACTTACCAGCAACATGGAATATATTAAATATGCCAATATGTATAACCAAACACCCGAGAAACTCGTGGCTAAAGATCCCGTTTTTGCTGAAAAATACCTCTATTCACAGAAAGATAGTGAACAGCATTTCCAACAACTTTCCTCGCAATATGAAAAAGAGTCCCGCTGGCTAGATTTAATGGCTCTGTTTATATACAAATTACTCAAAACCCCTACAACTGATGATTACCGCTCACTCCTTCATTTGCTTGAGAAGCATTTAAACGAAAAGGATAGAGTGGTCGTTCTAGAAAAAATTAGTACCCAGATTCCAGATTTCTTACTGTTACAAAAATATTTATTTGACCATTATGTGAGCAGTTATAATATGGGGGAAATCTTCAAAATTACCAAGAGGCAAGAATTCCATTTAAGCGAAAACCAAGCTCAAACTTTTGGTGACTTGTTAAACGATTATGACTTACGACCGCATTCACTTCAACCTGAAATGCTTAAATCCTTAATGAGCACCGTGATCAAGTTCTTCCCTGAGAAGGCTGAAAGACTCTTACATAAATCGGTGACTACGTTATTACAAGCTCACGAACTGCCTTATATTAAGGAATGGCTTAGCTCGTTTAAAGAAGTTCAGCCACAACTGTCTCTTTTTGAAAAACTTGATACCATGTATGAAATTAGTGAGGATTTGGATCAAATGCAAACATTAGGAGAACTATATGTAGAATTTGAACAGTTTGATAAAGCAATCGAGTGTTTTAGCTGGGAGATGGAACTTAAGCCAACTGAAGTAAAACCGGTGCAGTGCCTTATGAATATATACCGTGAATTGGGAATGGACCAAGAAGCAGATGCCTATCGACATTTATGTATTAACCTGCAAAGGCAGGCTTAATAGGGACGATCGAGCGTTGGTTAGATAATTTCCTTGATAATTCAGTAAAATTAAATATTTAAGGTTGAAGCTCAACAAGGAATTTGGTAAGATGAAACAAATGAAAAAGACGATGTGTAACTGGCGAAACACGGAGAACCGTGAGGGAGCACATGGTTTCGAAAAGCCGTTCGCCTGGGCAGAGGTAAGGGATTTCTCCCTTGCCTCTTTATGCTATTTTGAGGGGTTGGTAATGGCAGAAGGATTCATAGATTCATAATTTGTGTGGGTGATTTCTTTAATTAGTTTTTTGATTATAATTAACAATTTAAAAAAACAGAAAAAGAGGAGAACGAGATGAGCAGAATGACTTTAGAAAAAGTGCAAACCATTAAAACCTTAAATAATATTGCAGAGTGCGGCTTAAATGTTTTCAATAATGAAAATTATCGAGTCGATAATGACAGTGACAGCCCCGATGCTGTTGTGGTTCGAAGCTTTAATATGCATGACATCGAATTTGATAACAACCTAAAGGCTATTGCTCGTGCTGGTGCGGGTGTGAATAATATCCCAGTAGAAAAGTGTACAAACCAAGGGATTGTTGTTTTTAACACTCCAGGTGCCAATGCCAATGCCGTCAAAGAAATCGTGTTAACTTCTTTAATGGCATCTTCTCGTAATCTCTTTGCGGGTATATCTTGGACTAAGTCACTAGCAGGGGAAGGAGACCAGATTCCTAAACTTGTCGAGGCTGGTAAGAAGCAATTTGTCGGTAAAGAAATTAAGGGAAAGACTCTTGGAGTTATTGGCCTAGGAGCAATCGGAGCATTAGTAGCGAATGATGCACTTGATTTAGATATGGATGTCATTGGATTTGATCCGTTCATCTCTGTAGATACAGCTTGGAACTTGTCCCGCAATGTTCAGCGCGCGATGAACATTGAAGAGTTGTACGCGAATGCAGACTATATCACCGTCCACGTTCCATTAACCGATGATACAAGAGGGATGTTCAATGAACAAACCTTTGGCATCATGAAACCAGGTGTGCATATCTTAAACTTCTCTCGCGGTGAGCTTGTCAATGAAGCCGATATGGCAGTGGCACTTGAGAGCGGAAAAGTAGGGAAGTATATTACGGACTTTCCAAATGAAAATGTACTGAAAATGAAAAATGCAGTTCCAGTTCCGCATCTAGGCGCTTCTACAAAGGAATCAGAAGAGAATTGTGCTCTTATGGCAGCTCGTCAGGTAAAGGAATTTCTTGAAACGGGAAATATCAAAAACTCAGTGAACTTTCCAAACGCAGCTCTGCCTTACACTGGGAAAAGACGTGTAGCTGCTTTTCATAAAAATGTTCCCAACATGGTTGGACAAATTACCTCAGCTATCTCCAACTATCAATTGAACATCGCAGATATGTTGAACAGAAGCCGTGGGGATTATGCGTATACAATGATTGACATTGATAATAAAGTGAACGGAGATGTGATTCCAGGTTTGTTGGAAAAAATCCAGCAGATCGACGGCATGGTGAACGTTCGAGTGATTTAATGAATAGATGGAAAGCAGGTTCCCATGGGACTTGCTTTTCTTTTTTATCTCAAATCCTATATGACGGTTGATGATAATAGGAGGTAATCATGTTTAATGAATATCTGCTGGTTTTTATAGGTGCTGCCATTCCATGGTTCGAGATTGCCTTAGTTATTCCTCTTGGAATCGTTCGGGGATTGTCACCGTTTTGGGTGATGCTGCTTGCCTTTGTGGGCAATGTTAGCACAGTTATTCCCCTCGTGATTGGATTTGAAAAGGTGAAAATGTGGTACAAAAAACGTCACGAAAAGGGAGAAAGAGAATCTTCAAAACGAAGTGAACGTGCCAAAAAGGTCTGGAATAAATACGGCCTCCCAGGTCTAGCTATTTTGGGCCCGATTTTAATTGGGATTCATATTGCAACCTTTATTGGAATGTCATTTGGGGCGAAACAAAGTTGGGTATTCTTATGGATGATTTCTAGCCTGGCTTTATGGACCATAATCTTTGGAGTGGTTACAAAGCTTGGTTTCAACTTATTCCTTTAGAAAAAGTCACAAGTGTAAAAATATAAAAGGCAAGGGAAGATTTTGTTCTTCGCTTGCCTTTTTATATTCATTAAAAGCACAATGCATGAGAGACACAGAATTGGCTTATTTGTTCGAACGTCTAAGCGCTTTTATGGCGATGATAAGCAGAATAATGTAGCCAATCATGAGTCCATAGCCAATAAATATAATCAGCAGCGGGACATAATCTGGGGTTGTACCAGAATCGGTGGACATACCCGCTAAAAAAAGAGGCATGATTGGCAGCATAAGGATGCCCGGTCCCATTCCAACCAAGGGGATCCCACCGATTGCAATGATAATCCAAGGCCAAATCGGTTTTTTTGAAGTTGCAGACTTCATAGTAGTTGGATGTGTTTCTTGTATAAAGGTAGACTCTCTTTGCTTCTTTATTTGTTGATATTCTCTGAGGGCCTTAAATGAACGAACCATCCCCCAAATCGTACCAACGAGAACGAGTAGACCAATGGTCATAAAAAGGATGGAAAATAAATTAAATTCATCCGGCTTCCAAAAAGGAATCAATAACATAAAAAATATACCTGGGAAGGCAGAAAATAAAAAAAGTCCACCACCAATTAAAACAACCCAAGCCCAAATGGGTTGCTGCGTTTCGTACTGAGTCATTCCTATTCCCCTTTATAATCTAGTGATTTTTCAAATAAATTATAAATCAGAAACTTGGAAAAAAATACATTTTTCTTCTAAATAATTCAAATTTCCTGATTGGCTTAAAGAGGCCTGAAGAAGGTAGAAGGGGACGTCGTCACACGTAAAGTTTATCTCTCGTTTAGCTTGCTAGGAAAAAGTGAAGACTAGAAATGAGGTGGGTTTTCATGGGGTTATTAATTATTATCGGGAGTATTGTGTCTCCGTTGGGCATGTTTATTTCACGGACTTATTGGCCGAAGTCCAAGACGTTGATGAATAGTTTGGCCATACTGTCTGCACTTGTTTTTGGAAATATTTCCTCCTTGGCCATTCACGAAGTCATAGAGGACAACACCGTGTTCATGACAAACATTCATGGTTTATTTCTAAATCCATTCTTTTTAATGACAGGCGCTTACCTCGGTGTTTATCTACTGTATCGATTAATTGTTTGGGCTCTTGATGAATTTTAATAGTTCTATACTGACTAAATTTAAGTTTCCAAAGAGAAAACATTATTCCACTTTTTGAAATAAAAGCGGTACATACAACAGCGATCGGATGAGGATAATACCTTTGTTTGTAAAAAACAAAGAGGAGTGTTATTTATGCCATTCGGTGCACATGAAACGATGGAAGTACATGAGATTCTTGCAGAAAAAATAAATATGATTAGTCATTTTAATATTTATGCAATGCAGACGAAAAACCCAGAATTGAAGGATATGATCATGCGTCATCAACAAGAAGAGATGAAAACGTATGATGCCATTGTGGCTTATACTCACGATTATAACCAGTTTTCACCGATTCCTCCAAATACCAGCGTTATGAATGTAAAACCTGACCAAATCCAATATGGGTTGAATAACCCTAGCATGCTTGCACCCGAAACGAATGCCGTTATGAATGATTATGAAGTCGCTAGTGCAATGCTTATCGCTCATAAAAATGCGGCAACAAATGGTGTCAAGGCCACTCTAGAAATAGCAGATCCTAATCTTCGCCAAATGCTTATGAATGGTGCGGTTAATTGTATGAACCAGGCTTATGAAGTATTTTTATTTATGAATCAACAAGGTCTGTATCAGATCCCTCAGATAAAGGATCACACAGCGAAAACTTACCTTCATAGCTATCAGCCGGTTGGAGAATCTTTGAAGGCTCATTTTCCGGTTCAGCCTGGTCAAAATTTGGGGCAGGATAACCCGATGATGGCATATATGAATCAAGCAAATGCTCATTCAGGGCAAACACATCAACAATATACTGGTGGTCAGGGACAGATGGGAGCTCCAGTGCAAAGAACGATGCCAATGGGTGGAATGGCCGGAAGAGGATCGATTGGCCAACAGTCAAATATGGGGCAAACCGGGCAAGCCATGAGGCCTATGGGACAAATGGGCAATGGGAACATGAATGGTGGATATCAAGCGAATATGCAGTCTTATCGTGGGAATCAGCAACAGTATAATCATTAAGAGAACATAGATTCAATTGGTCCTTCCATAAAGAAAAACCAGTATTCCAAAGGGGAATGCTGGTTTTCCTATGTTTAAACATATTTAAATAAGATTAAATCAAATCAACATGCTGACTAAAGAGAATCGCTGTAATTAAGAGAAGGACTGTGACACTTACGAAGACAATTGACAGCTTACGGGATGTTTTCGCACGGTCAACGTCTTTCCATTTTACTGGCCGGATGCCACTTATTGAGAATACAATGATGGCAGCTAATATCACCGAATTAATATTCCCCATTAATAACAATGCCGATCCATAAGCCTCCTGCCATAAGCCTTCGCCGATGGTCATCCCTAGGACAACCGTGGGAGGGAGGAGGGCAACAGCAACCATAACGCCAACTAGTGCTCCCGATAATCGGCTAATGATTGATAGTGCCCCAGCCGTTCCTGAGGCTAGAGCTAGTACAATATCCGATATATTCACATGGGTTCTAGAGGCAAATTCATCGTTTTCAATCGGAATGGGTAGAAAAAAGGTCATAACAATCGCAATTCCAATGACAATGACAATTCCGTAAAATAACGTCAATGAAGAATGACGAAGAAGGCTAAAGTCTCCTAAAATAGACGAAAAGGCAATTGAAATAACGGGTCCTAGCATCGGTGCAATTACCATCGCCCCGATGATAACAGCTTCACTATCCTTAATGAAACCAATGGTCACAACAATCGCCGAGAGAATTACAAGCAAGGTGAAGTTAAGAGTAATTCGGCTTGATTTCTCAATCGAACCTAATAGCTCATGCCGACTTGCTCTCTGGATTTTTTTTGCATCTTCTTTCTCTTCCTGCTTGATGAGCTCTTTCTCCTCGTCAGTTAACCTAGTTAAATAGCTCCTCACAGGTAGCAGCAGCACCTCAAAGCCATCTGCCACATTCGTTACATTTTCTAAGTAGTCTAAGATTTCTTCCGTGTTTTTTGTTTCTACTAGGATGCGTATTAGTTTACGGTCATCAGACTCTCGAGATACCCAAAAGGATACGATAGGGTACTTTTGTAATGATTCGGTTACTTTTTCAAAATGTTTATTTGGGATATAAGCTTCAACCAGTTGTAAGTCCAAAATGTCAACTCCCTTATAAAAACACTTATCTAACAGCATTGCCAATAAGTGATTTTTTAAAAGGCTGTGTTATACGGGGGTGTTGATTTCCGCTCCAATCAATCTGCTCAAACTTAACACTGATTTTAAAACAAAGGCTTGTAAAATATTCGGGATATGGAGAGGGTTTTACAATCGAAGAGTAAGAGGACGTTGATTTGAAATAAAACTTAACCAACTAACCTTCTAGAGTCGAAAAAGGGTACCACCAAATCAAGAAGATAAGGTGATACCCTTTCTTTCATCCAACTTATCCTACCATTTGTGATTGTACGTAATGGTAAAGGAGCTTTGCTGTGTTTTCAATTGAATCTTGGTGGGTTCTTTCGAATGCATGGGAAGAGTCGATCCCAGGACCTACTAATCCGTGGACAATGTCGTTTCCTGCGCGGATTGCGGCTGAAGCATCTGATCCGTAAAATGGGTAGACATCTAGTTTGTAATCGATTTTATTGTCAATTGCTAGCTGAACAAGCCTTTTTCGTAATTCGTAATGATACGGACCGCTTGCATCTTTTACACAAATCGATACGGTATATTCATCTGTTGACTGTCCATCGCCCATTGCTCCCATATCGACCGCCATGTACTCAACCGTTTCAGGAGGAATATTTGAATTCCCACCATAGCCGATTTCTTCATTATTAGAGATGAGGAAATGAGTCGTGTATGGTAACTGAATATTTTCCGTTTTTACTTGTTTGATGAGCTGAAGTAAGATAGCAACACTTGCTTTGTCATCCAGGTGACGGGATTTGATAAACCCTGACGGAGTAATTTGTACTCTTGGGTCAAAAGAAACAAAGTCGCCAACTTCAATGCCAAGCGCTCTTACATCATCCGCGTTATGTACTTTCTCATCTAGGCGCACTTCCATATTATCCTGATTGCGCTCGGCCTTTCCTGCATCCTTATAGACATGAACCGATGTTTGATGCATTAAAATAGTTCCAGTAAATTTTTTACCTGAAGATGTTTCAATTTCACAATATTCGCCTTCAACGGAGTTGAACTTAAAACCGCCAATTAAATCAAGCTTCAGGCGACCACTCGGTTTAATTTCTTTGACCATGGCACCAAGGGTATCCACATGGGCTGTGAGCATTCGGTGATTCTGATCGTCTTTCCCAGGTAAGGTTGCAATTAAACCACCCTTACGATTTCTTCTTGTTTCTACATTTAGTTCCTTAAGGAAGCTCTCAACAAATGTGATGACTTCATTGGTATTCCCAGAAGGGCTAGGAATCGAAACCAAAGATTTTAATAGGCTTACTGTCTCTTCTGTATTTGGATAGGTCAACGGAAAGCTCCTCTCAATAAAAATGTCCCTTATATTATAATCCTTTCTAACGAAGAACGATAATGATATGAGATAACTTTTAAAAAGACATGCCTTTTTGAAGAAGGAGTAGTGAAGGAGGATAGGCCTTTTGGATGATTTTGTCTTAGGGGGAAGAAAAGGAAGCGAATATATAGCTCATTCGTCCTGTTTTAAAAATACAGAAATCTGAAGTTGCCTACTAGTTTTCTATCTAAATACCTAAAAATGTTCTGTTATTTTCACCAGTAGGGATAGGTATAGGCGAATTGATTCAGCTTGGCTTTGCGAAGATTGTCTAAATGATAGGTATGCCGCTCTATTTATCCTCGTTTATCATTCCCTTTACACTTAAGTTAATAGATTCTCTTACTAGAATCAAAAAAAGTATATGGAGGTAATGTGAATGAGCATGAAAAAGAAAGTTCTTTCTGTTTCATTATCGGGTTTAATGGCTTTTGGAGCAGTCACTGCTGTTGGTCTTCCGGCAGCTGCAGTTGGAAATGGCCCGAATGTTGGTGGTAGCATTCAAACATCGATCCTACATACATATAGTAGCATGGTAGATTTCCTTAAGGTACAAGATGCAAAGCAAAAAGCGTTGGAGCTTGAAGTCATCGGTCAAACGGTTAAGGGTCGCGACATCTACATGGCCAAATACATCTCGAACCCAGAGAATCCTACGATTCTATTTTTAACTCAGCAGCACGGAAACGAACAGTTAACAACTGAAGGGGCGCTTGAATTCATTAAGCATCTTGGCACTGGTAAAACAAAGGGTGTACTAGATAATGTAAACGTGTTAGTGATTCCGATGTTAAACGCAGATGGTGCAATGGGAGATGTGAACTTCTCGCTTGAAGATTATCTAGCAGATGGCGACCGTCATTTGACTCGTGCCAATGCAGACGGAGTCGATATTAACAGAGAGCATGACAAAGCAACAGCGGATATGGTACCTGAAGCAAGAGCACTACATGAAAGTGTACTTGAAAAATATGATATCGACTACATGATTGATCTTCACCACCAGGGAACACGTAGTGCGACGGATGGGGAGCTTGTATCAGGTTCAATCCTTTATCCTACAACACCAAATGTTGATGAAAACGTTCGTGAGGGATCTCAAAAGCTTGGCTCAATCGTTTACAACACACTTGAACCTACTGGCTGGGGGCATATCGGGAAATACCGCGGAGGGACTGGTGAAAATATCGGTCGTAACGGTATAGCTGTCCGTTATGACATCTCAACGCTTCTGTTTGAAATGCGTGGAATGTCTGACCACTATTATGAGCCATACGCACTTGGCCAAAAGAGCAATGGCTACTTAATCAAGCAAACCATTCTGACATTGGATGCAGCAGTCAGAGCGATTTCTGATGGTTCAATCGAAACGGCGGACACAAGCTTCTGGGATACTTTGCCGGAACAATATAACTTACCTGGTGAAGAGGAAGCAGATGAATAAGTAATATAGGAAATCCCGTTATAAACCTACTGGTTTGAAGCGGGATTTTTCAATTCATGCCTGAATTAAAATAGTTTGCTACCGAAAGCAAACAAATGTTCATGTTCGGTACATGTGCTGGTTTAGGGATTGACCTCCACCGCGAACTGTTCACGACCCACAGTTTGTATCGGAAACTTGATGAATAGCAACCTAGAAGTGACCAAATGGAGTAAAAAAGCCCCATTTTTGTATTAATGGGGCTTTTTTGCTCCAACCAGTGGGGTATTTTTATCTTAGAAGACCTACTGGGGGGCTTTTTTTCTACTTAGCAGCATTATATTCCCCATTGGGAACGATATATTCCCCCTCAGAGACGTTTTATTCCCGCTCAGAGACGTTTTATTCCGGTATGAGGAATATATATTCACCGCACCGGAATAAATACCCAAGCCGGTATAAAAAATACTTGCTGTACACTCACTAAAACACCCTAATATTGAGGTCCAAGAAAAATTATTTTACCATTATTTATCAGAAAATTCTCATTTTTCTTACATTGCTCTAATATATATCTAACGTAAACAAGCATAAATAGGCATGCCTGAGAAAGAAGGTACTTTTAAATCAATAGTAAAAGAACGCTGAAGGAAATACAACAACCATCTTAGGGTTCATTCATAACGTTTCAAGTATAAAGGGGGAGATATTCATGCTACATATTGTGGCTTGCATCAAGCAGGTACCTGACACAAAGATCATTAAAATGAATCCAAAAACAAACACAATGGACCGAAGAACCGCTCCAGCGATTTTAAATCCTTATGATGCTCACGCGGTAGAAGAAGCGGTGCGGTTAAGGGAAAGGTACGGCGGTACAGTGTCTGTGGTAACAATGGGGCCACCACCGGCCGTCAAGGCGATAAAAAAGTGTATTGAAATTGGTGCGGATGAGGGCTACCTCATTACCGACCGCCGGTTTGCCGGTGCGGATACGTTGGCAACAAGCTATGCACTGACAAAAGCAATAGAGAAAATTTCACAAATGAACCCTGTTGACCTCGTCATTTGCGGAAAAATGACCATTGATGGCGACACAGGCCAAGTCGGTCCAGGAATTGCGAGGCGGCTTGATATTCCTCCATTAACTTCAGTGAACAAAGTAGTCGAAGTCAATCGCGAAGAAGGGTATGCGGTTGTTCATCGTAAGCTTGAAGATGGCTTTGAAGTGGTGCGATCTTCGTTGCCATGTCTGCTGTCCGTCGAAAAAACGATCAATGAAGTGCCGTACTCGCCGTTTCCAAACATGTTAAAAGCCGCACAGTACCAGCCTCATATTTGGTCAGTTGATGACCTAGAGGATGTAGACATTAAGCAGCTTGGTCTAAAAGGTTCACCGACGATTGTTTCAAAGGTATGGGCTCCGCCAAAACCAGAGGCTGGAGAAATTCTAGAAGGCAACCCAAGAGAACAAGTTGAACAGTTGCTGTCGGTCTTGCTTGAAAAGAAAGAGTTGTTTAGTAGCAAGGAGGGAGTGTAATGGATTTTCAAGATTACCAAGGTGTATGGGTCTTTATTGAAGAAAAGGACGGAGAAATTCCTTCCGTTTCTTTAGAACTGTTAGGTGCAGGAAGGAAACTAGCCGATAAACGTGGTGTTGAACTGGCTGGTATTTTAATAGGGGAAGACATTAAACACTTAGCTCAAACGGTCTTTGAATATGGGGCCGATACGGTCTATGTTTATGATCAACCAATTTTTAAACATTACCGAACCGAATCGTTCATGAAGGCTTTATTAGAATGCTCCAATAAATACAAGCCGGAAATCATCCTTTTCGGTGCCACATCGACAGGGAAGGATTTAGCGAGTGCCGTGGCAACGGACCTTCCAACAGGGCTTACCGCTGATACAACTGAGTTAGATGTGGAAGAAGATACAGGCTTATTATTGGCAAGCCGTCCAGCATTTGGCGGAAATATTATGGCCACAATTTTATGTAAAAAATACCGACCGCAAATGGCCACTGTTCGTGCGAAAGTCATGAAAGCGCTCCCTCCTCAACCTGGTCGAACGGGGAAAGTGATTGAAGAAAAGGTTTCCTTAAAGGAAGAAGATATCCGGACAAAGGTGCTCGAAATTGTGAAAGAAACAACAAAGAAGGTGCGTATTGATGAAGCAGACATCATTGTTGCCGGTGGGAAAGGTTTAGGCAGTGCCGAAGGATTTCAGCTCGTTCACCAATTGGCTAATGCCTTAGGAGGGACTGTCGGAGCGAGCCGAGATGTGGTCGAGGCTGGATGGATTGAACATGGGCATCAGGTGGGGCAGACAGGAGTAACGGTTACACCGAAGATTTATATTGCGATTGGAATTTCTGGAGCAATCCAACATATTGTTGGGATGAAAAATTCGGGTCTCATCATTGCCATTAATAAGGACAGTGAAGCGCCAATCTTTGATTCTTGCCATTATGGCATTGTCGGTGATGCCTTTGAGATTGTCCCGGTTTTAATTGAACAGTTTACACAGGCTTTATCGAAAGAGGAGGTTAGTCATGTCGGAGAAGTTTGATTGTATTGTGGTTGGGGCAGGCCCTGCGGGCATCTCTTGTGCCTATGAATTGGCGAAGGGTGGAGCGAAAGTATTGCTTTTAGAAAGGGGGGAATATCCAGGTTCTAAAAACGTAATGGGGGGTGTGCTCTACCGCAAAATGATGGAGGATATCATTCCTGAGTTTTATAAGGAAGCTCCTCTAGAACGTCCAGTTGTTGAGCAAAGATTCATGATGATGGATAAGGAGTCTGCGGTAACGGTTGGGTATAAGGGGATGGAATGGGGCAAGGAGCCTTACAATAATTTCACGGTGTTACGGGCTAAATTCGATCAATGGTTTGCTGAGAAGGCTGTGGAACAGGGCGCGGTTTTAGTTAATGAAACGGTCGTCTTAGAATGTATTGTCGAAGATGGCAAGGTGGTTGGGGTTCGAACGGATCGTCCAAACGGGGAAATTTATGCGGATGTTGTTGTCTTAGCTGATGGAGTGAACTCCTTATTGGCGCAATCACTTGGATTCCATAAAGAGTACAAACCGGATGAAGTCGCCTTAGCAACGATGGAAGTGTTAAAGCTTGATAAAAAGGTTATTGAAGACCGGTTCAACCTCGAGGAAAACCAAGGATGCACCATCGAGTTATTTGGAGATGCAACCAAGGGAATTTTAGGAACAGGTTTTCTTTACACAAATAAGGATTCATTAAGTATTGGTGTTGGGACACTGTTGTCTGGTTTGATTAAACATAAAATTAAACCTTATGAACTGCTTGAATATGTAAAAAACCACCCAATGATTCGGCCATATATTCAAGGAAGTGAGTCACAAGAATATTTGGCCCATCTCATCCCTGAAGGGGGCTTCAAATCGATGGGGAGGATTGTTGGGGATGGCGTGATCGTCATCGGAGATGCTTCCCAATTAGTTAATGCGATTCACCGTGAAGGGTCTAACCTCGCGATGACTTCTGGGCGCTATGCGGCTGAGGCGGTTCTTTTAGCGAAACAAGCGGGAGATTTTTCTGAAAAAATGCTCGATAGCTACCGCATGCGTTTAATGGCTGGGTTCGTTGGTCAAGACATGCAAAAATATAAAGATTCCACTCATCACTTCAATAAATTTCCACAATACTTCGAAGATTATATTCCAATGGTGAACAAAGCCGCAAGCCAAATGTTTACGGTCGATGGTACTTCTAAATGGGAGAAACAAAAGAAAATTTGGAAGGACTTAGGAACGGGGAAAGAAAAAATGAAACTCGCTCGTGATATGTATCGAGCCTGGAAGGTGATTAAATAATGAGTGAACAGAAAAAAGGTCAGTCCATCGAAGAAAAGCAATACCTTGTTCGCTTTAATGCTGATACCAAATCTCATCTTCATGTCAAAGACGAGGATATTTGCTTAACCCAATGTCCAGATAAAATTTGTACGATTTTCTGCCCTGCCGAAATTTATAAATGGGAAGACATTCGCATGCATGTGGGGTATGAAGGCTGTCATGAATGTGGAAGCTGTCGAATCGGCTGCCCACATCAAAATATTAAATGGGAGTATCCAAAGGGCGGTCATGGCATCGTTTTCCGATTAGGGTAAAAAGAATGATAAAGGGAGAGGGGCTAGCTTTTTGGAGCGGTCCTTCTTTTATTTTGCTGTGTGTTAAAGGAGGTAGTTAATTTTAGAAATCCGTTGTTGGAGTGACTTTTTTAATGAGAGGTGAGAGAGGCGTTCCCGAATATATGTACTTTTTTCACATATGTGGATAAAAAGGAAAAGCGAGGATTTGATGGTTGTTCTTTTTTTTTATTGGTGAAGTGTGAACAATTGATCTTGCCTTGCCAAGGCTTCGACTTTTGTTAAAAGGTCACATGCTTCATTAAAGGTTCGAAGAAAGGGAGATTGAAAGAAAGGAAGTTTGCAGTTAAAAGATCCTTTATCACTAGAGGGAAAGACAACGACTCTCCACTGAAAATCCTTCAGTCTGTTTTCCACACCCTCCAAGGCAATTAACCAATGGGTGAAGTCCCCTGCAAACTTAGCTTCCTGCTGAAACGCGGTTAAATCCCTTTCGTTGATTAGAATTGGCCGTTTTTGATAAAACTCTCGATAATTGAGAGTACCTGTCATGCGCATCGCTCCTTTGGTAAAATGAGTAGTGGTTATTACTTATTGTATGCGGTTTCACTGGTGAAAGAGACTTATTTTTAGAATATTTAGAAAACAAATTATGTCAACTTTAAATTTGGTTAGAGGATTTTTGTCTGCAGTTTATCGGAAATATTTCTAGCACGAAAATATGGTTTAATTAGTACAAAACAGTTGCTAAGGGAGTTTTAAAAATGAACCCAAAAAGTAAATGGAATATAAAGTACATTGACCGATTAAACACGGATGAGGAAATCTCTGCGAACGCTAGATTAATGAATCTGTCTGCATATTTTACCGGTGGCGAAGCGCTTGATTTTGCTTGTGGTCTCGGTGGAAACAGTATGTTTTTGGCACGGTCAAATTATCAGGTTCATGCGAAAGACATTTCTGAGGTTGCCATCGAGTATTTGAAAGAACAGGCAGAAAACCAACAGCTTGCCATTTTTCCTATCCTGTGCGATTTAACTGATGTTTCTTCGCTTCAACTGAAAGATTGTTCGGTTGATTTAATTGTGATCACTTATTACCTTGATCGAGCTCTGTTTCCTATTGTTAAGTCAATCATTAAAGAAAATGGCTTTTTCTTTATGGAAACTTTCTATAGGTCATCGCAAACTGAGAATCAGGGGGTATCCAACAAATTTAAGCTCGAGCCTCAGGAGTTATTGACTGAATTTGGAGATTGGAAAGTTCTTTTTTATGAAGAAAACGAGCATGAGGGCAGGCAAACGATTTTTTGTCAGAAGGTCTAAGCGTTGTTGTAGTTGCTTTTTAATATGCATAACCTTAAATAAAAAAACTTCCAGCTAAGTGGAAGTTCTTTTATTTAATCTAAATCTTTATTCCTCGGTTTTTTCTTTATCAAACCAAAGTGGTTCTTGATCTTCTTCATCACCGTTGTAGTTTATAAGGATTTCTTCCCCAGCTTTAATATCTTTGTATGCAAAGAAATCAAAGGTATGGTTCGGGAAATTTATTTCATAAGTGGCGTTTGGTGTGTATGAGTGATTAAACAGCATACCGTAACCTAAGAGAAGAGCTGTGTGGTTGATCCCATATTCAAATGCGTAATCGGCCAGCAGGGTCTTTTCGATGTGTTCATGCTGGTCATTTGGATAAGGAATTACCGGTGCTTCATGGATTAATTCCCCTTTTGCAATATCTCGTGTCGCGAATACTCCTCGATTGAATTCACCATCGCTGAGCTTAGAAGTCTTAACTTCAATCATTGTCTCACCTACTCAATCTTCTGTAATGAAATCTTTCATCCGTTAAGTTTGACATTTGCTCGCGATGAAAGCAACTCTTTCTTTTAAAAAGATCAAAATAATAGGCTGTGTAAAACGTAGTTGTTGATTTCCGCTCCAGGCACTTCGCTTTCCGCGGGCAGTCCGGGAGCCTCCTCGTCGCTTCGCTCCTGCGGGGTCTCCCTTGGCATTGCACTCCCGCAGGAGTCTTCGTGCCTTCCGCTCCAATCAACAGTATTAAATATAAAATTTACTTAACACAGCCAATTAATAAAATGTGACCTGGAATAGGAAGGATAAATTGGTAGTTTAAACCTATAAACGGTTATTTTTATGTTACAATCAACCAAAGTTAGATTGTTAAGGAGGGGTGCCTTTGAATGGGAAAATATTTACTGCAGCCATTTTCATTATCGTAATTAGCTGGGGAATGAATTATGCCTATTACCACTCAAAGTTGCTTGAAAAACCTATTTTCCTTGAGCATTTTTATGAAGCCTATATACAAGATGAAAGGCAGTTAACTTTTTATTATCTAACCAACAAACAGAACGCTGCGGAAGTTTCCCATGTTGTCATTGACGGAGTGGAGGGTGTGAACGTGCGAAATGAACACGTTGGTTTTTGGAATGATTCGGGCCCGAGGTTTAATCAAGAGTTTCGCCATCATTATTTGAAATCCGTCACGCTTGAGTTTAGACAAGACTCTATGCCGTTAGGCGAGCTAGATTCGACATTTACTTTTGAAACAATGGAAGTGTTCTTTCAGGATCAGTCCACTGTGATCGCCGAGATTGGGAAGGTTGTTTTTTATCCTGAAGACGAGTATCAGAGAGTGTTTGATTCGCGAATGTCTTCAGGTAGCAACCAACATCGAAGTGAGGAGGCCTTAGTTGCAAATGAGCCTCTTTCAATTGACCGTATCACGATTCCATTCGCTGATAAGCTCGCAGGTGAGGTTGCTGTGAAAGTTGATTTAGACCAAGAGAGACTTAAGGAGTTTGATGCACTTAAAACTGGTGGAGATTTTCCCGCATGGTTTGAGGAGACTAGGAACAACGAGTGGGAAGATACGCCAGGAATTTCAATTGATGAGGGAATCTTTCCGTTAAGGCTAGATTCAAATGAATGGCTTAGTTTGAATATGTACTTTAATCCTGAACGAACGAGCTTTTTTGAATTCAGTATTCAGATGGAAGGGGCCACCGATAAAGGGGAATCCTTTGTGCATAGGTCCCACATTATAGACGCACCCAATTTGAATCAGCAAAAGGTTGATCAACTTGTTGATGCCAAAAAGGAGGGGGAGGATTAATGCTGTATGATGGGTTTCGAAGAATCTTTTGGGGCTTTATTTTCATATTTTTAGAGATTCATATTATTGCCATTGATATTCTTCCAGACCCTGTTGGCTATTATTTGATTTTATCAGGGCTTAACCTTATGAAAAGTAGATACCATTTGAATGTAAAAGCAAATTATGTGGCCACTTTACTCGTTTTAGTCTCGATCCCAACCGTGTTCCTTCAGAACAATGCAATAGATCAATTAGGCAGTGCATCTCTTATAACCGGATGGTCGATTTATATGAGCGTAATAGGGGTTCTGAATCTGGTTCTTGCTTATTTTATCTTCCGGGTGATGATTTCAATTGCTACCAATCGTGGAGATGACCATCTTCTGAGACGCACCACTAACACTTTTAAAGCTTATATGATCATCATGTTGCTGATTACCTTTTTCGAATCTTTTGCGATGAACATGACAAGAGATCTGTTAATGGGCTATGTAACAATTTCTGCTATATTCGGACTGACTATGAATATTATCTTATTGGTGCTCCTCTCAAGATTTAGTAAACTTGATGATAACGATGATGGTTCTTCGGTTAAGCCAAGGGAGCATGAGGAAACACCAACTAGTTAAAACTCTGCTTTGGTAGAGTGTGATAAAGCCCCTTCCTTTTACAGGAGGGGGCTTTATTGCTAGCTATTTCGATTTAATCGACTTAACTCTGCCGACCTGGCCGTCTGATAATCTTACCTTGATTCCATGAGGATGGGTGCTCGAGTTTGTTAAAATATCTCGGACAATACCACTTGTTAACTTACCAGTTCTCTGATCTGTTTTTAGGACGATGTCGACCTCAATCCCCGGTACGATATCCTTCCGATTCTGACCATTCATGATTACACACCCATTTTTCTACGGGAATTACTTACCTTTTTCGTTTGTTGGCTTTTCATTTTTTTCGTAGCTTGTGATTGATTAAGGTTTGCGTTTCCAGATGCGTTTTGATTTTTCTTGTTTGCCAATTGTTTTTGAATCGCTTCTTGCAAAGTCATTTTCTTTGAAGTTGTTTCTGATTCATTGGATGTATTTGTCATAAAATTATATTCCTCCTAATGTCTTGCGGTAAATTAAGTATACAGATTGTTGGAAGCATATTCAATTTAATCTTTTAGTCTAACAACTTAGGGGAGGACTATTCATTTTTAAACGGATAACTGAACGTTTTTCTGGAATTATATATGTTGGAGGTGACCTATGAGAAAAAGGTTGATGGTAAGTATGCTGCTGATTGGATTAGCTCTGCCGATGTCACATAGCTTTGCAAAGGAGGAAGCGAGCTGCAAGGACCTTGAAAAAATGTTTGGTACTGAGGTGGAAGTAGAGGATGGTGTGTGTAAACTAGAGATTACCCGGAAGGATCTGAATGTCGTTCATATGGGAAAGAAGCTTTCACCAGAAACCATGGAGTTGGTTTTTCACATTGCTTTTGAACCAGTTGATGGTCAAACAGCGGTAATGGGAGAAATGGCCTTGTTAGAGGAAGAAGTGAATCCAGTGATCGATGCTTTTCGGAAAGGAAACATCGAAGTCTCGGCAGTTCATAATCATATGATTCATGAGCGACCACGAGTCATGTATCTCCACTTCCAAGGAATTGGTGATATGAAGCAACAAGCAAATGTAGTCAAAAACGCGATTGAACAAACAAGCTATAAGTAAGTGGGCTAAAAACTGGACTAAAAAACGACAGCTACAAGGGGACTGTCGTTTTTGTTTTGTGTGGGGCTATTTAGGGATATCATAGCACCAATACATATTGAATTTGATTCTGAGGAAGTGCAGTAATCGCGTGAATTTTATAGCCAATGCTGAGGAACTGAGCTAATGTTTCAGCACAATTTGGTTGAGGAGGCTCAATTGGTGCATGTTTGCTCTTATAGAAATCAATCAATTGGTTATCCAACGTACAGTGAAGGAAAACAACATGTTTGCCAGTCCACGCCTGACCGATGATTGGTTCAATCTGTCTCCTCATCCCAACACACACTCCCATCCAATTTGATGCAACAGTATATGTGGAAAATCTCTGGATGGTGCCAGGCACGTTCCTGTTATTTCCATTTCAACGAGTGAAACCGAGACTTTTGGAGTATTTTCTCGAATTTAGTCGAAAAGAGGAGTTCGGGAATGTATAATAAGATTTTATGAGCAAGAAAGATTAGTAGGGAGGATATGAAAATTGATGGAATGGACATTGGCGATTTTGCTTATAATCGCTGCAATTCTTTTGATTGTGTCAGTTGTTAAAACAAGACAGTCATCTAAAGTGGAGCAGCGAGAAATTGATACTGTTTATGTTTCTTTGATGGAAGAAATAAATAAGCTACAAGAGAAAATACGCACAATCGAACTTGATGGAGAGATTACGGCACAAGAAGCTAGAGTGCTGGGGATGAATACAAAAGATCGATTGCTCCTTCGTGAAAGCTTAGATTTATATAAGCGCGGTTACACATTGGAGGGAATCGCGGAAAAAACGAAGGTAACGGAGAGGAAAGTTGAATCGTTGCTTACTCCATATATGGTACCGAAACTGGAAAGGGGCACCGTATCCAATGAAAGCTAAAACCATAAGTAGCTTTGCAACAGGTCTTCTGGTCGCAACGGGTGTAAGTGGTGCTGCGTATTTCTTTGGTCCTAGTGAAAAAGCTAGCACTCAATCGGAAGAGCCAGCATCTGTTGAAGAGATGAAAACTCTATTAACCTCTGAAGGGTATACGATCCTAACCGAAGAAGAATGGGGACAAGAGATTGCTGCCGCTGTTGAAGCGGTTGAAAAGAGCAAAGAAGCTGAGCCGGTTGAGCCAAAACAGGATGCACCTGAGGAAGGTAAGGAAACGATTATCTACCGGACCATTCTGAATGTTGCTTCAGGTATGACAAGCATTGATGTGGGTCGGGCGCTTGTCCAAGGGAAAATTATCGACGATGCAACAACCTTTTATAATGAAGTCGAAAAAAGGGGACTTTCAAATGAATTGCGTCCTGGAACCTTTGAATTAGACAGTAATATGACAATGGATGAGGTTATGACGACGATTTTTAAATAACAAGGTTTAAATGAACTTTAAAAAGGGAGGTGGCTATCCATAATCATAGATGGATAGCCACTTTTTTAGTTTTTATTAAAGAGGTTTATAGAATTGACTCGCGAAGTATATAAAGAAGGACAGAGAAACAAGATCCATTGGGATAAAGGCTATTGAATTAGAATATATTGATTAGATGAGCCGAATACAATGGAGGGGGTAGTGGGTAGAAACTGTTTGGGTAGGCCAGTTGTGAACTTTGAAGGGTTTTAGGTAGCCTAGATTATTATATGTCTCGGAGGGAAGAACATGGAGGATGGAAAACAGACTCCAGATATTAAGATTGTCCCGCTGATGGCCGTGTTAATATCTGGGGCTTTTGTTGCGATATTAAATCAAACATTATTGGTTACCGCGTTGCCTCACATCATGAATGACCTAAACTTAACTGAAAATACTGCTCAATGGTTAACGACTATTTTTATGCTCGTAAATGGAATTATGATTCCGATTACGGCCTTTTTGATTGAAACGTTTACGACTAGGAAACTATTTTTAACAGCCATGGGTCTTTTTATCGCAGGAACAATAGTATGTGCCTTTGCCCCCGCCTTTTCTATTTTAATGATTGGAAGGGTTTTACAGGCTTCCGGAGCAGGAATCATGATGCCGTTAATGCAAACCATTTTTTTTATTATCTTTCCAATCGAAAAGCGAGGGCAGGCGATGGGAATCTTTGGCCTAGTCATTGCTTTTGCCCCAGCGATTGGGCCAACATTATCTGGTTATATTGTCGATCAGTTTCCTTGGAGGGCGCTATTTTTTATTATCCTTCCGATTGCAATCATCGATTTTCTTTTCGCGTATCTACTTTTGAAAAATGTTACGAATCAGACTTTTCCTAAACTAGATATTCTCTCAATTATCTTATCTACGCTTGGCTTCGGTGGGATTTTGTATGGGTTTAGTAGTGCTGGAGACTTTGGATGGGGGAGTGGGCAAGTCATCCTAACGATAGTGGTTGGAGTGACATCTCTTGTCATCTTTATTCTTAGACAATTCCGATTAAAACAACCGATTTTAGAATTTAAAGTGTTTACTTACCCCATTTTTACCATCTCCACGGTACTGGGAATGGTTGTGTTCATTACGATGATTGGTGGTGCGACGATTCTACCAATTTACATGCAAAATATGCACCATTATACAGCTTTCCAATCCGGATTGATGTTATTGCCAGGGGCAATCATAATGGGGATTATGAACCCAATTACGGGAAGGATTTTTGATAAGTTCGGTGCAAAATGGTTAGCGGTAATCGGCTTAGTCCTTGTCACCACTTCAACGTTTTTGTTTACCGATTTAACGGCCACCACCTCGTTTACCTTTTTATCGGTGGTGAATGCAGTAAGGATGTTAGGGGTTTCGATGGTGATGATGCCTGTAACAACCGCTGGGCTCAATCAATTGCCAATTCGCCTCATTCCACATGGTTCAGCGATGAATAATACGATGAGGCAAGTGTCAGCATCGATTGGCACAGCGTTGTTGGTTACCATTATGACAAGTAATGCGTTAGATCCGGCCAAGTATGGGACAGAAGGAATGATCCATGGCGTCAATGTCGCGTTTATGGTAGCTGGTTGTTTGGCGTCCATAGGAGTATTCTTGGCGTTCTTCCTTAAAAAGGCAGAGCCAGAAGCACCAGATGCCAAAGGTCAGGTAGCATCCAAATAAAGCAAGGTGCCAGGCACCATCCATTTTATGGATGGTGCCTTTTTCATTCGATTGACGTTCTTTGCTGTCGGTGGTATGATATTTCTTTTTGGGAGAATTTAGTTCATTATTTCTAATAAACTTTTAGTTTGATAAATAAAGGGAGAAGAGGTGCTGTCTATATGTCAACAGAGCAAAGAAAAAAGCTTGGCATTTTGATGGTGAATATGTTTATTGCAATTGGGAGTTTCGGAATCATTATTCCGATTTTACCGGCTTACTTGGAGTCCATTGGGGAAGGTGGAACGGCGGCAGGATTGATGATTGCGATTTTTGCAGGAGCACAGCTCGTCATGTCTCCAATCACCGGGAAATGGACGGATCAGTACGGGCGGAGAAAGTTGATTATATATGGACTAATTGGGCTGACATTGTCGATGTTCATTTTTTATGCTTCAAATTCAGTTTGGTGGCTATACTTTTCGCGAGTCATTGGTGGAATTGGTGCAGCGATGCTCATCCCGGCCATTTTCGCCTATGTGGCGGATATCACTACGATGGACCAGCGGGCACGGGGAAATAGTTTAGTATCGGCATCTATGTCGTTGGGGATTGTTATTGGACCAGGGATTGGTGGGTTTTTAACAGATTTTGGTTTGAAAATGCCGTTTTTAATCTCAGCGCTCGTATCCCTGGTGGCGGTTATTTTTTCCATTATTGTACTAAAAGAGAGTAAGCCAGAACAGGCTTCCACAATCATAAAAAATCATGTTGACGAGTCAATGGCAAAGAAAATGATTCGTTCAGTTAAAATGCCTTATTTCATCCCACTAATCATTACACTTGTCATGAGTTTTGGACTAATGGCATATGAATCGGTTCTCGGACTGTTTGTTGATAATCAGTTTGGAGCCACACCTAAGGAAATTGCCATGATGGTGACTTCTACAGGTTTGGTTAGTGTAATTGTTCAGCTTTTTGTCGTCGACCGAATTGTTTATCATTACGGGGAAAAGACAGTGTTAAACATCTTCTTAGGAGTTGCTGCTTTAGCGTTTTTCCTGTCATTGTTTGCTCCAAGTTATCCATTTTTCTTCGGAACGACCTTATTGATCTTTCTAGCAACATCGATTCTACGTCCTGTTCTTAATACCCTTATTTCAAAATTAGCAGGCGATGAACAAGGATTTGCGATGGGGATGAATAATATGTATATGAGTATTGGAAATGTGCTCGGGCCTACCCTTGCTGGATTATTATATGATGTGAATATTATTTATCCATTTATTTTAGGACTCACTCTGTTGGTAGTGACTTTGCTTACGACCATCCTATGGCAGAAACAATCGTTAAATAAAAACCTTAAAGTGAAGGTAGAATAGTAGATAGTAAAAGCATCGGTCATTTAAGGCCGATGCTTTACTTTTGCGTCGCCGCCAAGGGATTAACGACTATTTTCTAATTGTTTTACGTGCTTTTCGTCAATGCGCTTTTCAATTCTAGCGAGCTCTTTTTCATTAAAAAGAATTTCTTTCTTATTGTTGTTAATTAATGTTTGCATACTTAAAGTTTGTTTTCTCATTATGGCATTTTCCTTTTCTATTATAATTTTTTGTGAATGTTTTAATAAAATAAATATATCAAATTTTCTGATAATAATCAAGGGTTTAGGTCATGTTTATATTTACCAAAAAAAACCTAAGTAGTTTACAACCGACCTTTTAACAAACCTTACTTGTATGTGTAGGGATAAGTTAACTGCCTATAAATAAAAAAGGAAGATATCGACCAATTCGGTTGACGTCTTCCTTTTTTAGTACACAGATTGCAATAAAGTCTTAGTTGAATAGGGACAGTTTGCTAAGGTCCTTATCCTCCGATATGACTCATTTCAATCTTTTTTCGAGAGGTACTAGCTTCGCTTCGCTCTTCAGAGTAACGATCCGTACGGCCGCTCCATATGTCCCCAAGGAGCTTGGTCAATTGTTCGTCCGTTAGGTCCGTACGAAGAGGGGAGCGGATATCATGGCCCTTAGAGGCAAACAGACAAGTGTAAAGCATTCCGCTAGCTGATAGACGGGCCCGGTTGCATGTCGAACAAAAAGCATCGGATACGGAGGAGATTACACCAATTTCATCATTCGTACCGACATAGCGATAACGACTTGCGACTTCCCCTGTGTAATTAGGATCAATGGCTTCGAGTGGCATAACCTCGTTGATGTCTTCGATGATTTGCTTTTTCGGGTACACATCATCAAGCTGCCATTCATTTGTATTGCCGACATCCATGAACTCAATAAACCGAAGGATATGGCCCTTTTCCCGGAAGAACTTGGCCATTGGGAGGACCTCTGAATCGTTCATCCCTCGTTTGACCACCATGTTAATTTTCACCTGCAAACCTGCCTCGCTCGCAGCATCAATGCCGTCGAGTACAGTTTGAACAGACACTCCTCGGCCGTTAATCTTCCCGAAAATTTCATCATTCAAAGAGTCTAGGCTAATCGATACTCGTTTTAAACCGGCTGCTTTCAATTCTTTTGCATACTTTGGCAAAAGCGAGCCATTGGTTGTCATCGCAATATCTTCTACACCCTCGATGTTTTTGACTTTCTCGATAAACTCAGCTAATTTCGGCCGCATCAAAGGCTCCCCACCAGTAATGCGTATTTTTTTCACCCCTAAGTGAGCAACAAATATCTTAGCTAATCGTTCCAACTCATCAAATGAAAGTAACTCTTTATTCGTTAAGAAGGGGTAGTCTGGGCCAAATATTTCCGCTGGCATACAATATGTGCAAC
This sequence comes from Mesobacillus persicus, assembly GCF_900109925.1. Classification (GTDB taxonomy): domain Bacteria; phylum Bacillota; class Bacilli; order Bacillales; family Cytobacillaceae; genus Mesobacillus_B; species Mesobacillus_B persicus. Next base: position 61,746 of record NZ_FOBW01000016.1, on the reverse strand, counting down.
GGAAATTACATTTGTCGGTAACCGAAATCCGCAGATCTCGAAGCGGGCGATTGAAATAATCATATACCGTTGTATCCGCTTGCATCGAAATCCCTCCTTTTATAATTCTAATCTACGATTCTCTCAGGACAAGAGTACACATTAAAAGACTCTCCACGGATAAACCCAACAGCTGTGATGTTTAAGTCCTTGGCGAGCTTGATGGCTAAGTCTGTTGGAGCTGATTTTGATAGAACAATCCCAACACCAATTTTAGCAGCTTTAAGAAGAACTTCGGAAGAAATCCGGCCACTAAATACTATAATCTTATCACGAACGGGCATACGATTCAAAATACTATAACCGAACAGCTTATCCAACGCATTATGTCGGCCAATATCAGTACGAACTGCTAGAATCTCTTCAGGAGTACATAGAGCAGCATTATGAACACCGCCAGTTTCCTGGAAAACAAGAGAACTAGATTGCATTTCGTTCATCAGATAGATACTTTGAGCAGCTGTGATTCTTGTTGTTGATGTAGAGGTTCTCGCTGTTTTTGCGTCATTATGGAAGTAAAATTGACGACTTTTGCCACAACATGATCCAATAAACCGCTTTGAGTAATACTCCTGGTTCGTAGTCGTTTTGGCTTTTATGGTCACATAGGCATAACCACGACTTTCATCGATATTTAGCGAGAGAATCTCGTCTGAGAAGCGAATGACCCCTTCAGATGCTAAAAAACCTACAACCATTTCTTTAAAATGAGTTGGTGTACAAACCATTGTTGCAAATTCCACATCGTTTACAAAAATGGTCAATGGAAATTCATTGACGATGACATCTTCTACATGAAGAAATTGTCCACCGCTATATTTCGTTATATTGTATTTTTCGCTCATATTTTCTAACATTTGGCTTCACCTTGATTTATAGGATTTTAGAATACTTAAAATCTAATCATATTCTTGGCCAATACTCAAGGAAAATTTACAACACGATAATAGTGTAAAGTTATTATAACAATATTTACAAAAGGTATTGCATATGATTTTGTGAAGTGATAATATTTTCTTGTTCACAAGTCTGTCACATTTTGATTCGAGATAGCGACCCTGTCGTCGGTTAAAGTGTTTACAGTAAAGAAAGCGATTAACTGTTGGTCCGATAGTAGCGAAACCTGCTAGATACTAACCGTCAATCTTACACACTCCATAGCTCTAAGTCTATGGTGGTGTAAAGAGATTGGCGGTTTTCTATTTTTTAGACTCCTTTTCATTTACTTTAATGAAATCTCAATCGTTGCTGTTTGGGAGATAAGTACATATTAAGGGGCTCTACATGGTTCTTTCTGAATCCTCCGTTGCATGTGAACAGCGATGAAAACAGCCATCTTAGCACATGATTGGTGAGAGCAACGGGAGAGCAAAGAGGATCGTTATTGAATGAGGGGGAAAGAAAGATGAAAAAAACAAAAAATCGGTGGCTGATTGCAGCATCGGCCGTGGGGATTCATATTTCAATTGGTTCCGTTTATGCATGGAGCAATTTTACAAATCCTCTAATCGAAGAGTTTGGGTGGACGTCTAAACAAGTCCAATTAACCTTTAGTATTGCCATTTTATTCTTAGGTTTATCTGCTGCGTTTTTAGGCCATTTTGTTGAAAAGTATGGACCTAGAAAAGCTGGGTTGCTAGCAGCGGGGTTTTTCGGGATTGGAATTATCGGATCGGGACTTGCAGTCAATTTAGGATCCTTGCCATTATTATATTTATTTTACGGTGTTTTAGGCGGAATTGGTCTAGGTGTAGGGTATATCGCCCCTGTATCTACACTTGTAAAGTGGTTTCCTGATCGACGTGGTCTAGCTACTGGACTTGCGATTATGGGATTCGGTTTTGCAGCAGCCGTTGCAAGCCCAATTATGGATATTTTAATTAAATCTGTTGGGACAGCGAATACATTTTACATTCTTGGTGTCTCTTATCTTATCATTATGACATTATCTTCTCTTTATTTAGAAAGACCGCCAGTTGGGTGGGCACCTGAAGGCTTTAATGATAAAGTCCAATCAGGAAAAACGAAAGTGAAAGTTGACTTAGCTCAATTGACAGCAAATGAAGCTGTTAAAACGAAGCGTTTCTACTATCTATGGGTAATGCTATTCATAAATGTCACTTGTGGAATTGCGATTCTATCAGCGGCAAAGCCTTTAGCGGAAGAAAGTATTGGTCTATCGACAGCAGAAGCAGCAGCGCTTGTCGGAGTCTTAGGTTTATTCAACGGGTTTGGTCGCCTTGCATGGGCAACGATTTCAGATTATATCGGCCGAACGAACACCTATACGATTTTCTTTGCGGCTCAAATCGTTCTGTTTATGTTATTGCCAAATACAACAGAAGCAATCCTTTTCCAAATTATGCTCGCAGTCATTTACACGATGTACGGTGGTGGATTTGCCGCGATTCCTGCCTTTATCGGCGATGTATTTGGTACTAAACAACTAGGTGCCATCCATGGTTACATTTTAACAGCATGGGCTGCCGCTGGATTAGCTGGTCCAATGTTCGCGGCTTGGATTAAAGATACAACAGGAAGCTATGCGGCTAGCTTATCGTTCTTTTCAGGACTATTCGTTGTTGCACTAGTAGTATCACTCCTTATCCGTCGAGATATCAGTAAACTACGTAAGCAAAATGAAGCAAACCAAACGAAATTGGCGAGCTAAAATTTCACTAGTGATTATTCGTATGATACAATACCTATCATGTAATACCTCTAGAATGGTAGGGAGGATAATGTGAATAAATACGAAGCAGAATTTAGCAATATTGTCCGTTCCTTTCGAAAGAAGCATATGGGAAAAGGGCCAAGTAAGATTACCACTACTTTTTGTAAAAATTGGGCCATATGCGAGATGGAAGGAAATCTTTCTCCAGTAGAAAAATTTATGGCCTCTGCAAGCGAAGGCAAGCAGGCACTACGGGCAGCCAGAACCGAAATGGTAAAAGATATGTACCGGAAACATCCGCCGAAAGAAATGGAAGAGTTTCTAGGATGCAACTTCAGAGAACTTTTCGTGGATATTGATATTGACCGGGATTTCGGAATGTCAATATTCGTGTTCGATGAAGATATTCAAGCAAAATTTAATCACTAGGTATGGTACTTAGTAGCGACCCTGCAAAAGACTAACCACCGTTAAAGCTCAGAACCTTTTAGTTCTTGGGGCTACGGTGGTTTTTCTTTTTAAAAAGGATGTAAAGCGAGTCGGGCTTTACAAGTAAGTGAACTAAAAAGGCTATTAGAAATATATGGAACCATCAATGATCAAACCTAGTTTCTTCTATTATATAGGACTAGTACAATCGTAAATGATTTCTCGAAAGGTTTTACCACCTTATCATATTTGATCAATCAGAGAGAAGTTCTCTATCACATACTAAGATTAATAGATTCTATTTGGGAGTGTTTTAAAATGGGAAAAACATTACATCCAGGACCACAGAAAAAAGCGGCTATGCCATCTCCAAAGCATTGGGTGAGCCCAATTCCATTTGGTTTAACGAAAATAAAGCCAAAGCATATTCGTGATACGATGAAAATCGCTTGGGATAACAAAGATAATCTTGGCTACGCGGCAAACATTATCACTAAAGGCGTTTGTGATGGCTGTGCATTAGGAGTTTCAGGCTTATATGATCAAACACTGACAGGCCCACATGTATGTACTACTAGATTAAATGTTCTCCGCTTAAACACGGCTGGTGCCATCAAACCTGAGATTCTTCACAGTGATATTGATGACCTTAGGAAATATGATAGTACTGAGCTTCGTAAATTGGGGCGTATTCCATATCCAATGATTCGTAGAAAAGGCGAGCGCAAGTTTTCAAGGATTACTTGGGATGATGCAATGGATATGATAGCTGATAAAATGAAAAAGCTTGATCCGAAACAATATGCTTTTTACTTAACAAGCCGCGGGATCACAAACGAATCCTATTATGTAGCTGGTAAAGTATCACGTTTCCTAGGTACAAACAATGTTGATAATGCGAGCCGTATTTGCCATTCTCCATCTAAAACTGCCTTAAAGCGTTCAATTGGTGTGGGGGCATCCACTTCTAACTATCAAGATTGGATTGGAACAGATGTCTTGTTATTCTGGGGAAGTGTGGCCTCTAATAGTTCACCAGTTTCTTCGAAATATATGTTAGAAGCAAAGAAAAAGGGAACAAAAATTATTGTTATCAATCCATATAAAGAGCCAGCGATGGATAAATACTGGATTCCGTCAAATCCAGAATCTGCTTTATTTGGAACAAAGATTGCCGATGACTTTTACCAGGTCAACATCGGTGGCGATATTGCCTTCATGCATGGAATCATGAAGCATTGGTTTGATATGGAGGAAAGAAATCATGGTTCGGCCATTAATCATTCCTTCGTTAATGATCATGTAAACGGATATGAAGAGTTAAAAGCTCAAGTTCAAGAGCAATCTTGGGAAGAGATTATCCGTTCTGCTGGTGTGACAAAAGAGCGTATTATTGAGTTAGCTGAGTTGCTTGCGAACAGCAAAAATGCTGTCTATGCTTGGGCATTAGGCTTAACGATGCATTCATTTGCAACAGATAATATCTCTCAGGTAGCTAATCTTGCGTTGTTACGAGGTCATCTTGGACGCAAATATGCTGGATTAATGCCATTCCGCGGTCACTCTTCCGTCCAAGGTAGTGGTGAAATGGGAGCCGATCCATTTGTCCTTCCTGGAGGAGACTTTTACGGGGAAAACATGGAGCGAATTGAAAAGCTTTGGGGCTTTGAGTTAGCGAAGTGGCAAGGGGACATCGTGGGAGTTACGCTTGAAAATATTTTATTACCGGAAGATCATGAACGTAAAATTAAAATGTACTACCTATCAGGCGGGAATTTCCTAGAAACGATGCCAGACCCTGATTTTATTGAAAAGGCATTATCTGAATTAGAAATCCGTGTCCATCAGGATATTATCTTAAATACTTCTACTCTTGTTGACGCGAAAGAAGCAGTCATCATTCTTCCAGCGAAAACACGTTATGAGCAAGAAGGTGGTGGTACCTCTACCTCTACTGAGCGGATGGTCTACTTTAGTCCAGAAATTGAAGGCAATAAAAATATGGTTGAAGAAGCTCGTGCAGAGTGGAAAATCTATATTGATCTTGCTAAACGGGTTAAACCGGAAACGGCTCATTTGGTCGATTTTAAGAATGCCCATGAAATTCGTGAAGAAATTGCCAAGGCAAACCCAAGTTATGAAGGCATTCAGAACTTGAAAAAGGCTGGAGATGTCTTCCAGTGGGGGGGAGCTTGGTTATGTGAGGATGGAATCTGCCCAACAGCTGACGGAAGAGGAAGCCTCATTCCTGTTGAGATTCCTGACCTTGGTAAAAAAGAAGGCCAGTTTATTGTTACCTCTCGTCGTGGGAAACAGTTCAACTCCATGGTTTACAGTGAAGTCGATCCATTAAACGGAGCAGGACGCTATGATGTGCTGATGAATGCGGAAGATGCTCAAGATTTAAGTATCGCAGAAGGCGAAGGAATCGTCCTATATAATGGATTTGGTGTCTTCCAAGGAAGAGCAAAGTTTGTTGAAATCGCACGTGGAAATGTAGAAGTTCACTTCCCAGAAGGAAACTTCTTATTACCTAGAGGCCGTTATGAGAAATTTGCCGGTATCCCTGATTACAACATCACGGTAACTCTTGAAAAAGCAGACCGTTACAACGCACGTAAAGATGTTGAATATCAAGAAAAGCGCATCGAGGACGACGAAATGAACGCCCCAGCATAAAAGATGAGGGAAAATATGTAAGGTGACAGGCACCATCCAGTTTTCTGGATGGTGCTTTTTTGCATAGATTCATCCACTAAGCAAAAAATACCAAAGGCTGTAATTTGTGAAAACAAAGGAGGATTTGGATGATGAAGTGGATGTATCGTGTGTTTCTTTGTAGCGTCACCATGATTTGTTTAATTGGTTGTGCTGGTAACCAAGAAGCTACTGATCAAAGAGATGTAAACAATAACAATCATAGGCTGGGGCAAATGTCTCTAGACAAAAACCAAGTCAATGTACAGCAAGATGACACTACGCAAAACCAAAATGAAAACATTAGCATTCTAAAACAAAATGCTGCCGGGCTTGAGGGGTCTTCTGAGGAATATCATGGGCATATCTCCAATCGCCCCGAAACCAAACAGAAAAAAGAAAAACCACCTGCCGCCAATAATCGGTATAAACAAATTCAACTTTTAGCCATTAATGATTTACATGGTCAATTAAATGTAACGCGAAGAGTAGGAGGGAAACCCGCAGGTAGGGTAGATTATTTAGCTGCGTATTTAAAGCAAAGACAAGCAGAGAACGAAAAAAATACCCTTCTTATTCATACAGGAGATATGGTAGGAGCAAGTCCACCCGTCTCGGCTCTTCTCCAGGATGAACCGACCATTCGTATCCTTAACAAATTGAATTTTGATATTGGGACTGTAGGAAACCATGAGTTTGATGAAGGAAGAAATGAACTGCAACGGTTGATTCAAGGGGGAACACATGAGCAGACAGGAGATTTTGCGGGTTCGGAATTTCCTTGGGTAGTTGCCAATGTAGTGGATGAAAACACGGGCAATCCAGTGCTTCCTCCCTATAAAGTCATCAAAGTAAATGGCATGCCGATTGCCTTTATTGGCGTTGTATATTCAGAAACTCCATCAATCGTGGTTCCGAGTGGGGTCGCCGGCCTTAAGTTTACTGACGAAGTGGAAGCAATCAATCGTTATATTCCCGAACTAAAAGAACAGGGGGTAAGGTCGATTATTGTTCTGGCTCATAATCCAGGTTCCTCTAGTGTGAATGGAGACAACCCATCAGGAGAATTAGTGGATATTGCAAACGGTGTCGATGATGAGGTTGATATTATCTACGGTGCCCATAATCATGCCTATATGAATTCAATGGTTGATAATAAGCTATTAGTCCAATCTTATTCATACGGGACAGCCTTTTCTGATGTCGATATTGAAATTGATCCCAAAACGAAGGATATTGTCACAAAAAGAGCAGAAATCATCACTACTTTTCAAGGGGGAATGGAACCAGACCCGGAAATATCCGACCTGCTGACCAATTATGAAGCGGCTGTCGAGCCAATTGTAAACCGTGTCGTAGGTTCAGCTGCCACTCATTTAACAGCATTACGGAATGATAACGGAGAGTCGGTCATGGGGAATTTGGTTGCTGATGCCCAGAGGCAAGCGATGAAAACCGATATTGCTCTTATGAATCCAGGTGGAATTCGAGCAGATATTGATGAAGGGGATATCACTTGGGGCGAGGTCTATACGGTCCAACCGTTCAATAATGACCTTGTAAAAATGACAATGACCGGACAGCAAATTCGTGATGTCTTAAATCAACAGTGGGGAACCAACACCACGATGTTACAAATATCTGGTTTTACTTATACATGGGATGGAAGACAACCATCCGGACAGAGAATCGTGAGCATTCAGTTGCCAGATGGATCCGAAATGGATTCAAATCAAACCTACACAGTCACCGCAAATTCCTTCCTAGCAGGTGGAGGAGACGGCTTTACAGTATTTACGAAAGCACAAAATAAAGAAATAGGTCCTGTTGATCTAGATGCACTAGTTGATTTTATTAGCAATCAACCACAACCATTCTCCTATAGTATTGATGATCGCATTCAGAAGGTAGAGTATTAAGACTAATAAGGAATAATTTTAAATGTAGCTGCCATATGCCTAAAGTCGACTAATGCTAGGCATATGGCATTCGTATTTTGGATCCGTTCTCTATTATATATAAGTATGTAATGTTTTCGTTTACTATCTTATCTGGATTTGATATTGTTAGAATAATTAGTTAATGACCCATTAGAAAGAGGTGGAAAGATTGAGTGAACCGATAGAGTTGACGAAAATTAAGGTTATCCAAGAGGATACACCGAATAAAATAAGAAAAGCCTATATCGGTAAGTTTGAGGAACCCGTTTTGTTTGGTGTCCATGGGGGAGTTAAACAGTTTTACGGGGTGGAGCCTGAGGTCGAGTATCCATCGACTTTAGACCATATAGTTGCTGCAGCCGGTGGCTGACTGGTTGGTACCCTTTCTGGCGCGCTGGAGGCGCGTAAAATTCCAACCTCACCTGACAAAGTAAGTGCGGATGTTCAAGGAACAATAGAAGCACCTGAAGGAGTTTTAAAGATCACTCGTATTAGTTGCCATTACTATATTAAAGTTCCAGCAGGAAAGACGGATGCCGCAGAACGAGCATTAGCTGTATTTGAACGTGGTTGCCCGGTAGCTCAAACACTTAAAGGTTGCATAGAGTTTGAACATACTTGGGAAATAGAGGAGTTAAAATAAACATTCGAAGGTTATTAAAAAAGGCTTCTTGTCAGAAAAGGCAGGAAGCCTATTTCTTTCATTTAAATGACCTCCTGGTACTGGGTGAAAAATTCTTTCTATTCTTCTAGGACCGAAATTAAAATTAAGTGGATGATTATTATATGGAGTAGTTGGGTAATGATCATGGTCTATACTAACGCGATATTCCTGTTTTGCCTATTTTGAGGAGAATAGGGGACTTTTGTGTAGTTTATTAAACTAAATAAGGGGTATCTATGATCGTGTAAGGGGATCACATTGTTCCCCTACACGAAAGAAAGTGAAAATTAATAATCGGTTACAATAAAATCTCTGTCTAAAAACGCTTCGATGACTTCACTGATTTGAAAAGAGACCTGAGGCAAATCGTAATTTTCAAAAGCGTATTCACAATTGTTTTTATAGGCCATAATTTCATCGTAATGCGCCATATGGCGTTTGATGTCCTCTTCGCCGTCTTCACGTGCTTTTTGTCTGTTAATTACGGTTTCACGATCAGCAAATACAAAGAAACGCATCACTCGGTCGCCATACATGTTTTTTAATTTTTCGGTTCCTTCGGGATTTAATGTAAGATAGACAAGGTTATGACTCTCAAACGCTTTGACGATATCTTGTTCACGTAACCCGTAATGAATCCCATCGATTTCGACACTTTCAAGAAATTCTTGCTGCTCTTGCATTTTCTTAAAGGTCTCCACGTCCACAAAATGGTAGTCTTCTCCATTTTGTTCATAATGACGTGGGGAGCGGGTCGTGTAAGAGAGGACTGTTTCCATATCGAACGCAGTGGCAACCATCTTGGCAATGGTTTTTCTTCCTGAACCATCCGGACCAGTATAGATGAAGAGTTTTTCTTTTTCTTTAATTTGATACATAGATGAACCTCCTTGGAATGAATTATATTTAAATTTAAAGGGTCTACATGAATGGGGGTAAACATTCCTTTTTAGGGGATATTTCCATTATAACAAATTTATGGGCGCTAGTGTTTGATTTTTCTGATTTTAATTCTGTTACTTTATCATCGGCTGCACAGCAGTGCAAGCATTAGCCCTGTACAAGCTAAGATCTCTTACATAAAACCGGTCACTAATAGTTCTTTACTGTAGTGACCGGTTCTTTGACTTTATAGCCAACAGTCATTTAGCTATAACAACTTTGTTTATTTAAAAAATCACGGATGAGCTGATTGAAGCGCTCCTTTGCTTCTAGTTTGGCAACATGACCTGTTTCCCTCATAATTACAAACTCTGAATGTGGAATCAGCTTGTGCATCCAAACCTGCATCCAAACAGGAATCACCGAGTCATATTGACCACCGATCACAAGCGTGGGTATATCTATTTTCTTAAGGAGATTGATATTATTCACTTTCAAGCAAGACTCTAACGATTCTCGAAATGCCTTCTGAGATGGCTGGAAATGGTCTTTAAATTCTTCAATGACATTTCTGTTCCATGAATACAAGGCTAATTGAGCTGCAGGCTTCTTTTGACGCCTGGAATATCTTCCTTTTCTCATTTCTAGGAAAAGAGGAGCAAGTTTTTTGGGAAAATAATGAAATGTACTTGCAAGAATTAGGGAACGACACATTTCAGGCGCCTGACGGAAAATTTCCTGTGCAACAGCTCCACCCATTGATAAACCAGCAATGTTAGCGCTTTCAATTTTGTGTTCTTTTAAAAGATCGATGACATCCATAGCAAAATTTTGAATGGTGATCTCATCCTCGGTTTCATGTTCTCCGTGTCCGCGCAAATCCGGAATGATTAATTCATATTCATCCCCTAATTCAAACTGGTTCATCCAACCTTCTTTTACTTCCCCAAGACCGTGTATCAACACCAGTGGCTCACCATTACCAAAATGCAAATAGGGCATTCCTGCTTTGCTTACTTTTGATTTTGTCATATATACCACCTTATTGATTATTTTAAATAAGTGTATTACCACAGTATAAAATGTGCAAATTCCATTAAATGGTATTTACGCCCGTTTTTCTCGTATTTTCTAATAATAGATAGTGAATGCTTGTTATTTCTTATTTATTTAAATATTCAGAATAATATGATATTATTAAAAAGAGGAGTACATCGCTTGTCTTTTTAGAGTAGGCATTACCAAAGCATCTCATAGAATTCTATGAGATGAATGTTCAAGCTAGAAAACGCATAGATTTGTTAAGAGAACAAGATTCTTTTAGAACGAACATCTTTTATTTACAAAGAGAGAACAGGGCTACATAGGAGAATCTATTACTATTTAATGAAGGGTAGGTTTTTATGGAAAAAACAAAAAGGATTATCGCAGGTGGCCATTATTTAGTATCTGAAGCAGAACCGGAGGCTATCTTCTGCCCAGAGGATTTTACCGATGAACATAAGATGATTGCGAAAACAGCGAGACAATTCGTTGAGAAAGAAGTACAGCCACATCGTGAGGCCATTGAGGATCAAGATTTTGAGCGAGTGGTTGCCTTGCTGCGTCAGGCCGGGTCACTCGGTTTGTTAGCTCATAGTGTTCCAGAGCAATATGGTGGCTTAGGTTTAGATAAGATCAGTAAAATTCTTGTCGGTGAAATTGTCGGTGGTGGGACGAGTGGTTATGGAGTGGCCCAGTCGAACCATACCTGTATTGCTACATTGCCAATCACTTATTTTGGCACAAAGGAGCAAAAGGAAAAATACCTTCCGAAACTAGCATCAGGTGAATTTCTAGGAGCCTATTGTTTAACAGAACCTTTGGCAGGATCTGACGCACTTGCCGCAAAAACAACGGCTTATTTGAATAATGAGGGTACACATTATGTGTTAAATGGAACGAAAATTTTTATCACAAATGCGGTCTTCTCTGACACGTTTATAGTTTACGCCAAGATTGATGGGGAAAAGTTTACCGCATTTATTGTAGAAAAGGACTTTCCGGGTTTATCGCTCGGACCTGAAGAAAAGAAAATGGGGATTAAAGGATCGTCCACTAGGTCGGTCATTATGGAAGATTGTTTAGTTCCCGTAGAAAATGTACTAGGTGATATTGGTAAAGGCCATGTCATTGCTTTAAATGTATTGAATCTAGGACGATTTAATCTTGGAGCCGCTTGTATGGGTGGAGCAAAGGAAGCTTTAAAGTTCGCTGTTGAATATACAAATGAGCGAGAGCAGTTTGGCAAATCGATTGCGGAATTTGGAGCTAGTAAAGAAAAGGTCGCTAAAATGGCTTCGCGCATCTATGCTGCAGAATCTCTCCAGTATCGAGTAGCATCCTTATTGGAAGATGTATTAGGGGATCTCGATGATTGTGAAGATAGAAGATTAGTAGGTTCAAGGCTTATGCAATATGCGATGGAATGTGCCATCTGTAAAGTATATGGTTCGGAAACGTTAGACCAGGTAGTCGATGAGTCGTTGCAGCTTCATGGTGGCTCTGGATTCATTAAAGAATATCCGATTGAACAGGCGTACCGCGATTCTAGAATCAATCGTATTTTTGAAGGGACGAATGAAATTAATCGTCTGCTAATTACCGGGAATTTCTTTAAGAAAACGGCTAAAGGGGAGCTACCAGGGAAAGAGGCCATTGAAAATGCAGTGAAACAACTTCAAGCTGGAGCTACTGAAAAGCTAGATGGACCATTGGCAAAAGAGCGAGAGGCCATTGCATCGATTCGGAATACTTTCTTAGCCGCTGCCGGTGCTGTTTATGAAGTATACGGGACTGCACTTGAAAACGAGCAAGAAACGGTAATGAAACTATCAGAAATCGCAATCGAACTATTTGCGGCAGAATCTGCAGTGTTACGTTCCGTGAAGCAAATCAATAAAAATGGAACGGAAAAAGAAAGAGCGAAGGAATTATTAGCGAAAATGGTTGTCGAACAAAGTATATTAAAAGTTCAAGCACTTAGCCAAGAACTAATAGGTGGCCTTGAAACCGAGAACCAAGTCATTCTAGGTATAGCATCACTAATCAAAAGAGAATTAGCTAAATATTCCGTTGAAAATAGAGTAAAGCGAATTAGAGAAGTAGCTGCAATGGTAAACGAAGCAAAGCAGTACACATGTTAAAACAATCGTTTATGGAAAATCCCTGGAAGGTGCCTGGCACCTTCCAGGGATTTTCTATTTTCTCTTCCAATAACTTACTGGTATATGGATAAAAATAGAAAAAGTGGGAACCTTAATGAATGTAATCGATGAAAAGTAGGGAGGGTTCCTGTTGAATCTAGATAAGAACATGCAGTTTGAAATCAAAAGTGGTTTTTTGCCGAACCTCAGCCATTCGGAGACATTGACTATTCTTGAAGTGACCCCAAACAGTGTAGTCATCCAAATGAATAACTCCAATGGTAGAGGCGTTTTTCCTTCTGAAAATTTACAATACTGGATTAAAAAAGGTTTGCTCGTGAAAATGGATGATCAACATAAAAAAAGCTCTTAAATCGACCATAATATAACACTGAAGCAAATCAGTGTTTTTTTTTGAGCTGATAAGAACTTTTGCGTACATAAGTCTTGAGTTTTCATATTTCCACATATACGGAATAACCAAAGGCACCCTTCCGGAATAACGGAAAAATTCCGTTATTCCGGAAGGGTGCAACCTTACCTCTAGATGAATTTTGCCCACTATTGTAAGGTCATTAAAATATTTTTTTTCGAAACAGGTTATTGATTATACCGGTGTATAGAGGGATTTTTCTATTTTTTTTATATAAAAATAGTATAAAGATTTTGTTGGAATCAAAAGTTGGCACGGATTTTGCATTAAATATAAATGAGCATCATAAAAAAAAGACATCAACGCTCATGAATAGTTTACATCATCTAGGAGGTGCTTTAATTGGAAAAGGTTATATCAGTAGAGGAAGTTTCATCGTTCTTTAAAGATGGGATGTCTATTATGGCAGGAGGGTTTATGGGAGTAGGAACGCCAGAAAAATTAGTTTCCGCACTGCTAGACTCGAACATTAAAGATATTACTTTGATTGCAAATGATACCGCTTTCGTAGAAACAGGAGTAGGCCCGATGGTTGCCAATAATATAGTAAAAAAGGTGATTACTTCACATATAGGAACCAATCCAGAAACAGGTAGAAAAATGATTGCAGGAGAAATAGAGGTTGACCTTGTACCTCAAGGCACACTAGCTGAGAGGGTTCGCGCTGGTGGATCTGGTTTAGGGGGAATCCTTACTCCAACTGGAGTTGGAACGGTTGTAGAGGAAGGAAAAGAAAAGATTACAGTAGATGGTCGGGAGTATCTGTTGGAAAAACCACTACGCGCAGATGTCGCCCTTTTAAAAGCCTACAAAGCAGACAAAGCTGGAAATCTAGTATTCCATCAATCTGCTCGAAATTTTAATCCGATTATGGCTCTCGCAGCAGACCTTGTCATCGTACAGGTTGAGTCGATTGTCGAAGTTGGCGAGATTGACCCAAATGATGTGGTGACTCCAGGAATCTTAGTCGATAAAATTTTAGTTTAAGGGAGGCAGACAATATGATTACAACTCTAGTAAACACAAAGGAAGTTATTGCTGCACGTGTTGCAAGGGAAATGAAGGATGGCGATGTGGTAAATCTCGGAATTGGTTTGCCCACGTTGGTACCTAACTATCTACCTAAAGGTGTCAGTGTCATCCTTCAATCGGAAAACGGCTACATTGGTCTAGGACCAGTAACAGGAGAAATCGATCCTGACTTAGTCAATGCAGGTGGACAGCCAGCTGGTATTCTACCAGGCGGGGCTTTCTTTGATAGTCTGTTTTCCTTTCAGCTCATTCGCGGAGGACATGTTGATGTTACTGTCCTTGGTGGCCTTGAAGTGGATGCGAAAGGGAATCTAGCAAACTGGGTGATTCCGGGTAAAATGGTTCCTGGTATGGGTGGCGCAATGGACCTTGTAACAGGAGCCAAGAAAGTGATTGTCGCGATGGAACATTGCTCTAAAAAAGGAGATCCGAAAATTTTAGAAGAATGTCAGTTGCCGCTAACAGGCAAAGGTGTGGTCGATCTGATTATTACGGAATTGGCTGTTTTCAGTGTGACTGAGGATGGATTAGTTTTAGAAGAACTACAAGAAGGCGTGGACTTAGACACGGTCAAGGAAAAAACAGCAGCAACATTTAAAGTGAATCCTAACATAGCATAAAGATTGTGCAACTAGAAATGGAGGAATTGGTATGCGTGAAGTTGTGATTGTAAGCGCTGTCCGAACAGCGATTGGTAATTTTATGGGGGGGTTAAGCACAGTCCCGGCGACAGAGCTTGGGGCAGTTGTTATTAAGGAAGCCCTAAATCGAGCAGGAGTAACAGGAGACCAGGTGGATGAAGTGGTGATGGGCAATGTTCTTCAGGCAGGGCTTGGTCAAGGACCAGCACGTCAATCCGCGATCAAAGCAGGACTTCCAGTGGAGATTCCATCCACAACCATCAATAAACTTTGTGGATCAGGTCTAAAAGCCGTTCACCTTGCTACCCAATCGATCCAGTTAGGGGAAGCCGACATCGTTGTTGCAGGCGGAATGGAAAATATGAGTCTAGCTCCATACCTACTCCCAAAGGGACGTACTGGTTATCGCATGGGAGATGGGAAAGTCATCGATAGCATGATTCAAGATGGTTTGCAATGTGCGGTCAATGACTACCATATGGGCATGACTGCTGAAAATATTGCCGAGAAGTATCATTTAACCCGTGAACAACAAGATGAATTTGCCGCTTGGAGTCAGCAGAAAGCGGAGGAGGCGACGAAAACAGGGAAGTTCGTAGATGAAATTGTCCCGGTTGAGATACCTCAACGCAAAGGAAATCCAGTTCTTTTTGATAAAGATGAATACCCACGAGCTGGTACAACAGCTGAGCAGCTGAGCAAACTTAGACCTGCCTTTAAAAAGGATGGGACGGTTACGGCTGGGAATGCTTCTGGGATCAATGATGGGGCAGCGGCACTTGTTTTAATGAGCCGGGAAAAAGCCAACGAACTTGGTGTAAAACCAATGGCAGTAATCCGTGGGAACGGGGCAGCAGGCGTTGACCCTGCCATCATGGGAATTGGACCGGTTCCAGCTTCAAACAAGGCATTAGAAAAAGCAGGACTAACGATTGGGGAGATGGATTTAGTTGAAGCAAATGAAGCGTTTGCGGCCCAATCCCTTGCTGTAGGTCATGATTTAGAAATTCCGACGGAGAAAACTAAATGTAAACGGTGGAGCCGTGGCGTTAGGTCATCCAATCGGTGCGAGTGGTGCACGTATTCTTGTTACATTGCTTCATGAAATGAAACGTCGCGAGTCCCGCTACGGCTTGGCTACGCTTTGTATTGGTGGCGGAATGGGAATTGCTACAGTAGTAGAAATGGAAAACTAAGGTTGATTGATTCATAGATTCTTTTAAAAGAAGATTAAAATTACTTATTATATTGGAGGAATAGAAAATGGTAGAAAACAAAGTTGTGTTTATTACAGGTGCGGCAAGTGGGATTGGCTTTCAAATTGGTGTTGAATTTTTAAATAACGGAGCTAAGGTTGTTTTTACTGATATCAATGAGCAAAAATTAAACGAAGCAACTGAGAATCTACGAAATGAAGGATTTGACTGTTTAGGATTAAAAGTAGACGTTACAAAAGAAGAAGATATTAAGAATGCCATTGATGCAACGGTTGAAAAGTATGGGAGACTAGATGTTCTATTTAATAATGCTGGGCTACAACATGTTTCACCAATCGAAGAGTTTCCAACAGATAAATTCGAGTTTATGATTAGGGTTATGCAAATTGCTCCATTCATCGCCATCAAGCATGCACTTCCAATTATGAAAAAGCAAGGCTTTGGTCGAATTCTTAATATGGCATCGATTAACGGGTTAATTGGGTTCGCTGGAAAAGCCGCTTATAACAGCGCCAAACATGGTGTAATTGGGTTAACAAAAGTGGCCGCTTTAGAAGCAGCGGAGTATGACATTACTGTAAATGCGATTTGCCCAGGGTATGTGGATACGCCACTTGTACGCGGACAGTTCGAAGACCTTGCGAAAACTCGCAACGTCCCAGTTGAAACTGTAAAAGAAGAAGTATTGTACCCATTGGTACCACAAAAACGCTTATTAGACGTCCAGGAAATTGCTGATTATGCACTTTTCCTAGCAAGTGATAAAGCAAAAGGAATCACCGGGCAAGCAGTGGTCCTTGATGGCGGATATACAGCGCAGTAATACAAGTTTGAAAAACGAGTTTTTTTATAACGCGGATTTTAAATAAGAGACTACCTCGGTAATGACAAACCTTAGAATTCTAGTTTTTATTCATTACCGAGTCATCTAGATTACGTGGAGGGGTTTGTTTGTTAGGAATTATTCTCGGTCTTATCGTACTAATGGTGCTTGCTTTCATGGGCTGGTCCATTATCTGGGTTGCGCCGATCGCAGCTGGAGTAGTGGCGCTAACTGGTGGTTTAGATTTATTAGATGCTTATACGAATACCTACATGAGCGGGTTTGTAGGGTTTGCTAAAAAATGGTTCCCAGTGTTTATGCTGAGCGCGATCTTTGGAAAGCTAATGGAAGACACGGGGATGGCGCGCTCAATTGCGGTTTCCTTATCGAAACTAATGGGGACAAAACGAGCAATTTTAGGGGTATTATTATCATCGGCTGTACTAACATATGGTGGAATTAGCTTGTTTGTCGTGGTATTTGCGGTTTATCCGCTGGCATTATCTTTATTCCGTGAAGCGAATATTAGCAGAAAGTTATTACCTGCAACCATCGCTCTAGGTGCTTTTACCTTCACGATGACGGCTTTACCAGGTACACCGCAAATTCAAAACCTAATCCCGATCCCTTATTTCCAGACGGATGCGATGGCAGCCCCAATCATGGGGATTGTTTCTGCCCTTATTATGGGAATCGGTGGCTATTATTATCTGATTTGGCGTCAAAAGCAAATGTCGGCAAAGGGAGAAAACTATGTTGAACCTAAGGATAATTCCATTCTTAAGGTAGAGGGTTCTGCTCCTAATGTTTTTTTATCCATTCTGCCATTATTAACGGTTCTAATTACGTTAAATGTTTTAGAGTGGGACATCGTTATTGCCCTTTTAGCTGGAATTCTTTTAATTCTTATTCTTAATATCACTAAAATTAAAGGTTTCGTCAAATCGATTAATGCGGGTGCTGCAGGTTCAATTACAGCATTATTAATACAAGTGCGGCTGTAGGTTTTGGTACAGTTGTACAAGCAGTACCTGGTTTCAAGAAACTAACGGAAATGTTAATGGGCATTCCAGGTAACCCACTTATTTCTGAAGCAGTTGCCATCAATTTACTAGCAGGTGCGACAGGTTCTGCATCAGGGGGAATGGGAATTGCACTCGAGGCTTTAGGATCAAAATACTATGAACTATCTTTAAGCACAGGCATTTCTCCAGAAGCTTTCCACCGAATTGCTTCCTTATCGTCAGGTGGATTGGATGTATTGCCACACAATGGGGCTGTCCTAACCTTGCTAACAATTACAGGGATGACACATAAAGACAGCTATAAAGATATTGCAGTTGTAGCGATTATCATCCCGATTATTGCAACAGCAGTAGCCATTGTGTTAGCAGCGATGGGGATTTATTAAAAACCTACATTTTAAAAGGCAGTTAATACTGAAAGAAAAGAATCCTATTCTAATAGTAGGATTCTTTTCATTTAGCTCAGTGGTGGTAAAATTAACAACATGCCCAGTGTTAAAATGTTTAGTATAATAAAAGGAACTTTATAACAAGGGGACAGCAATGAGTACAACAATGAAGAACATTCCACAAACCTGGCTTGAGGAAATTATCCGGTTATCAATCGAAAGATTAGTAATCGTAGACCGCCATGGGGTTATCGTTTATATTGACTCAGATTATTGTGAGTTTTTAGGAACCACCGCAGAAAAGGCGATTGGGCAACTAGCACCGGATATAATAGAAAACTCACGCATGCACATTGTCGCTAAAACGGGGAAAGAGGAAATCGAAGAAATCCAACCGATCAATGGTAGTGTAATGATTGCCAATCGCTATCCGATTTTTATTGACGGGGAATTAGTGGGGGCAATGGGGACAGTTATGTTTCCTAATCCGGAAAATTTAATGCATTATAACCATAAAATTCAAAGTTTAGTAGAAGAGCTTAATTTTTATAAAACAAAGGCAGAAAAAGAATTAAAAAGTAAATATAGTTTCAAGGACTTAACCGGAAATAGTCGGAACTTTCGAGGCGTAAAGGCTTTTGCTGAAAGGATTTCTGTAAGCGATTCCTCCGTTTTGTTAACGGGTGAATCTGGGACAGGGAAAGAATTATTTGCGCATGCGATTCATAATAGCAGTTTGCGGCGGAATCACCAATTTGTGCCGATTAACTGTGCGGCTATTCCTGAGGAATTATTTGAATCTGAATTATTTGGATATGCGGATGGAGCGTTTACAGGATCGAAAAAAGGTGGGAAAAAGGGCCTTTTTGAAGTAGCCAATAATGGGACCGTTTTTCTAGATGAAATTGGCGAAATGCCCCTTTTTATGCAAAGCAAGCTGTTGAGGGCGTTACAGGAAAAAGAGATTCATCCTGTCGGGGGACAGAAGAACATCCGTGTGGACTTGCGTGTGATTGCCGCAACGAATCGTGATTTAGAGAAAATGGTGGAGGAAGGAAGTTTCCGTCAGGACCTATATTATCGGTTAAATGTGATCCATATCGAAATCCCTGCACTGAGAGAAAGAAAAGAGGACATCGAAAGCATTTCTAATGAACTGTTGATGAAGTTAGGAAAGAGATTCTATCGTACAGGGATAGAGTTATCAACAGAGGTATTAAACCGCTTCCACCAACATTCATGGCCAGGCAATGTTCGTGAGCTTGAAAATGTATTGGAAAGAGCCATCAATTTACTTGATGGAAATAAGGTAGAACTTGCACACCTTCCGTTATATTTAAGAGATCAAGAAGTGGTGAATTTTCAGCCTGAAGTACATGTACCAGCATCTCCTGAGAATCCACTTAACCAGGCTGCGAGTACACCCGTGCTAACCTTAAAAGAAACATTAGCCCAGGCAGAGAAACTGGCCCTTCAAAATACCTTGCTCCTCACCAACGGAAATAAACTAGAAGCCGCCAAACTGCTCGGAATCGGGAAAACCAGCTTTTACGAAAAATGTAAGCTATATCAGCTATAGCCTAGTGAAAGGCACCATCCAGATTCTGGATGGTGCCTTTTGAAGTTAATTATTTCCCCTCCTTTAACAAAACCAATCAACGTTAAAATTCGGGCTTCTCTAATTGGGAGTTTTTTCCTAAAGCGCGCGTACCCTATAACACCGGGGGTGGTGAAGCATGAAAAAATTTAAACAGTTCATGCAGATAATTGTCAGCACAATGTTAATTGGGGGAGTCTTATCGTTTGGAGGAAGTTTTCACGCAGAATCGTATGTTCAGGCTGAGGAAAACCATGTTGTGATAAAAAAAGGGGATACTTTATATAGCCTTGCCAAAAAGTATGGTACCACTGTTGAAGAGTTGAAAGAAATAAATAAGTTTAGCAGCCATACCATTTACGTTGGGCAAGAGCTTCTTGTACCTAGTACAACTCTTTCTGAACCGTTATATATCGTCATGGCAGGCTCCTTTAGTAGTAAAAAAAATGCAGATAAGCGAGTTGTGTTGTTAAAAAAGAAAGGAATCGACGCAGTTGTTGTAAATAGGGTCATCAAGGACCAAACGTATTATCGGATCCAAGCGGGTGCTTATTCGAAAAAGGAAAACGCCGAGAAACAACTAACCTTAATCAAGAATGCAGGGATAACAGATGCCTATTTTATGAACCCAATGCCACTGAACATTAAAGAGGTTACGATCGGTAACACCTATAACAATCTCATTGATCAATTTGGTGTACCGAACTTCTCCGAAGAGCAAATGAACACACTTTCCCTTTATTATCAGAACGAGGGGGCAGGTGTTCGTGTTCAGTTCAATATGAAAACGGGCCTAGTCGAACAGCTTCAAATCTATCCTGAATTTCTTCTAATTGATGACATTCCTCGTGGGAAGAAGAAAATAATCGAAATGTATGGGCATCCAGATTCGCTAGAGGAAGTAACTTGTTATGAGACGGCCACTTGTGAAAAACTGACCTATCAACTCGATGGAAATCAATTGACCGTCCAAATCGATCGTGATGGTGACGTTGTTCAATTTTTGGAATTGATTAGATTTCCTTAAAAGGCCGGTAAAAAATATATCAATTCCCAAATTAAACACGAATACTCTTTTGCATTTTTTATTTGATTTCCAATCTCCTTTGACACATGGGCGCTTCACGATATGCCTCAACTAAGCCGGACCTTTTAATCCGGTCTTTTTTTACCTCTTTATAGGCTAATTTCACTTCAACAATCTCTTCAAAAGGACTTACTGAGAGTTTCACCGTTTCTTGATCTTTCCAGTGGGCATGAATCGGCATGTGATTGGCAAAAGGGAAAGATTGAGGAAATCCATTGCGAAAAAACGGATGTTCATGTGATTTTCTTACCCCAGGTTCATTTAAGCATACATATAAGCTGAGGTTATCACAGAATTTTAGAATTTCTAGATGATCCATCAGCTTCTTCTCTTTGTCTGGATCTCCCGCAATGCCAAGCTCTACATACAGCTGTTGTTGCCTTTTGTTTTCTTTGTTCCAAAAAACAACACCAGCAGGGGCGCTGCCACCTTGAAGAAACGACGCATAATGTAAGCTACATAAAAGACCTGCATAGCTATTCTGTTCAGCTACTTCAGAAATTCCCTTTGTGTACAAGGAAATTTTAGAATCAATCGGATAATCGACGAAAGAGAAGGGCCGATTTTTTTCATTGTTCCATTTAGGTTGTGCATCTACATTCAACCAACCACAATCATGCTCAAACACGGCAAGTTCCACATCCTGTTTTCTCTCGATCCCGGGAAAGTACTCCTCTTTCCAATTTCGTGCGAACTCCCCTGACACCTGTGCATGATCATGTTGGGTCACCATCAGATAGCTTTGTTGTTGCTCAACGATAATCATCTTTTATAATTCCTTCCTATTTCAGTTAATTAATCATACTCTTTTAGGATTATTATCATTCTTCCTATAAAATACGATAATTCTCATTAAAAGACCTCATACTAATAGTATTTCCCGTGGTATCTTAAAAAGGCAAGCTACATGGTTTTTTTGAAGAGGAGGAATTAGTTAAATGGCTGGGATTAAATATGAAATCATTGAATCAATTGGGGTTATTTCTGAAGGAGCAAAAGGGTGGAAAAAGGAAGTAAATCTAATCAGTTGGAACGAACGGGCTCCCAAGTATGATATCCGCGATTGGGATGAATCTCATGAAAAAATGGGCAAAGGGATTACACTTTCCAAGGAAGAAATGCGTGAGCTAAAAGACCTTCTCAATGGAATGAGCTTATAAATACAAATAAGTTACAGCCTTTAAACTATGTTCAGAGTTTGAGGGCTTTTTTTACAGGGAAGCACAAAAGTATAGAATAGAAATATATTGAACATTTCTATAAAACGATACATAATGTATATATGAGCATATATTCATATTTTAAAAAGGGGGAGTTAGTTGTGGGACACGGGCACTCTCATGGACATGATCATGGGCACGGACACCATCATCATACAAATAATAAAAAAGCTTTATTCTGGGCATTTGTATTAATCGCAACATATATGGTCGTTGAATTCA
The DNA here is from genome assembly GCF_900109925.1 of Mesobacillus persicus. Lineage (GTDB taxonomy): Bacteria > Bacillota > Bacilli > Bacillales > Cytobacillaceae > Mesobacillus_B > Mesobacillus_B persicus. The sequence continues at coordinate 39,550 of NZ_FOBW01000016.1, read as the reverse complement.
TCGGTGGGTTAATGACCAATAGCTTAGCGTTACTATCGGATGCTGGCCACATGTTAAGTGATGCAGCCGCACTTGGGCTAAGTTTATTTGCTATAAAACTAGGGGAGAAGGATGCAACCGCGAATAAGACCTATGGCTATAAGCGGTTTGAAATTATTGCAGCTTCTATTAATGGAGCGACCTTAATCTTAATTTCGCTTTACATTTTCTATGAAGCTTTTCAACGATTCATGAATCCTCCAGAAGTACAGAGCTTGGGGATGCTAACCATCGCGATCATTGGTTTACTTGTCAATATATTAGCTGCTTGGCTTTTGATGGGTGGCGATAAGGAAGATAATTTAAATGTAAGAAGTGCGTTTCTTCACGTGCTAGGGGATATGCTTGGCTCAGTTGGTGCGATTGCAGCGGCCTTGCTAATATACTTTTTTGGTTGGGGGATTGCCGATCCAATTGCAAGTGTTGTTGTTGCTGCCCTCATCCTCCTAAGCGGTTGGAGGGTGACAAAGGAATCTATCCATGTCTTAATGGAAGGAACTCCAGGACATTTAAAAGTAGATGAGATAAAGTCTGCATTATTGGCTATTTCTGAAGTTCGTTCGGTCCATGATTTACACCTTTGGTCGATTACCTCAGGAGTCCCGATGCTTAGTTGCCACCTGTCGATTTCAGAAAATGGTGGTCATGACGACGTGCTCCATCACGCCCAAGACATCCTTCATGATCAATTTGGCATCGACCATAGTACCATTCAAGTGGAGTCAGAGGAAGTGGGCTGCCCTAGCAAGCATGGGACTTGTAATTAATGATGATTCGCATGGTCAATGCTCTGCTTTAAAATACTTTTGACATGTTCGTCATCACAACTATAGAAGACAGTTGTCCCTTCTTTTCTAAATTTGACCAAGCGGAGGTTCTTTAAAAACCTCAACTGGTGTGAAACAGTCGATTGTAGCAGGGACAAACGTTCAACAATTTCGTTTACCGAATGTTCTCCTTGAAACAAGAGATGGAGAATTCTTAATCGAGTTGGGTCAGATAGAGCTTTAAAGGTTTGCGAAACAATAAATAAGGTTTCCTCGTCCATCACTTGGTAATCTTTCTTATTCAAAACCATCAGCCTCCTTTCCTAAGATTATATCTCTCTTCGGCATAAATAAAAATCGTGAGAACCTCATTCTCACGATTTTTTTATTGGTTTTTTATTGTTGAGGAAAACCTTGGTGGAAAAACTTTAGTGGAAAAACATTGGAAGGTGCCAGGCACCTTCCAATGTTTTTCCATATCATTTCATCTTGCGCCTTCTTGTGGATTTTTTTGTTGGAGGTAGCGTTTGTCATGCATAAACAAGCTCCAAAAGTAAATGAATCCCGGGAAGAGGATGGCGAAGCCGACGATATAAGTAATGAATACAGCTCTAAAGGAATTTGGATCCGTAAAAGCCGAATCAATCGTGACACTTGGATAAACGATATAAGGTAAGTGTGCTTTTCCATAAACATAACTTGCAATTAAATATTGAACTGTTACCGCAATAACAGCCAGTCTAGGCATCCCCCGAACCCCTTTTTCAAAAAACGAAGGTGCAAATAAGCCAACTCCTCCTAGCAAGAAAAACACGACTGAAACCCATAACAGGGGAAGGTCTTCCATCATTTTGTTGTATAACCATAACGCTTCACGTTGAAGGGTCAACATAATACAAAAAGCCATAATCAAGGAAATAGGTCCAGCAATCTTTGCATCCCGGAGGTAGACCTTGTAAGCTTCCATTTCATTCGAAACCTTCGAATAATCCGCTAATAATAAAGAAGAAAGGAAAAGAGTGCTGCTAATGCCAAAGACGATAAACGTATAAACATTAGGACTAGTGAATACCTGCTGTAAATCCAATTGTGCGTTCCCAGTTTCATAATTAAGATATTCTCCATGTGTAATAGGGAGTACGCTAATCAGTAAGCCGGGTATGATAATCCCAGTCACTCCAGAAATATAGGTCAGAGGTTTTCGATACTCTGATGCAATATTTGAAAAGACCAGAAAGGCACTTCTTAATGCTAACAACAGCAAAATCATGCTCCCAGGAATGAGTAAAATGGTTCCAAGTGTATAAGCAGCGGTCGGGAATAGGCTGTAGACCGCGACCACTAATGCGACAATAAAGGTATTCGTTACTTCCCATGTCGGTGATAGGTAGCGGTTGGCGATATTCGTAGCCTTTGTTTTTTCACGGTTGATGTAAATCATCGACCAAAACCCAGCGCCAAAATCCATTGTTGCCATTACAGCATATATAAACACAAATCCCCAAAGTACGGTAATTGCAATCAGTGCATCCGTCATCTGCTAGTCCCCCTATGAATTTGTACTGAATAACGGAACATTCTTTTTCTCAGCCCGATCGATGTCGTCCATGACCGTATTTTTTCTAAAGAAATATAGTAAAACCAAAACAACAGCAGTACCTAGGATGACATACACCCCTGCAAATAAAATAAAGAGGATGCCTAAGTCGGTGGCTGTCGTTGCCGCCTGGGCGGTGGATAAAAAGCGGTAAATCACCCAAGGCTGTCGACCAGAACAAGCTAAAATCCAACCACTTTCAATCGCTATAATCGCCAATGGTCCAGATGTGACAAGGATCCAAAGGAACCATTTCGGAAAACGGTCTTTTTTCAAAAACTTCTTCCAAGCGAGACCAGCTATCGCAATGAAAATCAAAAGTGAGCCAATCAATACCATTGCATTAAATAATGTATGGACAAACAAAGGCGGCCACCATTCCTCGGGAAAATCATTCAACCCAACAACCACGGTGTCGAAGCTGTTTCCGGCTAGAAAGCTTAAGGCCCAAGGAATTTCAATTCCCCATTTTACTGTCTCGGTTTCGCGGTCCGTAAATCCACCGATCGCAAGCGGGGCATGTGACTGGGTTTCAAATAAACCTTCCGCAGCTGCTAGTTTTTCAGGTTGATATTGATGCAAATATTGAGCAGCGGTATGACCATTGGTCGCTGTCAAGAACGACGCAATCCCGCCGACCACAAGACTAATCATTAACGCTTTTTGGTGAAAATGGTATATTCGTGAGCCGTATTCATTCCTTAGCATTTTAAAAGCGGCAACAGACGCAACGATAAACGCTCCTGTAACATAAGCAGACAAAGCTACATGAGTGGCAGTCACGAAAAAGCTTGGGTTGAAGAAGGCAGCCCAAGGATCAATATCGACAAATTGTCCATTCTCGTACCGAAAACCTGCAGGTGTTCCCTGAAACGCATGGACATTTGTTATTAAAACTGCAGAGGCCAGTGCCCCCAGTGCGACCAATATCAAGCTGGCAATTCTCATCCATGGGGCAATTCGTTCTGCCGCATAAACATAAATGGACATAAATAAAGCCTCAACAAAAAAAGCATAAATTTCAATTTGAAACGGTAGCGGCATCACTCGACCAATTACTTCCATAAATCCCGGCCAAAGCAAGGATAACTGTACCCCGGCAATAGTCCCGGTCGGAATTCCAACACCTAGTAAAACAGCAAAGGCTTTTGTCCATCGCTTTGCCATGACCACATATTCTAAGTCCTTTGTTTTCTGATACATCAGTTCAGCAATTAAAATCATCAATGGCAGCCCAACGCCAATCGTGGCAAAAATGATATGAAAGGCCATCGTTGTACCAAATAGTGAGCGAGCAATAAGCAAATCATCCATAATCGTTACGTCCTTTCGGCAAACTTTTCCTTTCATATAATTTCCGGTGATGGTAGGAATATGTGTATTTCTTTTTTTATCAATCTAAAAAATGATTTAGGACCAGTTCTTTCTAAATAAAATGAAAAGGGGCCAAGCCAAATGGCTTGCCCCTCATGGATCAATATTAGGTTTTGAAAAACTCGGAACCAATGTGACCTATATGGTTAAATAGGGTTCCGCAACGAAAATTCTATAATCTTTTGAGCAATTTCGGCTCCTTTCTCTTCTTGAAGAAAATGGCCGGCTCTTTCAATGATCACCTCAGGTTCTTTGGCCGCGGAAGGAATGATTTTTCTGAAGAACCGGTCGCCACCCTTAGTAATAGGGTCAGAATCGGAAAATGCCACGAGTGCTGGTTTCTCCCAGTTCATAAGAACTTCCTTTGATTTTCTCATTTGGGCTGCACCTGGGTCGTCGATGTTGATCGGAACAAGGAGTGGCCAAACCTGTGCACCAGCTTTATATTCTTCTGTTGGAAATGGAGCCTCATACGCCGCAATAATATCCTCAGCAAGTTGATTTCCAGGGGCAGCACTACGCTGAATAATTTTCCCAATGGGCAGGTCCGTTGTCCGCTCCGCATACTTTCGCCAAGTTAAAAATCCTTTCGTTGGCGCAGTTTCGCCAGTAGGGAGCCCAGTATTCATGATCACCAATCTCGAAAATCGATCGGGTAGATCAGCAAGCACTCCCAGTCCAATCAGGCCACCCCAATCTTGAACGACTAGAGTTATCCGCTCAAGGTCTAAAGATTCAATGAAAACTTTAAGTGTATTCATATGCATGTCAAATGAATACTCGTTTTGTTCGGTGTATTTGTCTGAACGACCAAAGCCGATAAAATCAGGGGCAATCACCCTGAAACGCTCAGATAGGGGAGGGATCATATGACGATATAAATAAGACCAAGTGGGCTCACCATGCAAGCAAAGGATTACCTCGCCATCTCCTTCGTCAACATAATGGACTCGTGCATCATTTACGTTTAGATATTTTGGTTTAAAAGGGTATCCTGGTAGATTGGCAAAACGCTCTTCAGGGGTCCGAATAATGGGCATGTTTTTTCCCTCCAAATATAATAAAATGCTTAACTAGTCCTATTATTCTCTCTGTATTTTTCGTTCCCCTTCTTTTTTAAAATTGAAAAACGACATCTATGCTAATTTTATTTGTTTGGCCCTAGAATGTTAATTTTGCTGAGCGGCGTCATTTAAGGATCTTAAGGGAAAACAAGTTGATTATAATGGTAAAATTCCAATAGTAAGGCCCGTATAGTAATATACGGTTCTCTCACGTTTCTCTCCGACGTGTTTTGCTTAATACTTGAACTTCGTTTCTAGCTTGGATTCAACTTCTATCTGCCCAGGTTCTATAGGGGTTGTAACTCCAGCAACTAAACCTGTTTCAGCCATAGCTTGATAGGGAATCGGTGGAGGGGTTGTTGTTTGTTCTAAAATTTCTACGGGTATTGGATCTAGGGAAACATTCATCACCTTCGCAAGGGTTTGAGCCTTCAAAACTGAATTCTCTAATGCCAGTTTTAACGCTTGTTGATAATAGGCATCTAAGTTTTTAACCGTAAATCGAATGGATGATATCCGATTCGCGCCATTTTGAACTGCTGTATCAATCAATAACCCTACTTGATTGATGTTTTCACTTTTCACCATTAGCATATGGGTCACCTGGTACCCTCGAAATTGCTGTTCCCCGTCCACATAATCATACTGAGGATAAATCTGATAATCGACGGTTTGAATCTGATCCTGGGGGATCCCTAATCTGACTAAACTTTGGATTACCTGTTGAATTCTCTGTGAATTCTCTTGTTGAGCAGCGTTTACCTCATTGTTCCGAACTTCCACACCTAATTGAACCTCTGCTATACTCGGCTTTACCGTAAGCCTACTATTCCCATAAACTGTTATCCTTCGATTTTCATCATTATTTGTATTCCGCGCAGGAGGATAATACATCAAATTGCCTCCATTCAAATAGATTTCCATACCATATATTTATAGGTTTTTAGTAAGATAATACCATTTATTGAAATCCCCCCCTAGGTGCCAGGCACCATCCAGAAATTGGGTGGTATTTGTAGGGTTCTGTCGATGGGGTGAAGGATTCTCTAGGGATTGTTAGGAATTGTAAGGATATTAGAAGTGAAGAAGCCTAAGGGGAGTATTTGCTACATTATTCTGAATATAGCGTAAATATCGAAGTTTATCATTCTTGTAATCTTTGTAATAATTAATTAATGACAAAGGGGGAGTGCACTTTGAAAAAAGGCTTTTTATTTTCAATTATGTTAGGTTTTGCTGTTCTACTTATGGCAGCATGTGGGGGTAGTGAAGAAACTTCAGGCGATACTTCGGAAGGGGCTTCGAATGATTCGGAAGAGAAGCAAGTTTATACGGTTGCAACAGATAGTAACTTTGTTCCGTTTGAATTCCAAAATCCTGATACCGGTGAAATGGAAGGGTTTGATATTGAATTAATTCAAGCTCTTGCGGATGAATCTGGGGTTGAAATTGAATTTGAAACCTTGGAGTTTAGTGGACTAATTGCAGGTATGGAGACAGGCCGTTTTGAAATTGGAATTGCCGGAATTACGATTACCGATGAACGGAAGGAAAAGATTGATTTCTCCGATCCATACTATGATGCGGGTCTTATAACCGTGGTAGAGACAGACAATGAAGAAATTACCAAAATGGATGACCTTTCTGGAAAGAAAGTGGCAACAAGAACAGGATCTACGAGCTATGATTATTTAGTAGAAAATTATCCAGATGCGGAAGTCACTCCTTTTGAAGGAATTGTTGAAGCATATATGGAGCTACGCAGTGGTCGAATTGACGCGGTTGTCTATGATTCTCCGAATGCATTATATTACGCCAATGAAAAGTCAGAAGGTAGCTTGAAAACAGTCGGTGACATTGTTGAGGCACAGCAATATGGAATTGCTTTTAAACAAGGCTCTGAGCTTGTCGGACCATTCAATGAGGCACTTGCTAAATTCAAAGAAGATGGTACGTATGATGACATTTACGAGAAGTGGTTTGGGGAGCGCCCATTCGGCACAGAGAAATAAGAACCTCTGATTAAAAAAAGTGTAGCAAGTTTTGGCTTGTTACACTTTTTTTAGACTGAGGACAATCAATTACAATTAGAGGGGCGAGAACGTGGAAGCATTTTTAAATTCAGATTATATTAAACCGATGCCATACCTCCTAGAGGGATTGGTATTTACCCTACTTATCACCTTTGCTGGTTTATTCTTCGGTTTTATCATTGGAGCATTTACCGGCCTAGGTCGTTTATCTAAAAATAAATTCATTTACGGACTTTCCTCTGTGTATGTAGAAGTGATTCGAGGGACGCCGTTACTTGCTCAGATTCTTTTTATTTATTTTGGACTGTCGCAATTAATGGATTTGAATATGCATAAGCTTGTTGCAGCAATTTTAGCCATCGCGCTCAATGCTGGTGCCTACATCGCAGAAATTGTCCGCGGAGCGGTCCATTCGATTGATAAAGGTCAAATGGAAGCGGGAAGATCAATTGGCTTAACGAAAAATCAAACGATGCGTTATATTATCTGGCCGCAAGCGTTTAAGCGGATGATTCCTCCACTAGGAAATCAATTTGTGATTAGCTTAAAAGATACTTCGCTCTTTTCAGCCATCGCGGTTGGCGAAATGGTTTATAAGGCCAAAACCTATTATGCGACTACCTTTACTCCTTTTGAGACGTTGACAATGGTTTGTGTGCTTTATCTACTCATCACCATTCCAACATCTATTTACCTAAGAAGGGTTGAAAGGAGACTGGACGTCTAATGATACAAGTACAAGATTTGCATAAATCATTTGGAAAACTAGAAGTATTAAAAGGAATCGATGCAAACATCAATGAACAAGAAGTGGTTTGTGTAATTGGGCCTTCGGGATCGGGGAAAAGTACGTTTTTACGTTGTTTAAATTTATTAGAAGAAGTGACAAGCGGTGAGGTCCTCGTCGATGGGGAAAATTTAACGGACCCTAAAATTGATATTAACTCGATTCGCTCACGTGTAGGGATGGTGTTTCAGCACTTCAACCTGTTTCCTCATATGACCGTTCTTCATAATATTACACTTGGTCCAATGAAAATCAAGAACATGAGTCAAAGCGAAGCTGAAGCAGTCGCATTGCCTTTATTGGAAAAGGTCGGCTTGTCTGATAAAGCGGGTGTCTATCCAGATAGCCTATCTGGGGGACAAAAGCAGCGGGTTGCCATTGCGAGGGCATTAGCGATGGAGCCGAAGGTGATGCTATTCGATGAACCAACCTCTGCCCTTGATCCTGAACTAGTCGGAGATGTTCTTCAAGTCATGAAAGACTTAGCAGAAGAAGGAATGACCATGGTTGTGGTTACACATGAAATGGGCTTTGCAAAGGAAGTATGCGACCGGGTTCTTTTTATGGACGAAGGCATTATTATGGAAGAAGGTTCACCCAAACAAATCTTTGATGACCCGCAGAATGAACGAACACAGGCATTTTTGAGTAAGGTTTTATAAAAGCTAGATAGAATGCAAGAGTATGACTGCTTTCAACCAGTCATGCTCTTTTTTTATCCTTTTCTTGACAAAGTTTTGTCTATATATATGGAGAATAAGCAACAATTACCAGCTTCTTATTTCCTCGGAAAATGTTTCTATTATAATTTTTCTTGGAGGGAGACTGCTTATGAAAACAAAACAATATTATTATCGACAACTTAAACGAAGACCGCTGGTATTTGTAAGGCATGGGGTGAAAATCGCATTTTTTCTCTTCACCCTGTTCATTGGCTTGGAATTTTATCAGTTTTATCTCCATTTTTCCTCAGCAACGCCGATGCCCTATGTGGAGCGTCCTGGCGCGGTGGAAGCATTTTTACCTGTAAGTGCAATGATGGGCTTTAGAGTTTGGGTTGCGACAGGGGAGTTTGATGCAATTCACCCGGCTGGGCTTGTGTTATTCACCTTTTTTGTTGGCTCAGGCTTCCTTTTTCGTCGCTCGTTCTGTAGTTGGATTTGTCCGGTGGGAACAGGCAGTGAGTGGGTTGGAATGCTGGGGAAAAAGATGTTTAAAAGAGAGTTCAATCTACCCAAATGGATTGGTTGGAATCTTCTGCCGATCAAATACATATTATTAGGTTTCTTTATTTTTATGGTCATAAATATGCCAATTGATGCGGTAATCGGTTTTCTAATGTCCCCTTATAATCTCATATCAGATGTTAAAATGCTTCAATATTTCTTGGAAATCAGTGCAACGACTATAAAGGTGCTTGGTGTCATCTTTATCCTATCCTTATTTTTTAAAAATTTCTGGTGTCGCTTTCTTTGCCCGTATGGAGCGTTAATCGGATTAGGTTCCATGCTCGGAATGACCAAGATTAAACGAAATGTCGATACATGCAGTAACTGCAATCAATGCACACGTGCTTGTCCGCAAGGAATTAGTATCACTGAAAAGAAGACAGTGATGACACCTGAATGTACGGCATGTATGCAATGTGTCGAAGCCTGCCCAGTGAAAGAGACATTAACGATGCAAGTCGGACCTACAAAGGTCAATAAATGGGTGGTTCCATTCGGATTCCTCGCCTTGTTCGCGATTGTTGTATTAGCTGCAAAGGCAACAGGACATTGGGACACCGTCTTAACCTACGAACATTTTAAAGAATTAATCCCGTGGGCGGATTATATTAATTAACCCGCAATATGATCGATTGTGTAACCTTCATAGATTCAAATGACGAATCACTTTTTCTTTGTACGATATACAAATAAGATAAGAAAGTCCAAGAAAACTCGGAGCTTTAAAAATAGTTCGGGGTTTTCTTTTTGGCTCTTTTCATAACCTTTCGGGGGAAAATGTACAAAATAAGTAGGCGGGACAAATAAGGTGCTTGGAACATGAAGAACCCCCTCTGAATAGAAGGGGGGAAGTGATAGAAATGGAGGTATATTCTATCCTTTATTAAACAGCTGACTTAAATTTTCTGCTTTTACATTGGCAAAAATATTGATCACAAACAAGAGTACGCTTAGAACTAGAATGTTTGGGAAAACCATTAAAAGAAACATCAATGAAGTATTGCCTAACAGCACAAAACATAACCCTAACATAAATAATGGCAACGAAATGTTATAAAGCCAAAAATGAAGCTTAGCCAAAACCGTTTCCCCAGCTTTAGGAAATAAAACATAAATGACGCCGAAAATCGCCATCGAAGCCCATCCCACCAAATTAATATGGGCGTGCGCTCCAGACAATCTGTGGTCTTGGATGATTTCCATCGTTAGTCCCATCCCTACTCCCACTAAAAAATATAGAGCAGCTAATTTTAGAAAACGAATTCCTAAGGTCATAAGATGCCTCCTTTCATTTTTTGACATTTATATTGTATAAGTTTTATTAGGTAGGTAGAACTTTATATTCATAATTTTATAAAAATAGATTAGGTGATTAGACCTATATAATGTTTTCGTTTTGTTATTGAAAAGCTGAATAGGCTTTCATGTTATAATTTTTGAATGAGAAGTTCATTTGCAAGGTTACTTCGCAATGGAAAAGGGATGCTAAAAATGGATAAGATGAAACGAATAAGAGTGGGGAAAATAAGAGCCACTACGAATCGTTATCGGAAAGAAGAAATCAAAAAATATATCGAGCTTTATCAGTTGGACCTTAAGGATGTTAAGCATCGCTATGAGATGTTAAATTGTATGGGTGAGTCAATCTTTCTTCAATCTTTTACGCCAAAAGATCCTATTGGAAATGTCGTCGTTATCCATGGGTATTTAGATCATGCCGGCTCCATGAGCAACTTAATTAATGATCTAACACGGAATCGGTACAAAGTGATTACCTATGATTTGCAAGGGCATGGGTTGTCGAGTGGGAAGAGAGCAGAAATTAATCGTTTTAACGATTATGTTGCGGTATTTAATGAGGTGTATACAAAATTGAGAAGGCGAACTTCTTTACCAGTTCACATCGTTGCGCATAGTACCGGCGGGGCGATTGTCATGGATTATATGTTAAGGTTTCATACAGATTTTCAAAAAGTGATTTTCGTTGCTCCCTTAGTTCGCTCTCATGCATGGAATCTATCCAGATTAGGTTTTTTTCTAATTAAACCGTTTTTGAAGGAGCCAAAACGGCTATTTAAAAGGAATTCATCAAATCACGACTATTTGAAATTTGTAAAAACAGATCCTCTTCAACATCACAAGGTGCCTCTTGCTTGGTATGAAGCCTTAATAGCATGGAATAAGGAGCTGAAAATCTATCCAACATCTAACAAAAAAGTAACCGTGATTCAAGGAGACAAAGATCGAACAGTAGATTGGAAATATAATCTCGGTTTTATCCAAAGAAAATTTCCTAATGCCAGAGTCCAAATCATCCACGGAGGCGACCACCAACTCCTCAATGAGCACCAGCCCATCCTACAAGAAACCTTAAAATGCATCTACAAAGAGTTAAACGGAGACTGATTCCAAAAATCTGGATGGTGCCAGGCACCATCCAGATTTTTGGAAACTTACTCTTTTTCTTTCTTTTTATCGGGAAGGACATAAAAGGTTGCTGAGATGTTTGATAGGGGGGTGCCGTCTTTTGTCATCACATCGCAATCGATAAATAGAATGGTTTTTCCCTTTTTTCTGAAGCGTGCTTCTGCGACAATGATGCCTTCCTGAACGGATTTTAAATATTGTGTTTTAAGTTCTAGAGCAACAAACGGTTCATCCAGGTATCGGAAGCAAAGATGCCCCATGCAAGTATCTGCCAAGAAGGTGATAAATCCACCATGAATGAATTTTAAAGGCCCAAGTAGGATTTCGTTCATCGGTACTTCAATTCTACATATTTCTTGTTCATCATCGTACAAAAAGTTAAAGTCAAATAGTTTGAACAAAAACAGCTCTTCTGGCTTCAATTGATGTTGTTCTGCAGCGTGCTCGGTTCGGGTAACTAATTGTTTGATTTCATCTGCATTCAAAAACTATCGCCTCCAACTGGAATTTAATAATTCAGAAAAGTTAAACACCCCTTAATTGTACAAAAGCATAGCCAAACATTCAAAGAATTTTATAAATTCATATAGCTTCTATACAGCTTCATCACTATCGTTTAAAATCAGGATAATAGGGCTTTTCTGGAAATCCCTAGGGTATTGTGTGGAGAAAAGTAAAGGATGAAATAAGAATGGTAGGTGCCCTCCAATGATAGAAACATGTTATGTACCACTATTTAATTCAGATAGGAAAATTCGTATCTATCTACCTAAAAACTATGAAGATTCAACGAAAAAGTTTCCTGTCCTATATATGCATGATGGGCAGAATGTTTTTGACTGTAAGGAATCGATTGGAGGTGTATCCTTAGAACTTCATGAATATTTAGATCAAGAACAGATCGAACTGATCGTCGTTGCCATTGATCTAAACCCCGAGGGTGAAGAACGATTGAATGAGTATTGTCCTTGGAAAAATGGTAAATTTAGTGAGAGATTGCTAGGTTACCCTAGTTCAAGCGGTGGAAAAGGGGAGCAATATGTAGAGTTTATTGTCAACGAGTTGAAACCAATCATCGACAACCGTTATAAAACAATTTCCACTGCCAACTATATAGCTGGTATTTCATTAGGTGGACTCATCTCACTGTATGCAGCTTGTCGTTACCCCGAAATCTTCACACGAGTCGCTGCTTTTTCTTCGGCCTACTTTCGGAATCAAGAGGAACTCGAAAGCCTCTTAAAAACGGCAGACCTCTCCTTATTAGAGAAGGTTTATTTAGATTGTGGGACGAACGAATCTACTAAAAGTGAGGAAATCAGTCAGTTATTCTTAGCATCGAATCAGGCGGTTTTTGAAATCGTGAAAGACAAGGTAGTAAACACGGAATTTCATCAACTTGAAGGAGCAGAGCATAATTATGATACATTTAAAAAACGCGTCCCGGAAGCAATTGCTTCGCTGATAAGCGGTTGAAGAAACGAAGTCAAAAATCAGCATAAGAAAGGAGCATTCTCGAATGAATGCTCCATTTTTTATAGCAAACTGCAAATTTAATCGATCAGTTTAACCTCAACCCACTTGCGAACACTATTAATAAACCATATCTTCGTACTCTTCTGTAAGTCGGTAACGGTTAGAACCTTCTCCCGGATTCTCCCTGTTTGAATGAGCCTCTCTCGATAGGTCCCTGCTAATAATCCGCTCGTTACCGGGGGTGTCCACAAACCTTTGTCTATTTCTAATACCACATTTCCATTTGTAAATTCGGTTAGTTCACCCGCTTCGTTCCAAAGTAGCACATCAAATATTTTGGTAGGCTTCTTTGCTTGGAAATGAGAGTAAACGTCTCTATTGGTTGTTTTATGATATAAAAAGGGATGATTCGAATCTACGGGTTCCTCTGCAAGACTGACCTCCAGCGGCGTTTCAAAAGGTGAAATAGTTTGGCCATTGATCTCGATGTCTCCATTTTTATTTAATAAAAGCCGCACTTTTAATCTCTCGCTGTCATTCGAACTTGCCAACAGTTGTAGTCTCCTGGTGATTTCCTGCTGATTAAATGGAAAGCCAAAATACTCAGCCGTATTTTTTAAGCGGGTAAGATGCTCCTCAAACAAGAAATACTGGCCCTCATCTAATAGTAGGCTTTCTAAAAGGTTAAAATCAGGTCTATTTTCCTCGAGAATGTTTGCCTTAGCAATCACCTCATGATATTCTCCTTCAATGGTTGAATCCCACGTGATGCCACCACCGACTCCATAAATCGCGTTTCCGGACTTTTGTTCAATCACGACTGTTCGAATTGGAACATTAAAAACGGCTTCTTTATTAGGAGTGATGAAACCAATTGCTCCACAATAGACTCCTCTTGGGGTTGTCTCTAAATCAGCAATAATGTCCATCGTCTTGATTTTTGGAGCGCCCGTAATGGATCCGCAGGGAAAAAGGGCCTTGAAAATATCCAAAAGCTCGGTATTTTCCGCTACTTCTGCTGTGATGGTTGAAGTCATTTGATGGACGGTTGGATAGTGTTCGATTTCAAACAACTGTGACACGTTGACGGAGCCAGTTTCTGCAATCATGCCTAGGTCATTACGAAGGAGGTCGACAATCATCACGTTTTCGGCACGGTTTTTTTCGGAATGATAGAGCCAGCTTGCGTTTTCTTTGTCTTCTGCAAGTGTTCTTCCTCTTTTAACTGTTCCTTTCATTGGCCGTGTCGTAATGTGCCCTTTTTCCAATCGGAAAAACAATTCAGGTGAGGCGGATAAGATACTATGCTCACCGGTATGAAGATAGGCACAATAATTGCTAGCCTGTGCTCTTTTTAGTTTTTCATAATAGGCGATTTCATCTCCGTGAAAATGGGAGTTTAATCGAATCGTATAATTGGTTTGATAGGTATTGCCTTGTTCAATACAGTGTTTGATCGACTGAATCGCTGAACGGTACTCATCCATGTCTACCGATGGTTTCCACTCTGAGAAATGATAGGGTCCGGAACTTGAGATTGGAGAGGTGCAAGGTTCTTTGAATATACCAAACCAAAGGAGCGGCAATTCGCCACCACTTCTGACTTTAAAAGATGGATCGAACGCAGGTGCACTTTCATAAGATAAAAATCCAGCTGCATAAAACCCATTGTTCACTTCATTTTGAACCTTCTCTAGCATTGGCAACACATCTTCGATTGAATAGGCAATGATGACTTTTTCTGGGTTTTTGAATGTATAGGGCTGAATTGTTCCATCTGAATTAGCAAACTCAAATGAAAGCAAGGGTTCTTTTAAGTTCATTTTCTTTATCCTCATTCTGCTTTGTATGTGACCTTTTTATAAAAAAATTACTTAACATCTCTAGCCCTTTTTCGGTAAGGATTGCTTCTGGGTGGAATTGGACGCCTGCTACTGGAAAATCCTTATGTTGAATCGCCATGATTTCACCGTCTTCACTTCGAGCAGAAACTTCCAAGGAAGGTGGGAGGGAAGATTCTTCGACGATTAGTGAATGATATCTTGCTACTTGTAGTGGACTAGAAAGTTGGTGAAAAACTCCTGTTTGATTATGGTTGATCATCGAAACCTTTCCGTGCATAGGTTGTGCTGCTTTTTGTATCGTAGCTCCAAATGCTTGTGCGATGATTTGTTGTCCAAGGCACACCCCTAAGATCGGAATGTCTTGATAAAAAGTCTTAACTATATCTAAACAAATGCCCGCTCCATCCGGATTCCCAGGCCCGGGAGAAATCAGGATAGATGCTGGTTGCAATTCTCTTATGTCTGCTAGTGACAATTGATCATTTCGAATAACGACGACATCGGCGCCGAGTTTTTTTAGGTATTGTACTAGGTTAAAGGTGAAAGAGTCATAGTTGTCGATTACTAATATCACTTTTAAGATTTCTCCAATCCGTTGTTTGCTTTTCTCACTATCCTTCTATTATAAATACGCAAAGATTCTATGTGAAGTTTAATATTAGATATTCCATTACCAATTGGTTCATTTGATTTACAACCCATATGAGTAATTAATCGGTAATTTATATGAAATTGTAAAATTTAGGCCATGTTTTCGGAAAAGATAAGAGTAGAATATAGGATGGGTATTGTAATCGTAAAAATATTAGCTGGTTGTTAGTATGTTGAAAGGAGCAAAGTTTGGCCAATGATGGGTGCTAGTTCGGAAAGTATAATAAGAAAGTGCAGATGAATGTGAAAGTCATCACAAACAAACTGCAAAAAAATTTTAAAAAAGAGGCGCATGATTAGTGGCTTATCGAAATCAGGAAAAAAACATAGAAAAAATTGTCGAGACGGGTGTTAGTAAGACGATGTACCCGTTGCTTAAAATCATGATTCTAGGATTCCAAGCAGGTGCATTTATTGCATTAGGGTATTTACTTTCGATAAGGGTAACTGCTGTCCTACCAGAACATTTAGAAGGAATCAGCAGTTTAGTAGGGGCATCGGTTTTCCCAATCGGTTTGATTCTCACCTTGCTAGTAGGTGGGGAACTTTTAACAGGAAATATGATGGCCGTTCCGTTTGCACGATTAGCAAAAAAGGTTCCGATTGGGAAAGTCTTTTCAAACTGGATATTAGTGATGATCAGTAACTTTATGGGGGCGATCTTTATCGCTTACTTCTTCGGCCATATCGTTGGTCTAACAGAAACGGCCCCGTTTTTAGCTGAAACGGTCTATATAGCCGAGCATAAACTAGAAGCATCCTTTTTACAGGCGTTTATCTCTGGTATTGGATGCAATTGGCTGGTAGCAGCAGCGGTTTGGCTTTGCTATTCATCCGATGAGTTAGTAGGGAAGATCGTTGGCATTTGGTTCCCGACGATGGCTTTCGTTGCGCTTGGGTTTCAACATGTGGTTGCGAATATGTTTGTGATTCCCGCTGCAATATTTGCTGGACACTTTAGTTGGTTGGAATACTTAGGTAACTTTGTCCCCGTTCTTCTTGGAAATGCCGTCGGTGGCTCCGTATTCATCGCAGGAGCTTATTGGCATGCTTTTGTGAAAAATGATTTTCATTTTACAAAGAAAAAACAAAAGGCACGGCCTGTAGCTAAAGTTTGAACAGAATGTAAGTAATTGTTTCGCTTATCTAATACGTCACCATTTCCGCACCTGCCTCATATTT
The DNA here is from genome assembly GCF_900109925.1 of Mesobacillus persicus. Classification (GTDB taxonomy): domain Bacteria; phylum Bacillota; class Bacilli; order Bacillales; family Cytobacillaceae; genus Mesobacillus_B; species Mesobacillus_B persicus. The sequence continues at coordinate 23,080 of NZ_FOBW01000016.1, read as the reverse complement.
TGTAAAGATGTTTATCTTGGGAGGCGAAAGAATGGAAGAATCATATAGGGAGTCTTTGGTGGAATGGTGCAAGGAAATTGAAGCAACTTGGGAAACGACAAGAGAACAGCTAAAAGCAAGAATGGACGAATCAACACTAAAGCAATGGGATGACAAACTTAGTTCTTTTAAAAGTGAAGTCGAACTTGAAAACGAAATTGATGACGAGGGACTTTACGATAGAGCCAATCGCTTATACGTAGCTCTACAGGATTTACTTAGTGGAGACGAGGGTCTAGGACAACGAAAAAGTACGTTAGATTTGCAACCTGTACCAATAGGTGAACATCGATTGCCGCCTCTACCATATTCCTATAATGCTTTGGAGCCCGTTATCTCTATGGAAATAATGAAGCTACATCACAGCAAACATCATCAGGGGTATGTGGATGGTTTAAATAAGGCCGAAAAAGAAATGAAGAAGGCTCGTGAAAAAGGGGATTTCAGTCTCATCAAGCATTGGGAAAGGGAAGCGGCCTTTCACGGATCAGGACATTACCTACACACGATATTTTGGAGTATTATGAGTCCAGATGGGGGTGGAAAGCCTTCAGGGGCATTAGCAGAGTCCATTGACAGCACATTTGGAAGCTTCAACAAATTTAAAAAACATTTTACTGAAGCGGCAAAAAATGTTGAAGCCGTAGGGTGGGCGCTTCTTGTCTGGTCACCACGCTCTCAACGATTGGAGATTCTAACCGCTGAAAAGCATCAAAATCTAACACAGTGGGACACCATTCCGTTGCTCGTGTTGGATGTTTGGGAGCATGCTTACTATCTTCAATATAAAAATGAACGAGCGAAGTATGTGGAAAATTGGTGGAACGTTGTAAATTGGAAGGAAGTTCAGCATCGGTTCAAGAAAGCACAGAATCTGATTTGGCAACCATTTTAAAACTCTAATCATTTGATGATATAAGGAAAGGACCTAAAGGCTTAGCTGAGCTTTTGGGTCTTTTTTTGTAGGCTTTTCTCAAACCATTGATGCTTTTTAAAATAGAATCGACTGAATTAAACTTTGTTATATGCCAAAATGATTATTATTTTTTGCGAAAAGAGCTTCTATGCAAAAGCAGGTCCTGACATAGGTGTCCGAATTGTTCAGTATCATTCGTTGAACGATTGTTGATTATGGAGAATTCAAAACTTGGCAATCATGGTAAGGTAATCTTATTTTTTTCGAATTTCATCGTTTTTATCGTTTAGATTGAACAATCATTATTATGGAGGGGATTGTATTGGCTTTCTTTCGAACAATAGGAAAAGGCGTTGGCATGGTAACGGGAGCAGTCGTTGGTGGCGGCGTAAAGCTGGCTGGTAAAGCCCTCAAGTCTGATTTGGTTGAGGGGGTCGGCAGTGGAATCACAAAAGGATCTCCTAAAGCCCTAGATACTGCCGGAAGGCTCCTTGATGGAATAGTGAAAGGTACCTTCGGGGGTTCTAAAAATCAAGAAACTAAGCAAACGGAAATAAACGATTTAAAGGGTTCAGCCGGCACTGCGCTCGAGGGACTAGAGACTTCTGTTACATACACCGTTAAAAGTGCAGGCTTCACCTATGATGGGGGAAAAACAAATCATACCCGAAGTTCGACCCAAAAGGGCAATAAGATGGGGAACTTTGCTGCGGTTGGTGTGATGTCTGTCGGATTGGTAGATTTTATTGATGGAGTGAATTCGGTTACAGATAAAGAAGGGAATACTAGAAATGGGGAACAAGCTGGGAATAGCCATTCCAAATCACAAGTTCCGTTTGTTGAAAAAACAATTGAACTACCAATCGGGGAAGTGACGGGAACATTCCCGGTGTTTGATGTTGGATATCAAGTGAGTTTACCTTCAAATTTGTATCTTCAACCAGACTCTGTGCATTTTTCTTACGCAAATGTGGATTTGCTTGATGCCCTCCAGTCTAACCCCGACCTTATTCATGAGCTAGGATTAGATCATCAGGATATCGCACAGCTCAAACTAGGGAATAATCCGGGTGGCTACACATGGCATCACCATGAGGAACCAGGCGTGCTCCAGCTCGTTGATGAGGACTTTCATCAGCATACTGGACATACTGGCGGCCGGGAGCTATGGGGTGGCGGCTTCGAGAATCGTTAAGCGTGTATACATGGCTCTTTTCGTAAGGATTGTTGTTAAATCCCTAAAGCCGAATTTAACGCAAGATAAGCTATTTTGTACGGTATGTAAGTTTGAAAGCTCTTTTCTCAAAAAATAATAGCCATTTTGACGTGTAACAAAGTTTAATTCATTCTATTTTTTTTCAAAAAGCAACAAAGTTTGAGAAAAGAGCCTTATACATAAATGACCTGCTTTAAAGCAAAATAAACATATGTTCGGGAGGTGTTATGATGGAGTCGAAGGATTTTAATCAAATTTATTCAGAATACAAACAACAGGGAGAAGCACAGGCACGAATTGAGACGGGAGAACCTTTAAATTCCGACAAGGAACAGATTGTCGCTGTTCGAAAAAATGAGGATGGAGATATCATTGCGTTTAAAACCGAAACTGGCAGAGAGTTGGATTACCTCACAGCACTTGACGAAGCAAAAGCTGGCATGCTCGCTCATGTGGATGTTTTCCATAAGTACGGAAGAGACATCATTCGCAGCGAACCAGACGGAGTAAAAGAAAATAACCTCGACCAGCTCCCAACTTTTTAAAGAGGTAAAAAAAGGTAGGTGCCAGGCACCATCCAGAATATTGGTAAAACAAAAAAGCCTTTAGAGCTACTGAATCGCTCTAAAGGCTTTTTTTTTTACTTATTCTTGTTTTGCAATTTCTTCGGCTGCAAATTTAATAATATTTGCTGCTTCTGTTCCAAATGGGTCTACCTCTTGTGAAGAGAGGACATTGCCATCTTTATCAAGAACGGCAAAGCCCCGAAGTGATTTAGGTGCATTGGGATCAACCAATTCTACTTTACGGATAAGTTCCAATTTGTCATCTGTAACAAGGGGGTAGTCCAAATTCAGCTGACTCTTTAAGTTCTTATGATCTCTTTCAGTTGAAATGCTCAGCGCATAGATATCACCAGGAAATTCACTAAACAAGTCCTTGCTATTCTGCAGCTCGACCAGCTGCGATTTACAATAGTCTCAATCTACGCCAGTAAAGAGAAACACAAGTGCCGGTGTGTCCCTATTTTCGAACATCACATCTTGACCTTGATCATCTTTAAGAGTTAAAGGACCATCATTAGAACAGCCCATGACAATCGCTCCAACTAGCAAAAACATCATAAACAAAAATGATTTACGCATATCTTCCCTCCTAAGTTGTATATCCAATAGTATAAAGCTTGACCATCACCATTTGCTAGCAGACATATGGAGAAATTTTAACAAAGAAAGAATAAATTGAGTGTTACCAATATCTGGGTGGTGCCTGGCACCTTCCAGATTGGCCCTGCGGTTAGGTTTGCTGTAAAGGATTGATAATTCTGAATTTTATAGATATGATGAGAATAGGATGAGTAAATAGGTATTTTAACATAGAATGGGGGCATGGGGATGGGTTATGATGTGATTGTTGTGGGTGCTGGACTTGCTGGATTAGTAGCTACTGCAGAAATTGCAGATGCAGGGAAAAAAGTGTTGCTTCTGGACCAAGAGCCGGAAGCATCTTTTGGAGGACAAGCTTGGTGGTCGTTTGGAGGTTTATTCCTAGTAGATTCTCCGGAACAACGCCGCTTAGGCATTAGAGATTCCAAGGAATTAGCGATGCAAGATTGGTTAGGGTCCGCAGGCTTTGACCGAGATGAGGACGAGGATTATTGGGGACGAAAATGGGCCGAAGCCTATGTTGATTTTGCTGCAGGTGAGAAGCGTGCTTGGTTGTATGACATGGGAGTACGCTTTTTTCCTGTCGTAGGTTGGGCAGAGCGAGGCGGGTATCTTGCTGAAGGACATGGGAATTCCGTGCCGAGATTTCACATTGTATGGGGAACAGGACCAGGAATTGTCGCACCGTTTGAACGGAGAGTCCGTGAACACATAAAAAACGGGTTGATTGAGTATCGACCTCGACACCGCGTGGATGATCTCCTTCATCAAAACGGGTCTATTGTTGGGGTTGAAGGTTCTGTACTAGCCCAAAGTTCCGTTCAACGTGGCGAAGACAGTTCGAGAGAGGTCGTTGGGAACTTTGAATATAGAGCAAATGCAGTATTAGTATCAAGCGGTGGCATCGGAGGAAATCTAGAACAAATTCGCAAAAACTGGCCCAACCGTCTAGGAAACCCTCCTAAAAAGATGATATCAGGCGTACCTGCGCATGTGGATGGACGAATGCTTACCATCACAGAACAAGCTGGTGGGAGGATTGTGAATCGTGACCGGATGTGGCATTACACAGAAGGAATAAAAAACTGGAATCCAATCTGGAGTAACCATGGAATTCGGATATTGCCTGGTCCTTCATCCATATGGTTAGATGCAACTGGCCAAAGGTTCCCGGCACCAAATTTCCCGGGTTTTGATACACTAGGTACTCTCGAAGCCATTCAAAAAACGGGCTATGACTATTCATGGTTTATTTTAACCCAAAAAATCATTGAAAAAGAGTTTGCTCTATCGGGATCAGAACAAAATCCAGATTTAACAGGGAAAAGTATCCGCCAAGTACTAGGCAGAGCATTGCCTGGCGCATCAGGGCCTGTGCAAGCTTTTATGGATAAAGGGGAAGATTTTATTGTCGCTAATGATTTAGGTGACCTTGTCGAGGGGATGAATAAACTGACAGGTGAAAATTTACTAAATTTAGCAGAGATAGAAAGACAAATAAAAGCGAGAGACCGTGAAATTGACCATAAATTTACGAAGGATTTACAAATAACCGCGCTGCGTGGCGCACGCCATTATATTGGCGATAAATTAATTCGGGTAGCACCTCCACATAAAATACTTGACCCTAAAAACGGTCCGTTAATTGCGGTTCGTCTAAACATTGTCAGTCGGAAAACATTAGGGGGCTTACAAACAGATTTATCTGGACGAGTATTAAATTTGTCTGGGGAACCGATTCCAGGTCTATATGCAGCGGGAGAGGTTTCAGGTTTCGGTGGGGGTGGAGTCCATGGCTATCGCGCCTTAGAAGGAACCTTCCTCGGAGGATGCCTCTTTTCAGGACGTCAAGCAGGACGGGCAATCGCCCTAGAGGTAAAATCATAAGTTTCTATCACTGGGGTTATATTACGCTCCAGAGGAGCAAGACCTGTGAACTACCAACCAGAAACTAAAATGACCAATATATTTTAATCAAAAAGAAGACCTGTAGAACCAGACCTGTAGTTCCGAAAACATTTTTACACATTTACATTGGACCTCCAATTACGCCATTCTTGCAAATTCTGCAGAATGGCTATTTTTGTGAGGTCATTATGCGGAAAGAATCTGGTTATATTAAAAATGTTCAGATATTGCGATGGAACCAACAAAGAAAAGGAGCAGCAGGAGTATGAGGAGTTCTTTCCTAACCATTTGGAGTTTAATTGACCCGATTTATTATTATTTCACGAGATTAACTTATTTGCGTGAAGACAATATCCTAAGAATTCGCTTAACGAAATACAAAGGGAGAAATGTGGTTCTTTCAGATGGAACCCACATTAACAGAGACGATTTGTTAGTTAAGATTCACCTTCATAACGTGAAATTACTAAAAGAATTAAAGGATATAAAAAGTGAGCTACGCAGAGGGAAAATGATTTATCGGTACGTCCAAAAGTCATTGCCTGACGTTGAAACCTTCATTCAACAACATTCTCACGCTAGGGAAATTAAAGGAATCATTGGTATTACGATGTTGAATAAGGGCTGTACTAGACTTGGTTTTGAGGTGATTGATATTACCCATCCAATCTACAAGTGGTTTAAAACACTCGCCTTTTTACCAATCGAGCTCCTATGTAATCAGCAGCAATCCATCCGTCAAACAATAAAACATCATCAGCCTAGTTATTTGTTGATGTCGACTAGAACATTATCTAAATTGTACGGAGATTAACTTAAAAAAGGCTGTTTTCTCAAACTTTGTTGTTTTCGGAACCTAATGCCTTTGTAGCTATGTTACATTGAAAATTAGCTTAGCTTCTGAGAAAAGAGGTTGCAAACTTAGTTTAATCGCTCCAATTAACTAGTCCGACGTTATAATTGGCTTTTGGGTTTTAACAACATCTTTAAGAAAAAGAGCCAGCCTTATAAACACAAAAAAGCTGCTGATAGCAGCAGCTTTTTACATCGCTTTAAGATTTTTGCCTTGTGCAGTTGCTAAAGTTAACTCGTGGAAAGTAATTTCCGGTCGGCTGCCGACACGGATGTTAACACCGGTCTGTCCAAGGCCTTCACTAATATAATATGGTTTTCCGTCCTGAGTGTGGAAACCTTTAATTTTATTCATGCGAGCAAGCTTACCCATTTTCGCTAGATGGTAAGCTTTCGGGTAACAGATTTGGCCACCATGAAAATGCCCAGAAAGCAAATAATCAAAATGGTGGTTTTTCATGTGTAAAACGATGTTAGGATCATGCGTTAACACAAGATTTGTCCCTGATTGAATTCCTTTGTAGGAGGAATCAAGGTCGCTTCGCTTCGTGCTAAAATCATCGATACCAATAATGTTTACGATGTTTCCATGGACATTAATAATCTCTGTTTCATTTCGCAAAACTTTACAGTTATGTTGTTCAAGTGTATCAATAAGCTTATCAAGGTTGGTTCCTTTTAGAACATAATCATGGTTCCCTAAAACGGCATATATGCCATATTTCGCTTCTATTTTGTTTAGGACTTTTAAATAAGGAATGAGTTTTGGAATGGTGCGCTTGCGATCTAGGAAATCACCTGTAATAGCAATTAGATCGATAGGCTTATGTTTTACTTTTTCAAATAGTTCTTCAGGAGTAATGGAGATATTTTCGAGATGCAAATCAGATAGCTGGAGAATAGATAGCGACGGACTAGAATTGGTAGAGAGGTCATGATTTACTTTTAATTCATTTATCGTAATATCTGTCGTGTTTTTATAGGCTTTTTTAATTAGAAAATAAACAGTAACAAATACTAGTAACCAAAAGATCATAGTCAAAAGCATTCAGCTCCTTCCATAACGGAAATTATACAGGAAACCGTTCATGTTTTTAATATGAAATAGCTGGGATATTACCCATGGCTGTTATTTCCAATCCAAGCTTGATTATTCTCCAAAATTGAAAAGAAAGCGGGGTGTTTCCGATGAAAAATAAAATATTATTTCTTCCTTTTCTGCAAATTCCATCAGGACACCACCAAGCCGCTACCGCCTTAATCGATGGGGTTAAGCAAATTCGGCCCGAAATTATTTGTGAGAAAATTGATATTCTATCGTACAGTTATGGTGGGATCGAAAAGTTGGTCTCAAATGTTTATTTAAATTGGATTCATGCATTGCCTGGGTTATATAATGCCATATACAAGAATGCTGTCTATAAAAATACAGAGCAAACCAAGCGGTATATTCTATATGAAGTCTTGTTTCTATCTTTTATGAAAAAGCTAATAAAAAAAACGGAACCGGAACTAATTGTATGTACTCATGCGTTGCCTGCTTATATGTTAAATTACATGAAAAAAACCGGGGACTTGAAAACTCCCGTCATAAACGTATATACAGATTACTTCATCCATCGTTTCTGGGGAGTAGAGCAAATTGATTTTCACTTTGTTCCTTCCATGCGGATGAAGCACTTTTTATGCCAAAAAGGGGTAAAAGCAGAACAAATCTATATTACTGGTATTCCAATCCACACGAAGATTAGGAAACAACGTCTACCGCAAGCACTGACGAAACAAGGTGCCTATAACGTTTTAATCTCAGGAGGAAGTTTAGGTGTAGGGGAGATATGGGATCTAATTCAAAAACTCGCGGAGACAGAACCTCCTTACCCCATCCAATTCAAGGTGTTATGTGGGAAAAATCAACAGCTTTGCGCAAGGATAAAATCAATGCAAAAACCTCATATTATTCCGCTACCGTATATCGACTGTAAAGAAGAAATGAATCGACTCTATGATCAGGCAGATGCGATGGTTACAAAGCCGGGCGGGGTAACCGTTAGTGAATGTCTATTCAAGCGAAAGCCTATCTTTATCTATAATGCTTTACCAGGACAAGAAAAAATTAACCAACAGCAGCTGACCGAATTGGGCTTGGTTTACAAATTAGACCAATCAGATATCTATAAACAACTTTTCGCTGTACTCGATGATTTTAGTGAGATGAATCAATACCAAGAACATGTAGAGAACTACCATTCAAACCTTCATTTAAAAGAACCACATGAAATTATTGCAGAATTGTTGATTTAATTGTTTTTTTACAAAAATTAAATGCCTATAATCCCTATACCTGTTAAAATCAAAGTGGAAGAGAATACATACGGGAGAGGGTCAAGTGATGAAAACAGATGTTCAAATTGCACAAGAAGCAAAAATGGTTCCGATTAAAGAAATTGCCGATTATCTTGGGATAAATGAACATGAACTAGAGCCTTATGGAAGGTATAAAGCAAAAGTTTCATTAGACGTGCTTGATCGACTTGAAGAACGACCAGACGCAAAACTTATTCTAGTCACTGCGATTAATCCTACCCCTGCAGGAGAGGGAAAAACCACAACCAATGTTGGCCTTTCCATGGGCTTAAATAAAATAGGTAGAAAAACGATTACTGCATTAAGGGAGCCTTCTTTGGGACCTGTGTTCGGAATCAAAGGTGGAGCAGCTGGTGGCGGGTATGCCCAGGTTGTCCCGATGGAGGATATCAACCTTCATTTCACCGGGGATTTCCATGCGATTACATCCGCACATAATTTATTAGCGGCGATACTAGACAACCATATCCATCAAGGAAATGCACTAAATATTGACCCTAAGCGAATTGTGTGGAAAAGAGTGCTTGATATGAACGACCGTGCACTAAGAAATGTCATTATTGGCTTGGGCGGTCGAATGGATGGTTTTGTTCGTCAAAGTGGCTTTGATATTACGGTTGCCTCCGAAATCATGGCGATCTTATGTCTCTCAACCAGTTTGGCAGATCTTAAAGCACGACTTGCGAGAATGGTTGTTGGCTATAACAAAAATGGACAAGCGGTTACAGCTGGTGATTTACAAGCAACTGGAGCGATGGCATTATTGTTAAAAGATGCAATTATGCCAAATCTAGTTCAGACAATTGAAAACACGCCTGCCTTTATTCACGGCGGTCCATTCGCGAATATTGCCCATGGGTGTAATTCGGTGATGGCGACAAAAATTGCTCTGAAACTTTCTGACTATGTTGTAACGGAAGCTGGCTTTGGTGCAGACCTAGGTGCCGAGAAGTTTTTTAATATTAAATGTAGAGATGCGGAATTAAAGCCTGATGCAACCGTGCTTGTTGCGACCATCCGTGCATTGAAGATGAATGGTGGGGTTCCAAAGAACGAATTGGCCCATGAGAATCTAGCGGCACTTGAGGCTGGTATGGTAAATCTCGAGAGGCACCTTGAAAATGTTCATAAATTTGGTGTCCCTGCCGTGGTCGCAATCAATAAGTTTCCCACGGATACAGAAGCAGAAATTCAATTATTAAAAGATAAATGCGCAGCCAAAGGAGTAGAGGTTGTTCTTGCAGAAGTCTTTACTAAGGGCGGAGAAGGGGCAGTAGAACTTGCTCACAAAGTCGTGGAGATTTGTGAAACGCAAACATCAAATTACGCTCCACTCTATGATGTTGAAGGTTCCATCGAAGAGAAAATCACTACAATTGCTACGGAAATTTACCGTGCCCAACGGGTAGAATTTACTTCGGCAGCACGCAAGCAGATCGGAGAACTTGCCACACTAGGGCTTGATAAAATGCCGATTTGTATGGCTAAAACCCAATACTCTTTCTCAGATAATCCTTCCTTACTAGGGGCTCCTACTGGATTTACTTTAACAGTAAGAGAAGTAAAGGTTTCCGCTGGAGCTGGTTTCATTGTCGCCTTAACAGGTGATATCATGACCATGCCTGGTCTTCCGAAAACACCAGCTGCAAACGGAATGGATATAAATGAAGACGGAGAAATCATTGGACTTTCATAAATGGAAAAAACCTGGGTGGTGCCTGGCACCATCCAGGTTTTTTTCTTTGTGAATTTAAGCGGTTCTTATAGGAGATAATTGAAAAAGGATAGTTGAATGGAGGTGTTGTAATGACGCAACATAAAGGGGAGATTAAATTTGATTTACATACGCATCATGAGCGCTGCGGACATGCTCGCGGGTCAATTCGAGATTATATAGAGGCTGCGATTGCTAACGGATTACAGGTGATTGGGATTGCTGATCATACACCGTATTTCTCTTATGATAAAGACCAGGCATTTCCCAAAATAGCGATGGGAAAAAGTGAGTTTCCTGAATATGTGAAAGAAGTGCAAGCGTTAAAGGAAGAGTATCGCGGAAAAATTGAAGTGTTACTGGGAATCGAATCGGATTTCTTTCCAGAACACGTTGAACATTACCGGACTTATTTTGATCGTTATCCGTTTGATTACATTATTGGGTCGGTTCATCAAGTAGAGGGAGTTAGCATCTTTAATAAAAACCGCTGGAAAGGGATGTCGGAACAGCAAAAGGTTAAAACGAAAGAGACCTATTATCGATTGATTGAACATTCAGCGCGAAGTGGGATGTACCAAATCCTTGGACATATTGATGCGATGAAGGGATTTTATCCTGAATTCTCTAAAATTGAAACCGAGGCTGTAGAACATACGTTAAAGGTTGTAGGAGAGTATGGCTTAGCAATTGAAATCAATACATCAGGAAAAACGAAATACGTCGGTGGCTGGTATCCAACAGATGAAATCCTTGAGCTTGCCAATCATCATGGAGTAAAGGTCACATTTGGATCAGATGCGCATGACCCAGAAAGAGTCGGCGATGAGTTTGACTTAGTAGCGAAACGCCTAAAAGAAATCGGCTTTAAAGAATGGTGTTATTTTAGACAAAAAGAGCGAGTGAGCGTGCCATTGTAAAAAAGTGCACATAAACTCGCCTGACTTACTATAGCAGGTCAAAGTGAACGGAAAGCTAGTTAGGGCTTTTCGTTTTTTTGTTTGCTGTCTTAAATATCTGTTCATTTTCCTGCAATAATATGAACTGCAAAAACCCCAATACTTGTTTGATACAGCATTGCCGTTAATAGACATGTGCAAATTATCAATTTTTACAAAATTTACGCTAATAATATTGACAAATCCTATGCGTATGGTAGGATTAATTTTAACGAAAGCAATAATTCAAAAAACATCAGGGAGGGGGCGAACTAAACTGAAACCGTCGGAATGGCAAGAAGTGTCTCAGCATGTAGAAAAAATGCTTCAAAATGTCAATTTCGGATCGATTACCTTGGTGATTCAAGATGGGAAAGTAGTCCAAATTGAGAAGAGCGAAAAGGTTCGTCTTCAATCAAATAAAACACGCTGACTAGACAAACTAGAGGCGGTCTTTACCTTCGGGTGAGGACCGCCTTTTTTAAAGGCTGTTTTTGTAAAACTTGTTGTTAAAATCCTAAAGCGATTAACGCAGAGGAAGCTGTTAGCTAGGCTTAAAATTAAGGTTTGCTAGCTCTTTTCTGATAAAACGAATGCTATTTTTCAATGAAACATAGCTATAAAGTTTCGTATAGGCTCCAAAAGAAAAGAGCCTCTTTAAATGAAAGGTGGATTAAAAACATGAGCAATGCTGTTACTTATGAGGAGTGGTCTTCAATCTCAGACACATTTCCGATTGGGGATAAAACAAAAGGCGCTCGAGGGTTACTAGAATGGGCGTACCGTGTTTATCCTGAACAACAAATTGTGTATGCCTCAAGCTTTGGTGCAGAAGCAATTGTACTTATTGATTTAATTTATCAAGTAAAACCAGATGCTCATATCGTTTTCCTTGATACGGATCTCCATTTTCCAGAGACGTATGATGTGATTCAGAAAATCGAAGAACGGTTTCCAACCCTTCGAATTGAGAAGAAAAAGCCTGAGCTTACGCTTGATGAGCAGCGAGAACAGTTCGGATCGGCTTTATGGAAGCGGGACCCAAACAAATGCTGTGAAATTCGCAAAGTCATTCCTTTACGGGAAACATTAACATCAAAACAAGCCTGGATCTCTGGTCTCCGAAGAGAGCAATCTCCAACAAGAGCAAATACAGAGTTTATTAATAAAGATGATAAATTTAAAAACATTAAACTTTGCCCACTGATTCATTGGACTTGGGATGAGGTATGGGAGTACATAAAGCAAAAAGACCTTCCTTATAACCAGTTGCATGATCAAAACTATCCGAGCATTGGATGTTTTCCCTGTACACAAGCGGTTGGAGCTGACGGAGATTCCCGCGCTGGCCGTTGGTCGGGAAGTGGGAAAACCGAATGTGGCTTACACACTTAATAGGTTACTAGAGTTTGACCTGCCACTTAGGAGAAGGAGGGGATTCCTATGCTGACCATCATCGCAGTAGCAATTGGATTGTTTTTTGCCGTAAATATTGGTGCCAGTGGTGCAGCAGCTTCGATGGGAATCGCTTATGGATCAGGTGTAGTGAAAAAACGGATGGCGTTATTTTTATGTGCCATTGCTGTTTTCCTTGGCGCTTGGCTAGGTGGCGGGGAAGTCGTAAGGACAATCGGAAGTGGAATTGTTCCAAGTTCCACGTTTACAACACAAGTCGCTTTAATTGTTCTAGCTGCGGCTGCTTTATCTTTATTTTTGGCCAATTTCTTTGGGATTCCACTCTCGACGAGTGAAGTCGCAGTCGGTTCCGTGGTGGGGGTAGGGATTGTCTATCAGTCTCTTTTCGCCGGAAAGCTGCTATGGATTATGCTTTTTTGGTTGCTAACACCTATTGTTGCCTTCTTACTTGCGATTCTCGCGACGTTTATTTTAAAAAATAAAATCGTCAAAACTTGGCTTGAGCTGCCAAAGGCAGTGCCTATTTTATCTGTTCTAGTAGTGGTGATGGGCCTGTTTGAAGCCTTTGCAGCAGGAATGAATAATGTAGCCAATGCCGTCGGTCCATTAGTCGGTGCAGGAATCATGTCAACAGAGAGTGGCATACTCTGGGGTGGGTTGTTTGTAGGGCTTGGTGCTATTTTACTTGGTTATCGAGTTCTAGAAACGAATGGGAAAAAGATCACAACTTTGAAATTAGAAGAAGGTTGTGTGATTTCCGGAACTGGGGCAGGTATTGTCACTGTTGCCTCATTATTTGGAATTCCCGTTCCATTAACACAAATTACCACATCTTCGATTATTGGAATTGGCTTTGTAAAGCAAGGAAAATCCGTGTTAAAAAAGGATATTGTAGTAAAGCTTCTGACGGTATGGGTAGTTTCGCCTGTCCTGTCGATGGTCCTTTCGTATACGCTTATTCAACTTTTAATTGAGAAAAATATATATCCAGTGATAGCCATGATTGGCGTATTGATTTCCGTCTTTGGTGTGTTGTTTCTAATGAAGCGACCAAACTCAGAGGTGCCAATCACTGAAATAGATTAACAAATACTATAAACCCGTTAAGAAAGGTTGATTGTACATGTCATTATTACCAAAACCACATGGTGGAAAACTTATTCAAGCATTTGATCCTACTTACGATGTAACAAAGATAGAGAAAGAGATTGCTATTGATGCGATTGCATTAAGTGACCTCGAGCTCATTGGAGTCGGCCTTTTTAGTCCATTAACGGGCTTCCTAGGAAAAGCGGACTACGAATCAGTTGTTAGCGACATGCGCTTAAGTGACAATACGATTTGGTCCATCCCCGTTACCCTTCCTGTATCGAATGAGGTTTCGGAAACACTTGAGGTTGGGGAAGAATATAAATTAACTTATGAAAATGAAGTATACGGGGTCATTAAGGTTTCTGAATGGTTCGAACCAGATTTAAAGAAAGAAGCACGTGAAGTGTATAAAACAGAAGAAGTCGCGCATCCAGGTGTTAAGCGCCTATTTGAAAGAGGATCTGTTTATGTAGCAGGAGAAGTTACTCTTGTTAAAAAACCAGAAAAAGGCGTTTTCGGAGATGTGTGGCTTGAGCCGAAAGAAACGCGCGCGTTATTTGAGGAGAAGGGCTGGAAAACAGTTGTCGGTTTCCAAACAAGAAATCCGATTCACCGTGCGCATGAATATATTCAAAAAGCCGCACTTGAGACGGTCGATGGTCTTTTTGTTAACCCTCTTGTTGGTGAAACAAAGTCAGATGATATCCCTGCCGATGTTCGATTAAAAAGCTATCGTGTGCTATTAGATAATTATTATCCAAAAGAGCGCGTTCAACTAGGAGTGTACCCAGCAGCCATGCGTTATGCAGGACCTAGGGAAGCCATTTTCCATGCGATTGCACGTAAGAACTTTGGTTGCACGCATTTCATTGTTGGCCGCGATCATGCTGGGGTTGGTGACTACTACGGAACTTATGATGCTCAGCATATTTTTAGTAACTTTACAGAAGCGGAGCTTGGAATTAAACCATTATTTTTTGAACATAGCTTCTATTGCACTAAATGTGAAGGAATGGCTTCAGATAAAACTTGCCCACATGGCAAGGAAGATCGCGTGATTTTATCGGGCACAAAGGTTAGAGAATTGCTGCGTGCAGGAGAACTACCACCTTCAACCTTCAGCCGTAAAGAAGTAGTAGAAGTCTTGATTGATGGAATGCGAGAAAAAACGACAGTGTAAGGAGAATGCGGAATGGGGAAATCTACAAATATTACTTGGCATGACACAACAATTACGAAGGCTGATCGGCATGCGCAAAATGGGCATGGCAGCTGTGTGCTTTGGTTTACTGGTTTATCTGGTTCAGGGAAATCCACGATAGCGAATGCAGTCTCTAACGAGTTATATAGGCAGCGAATCAATGAATATGTACTAGATGGTGATAATGTCCGCCATGGATTAAATAAGGACTTAGGGTTTTCTGAGTACGATCGTACAGAAAACATCCGCCGCATTGGCGAAGTTGCAAAACTGTTTGTAGATAGCGGCAAAGTAGTCACAACAGCCTTCATTTCGCCATTTCGCTCAGATAGAGATCAGGTTAGGGCTTTATTTTCTGGCGAGGAATTTATTGAGGTGTTTGTCGATTGCCCGCTAGAAGAATGCGAACGACGTGACCCGAAGCAACTATACGTAAAAGCACGTCGTGGTGAAATTAAAGATTTCACTGGTATTGATTCACCGTATGAAGCTCCAGAAAGCCCGGAGATTGCGATTCGTTCTGATCAGTTGTCCGTGGAAGAAGCGGTTCAACACGTACTAGGTTACTTACAAGATAAAAATATTATATAATAGAAGAATCTAAACTAACCACGAGCGAATTGGACAAATCAGCATGAACTGGGAAAAAGAAAGGAGCCAATCATGAAAGCGATTCTTTATATTGGTCATGGTACAAGGTCGAAAAAAGGGGCTCAAGAAGCAAAAGCTTTTTTACAAAGAGTCATCGAGCGAGTAGAGGTTCCGATTCAAGAAATAAGCTTTCTTGAGCTGACCGAACCTTTTATTGACCAAGGCTTTCATCGATGTGTCGATAAAGGAGCAACGGAGATTACGGTTGTTCCTCTCTTTCTTTTAGCTGCTGGTCACATCAAGCAAGATATCCCTGAAGCGCTGTCGCCATTAAAAGCGCATTATCCCAATGTGAAAGTTACGATGAGTGACCCGTTTGGTGTGCAGGGGGAAATTCTTGATGCAATTGCTGAATTGGTCGGGAGTGAAGTGGAGGATGTAGCTGCTGAGGATTCTCTACTAATTGTTGGTCGAGGGAGCAGTGATCCAAGTATCCATTCAGCGTTTGCTGATATCGCAACAGGAATCGGTAGTCGACTTGGAATAGAAAATGTATCCGTCTGCTATTTGGCTGCTGCGGAGCCAAGATTTCAAGAAGGGCTCGAGGATGTCTCACATCATGCGAGAGGGAAAGTGATTGTCGTTCCATACTTATTGTTTTCTGGACTTCTACTAAGTGAAGTCATCCATAATGTGCGTAAAAGGCAAAAGGATGGCCAACCCATCTTCTGCACAGGTCCACTAACTGAACACCGTGCGATAGAAAATCTTTTTATAAAACAAACGCTCGAAGGTGCGGGGCATCATCTTTAATCTAGATGATGTCCACGCACCTTTATTTTTTGATGATTTGATAGTTTTTGTGCGCAACCACGGTTATCGGTGTTTCTATGTTCAGTTTTTTCGCGTCAGATCTACTCACATTTACGATAACGCTTTCATTTTTAACGATGGTGACTTCACCGACTATAAGCATACCATTTCTAATAAAACGAACCTTGTCACCAAGTTCTGCAATTCCTTTTTGTTGTCTTATTAAGGTACTTGTCATTTCCAAACTGCTCACCGCTCCTAACCCTAATGGAAGTTTAGTTGAATGAAGGTTCGTGTTTATCCATTCATTGTTAGAGGGGTGTAGAAAAAAACAATCAACAGATAAACATGAACCATAGTTCAAGTATTTCATATGATAAATCCTGCGTCAAGATAAATATGAACTTTGGTTCATCTATCATTTTTGTGATATAGTTAGATTGAGGTGATCTTATGGATGATCAAGAAGGCCGCCAACTAATTGGAGAATTTCCATCCGTCCCAAAACAGGAACGCGCCTATCAAAAGCGGAAAGCGCTTCTTGAGAGTGGTCGGGTTTTATTTTCCGATAAAGGATACGAGAATACAACAGCCAAGGAAATAGCGGCCCATGCCAATGTGGCAACGGGGACCTTTTACCGTTACTTTTGTGATAAACGCCAGCTACTGATGGAGCTAATAAAGGATCAGCTTGAACGATACATGCCTCCGGAGCCGAGTTGGTTGAATCATGACCCGGAAGCCGTTTTGGCAACCCTTTTAGAAAAACATAATCAACGGCTTAATCGATTGGGGCTACATCGGGTTCTTCCGGAGTTACTTCCCCATGACCCTGAACTAGCAGAGGTGCTTGCTGATGTTAGAAGAAAATTACACGACAGCATCCACGAAGGATTAAAACAGGCAAAAGAATTAGGTTATACATGGGAAGATTTAGACCTTGATTCCGTTGCATGGTCCATTTTAGTTTTAACAGAAAAACTGCCAGAAATGGGGCCAGAAACAGGTTATATTCCTAACTATCATGCCATCTCAAAAATAATTTGCCGGATGGTTTTTCCTCCAGAGATTCTTTTACAATTAAGATCAGAGGAGAAGGGTTTAACCGGAAACAACTACACGAATGGTTGTGATCATGAAATCTAACCGTTCTTATCTATAATTCGAATTATTATTATTGTTAAGATAATTACTTTGTTATTAAAAATCGTACATAATCAGTTAAATAACCAATTTCACCCCTGCCGCACAGTCACATACTGTGCGGCTTTTCGTTGTTGTTAAAAAAACCTTACAATTGTCCGAGCAGACTGTTCAATTTTATATACAGTTTCTTTTTATCGGGATTTCTAGAAGCGTGTAGCTTTGCTTAGAGTAACAAGTTGGCAAGGGATTAAGAATACTAATTAGAAAGTGTTTAAGTGTTATAAAAAAGTTGGCATGGAAATTGCTTTATTAATAGTTAGTCGTAATCGACACAAGAAAGAAAAAGGGGGAACCGGAATGAGAAAAGCAACGATGTTATTTTTTGTAAGCGTTTTATTTCTAGGTTTGATGGCAGGTTGTTTGAATAATAACAAAACAGCTACTGAAGGAAACTCAGGAAAAGGATCTCAAGAAACATATAAATGGGTTGCGCATTCTCCGTGGCCAGAAGGCACGGCACTTCAATTGCTAGCGGAGCAAATTGCGGATGATATAACGAAGGCTTCTGGTGGACGGCTGGAGGTTGAAATGCATGCGGCAGGTGAGATTGTTCAACCTACTGAGCTATTAGATGCTGTTGAAAATGGAACGGTAGATGCCATTCATAGCTGGGATGGGTATTGGATTGGAAAAATCCCGCAAGTTGCTTTGTTCGCTTCTGTTCCGATGGGAATGAATGAACAGGAGTATTTAGGCTGGATTACCACTGATGAAGGGAGAGAACTCTGGCAAGAGGCTTATGACAAAGCTGGTTATAACCTGAAGGTTTTAGACGCGGGACCTGGAACACCAGAGATATTTTACCATTCAAATGTGCCAATTCGCACTCTAGAGGATTTCAAAGGTCTCAAAGTCAGGGCAGTTGGTGATTGGGGGGCAATTTTGGAACGCGTTGGTGCATCCGTTGTGTCAATCAGTAGCCCTGAACTTTATCAATCGTTAGAGCGTGGTGTTGTCGACGCGGTTGAGTTTTCTGGTCCTGCTTCAAACTTACCACTAGGCTTTCATGAAATTGCAAAATATCTCATCACTCCTTCCGTACATCAGCCATCTAGTGTTTCAAGTTTTATTGTTAATCAGGAAAAATGGGATGAACTCCCAGATGATTTGAAACAAATTGTTCGCCTTGCAACTGAAAATATGTGGGGGAAAGGGTTCGCAAATGTAGCAAAAGAGGATTTCAAGGCGATGGATGAGTACCGGAAACTTGAAGAGGCTGGAAAAATTGAAATTATTGAGTTTGAAGAGGAATCGCAAAAAGAGTTAAAAGTGATCATTGATCAGTACTATGAAGAACGTGCGGCAGATGATGAGTTATTTAAAAAGATCTGGGATTCCCAACAAGCCTATTTAGAGAAATACAAGTACTGGAAAGACCTAATGACCCCTAAATATTAATGTCTAAGCTCAGGTAGCAGTCAGGACTACTGAAACACGTCAAGATTGCTACCTGATGATTTTTCTCTTGAATCCCATAAATAAGGTGGTGGAGAAGTGGTAAAAAAGTTCATTAACATCATAGAAACATTAGGTGAATGGGCCGGTAAAATCGCAAGTTGGTTCATTTTGATATTAATCTTCTCTCTAGTATATGAAGTAGCTAGTAGACATCTTTTTAATAAACCTACCTTCTGGTCCTACGATATAAGTTATATGCTTGGGGGTTCGGCAGCTTTTTTAGGAATGGCTTGGGTGATGAAGAACAAACAACATATTCGGGTTGATCTGTTCTATGAAAGGCTATCAGAACGAAATCAGGCGATACTAGAAATTTGTTTAACTCTAGCCTTATTCTTCCCTCTTGTTTTAGTTGGGTTCACCAATTCATTAGATGCGGCCATCGCATCTTTTCTTAGGCAAGAAACTGCCGCTACGGGTTCATGGCGCCCGCCAATTTTCCCTATACGCCTGGTTATTCCTATCTCCTTGGGGCTTCTTTTTTTACAAGGAGTTGCCGATACCATTCGAAATATCTATCAACTTCTAGGGAGGCGGATTTAAATGGATGCACAATCCCTTCTCGTCTTTGTTTTGATGATCGTGGGCTTGTTGATAGGAATCTTTTCAGGATACTACCTTTTTATTGTCCTCGGGGGCTTAGGGCTAATATTTGGGTTCCTATTCTGGAGTGAATCAGTTATTAATTTGATTACTTCAAGCGCATTTACTGCCTTGCAGAACTATACAATGCTAGCCGTACCATTATTTATTTTTATGGGAAATATTATGGAGAAATCAGGGGTAGCGAATAAAATCTTTCATTCGCTTAGTATTCTCCTAGGTGGATTAAAGGGAGGGCTTGCAGTTGCTTCCTTGTTAATTTCATTATTATTTGCAGCGAGTACGGGTATTGTAGGGGCAACAGTCGTGACGATGGGTCTTCTCTTTTTACCTGCTATGCTCGAACGAAAATACGATGTTAAACTCGCCACGGGAGTCATTACCTCGGGCGGAACACTAGGGATTTTAATTCCTCCAAGCATTATGTTAATCGTTTATGGGCCGCTTGCGCAAATATCCGTAGGCCAATTATTTTACGCTGTTTTGATTCCAGGAATTTTATTGGGGATTGCTTACATTTTGTATGTTCTGATTGTAGCTCATGTAAAACCAGACTCTGCACCAGCGATTCCAAAGGAAGAACTAGCAAAGTATACACTGAAAGATAAAATAATTGGGATACTCCACATTCTTCCGGTTGCTCTCATTGTCCTTTCCGTTCTTGGTTCAATTTGGTTTGGGATTGCTCCACCAACGGAAGCAGCTGCAATCGGCTCACTAGCAGCAATGATTGTGGCGTTGTGCTACCGTAAACTGACCTTTACGGTATTGAAAGAAACGCTCTACAACACCCTTCAAACAACAAGTATGATTTATGCGATTTTGTTTTTGGGTACATTTTTTGTGAGTGTTTTTATGAGGCTTGGGGGCGGAAATGTCGTGGAACAGGCCTTTGAAGCACTCCCGTTTGGAAAGTGGACGATCTTAATGATCATGTTACTTGTTGTCTTTATCTTAGGTTTGCTAATGGATTGGGTGGCTTCTATATTGATTATTGTTCCAATCTTCACGCCAATCGCTCAAGGTTTAGGGTTTGACCCGATTTGGTTTGCTGCAATGGTCTGTATCATGTATCAAACTTCCTTTATCACACCGCCTTTTGCACCCGCTCTCTTCTATTTAAAGGGAGTGGCACCGAAAACGGTCAAAACAAGAGACATCATGATGGGAGCTTGGCCGTTTGTTTTCTTACAGGTTATAGTCTTGATTCTTTGTGCTATCTTTCCGGAACTTATTTTATGGCTTCCAAGTAAGATTATTGGCTAATGCTCTATTATTAAAAAATAGATTGTTACTAAGCTAGGATTCTTAAGAAAAAGGTATGCTCGATAAGGAGTGGGGGAAATGAACGTAGCGCATATGTTGGAAAGGATTTATGGTCATACAAGCACAGTAGATCCAAATAAAACGGCTTTGATTCTAGGCGGTGACGAGAGATGGTCGTATAAACAATTGGACGAAATGTCTAATCGATACTGCAACTCCCTAAGAGAATTAGGTGTTATAAAAGGGGATCGGGTAGGCATTCTCCTCTATAATTCATTGGAATACTGGGCACTATATTTTGCAATAGCCAAATTGGGTGCTATTGCTGTAAGAATCAACTTCAGGCTTTCTAGTGAAGAATTTAAGTTTATTTTGAACGATTCTGGTACTAAGATCCTTTGCTTTCATTCTTCACTTAAAAATGTTTTAGAGCCAATTAAGGATGATGTCGTTGTAGAAGAGTTCATTTCTTTGGGTTACGATGGAAAGCATTCGCCTGAATGGTGGCTGGAATGGACTGCGCTAGAAAAGGGAAGCCCGACTGTTAAGGTGGTACAAAATATAGATCTATTGGACCCAATCATGTTGATGTATACTTCGGGCACGACAGGAAGACCTAAAGGAGCACTTTGGTCCCATAGTAATACTTTGTGGTTTTGTTCCATGCAAATAATGAAATGGGGTATAAATGAACAAACTTCCGCAATGACAACGGGACCGCTATACCACGTAGGAGCGATGGAGGATTTCGCGTTGCCAACGATTCTTGCTGGTGGAACGGTCGTGATTATGAAGAGTGGAAATTTTCAAATCGAGGCTGCCCTAGCTAATGCAGAAAAGGAACAGGCATCCGATTTAATGTTTTTTCCGTTTATGATATACGATATGCTCCATAACACGACAGTGAATAAATTCCCTTTAAAGAAGGTAAAAAGAATCTATTCAGGTGGCGATCCTGTACGGCCTTGGGCAATTGAGCAATTACAAAGACGTTATCCACATATTAGCCTCGTTCAAGTTTATGGATTGACCGAAGGAACACCGATAGCAACTTCATTAGATGGAACAGATGTATCGAAGAAAGCTCATACCGTCGGGAAACCTTTGCCGATGACGGAGGTAAAGGTAGTTGATGACGATGGAAATGAGGTATCTATTGGTGAGGTGGGAGAAATTTGTATTAAGAGTCCAGTGGTATGTGCAGGATACTGGAACAGACCAGAAGCGAACGGAGAGACCTTTATCGACGGCTGGTGCTATACTGGGGATTTAGGTATCGTAGATGAAGGTGGATATTTAACTGTTTCGGGCCGCAAAAAGGATATGATTCGAAGTGGAGGAGAGAATATATATGCTGCGGAGATTGAAAATGTTTTAATGCACCACCCTGACGTTGTCGATGTTGCCGTAATAGGAATACCAGATCCGGAGTATTTAGAAGCAGTTGGGGCAATTGTTATTCGCAGAGAAAGCAGCTCCATTAACGAGAACGATGTAATCGACTTTTGCAAACAGCAGTTGGCAAGTTATAAAAAACCTAAAAAAGTATATTTTGTTGAGAATATACCACGTACGCCTTCAGGGAAAATACAGAAGTATAAACTTAGAGAAAAATATAGTGAAACAGTTTGATTTATATAGAATAGATGAACTTTTTTAAAAGTAAAAATTGCATACTTAATTTGAAAAGATAAATTCCATTTTAAATAATAAAGTGAGAATTTAGATGTCCAGTATGTTAAGAGCTGTGTGGTCTTAGTGATAGAGTAGCCACTCAGCTTTTTTTTATGATCATTTCTATTCAATAAGAAATCGTTAATACTATTATGATAAATTGTAATGAAGAAAAAGTATTTCTAATGAAAATGATAATTGCCTAGTTGTAAAAAGGATGTTATTCTTTTTAAGCTGCTTCGTCAGCATAATTGAGATTAACTGCTATCTTAAAAATACTTATTAAAAAGAGTTGACGAGAAGCTTAATCTATTATATATTAATATCCGTTGCTAACGCCGCATGGTGATATGAGCAGCAGATAATTATATCAGTAAAGCTTCATTCTTTAAAAAGTTTCGAAAAAAGTTATTGATATATAATTAATATCGTGTTAAGATGAATCTTGTCGCTTCTGAGACACTATTGTTCTTTGAAAACTAAACAAACAAGCGTCAACAAACAATATTTATCATGTTTCTTCTATATAAATAGAGAACATGAGCCAACGTTTTATTTTATGAGCTAATCACTCTACTTTTATTGGAGAGTTTGATCCTGGCTCAGGACGAACGCTGGCGGCGTGCCTAATACATGCAAGTCGAGCG
>NZ_FOBW01000018.1 GCF_900109925.1 Mesobacillus persicus | reverse complement strand
AAAGTGTGGTGGACCTATGCGTAGAGCGAAAAAAGATCCCAAGTGATTTCACTTCACTTGGGACGGGGTTAAGGTCGCGTTAGCGATTTTGTTCTTGTATATTTAAGCTTACCTATTTAGGCGATAGCACTCTTTTTATAAGTGGTGATTAGATTTGACAGAACAGAAGAAAATTAAAGAAGTAGATTTATATAAACCAATCCAGAAGCTGTTTGTTCGAGAAGGTTACGAGGTTTACGGAGAAGTGAAAGATTGTGATATAGCGGCGGTCAAAGAGGAAGAATTGTTAGTCGTTGAATTGAAGTTAACATTGAGTGTTGATTTGCTGATTCAGGCAGCCAAACGGCAAAAGTTAACGGACCAAGTTTATGTTGCAATTCCCAGACCAAAAGGGCGATTAAATTCCAAGCAATGGACCGATAAATGTCATTTGGTTAAAAGAATGGAGTTAGGTTTGATTGTCGTGTCGTTTCCTGGGAATCGGCCAAAAGCGGAAGTCCTGTTTCATCCAACCCCCTTTAACCGGCGTCAAATCACAGGTCGGAATAAGGCTAAAAGAACCAATTTATTAAAGGAAATCGCAGGGAGAAGTGCGGACTTCAATATAGGTGGAAGTAGTAGGACGAAAATTATGACTGCATATAAGGAAAATTGCATTCAAATAGCCTGCTATCTTGAACATTTTGGGCAGCTATCACCTAAAGCATTAGTCGAGATGGGAGCGGGGCCAAAAACTTCATCGATATTAACGAAAAACTATTACGGCTGGTTTGAAAGGGTAAAACGTGGTATTTATGTCATCAGTGAGAAGGGGAAAGCCGAAGTAAAGGAATACCCAGAACTGATTGATTATTACTTAAACAAGTTGGTAGAGTAGTCAGGGACTTTTAGAAATCAAGCCTAAGTCGGTTCCTTAAGACTTCCAAGTCGTTCTAAATGTACCATTTATTACAAACTAATAAAATGTTATTATAGTTATTAACACGTTCGTGTTGTTAACCTAAAAATCCTAAAAATGAAGGAGCATAATAATGACCCAAGATATTGTTTCTCGAAATGCTGTACAGGTGAAGGGGAGTGGCACACGGGCCATTATCTTTGCTCCTGGGTTTGGTTGTGATCAAACGGTTTGGAATACGGTTGCAAAGGCTTTTGAAAAGGATTACAAAGTTGTCTTATTTGACTATGTCGGTTCTGGTCAATCTGACTTAAATTCCTATGACATTCAAAGATACAGTTCTCTTGACGGCTATACACAAGATTTACTTGATGTTTGCTCGGCTTTAAACCTAAAAAATGCTGTGTTTGTTGGCCATTCCGTTTCAAGTATGATTGGCATGCTTGCATCGCTGAGAAGTCCTGAGTATTTTTCAAACCTGATTATGGTTGGACCTTCACCCTGTTACTTGAACGACCCTCCCGAGTACTTTGGTGGGTTTGAGAAGGAGGACCTTATCGGGTTACTTGAAATGATGGATAAAAATTACATCGGTTGGGCGACGATGTTTGCATCAACGTTATTAAATGATGCAAACCGACCGGAGATTAAAAGTGAGTTAGAGGATCGTTTTTGCTCTACTGATCCGATTATCGCTCGACAATTCGCTGAGGCTACTTTTTTCTCAGACAATCGGAAGGACTTGTCCAAGGTTTCTGTCCCTTCATTGATTTTGCAATGTTCACAGGATGTCATTGCCCCAGAATCAGTTGGTCAATTTCTGTATCAGCAACTTCCTAACAGTACGTATAAAAAGATGGAAGCCATTGGACATTGCCCACATATGAGCCATCCCGAGGAAACGATTGCCTCGATTTTGCATTATTTAAATAAAGCTTCTGTTAGTGGCGCCCTAAATGGATGACCAATTAGACTATGCACCATGTGGCTTTCTGACTTTATCAGAGGATGGTATGATTTTATCGATAAATCAAACATTGCTCCAATTTCTCGAATTCAAACGGGATCAGGTAGAGGGAAAACATTTCCATGAGATTCTTACTGTATCTTCTAGAATCTTTTTTCAACTCTATTTCGTCCCATTAATAAAAACAAATAGGAAAATTGAAGAAATGTATATCTCCTTGCAATCTAGCAATGGCGAAGAAATACCTGTTATGGTAAACGCCCTTTCAAAAAAGGGAGTTGAAAAAACCGTTTCGGAGTGTGTTGTCTTCCCAATACGAAAACGAAATGAATATGAAAATGAACTATTGATTGCAAAAAAAGAGTCCGAAGATGCTTTAGCTGCCATGCATAAAGCAAATGCCGAACTAGAAGGGACTCTTAAAGCCCTAGAGGCCAAACAAGAAAAATTGCTTGAGCTCAATGAACAAAATCGGAAGTTCAAAATTGACACAAAAAAGGAACTAGAGTTAGCCAAAAAAATTCAAAAAACTTCATTAACAGATCCGATTTCGAACAAACTTATTCAGATTGACGCATTCCATCGAGCCTCAAGCGAACTATCTGGGGATATATATGGTTTTTATCAAATAGATGAACATCGCTATGGAATTATCCTCCTTGATGTTATGGGGCACGGTGTATCTTCTGCACTGATCACAATGTCGCTTCACTCTCTTTTCCAAAGATTGATTTCCTTTGGAGTGAAATCAGAGGTTGTTATGAAGGAATTAGACCTTCACCTTCATCGTTTATTCCAAAATAATGAGGAAGCGAGGCATTACTGCACGGCGATTTCCCTGATCGTTAATACCGATGAACAAAAGATAGAGTATACCAATGCAGGGCATCCACCGGCGTTTTGGCAGGACACGAGAGGCAAACAACATGAATTAAAAACGACAAATGTCCCAATTGGAATGTTTGAAGGGATTGAATATACCTCAAACTCCATTTCCTTTTCTGGTGGAGACCGATTGCTTCTTTATACAGATGGTGTAACCGACCCGCTTAGTTTCAACCATTTAAGCGCCTTATTAAAGGAGAATGCGTCCAGTCCGATAGGAGTGCTAAAGGAAAAGATTATCGATTCATTAGATAATCAAAAAAATAAATACCACAAAAGTGATGATCAGTGCTTTATTATCATTGATTTAATATGAAGTTAGGGGACGGTTCTTCTGCTTCCTCTAAGGAAGCAGAAGAACCGTCCCCTTGACTTATTAAACTGTAGCGATTAAAGTTACAGTATTAAGAGTTTATGATTGAAGAGTGATATCTTGAATTCATAGTATTAAAAATTAAGATGATGTTTTTAATAGTCCAAGGGGAAGTGTTATAAGTGATAAAACTGTATATGACGTCGAGCTGTACATCTTGTCGCAAAGCTAAGGCATGGCTTGAGGATAATCACATTGAGTTTATTGAAAGAGACATCCTGTCAGAGCCCCTTACAAAAGAGGAGATTAAATCAATTCTTCTTTTAACGGAGGATGGTACGGACGAAATCATTTCAACAAAATCAAAAACATTCCAAGAGCTGAATATTAATATTGATTCTCTGCCCATGCATGAACTTTATAAAATCATTATAAGTAATCCAAAGATGCTACGGAGACCCATTATTCAAGATGAAAAAAGGTTGTTGGTTGGATATAACGAAGAGGAAATTCGTAGTTTTCTCCCACGCAGTCTTCGCACCTTTTATAGGGTTGAAGCTCAAAAAAGTGGTCAACTACTAGGGACGATTTAAACCCGAAGCACTTCAGAGCTTATATATTAACTGAGTGCAATCAGTATGTTTGACTCGTCAATCTGTAACGTTTATCATTACAGTAAGTTCTTCATTTAGTAAGATTGTAAAGGGATATTTTTCTTAGGAGGTAGGCCATGAACAGTGATTTTACACTTGCCATTCACAGTTTAACCCTTCTGGCCCTCCAACCTGGTCGGATGGCAACAAGTGATGTGATCTCAGAGAGTGCAGGGGTCCACCCCGTAAGGATTCGTAAAGTGTTGAGTTTGCTTAAGAGGAATGGGTTTATTAAGTCAAAAGAAGGAACCGGTGGGGGATTTATTTTTGCTATTGACCTAAGTGAAGTAAACCTCTGGGATCTCTATAAGATTACATGCAAAGGAACGCTGCAGCCAAAATGTCCTGAATCAAATGAGCAATGCATTGTAGGGGCAAATATGCACAAAGTCTTGTTTACGATATTTCTAGGTGCTGAAGAACATCTCGGTGAATTTTTGAAGGAATATAGTCTTAAGGAAGTTGTTGATCTTATCAATCAGGAACGGTAGGATTCGAAGAGGTCCTTATTAATTGAAATGTAATAAAAATAGTTACAGATAGTTCTACTCGATTTTACGTAGAACTTTATTAAAAAATAATCTAAGTGGGTGACAAACGATGGCGACTAATCATCATTCTGTATTGAAAATTGGGGATTGGGTTAAAGGCGAATCAAGAGAAGGGGAATTGATCATCGGGTATGTCGACTCGTTTACTGTAATAGAGGAAGTAGTAAATGTAAATGTCGTTACAAGTGACAATCAAGAAACAGTTGGCAAAACAATCCAGTTGTTAAGCAAGCAGGTAAAAATACTCCCTGAATCAAATGTGAAGAATAAGGAGCAAATAAACTACCTGATAGACCTAGCTTTATCTACCGGTGATGAAGAATGGTTTCTTGAGCTCTCGGCTAAATTAAAGGCGATGGACAAGCTTGTTAATGAAGCAATTTATTAAAGTGGGTTGATATTTGATCTAGGATGAAAGAGAGTGGGAAGGGTCACCAATAGAGCGTGTTGGTGACCTATATAGGTTAAAAAAAGGGTGTATGGTCACCGATTGGAGCTAATTGGTGACCTAACTCGGCTTAGAAGATGGGAACGTCCCGCTAATTACCAGCATAACCCCTTTGGATGTCGTTTCAATAAAAAAACGCCAAAAGAATGGCGCCTAAAAACTATCGGTTTTCTCTGTTCTTTTTTTCATCATCTGTTAAATCGCTAATCGCATTTGCGGTAGCGTCTACAGCACTCATTGCTGCATTTTCAGTGGCCTCTAATGCACTGTGGACAGAGTGAAAAGCCGCTCCAGCGCCATCTTTGATTTTTTCTGAAACATTTTGTTCATCGTGATTTCTTTTGTTAGACATTCAATCTCACCTCCTTAACAAAAATAGCTTGTGTAGTTGGGAAGGGATTATTCAATTGGAAGAGGGTGAAGTTCAGTTGAAATATTCGTTGGAAAACAATGCCTAATAAATGAAAGTCATACTAATTGCTTTCTTATTCTTCAATTATGATTTGGTGGTTCTTCTTCCGGTAAATCTATGGTCTCTTCAATGTTTGCCGAGTCTTCTCTCATGTGAACAGAGCCACCTGACAAGCCTTCATTGATCATACGGTCAACATCTACATAGGCTTCTTCTTTTCCTTCATAATTTAGGTCCTGCTTCGTATTTTTTGTTTCTTCTTCTTTCATTGAAAAACTCCTCCTTTAATTCGAGTTGAATAGAGTACCTACGATTTATTTTTCATTCTGAATTGGAAGCAGAAGAACCGTCCCTTTGCTTCTTTTTCGAGTGTTGCTTTTCGTAGGCGGGATTGGATACGTAGATGACTTGGTTCTTTGCGTGTTCTTTTTTTGCCATTGTTTTCATCCTTTCAACATTCTTTAATGGTTATTATTTGTGTGAAACTGTGTTTTTATGTTCATTGCTTTCGTTTAATCCAAAGTTAGACTCCTCAAAAGTCATTTTATCCGGCTAAAGTTAGGATAATTTAATTCGTACGAGTACAAGGAATCATTGGTTTGAATAGTCGTATTTTTTGATAATTTCGGAAATAGGCTTGACTGGGTTCTGGGGAATACTGTAATTTTAAAGTAAGTAACTGACCGGTGGGTTAGTTTTGAACGCTTCAGATGACCTTAAGATGAATAGAGGAGGAGTATACATATGTCAAATGTTCCGGCAATCCTTAAAGACCTAAGAATTCCTGTAATTGGTTCCCCGCTCTTCATTATTAGCAACCCGAAGTTGGTAATTGAACAATGTAAGGCGGGAATTGTTGGATCGATGCCTGCACTGAATGCAAGGCCTGCCTCGCAGCTCGATGAGTGGTTGGCTGAAATTACAGAAGAGTTGGCGGCGTATAATGCTCAGAACCCAGAGCGTCCAGCAGCACCGTTTGCGATCAACCAGATTGTTCATAAATCAAATGATCGACTTGAAACAGATATGGAATTATGTGCAAAGTATAAAGTTCCAATCATTATTTCGTCACTAGGAGCACGCGAAGAAATCAATGTCGCTGCACATAGCTACGGAGGAATTGTTTTCCATGACGTTATTAATAATAAGTTCGCTCACAAGGCGATTGAAAAAGGCGCTGATGGATTAATCGCTGTTGCTGCAGGAGCTGGTGGTCATGCTGGTGCAAAGAGCCCGTTTGCTTTAATCCAGGAAATTCGCCAATGGTTTGATGGACCAGTTGCTTTGTCGGGCTCGATCGCAAATGGAAACGCTATCTTGGCTGCTCAAGCGTTGGGGGCCGATTTCGCTTATATTGGATCTCCTTTCATTGCTACACACGAAGCACGTGCCTCAGAGGACTATAAGCAAGCCATTGTTGACAGCACTTCCGATGACATCGTTTATAGCAATTTATTTACTGGGGTTCATGGGAATTATCTGGCACCATCCATCCGCGCAGCTGGTTTAGATCCAAATGACCTTCCTGAAAGTGATCCATCTCAAATGAATTTTGGTGGAGAGGGAAAAGCAAAGGCATGGAAGGATATTTGGGGAAGTGGACAAGGAATCGGAGTCATTCAAGAGGTTACCAGTGCGAAAGAATATGTGGATAAGCTCCATCGCGAGTATATTGCTGCAAGAGAGAACTTAATTCAGTCTAGTCAAGTGTTCGCATAAACGCTACATCCACGTCATCTGTGGTTTATACATGAATTGGAGGAGAAACCGTCTATGAGTCAAGCAACGAAAGGAATCTATCAATCTACCGAAGTAACAAACTGGGGGAAGTTGAAGAATGGCTTAGATAGCAAACTTTTTGAACCGGTTAAAATTGGTGCTTGGAATTTGAAAACTCGAACAGCCATGGCTCCGATGACCCGCTGTTTTGCTGATGATGAAACCGGTGTGGTTGGTGAAGATGTAGTTGAATATTACCGGAGGCGGGCAGCAGACGGAGTGGGTTTGATCATCACAGAGGGAGTTTTAATAAGCCCTCGTGCCAAAGGGAACCCGAAAGTTCCTGGGCTTTATACGAACGAGCAAGTGGAAGCGTGGAAAAAGGTAACAGAGGCTGTACATAATGAAGGCGGAACGATCATCGCACAGTTATGGCATGTAGGACGACTTTCCCATCATGAATTAACATTGAACCATCCGCCGCAAGCACCATCAGCCATCCAAGCGGAAGGGCAGGTTCCACGCTTCCGCAAGCCATATGATGTTCCTGAAGAGATGAGCTTAGCGGACATTGAGGAATTGGTTGGCCAGTACGCACAGGCGGCGAAAAATGCAATCGAGGCAGGCTTCGATGGCGTTGAAATTCACGGAGCGCACGGCTATTTAATCGATCAATTCAATTCAGATATTTCCAATCACCGTACCGACCAATATGGTGGGGACCTTGCCCAAAGATTAACGTTAATGAAAGAGGTAACAAGGGCAGTAATTGATGCGGTAGGCACAGAGAGAACGATGATTCGCTTTTCCGCTCATAAAAGCGATACCCCAACATATATGTGGGAAGATCCAGAACTAGCTATTCGTACGTTTGTTGCAGCTTTCCTTGAAGTCGGAGCAACACTGCTACATCCTTCTACAATGGATTTTAGCCGAGTGATTGCAGACGGAAAAACAATGCATCAGCTCGTACGCAAATACTGGGATGGTGTGATTGTCGGCGTTGGTACGTTGGACCCTGAAACGGCGGAACAGGCTTTAGAAGAAGGAACAATTGATGTGGCTGCTTTCGGACGCCCATTAGTATCGAACCCAGATTTTATCTCACGATTGAAAAATGGGGATGAGTTGGAAGAGTATGAAGCAAGGAAGCACCTTCCTGTTTTAATTTAATTAGAGAAGAAGAGAACTCAAGGAATAACCATATCGTAGGGGTACAAATCGTTAATGGTTTGTACCTTTACTTATTTATTGAAGACCTTTTCCAAAAGCGAAGAGGAGTGTAATATGTTGCCTATTAAAAGCAGGAGGGGTTATTTGAAATTTTTTAAACCACTAGATATCATGAATCTTTTGGCGATTACATTATTATTTATCTATGATTATTTTCCGGAAAGTCTACTTGCGTATAAAATTCCAAAGTTCCTTGTGATCAGTGCGTTTTTTGGGATAATTATCTTGAGTTTTCTTTTGAAAAGATATCGAAATCGCGACAGTAAAGAGATATTAAAATGGCAATTGACTTCGACCATTTATATCCTTTTGTTAATGAGCTTGTTGACTGCCTTAGGCGGAGAATCCGTTTCTGGACTATCACTAGACAGTGGTCTGGTGTGGATTGTTCTCTTGTTTTCAATTTATGAAATGTCTACTAGGTGGAGAAAAGTGAACCAATCAAATACAGTGAAAGAGAAGGATGAAAGCCAGTAAATAGTTCGGATTCACCCAAATAAGTGAATACGTTTTAGGAGGGGCAAGATATGTTTGGTAGAAGGAATGAAGAAAAAGAAACTATAATAGCAGAAATTTTATTGTCCGGTCAGACACTTTCCTTTAAGCTCGACAAAAATGAGACAATAAAACTCGTAGAGGACTTAGAAAAGGTTTCATACGATTTTAAAAAGTTGAATTCCATAAAATTATATCACCCTGACGGTAGGCTAAAGTCGGTTGTGAACCCACTTCAAATATCAAGAATATGGTTTTCCTGAAAAGGTTATTTGTTGAGTTTTTAAGTTCTTAATACAAAAATGGCTGTTAAAGGACCAATGTTCACGCTTATAGACTAGGCACTTTGATCAGGGGAAATAGTGGGAAAATTCCCCTTATTTATTAAATAACAATGAAAATTGCTAAAATAGAGGGAGTAATTCCGCTTAATTGATTCGGAAAACGTGAAAAAGGTAACTTTGCTCGAATAGAAGGAAAACTCCCTTATATACCCAAAAACGAGCTCTAATCTATATTGAACGGAAAAATCTCCTCTTATTTCTATAACTAACTGCTAACGAAGGACATGACTTCATTTAAAGGAATTAAGCCAAGTTAGCAATTAAAAAAATATACCTTTGTCACTGCTTAGGTGTTAACATTTTGTGAACCTCATCTATTTATTATCCCTGTAAATATTATCATCCTTTAAAAAACCTCTAATGAAGAACACTATAGGTAAGTCCCAAAAAATCTGAGTGGTCACAAGTAGCTTAACCGGTGAATTAGGAGTTATAAACTTGGAGTCCCATTTGATTATCAAGAGGATTTTTTTAAAAAATGTTTCAATAGTGTGAAAAATAACACAGCGTAATTTTATATGCTATGCTATTTTCGAGATAGAACATTTTTTGTGGGGTGAGGATTATGGTACTTACGGTAGACAAAGCAAAGGTTCCAGCAACTTATTCAAGAACGAATCCATTTCATGCGAAAGTTCTAAAAAATATAGACCTAAACAGAGAAGGCTCTAGTAAAGAAACGAGACATATCGAGTTGTCTTTAAAAGGTTCAGGGTTAGCTTATGGACCAGGGGATTGCCTCGGGATTCTTCCTGAGAATAATCCGCAATTAGTTGAGTCCCTTATGAAGGAAATGAACTGGAATGCGGAAGAGGCAGTTACGATTAATAAACAGGGCGATACGCTGCCACTAAAGGAAGCACTTACAACTTACTTTGAAATTACCTTGTTGACGAAAAAAATTCTTCAACAGGCGGCGGGATTAACGGACAATGAGGAACTACAAAACCTTGTTGCAGTTGAAAATGTCGATCAACTAAAAGCGTACATTGACGGTCGTGATTTCCTAGATCTATTGCGCGAATTTGGTCCATGGAAGGCATCTGCCCAAGAGTTGGTATCGCTCTTAAGAAAAATGCCACCACGACTTTACTCGATTGCTAGCAGTCTTGCGGCGAATCCAGACGAAGTCCATTTAACCATTGGAGCGGTACGTTATACAGCTCATGGTCGTGAGCGAAAGGGCGTTTGTTCTGTTCAATGTGCGGAACGTCTTCCGGTAGGAGAGACACTCCCAGTGTTTATCCAAACAAATAAACATTTCTATTTGCCTGAATCACAGGATACCGACATCATTATGGTTGGTCCAGGGACTGGAATCGCACCTTTCCGTTCCTTTATCCAGGAACGCGCTGTAAATGAAGCGAAAGGTCGTTCATGGTTGTTTTTTGGAGATCAACATTCAACGACGGACTTCCTTTACCAAGACGAATTAGAAGCTTACCAAAAGGACGGCGTTTTAACTAAGTTAGATGCCGCGTTTTCTCGTGACACAGACCAGAAAGTATATGTTCAGCACAAAATGTTTGAACACAGCAAAGAGCTGTTTGAGTGGCTAAACAACGGAGCTTATTTCTATGTTTGTGGCGATAAGCAGTATATGGCGAAAGACGTTCATAATACGCTAATCACTATC
This sequence comes from Mesobacillus persicus, assembly GCF_900109925.1. GTDB lineage: Bacteria > Bacillota > Bacilli > Bacillales > Cytobacillaceae > Mesobacillus_B > Mesobacillus_B persicus. The sequence continues at coordinate 60,378 of NZ_FOBW01000018.1, read as the reverse complement.
TTTGAAAATGAAGGTAACATGACACATGAAGAAGCCGAAGCGTATCTAACGGATATGCAGAAGCAAAAGCGTTACCAGCGTGATGTGTATTAAAAATAATTCAATTGAATAATGCTTTTAACCTACAAGAGAGTGACTCCATTTCGCGAATGAGCGGTAAATTGAGTCACTCTTTTTTTATTGAAATTTTTATTAAAATTTTCCCCTGTTAATTAAAGGAGTGATAAACATGTTCAATTTTATGGAGAGTGAAAATCAGCAAAGAATGCTGGCAGAAGCCACTGAAATCATGGACAAATACGTCTACCCGAATGAAAAGTATATGCTTCCACACCGGGGCCTTCCATACCATATTCTAAAGCCCTTGCAGGAAATTGTGAAAGAAAAAGGGCTATGGGCGGCCCACCTCCCCAGAGAAGTTGGGGGGATGGGGGAGGGCTATGTCTCGCTTGGCCTTCTATCTGAAGTGATGGGGCAAAGCCCAATCGGACCTTTAGTGTTTGGTTCAATGGCTCCTGATGCTGGAAATGGGGAAATTCTTTTACATGCAGCAACAGACGAGCAAAAAGAACCCTATCTATACCCGTTAGCTAGTGGAGAGGTTCGATCCTGTTTTGCGATGACAGAACCAGAAGTTTCTGGGTCTGATCCAACGACCCTTCAAGGGAAAGCCGTAAAAGATGGAGATGAATGGGTCATTAATGCAACGAAATGGTATACCACAGGGGCTGTGGGTGCTTCTTTTTGTATTGCTATGGTTGTGACTGATCCTGACGCCGACAAGCATCGCCGAACAAGTCTGTTTATTGTTGAGACGGATAATCCAGGATTTGAACTTGTTCGCGAGGTGCCAGTACTTGGCGATCATTCTCCAGGTGGGCATTGTGAAGTTCGTTTCAATGATTGCCGAATCCCAGAAAAGAACATGCTTGGCCATCGAGGGGATGGATTTAAGTTGGCCCAGCTCCGTTTAGGCCCAGGAAGAATCACCCATGCGATGCGGTGGTTAGGGGTGGCTCGGCGTGCTTTAAATGAAATGATTGCCTATTCCTTAGATAAAAAAGTTGGGGACAAATCTTTAGCAGATTCTCAAACCGTTCAGAATATGATTGCCGATTCAGAAGCTGAAATTCAGGCAGCTAGATTATTAACATTACAGGCTGCGTGGAAAATGGATCAAGGCGATGAAGCACGTAAAGAAGTATCCCTCATTAAACTTTATGGGGCAAACGTATTAAATCATGTCCTTGACCGTGCGATAGAAACACTTGGGTTGTATGGACTAACCCCAAGTGTACTTTTAGAGGGCTTGTATCGGGAAGCTAGAGCAGCACGAATTTATGATGGAGCAGATGAGGTTCATCGAATGGTCGTGGCTAGACAAGTGTTAAAGGAATTTAAAGCTAGGGAGCAATGGCAAATTTGAAAGTAGAGTGGTGGTTTTGCAGAAAGGTTGCTTCGTCAAGCTTGATAAGCATCTTGAGGAACAAGTGGAGTGCGTGATGATTGAAGAATAGGGGGGACCGGCGTGGAAGATGTGTTTGTTGAAAGTGACTTGGTGCTATTAAAACGGACAGTAAAATCCTTTGTAGCGGAACAAGTGGCTGTTTTGGAGCAGTCACAGAAAGATTATCTTCAAAAGTTACCGGTAGAACAAGTGGAACTTTTAAAAGAAAAAGCAAGAATGGCAGGATTGTTCGCATTAGGCGCAAAGGAAGAATGGGGCGGAGCAGGGTTATCCCTGTTTATAAGAAGTGTGATTTATGAAGAGGCAGCCAAGCATCGATTGGGATTGTATCATCCTGCAGCTGACGCATTTGGGGAGGAACTGCCAAGCTTTCTTGAACAGTGCACACTAGAACAAATAGAAACGTATGTAAAACCAGCTATTGAACGGGGCAAAGGTTGCTTTATGGCTTTGTGGGAGGCATTGGAAGATAATCACATCGAGCGGCTACGGTGTGAGGCGGTTAAACAAGGTGCCGATTGGGTGATAAATGGGCATAAATCGTATATCCAAAAGCTTGAACAATCTAGCTTTGGCATCATCCTTGTAAACTGTCTCGGTGATAACGGAGCAAAGGAGGCGACCTTGTTTATCCTAGCGCCTACTGACTCTTATGAACTAAAAGAAACAGTCTTAATGGATGTCCAGACAAGGCATGAGGTCATCTTAAAAGATGTACGGCTGCCGGATGATCGTAGAATTGGCAAGGTTGGTGAAGGGGCACAATTAATAAAGCAGTGGTTAGCTGAAACTCAAGTTTTGCTTGGTGCTCGATGTTTGGGGGTTGCAGAAAAAGCCTTGCAATATGCGAGGGATTACGCAATGCTTCGTATAACGAGGGGAAAAGCATTAATCGAGTTTCCTGCGGTTCAAACAATGATCGCTGAAGCGGTGCTCAACATAAAAGCGGCACGGTTGATGGTTTATGATGCGGCTAAGCAAATCGATGCGGGGGATAAAGACGGCAGGATTAGTGCGAAGATGGCTAAACTATTTGCTACAGAAGCAGCCGCAAAAATTATTGATGACAGTTTGCAGATTTGCGGTGGGTCTGGATATGCTGGTGATTTACCAATTGAGAGATGGTATAAAGAAATCCGGTTAGCAAGAGTAGACTTACAAAAAAAAGAGACCATTCTTGAGGAGATAGTAAAGATGAATAGATAGGAAGCAAGGGGACGGTTCTTCTGCGGAAGCAGGAGAACCGTCCCCTTGTTTTTTTGTCGAAAGAGTTGGGTATCTTGTCACTTCATGCGCTTGCCTGGGAAATCTTTGTGGTATTTCTGTGATTGTCTTTGGAAACGGGCTGAAAAAAATTTGAATTTTCTTTGTTTATTTTATATGTTGACGGATTTGTATATACAAGTTATGATGAAAGCGTCAACAAAACATGTATATACAAGTTAATGCGAAAACGCAAATAGGACTTTTGTATACAGGTTGAGTAGAAAAAAGATAAATAGTCTTGCCAAAAGGTGAGGAGGAGAAAAGAATGAGTAAATATAAAAACTCAGCAGAAGAGCTTTTAAAGCATATCGGGGGAAGCGATAACATCTCAGTGGTTACGCATTGTGTAACAAGAATGAGATTTGTGTTAAACGATCCGAATAAAGCAAATGTTGAAGAGATTGAGAAAATCGATGTGGTAAAGGGGACTTTTACCCAAGCCGGTCAATTTCAGGTTGTAGTTGGAAATGAAGTTCCGTCCTTCTATAATGAATTTATTAAAATTGCGGGTGTAAGTGACACCTCAAAAGATGAGGCAAAGGTTGCTGCGAAACAAAATATGAATCTATTGCAAAGAATGATTTCTCATTTAGCGGATATATTCACACCGCTTATTCCGGCACTTGTTGTCGGTGGTCTAATCCTTGGTTTTAGAAATGTTATCGGTGATATCAAGTTGCTTGAAGATGGGACAATGACCATTGTCGAGTCATCTCAGTTTTGGGCAGGGGTCCATGCGTTCCTTTGGTTAATTGGGGAAGCGATCTTCCACTTCTTGCCTGTAGGGATTACCTGGGCGGTTGCTAGAAAAATGGGTGCTTCTCAAATTCTCGGGATTGTCCTTGGTATTACCCTTGTATCGCCTCAGCTCTTAAATGCTTATGGTGTGGCTGGCGCTGGTGCCGAAGATATTCCATATTGGGATTTTGGTTTTGCTCAAATTCAAATGATTGGATATCAGGCACAAGTTATTCCGGCAATTTTAGCAGGTTTAGTGTTCTCTTATTTAGAAATTCAGTTGCGTAAAGTGATTCCGAATGCGATTTCAATGATTGTTGTTCCATTTTTATCATTAGTACCAGCTGTTTTACTAGCTCATACGATTCTTGGTCCTATCGGTTGGGAAATTGGTTCATGGATTTCAAATATCGTATACTCTGGCCTAACTTCAGCTTTCGGTTGGTTGTTTGCCGCAGTATTTGGGTTTATCTATGCACCACTTGTTATTACTGGTTTACACCATATGACAAATGCCATCGACTTGCAGCTTATGAGTGAGCTTGGTGGAACAAACCTATGGCCGATGATTGCATTATCAAATATCGCTCAAGGTTCTGCGGTTCTAGCGATGATCTATATTAATCGTAAAAATGAAGCGGAAAAGCAAGTATCGATTCCAGCAGCAATTTCTTGTTACCTTGGGGTAACAGAGCCAGCGATGTTCGGTATCAACTTGAAATACGGCTTCCCATTCTTAGCTGCGATGTTGGGTTCATTAGTTGCCGCTGTGATTTCAGTAGGTAGCGGCGTAATGGCGAACTCCATCGGTGTCGGTGGGTTACCAGGAATACTTTCCATCCAACCGCAATTTATGGGAACATTCGCTCTTGCGATGATCGTTGCCATTGCCGTTCCATTCGTTCTAACAATTGTGTTCAACAAACTAAATGTAGGAAACATTGCTTTTAAGAAAAAGCGTGCATAAAAACACAAGGAGGAACAATTATTTGTTCCTCTTTCCTTTTTTAGAATTTCAATTTGTAGTTGTGAGTTTTTTTGTGCAGGCTAATACTATTAGGGTTTCGTCTAAGTAGGCATTTATTTGAGCAAGTAAATGGGGAAAGATCATTGCATGTAAAAAAGGGACCTCTTTTGCCCGAAACCCGAGGGAAAGAGCCAGAACGGTAAGATAGAGAGTTTCTATTTGCCCGAAACCTGAGGGAAAGAGCCAGAACGGTAAGATAGAGAGCTTCTACTTGCCCGGAACCTGAGGGAAAGAGCTAGAACGGTAAGATAGAAAGCTTCTAATTGCCAAAACCCCAAGGAAAGAGTCCGGACGGGAAAAGAGCGAACTTTCTAGTTGAAACAAACCCAGGATAAAAGAATTTGAATGGGAAAAGCGAGTGTTCGCGATTAGAGAGTTCCCGAACCGAAAATAAAGATTCTTTATTTTCATTGTTACATAAAAGAAGAATAGGTAGGTGTCAATATGAAGCAACCATGGTGGAAAACATCTGTTGTCTATCAAATTTATCCGAAAAGTTTTAATGATAGTACCGGGAGTGGTGTTGGTGATCTCCAAGGGATTATTGAGAAACTAGATTACCTTAAAACGCTTGGAGTCGACGTGATTTGGCTGACTCCGGTTTATCAATCCCCACAGCGTGACAATGGTTATGATATTAGTGATTATTATAGTATTCATGAAGAGTATGGAACGATGGAAGACTTCAAAGCATTACTTAAACAAGCACATGACCGTGGTATTAAGGTGATTATGGACCTTGTCGTTAACCACACTTCTACTGAACATCGTTGGTTTAAGGAATCGGCTTCCTCAAAAGAAAGTCCTTATCGCGATTATTATATTTGGAAGGATGAGCCGACGAACTGGATTTCAAAGTTTGGTGGTTCGGCGTGGAAGTATGATGAAAAGACGGAGCAATATTATCTCCATTTGTTCGATGAGACCCAAGCGGATTTAAACTGGGAAAACGAAAAGGTTCGCCAAGAAGTATATGAGATGATGCACTATTGGTTCAAGCAGGGGATTGACGGCTTTCGGTTAGATGTCATCAATTTAATTTCAAAAGATCAAAGCTTCGCGGATGATGATGGTCTCACACCTCCAGGGGATGGGCGTAAATATTATACAGATGGCCCGCGAGTTCATGAGTACCTTCAGGAAATGAACCGGGAAGTTTTGGCACAATACGATAGCTTGACTGTAGGGGAAATGTCGTCAACGACGATTGAAAACTGTATCAAATACAGCAACCCCGATCGCAAGGAATTAAGCATGACATTTAATTTCCATCATTTAAAAGTCGATTATCCAAATGGGGAGAAGTGGGCACTTGCTGATTTTGATTTTTTAGCGTTAAAAAGGATCTTATCGCTTTGGCAAACGGAGATGCAACAAGGTGGAGGTTGGAATGCGTTGTTCTGGTGTAATCATGACCAGCCACGTATCGTTTCCCGATTTGGTGATGATGGTCAGTACCATAAGGAATCGGCAAAAATGCTGGCCACGACTATTCACATGATGCAGGGGACGCCGTATATTTACCAAGGTGAAGAATTCGGAATGACCAATCCTAAATTCAATTCGATTGACCAATATCGGGATGTAGAGACCTTAAATTATTATAGAATTATGAAAGAAGAAGGAAAGAGCGAAGACGAAATTCTTTCTATTCTAAAAGAAAAATCCCGCGATAATTCACGAACACCGGTGCAATGGAACGAGGATGCTCAGGCTGGATTTACAACGGGAACCCCTTGGATTCCGGTAGCTGAAAATTATCACGAGATCAACGCAAAAAAAGCACTTGAAGATAAGGACTCGATTTTTTATCATTATCAGAAACTGATTGAACTGCGCAAACAATATTCGATTATTACCGATGGTGAATACCGTTTATTAGATGAAGAGCATCCAGACCTATTTGTGTATGAACGGGTTTTAGAAAATGAACGATTACTTGTCATTAATAATTTTTATGGAAAAGATGCGAAGCTTACTTTAACTGAAGAGCTTGTACAGAAGTATGACAATGAGGTACTGTTGGCAAACATCGAAAAGGCTCCAGAATTGACGGCAAATATGCAGGTTGGTCCATACGAATCATTTGTTTATCATTTGAAAAAGAAATGATTCTTCCCTGTGTGCCAGGCTTATAGGTATAATAAGATTGGTGATAAAGCATGAAAAACAAATTTATAAAAATAAAAGAAGAGCTTGCAGACCAAATTCGCAACGGGAAGATGGAAGTAGGGGCCTTACTTCCGTCTGAGAATGAATTGGCAGAGAGGTATTCCGCTTCAAGAGAAACGATTCGTAAAGCGCTGAATATGTTATCAGAAGAGGGTTTCATCCATAAGGTACAAGGAAAAGGCTCGATCGTCCTTGATGTTTCAAAGTTTGACTTTCCGATTTCTGGACTGGTTAGTTTCAAGGAACTGGCTAAAAAGATGGGCCATCGTGCGAAAACGATTGTCGAAGAGTTCGAGCAAATTCGCCCTACGACTGAAATGAAAAAAACGATGCGCCTTGAAAAGGATGATGCGATGTGGAAAATCTATCGCGTCCGCGAGATTGACGGCGAAAAAATTATCCTAGACAAGGATTATCTAGTGGAGAAATTTGCGCCTGATTTGACAAAAGAGATCTGTCAAAATTCTATTTACGAATATCTTGAAGGGGAGTTAGGGTTAACCATCTCTTTTGCGAAAAAAGAAATTACAATGGAAATGCCAACCGAAGAAGATTGCCGTTACTTGGATTTAGATGGCTTTCAGTACATTGTCGTGGTCAAAAACTTTGTCTACTTAGATGATGCTAGTATGTTTCAATATACGGAATCACGCCATCGACCAGATAAATTCCGGTTTGTTGATTTTGCTCGGAGGAAATAAGAAAGAAAAAGCAGTGGAACTCATGGTTCTCCTGCTTTTTCTTTGCAAGCGTAGGGACGGTTCTCTTGCTTCCGCTCATATTGCACCATCTTAAGAAGTAGAAGAACCGTCCCTGTGCTAAAAAATAAATGGAACATTATCTGACTTCCAGCATATAGTAAATTTTGGTGAGACATTTGGATAAAGGAAGGAAGAAGGATAATGAAGAATATTAAAGTAACCACTGGTAAAATCTCTACTGCAAATGGAGGAAATGGGTTCAAGGTTATTGAAGTCAATGTAATGGACCCAGCTCAAAGTATCTATGCAGTGTGTACGCCAGTAAAAAAGCAATAAGATAAATACTGCTTTGAATACAAAAGCCATCTCTTTGTAAATGTACATAAAAGAGATGGCTTTCATTATTGTTATCAGAGTGTTCTTTTTTTGTGTGGACCGGAACACGATTTAATCAATAAGTCCTTCTTGTCTAAGATATTCTTGTGCGACTTCGGCGGAACTTTTTCCTTCGACGGCGACTTGGTAGTTCATTTCGCGCATCTGGTCATCGGTAATTTTATCGGCTAATTGATTGAGTATATCTGCAATTACTGGATAATTATCTATGGTTTCTTGTCGTAGCAATGGAGCTCCCTGGTAGGGAGGGAAAAGCTCTTTATCATCTGTTAAAACCGTTAGATTATATCTTCTTAACTCACTATCAGTCGAGTAAGCATCGATTAGGTTGATGTCCCCCTGTTCAATCGCATTATAGCGAAGCTGTGGCTCCATCGTTGTTATATCAGGGAATTCGAGGTTATAAAGGTCTTGAATGCCTATGTAGCCATCTTCTCGATCGGAAAATTCCAAAGTAAACCCCGGTTTTATCTGATTTTCCACTGCTCGTAAATCCGATATCGCTTCAAGCTGATGTTCTTCAGCAAACGCTGTCGGGACAGCTAATGCATACGTGTTGTTAAACTGCATTGGCTTCAACATCACGAGATTGAAATCCTCTTCTAACCCATCTCTTGCTTGTTCATATACTTCTTGTCGATCATTGCTTACGGCCGTTTCCTTTAAAAATTGAGAAATCGCTGTCCCCGTAAACTCTGGATATACGTCAATACTACCTGTTTGTAGGGCATTAAAGAGAAAGGAGGTTTTACCTAGGCCAGGCTCTAATTCAACTTGTAAGTTTGTTTCCTCTTCGACTAATAATTTATACATATTGATTAAAATCTCAGGCTCTGTACCAAGCTTGCCACCGATGACAAGTGTTTCTTCTTCCGCATTCAGTAAATTCGGAACGACGGTAATCATTAGGGCAATCACCGCAATCACGCCAATGGTCCCCAGTGATTGTTTATAGCTAAGCTTTTCCATTTTTCGAAGTAAAAAATCAAAAACAATTGCTAGTAGGGCTGCTGGGATTGCACCGAGGACAATCAGCTCCGTATTGTTGCGATCAATACCTAAAAGAATGATGTCTCCTAAACCACCAGCACCAATTAAAGCAGCGAGGGTGGCGGTTCCAACGATAAGAACCATCGCCGTTCGAATTCCAGCCATAATGACCGGCATGGCGAGTGGCAATTCTACCTTGAGCAAACGCTTCCTAGTGTTCATCCCCATGGCCATTGCTGCTTCCGTTAGGGATGGATCGACTTCTTTAATTCCAGTGTATGTATTCCGAAGAATTGGAAGCAATGCGTAAATGATAAGGGCAATGATGGCAGGTACTTTGCCAATCCCAAATAACGGAATGAACAGACCTAATAGCGCTAAGGAGGGGATTGTTTGCAAAACAGCTGTAATCCCAATCATCCCTTCTGCCATTTTTTCTTTTTTTGTTAAGTAAATCCCTAATGGAATCGCAATGATTACTGCAAGTAATAGCGCAACAAATGATATTTGTATATGTTCGAATAGGGCTTGGAGAAGTTGGTCTTGGCGATTTTGAAATACCGCGATTAAACTAGGCATTTGTAGCTCCTCCGTTCTCTAGTTGTTTCGAGAAATATTGGATGATTCTTTGCCGATTCACGGTACCAATAATGTTTCCATCCTTTTCAATCCCAAGCTGATCGTGGGTAGAGAGTTGTGCTAGAATTTCCTCTAGTGTTGCAGTCACAGGAATAGTAGTAGAGAACTTGGCATCTCCTAAGGGCTCAATGATATCCTTCAATTGAAGATCACTACCGATTTTTTGCCCTGAACCTACAAAATCTTGAACAAAGTCATTCGTTGGATTCTCGATGATTTCATTCGGAGTTCCCATTTGAACCACTCTTCCATCCTTCATCAAACAAATACGATCGGCTAGCTTGATAGCTTCCTGCATGTCGTGTGTGACAAACACAATCGTTTTCTTAATCGTTTTTTGTAAATGGATCATGTCATTTTGTAATTTTTCCCGACTAATTGGATCAAGTGCGCTAAAGGGCTCGTCCATTAAAATGATGTCGGGGTCAGCTGCTAAAGCACGAATGACCCCAACCCTTTGTTGTTCTCCACCAGACAGCTCGCTTGGTTTTCTGCTTCGATAGGTAGCAGGTTCTAAGCCAACCATTTCTAAGAGCTCCGTGACCCGGTTATGAATATCCGCCTTGTTCCATTTTTTTAATTCAGGAACAATTGAAATGTTTTCCTCTATCGTCATATGAGGGAATAAAGCAATCTGTTGAAGGACATACCCTATGTTCCAGCGTAATTCATCAATGTTGTAGTCACTTATTTTTTTTCCATCAATAAAAATAGTTCCCTCGGATAAGGGGGTTAAGCGGTTAATCATTTTTAAGGTAGTGGTTTTGCCGCAACCACTAGGGCCAATTAGGACAAAAAATTCCCCTTTTTTAATTTCAAAGCTTACCGAATCGACTGCAGTCGTCCCGTCTTGATAGTTTTTGGTAGCATTTTTAAATGTAATCATAAAATTCATTACTCCTTATGTAGTGCGTAGGATACAGAAAGATGTCTGGTCCTTTAAATGGAAAGTTATTTTACAATGAATGGAATAGTAGTGTAAACAAGTACCTATAGAGGAATATCCCCTCGAGGTTGATTTTAAAACATATATTTTTAAAAAAGGAGCAATATGAATTGTTATTATTATCAATTGATTCCTGAGATAATGGAGAGGGTGTCATTCCATACCTTCTGATATAATGACACGGCCAATATTTTAAAATTATGAATTGATCCATTCTGGTATGGAATGGAAGGTTAAACAACGATATGATATAGAGGAAGTATCAGGAAAGAGCTATGACTCTACCAAATAGGAGGAGCGAGATGAAACTCTTTGTCACAATTCTTACAGTAATGGCAGTGGGGTTTGTTGGACTTGTTGCTACAATTTTTGCATCACTCTCTAGGAATGCGGAGTTTTATTCTGCCTTTGTTCCTGCTGTAACTGTAGGGATTATCATTACCATCATTCTAGCAATCTATGGAAAGTTGAAGGAGAAAATTCCGAAGGTTAGTATGCTGATTTTTGCCATTTTAGCTGTGCTTTCAGTCAGTGCCTTTGAAGGGTATCAAGCCTATCTTCACAGCCTTGAAGTGGTCAGTTCTCAGGATGTTGATTTATCTGAATACCGTCCGTTTATTGATGGTTCAAAAGCGGTTCGTTTGGATGAGGATTCAACTTTCAAAATAGAAGACAATCTCCCAAGTTTAGATGGGGCAACGGCATTATACCCTGTCTATGCAGCTTTTGCACAAGCGGTGTATCCGGAGAAAGAGTATGACTTATATAATAGTGAAGTTGTTTCAAGCCAGACGAGCCATGCCTTTGATCGCTTGGTTAAAGGAGAGGTGGATATCGTCTTTATGGCTCATCCTTCTGAAAAGCAGATGAAGGGTGCCGAGAGGAATGGGGTTGAATTGTCCCTCACTCCAATTGGGAGAGAGGCGTTTGTGTTCTTCGTACATAATAATAATTCAGTTGAGGAATTAACGGTTGAACAAATCCAAAGAATCTATTCTGGGAAAATTACGAATTGGAAGGAAGTAGGTGGAACGGATGAGGAAATCCGTGCCTTCCAACGTCCTGAAGGAAGTGGAAGTCAATCTGCGTTAATCAGTGTGATGGATGGAATTCCGTTGATGGATGCTCCTTCAGAAGATATCGTTTCGGCAATGGGCGGTATCATCAAGGAGACGACAAATTATCGTAATAGAACCAATGCAATAGGATTTTCCTTTAGACATTTCTCCCAAGAGATGGTGCATGATGGGAAAATTAAAAACATTGCAGTAGAAGGAGTCCTCCCTACAAAGGAAAATATCCAAAACGAAAGCTATCCAATCGTCGATCAGTTCTATGCGATTACGGCAGGCAGCGAAAACCCTCATGTTGAAGCTTTTATCAAGTGGATGCAATCTGATCAGGGGCAAAAGATTGTTGATTTGACAGGGTATGTACCTTTAACAGAATAAAACGACAGGTGGAGTATAGGAACTTTCCTATGCTTCATTTTTTAAGTTCGGGGAGTATAGGGACGTATCTTCTACTTACCTCCATAATAATCACCAAAGTAGGAAGCAGTAGAACCGTCCCCATGCTATTCTTTTATGCCATCTAACCAATCTTTATAGCATTCCTCGCAAAGGGGTTTCTCTACATGTTCATTTTGCATGATGAACACCCCATGATATTTATTTTCCATTTCTTCGTTGCAATAAAAGCATGGTTCATCCATAAAGACACCCTCCCTCTTGTTAGACATTTGTAGTCTGTGCAAGGCGGGAGGGCTTAATACTTGGGGTTTATAAAATAAATTAGCTTAGTAAAGGAATACTAAAAGTTGTTATCTCTTGTTATTCACGAAAAGCATTTGCGATATTTTTGTTTGTTTCAATCCTTTCAATATGTAAGACACGGAACCCAGCTTTAATGATTTTCTCTTTTAATTTGTCGATGACATCTTCGTTTTCTTCTGAAATAGTAAAAGTAAGGCGGCGGAAGAGTTCGTTTCCGTTTCCAAAAGTATGGGCGCCTTCAATATTAAACGATTTAAGAAGCTTCATTAATTTTAGAAGGGCACCTGTTTGTTCATAGATAGCGACGGTGAAGCAATATCCACCCGTTTTCATACCAAACCCATCGCGGAATAAATCCATGAGGACCGAGTGGGTGATGATTCCCTGAAATTCTCTGTTTTCACCTGTTACTGCAAGGAAAGGAAGGCGATCAATGGTTAACAAGGCAAGGCTTAAGGAGCTATCCTTATGTAGAAAAGAATCTACCTCATCAACTACATTCATGACGGAGTCTTCTGGCTTCCCACCGTTTTCAAATAAATACTCCAACAAATCCACTTTGTAAACTTGGCCTTTGTATTCATTCGTTTCGGTGTCAACAACTGGGATGCAGCGATAATTGGTTTCTTTTAAAAGTTCTAGAGCTTTGATTGCAGTTAATGTACTAGGACAGCAAGTTACTTTGTGTTTCTCAATATAAACATTACGTACAAACATTTCGAGTCCTCCCTTTGTTTTATCGTTGATTGTGTATGTTTGATTAGTGTACTTTTTCAGTCTTCGTTCTTTGTCAGTTACTTTGGTTAAACTAAATTAGAATAGGCAAAAGTGGAACGGCCGAATGAAAGCATGTTTAATCCAAAAATATTGGTAACTAGAAACATAGAGGATTGACTTGGAAAGAGTTATAGAGTGGAAAATAAGGAATTCTTTTACACACTTAATAAATTCTAGCTTTTTTATAAAATTCCTTCTTCGTTTCTAAATATTGAGGGGAAGAATTAAAATAATTATAAAAAAGCAATGACAATTATCACAGCGAGGTTATTTGCCAAAGTCTTTGACTAACTTTCTTCAGCATCGTACGCTTATTGTGCTGGATTTAGAAAAATCCTTTTCTTATGAATTCAAGGATCTTATGAAAATATGGGGAATTGAAAGGCATTCAAGGTTACGGAATCCAAACAAGGGCACCATCACACTAGAAATAGCTTGATGATGCCTTTTCCTTTTTGGCTCTAGTACCGGTGGTCACGGTTTTAAGGGGGTTACTGGATAAAACATTTGTTGCAGATTGTGAAGTGTGGCTGAATGTATTTTACAAGAGTGGAATGTTCTTCGATGTGGGAAATTAGAGCAAAACTTCAAAGATAGGATTCAGATAGTAGGAGGCCGGTTGGTTTCATTTTTGACACCTGACAATCTTCCTTAGAGGGCTTTTTCAATCTTCTCAATATGAAGGACACGGAAGCCGGATTTTATGATTTTTGCTTTTAATTTTTCGATGACGTATTCGTTTTCTTCTGAAATGGTAAAAGTGAGTCTGCGAAACAGTTCATTTCCATTGCCAAAGGTGTGGGCGCCTTCGATATTATAGGATTTTAATAGTTTTAATAACTTTAAGAAGGCGCCTGTGTGGTCCCAGATAGCAACTGTAAAGCAGTATCCTCCTGTTTTCATCCCAAAACCATCGCGGAATAAATCCATTAATACCGAGTGAGTGATGATGCCTTGGAATTCTTTAAACTCATCGGTTACAGCAAGGAACGGGAGGCGATCAATCATTAATAAAGCAAGACTTAAGGAGGCATCTTTTGGGACAAAGGAATCTTCCTCTTTGGTTATCTTTATGATAGAGTCTTCGAGGTGGCCACCGTTCTCATATAAATGTTCAAGCAAATCTACTTTGTAAATTTGGCCCTTATATTCATTTGTTTCGGAGTCAATGACCGGTATACAACGGTACCCCGTTTTCTTTATCAACTCATGAGCTTGTTTCACTGTAAATGTACTGGGGCAACAGGTTACCTTGTGTTTTTCGACGTAAACATTGCGTACAAACAAATTTCTTCCCTCCTTTTTTATTCTCATATGGTTTATAATATGATAAACAAGGGGTTTATTTCCTTTTTTATCCAAAAAATGTTGGTGTGGTAGAGTGAGGGGCCAGTTCAGGGCTTAGGCTAAAAGGAGAAAAAACGTTCCGTTGTTGCAGAAAGGTGGATTTTTTATGAAGGTTGCGATATTTGATTTTGATGGAACGTTATTTCCGAATGAAACGTTTCCGCTTTTAATGAACCATTTAAAAACACACCCTAGATTTCATCAAAAGTACCGTCCATTTATGACAAGATTAATTCCAATTTATTTAGCTTATAAGTGTAAGCTTTGTCCGGAAAAGACAATGAAAGAATATTCGATGCGCCATTATTTACATTCTTTTACATCTAGTCCGGAGACAGAAATGGAGAAATTTTTTTATGAGTTAGGGGACACGATGAGCGAAAATCTAAGTGAATCTGTTTTACAAAGACTCGAGGAACATCGAAGGGATGGCTATTACATCATGCTTGTGTCTGGTGCGTTCGAGCCGCTACTTCATTCCGTTACGAAAAATGTTGCTTTCGATAAGATCATTGGGACCAGCGTTCCGCCACTACATAAAAAGGACAAACAGTTGTCGATTGATCCGATCCAAGGCGTGAGGAAAAGGGAAGTTGTAATGAACCAGTTTATTAATATGGAAGTAGATTGGGCCAATAGTTACTCTTACGGCGATAGTTATTCAGATTTAGATGTTCTTGAATTAGTTGGAAATCCAGTGGCCGTGAAGCCTGATTCGCGGCTCTCGGAAGTAGCTCGTAATCGAAAGTGGGAAATTATATAATAGTATTTACTATTGGGAAGCAGTTCGGTTTGTGAGCTGCTTCCTTTTTTATATTAAGAAAATACGTCTAAGAAACCAGGAGTTTACCTACTGTAGATGGAAGATTAGTGAAAATTTTCTCTGATAGCCTATACTAGCAGGAAATGAACTGATTGTTAATGTATATAAATATATAAGTTGGGTTAATAGAGGTGATGTGCTTGCGAAGTAAGGTGGAAATAAAGGAATTAACCAAAGTCAAAGAATATTTGAACGAGTTATCTGAGCTATTAATTAACGTGGTTGAAGAGGGTGCTTCGATTGGTTTTTTGCCACCAATTAGTAACCAAGAGGCAAAGAAGTATTGGGAAACCGTCCTTTGCCCTGAAGTGGTTTTATTAGTGGCGAAGGTCGGCAATCAAATAGCTGGAAGTGTGCAGGTCCATTTATCAACGAAGCAGAATGGTGGACATCGAGCTGAAATCGCTAAATTGATGACACACCCCGATTTTCGCCGCATGGGGATTGGTCGTTTACTGATGGAAGAAGCCGAAGCAGTGGCAAAGCAGGAAAGTCGATCATTAATCGTTTTGGATACAAGAGAAGGAGATGCTTCAAACTATCTGTATGGTTCCTTAGGATATATTCAAGGAGGGTCTATTCCTAAATATGCGAGATCGGCTAGTGGCGAATTGGATGCTACGATTATTTACTATAAAAACATTTGAGGTTTTATGGAGTGAAGGGGTAGGGGATGAGTGGAGTGGAATCTGTGTGTATAATTATAGAATTCTAGCTCTTTGGAAACCTGACCGAGTTGGTGATGTCATCTTTAACTACTAGGATTAGGATAGTTTGAATCCTGTCAACGAAAGGTACAGGAAAATGATTTTGTTATATCATGTCAAAATGGGTAACTATACGAATCCTACATGACTGGGGGTTTTTCTATGAAATACTCTACGAAAATATCTGAATGTCCGAAATGTGGAGGAACCGAATTTGGGAAAGGCAAGCATAGTGGATACGGAGTTATCTATCCAGTAAACAAGATGAGCTTTGGTTCGGATTTTGAATACATTATTTGTACAGATTGTGGATTTTTGATTGAAGGGTATGTGAAAAAGCCTGAGAAATTTAAAGGGACTCTTTAGGCTGGAATGGAGGCGGAAAATATCACGTTTTAAGAGCGGATTTTTTATCTAAACGTTTCTCAATAATATCATAATTAATCTATCCTATAATTCACCCTGATTGATAAAAGCACGGGGACGGTTCTGTTGCTTCCTAAAAGGAAGCAACAGAACCGTCCCCGTGCTGCTTTTTTAGGCCAATAATTATAGCATGATGAGGGCTTTTGGAGTTACTGATTTTTTTATCAAATATAAAAATAAATAAGTAGTATTACGTCCGTGCAGGTTGTAAAATTAGTTCAGCAATACAATCAATTTCCCCCTATTTTTTGTTCGAGGAGGAAGAGTAAATCTAATCAGATGTACAGTTGTTGCGATTGTTCCTTCGATTAGAGAAAGCGATAATAATAACTAAATGAACGTTTCCGGTTGTTGCAGTCTAATTATTCCGAATAGTAAAAATAAAATATCAAGAGGTTGATGAAAGTTGACAATGGATGCAAAAGAATTAACGATGAAGGAACCAACAATTTTTAATCACATTGGCAATAAAATTATTACAGAGGACCGAGAGATAAACATTATTGCTAGGTTAGAGGAACCCCTTATCGTTATTTTAGGAAATGTTTTAAGTCATGAAGAATGTGATGAGTTAATTCAATTGTCAAAAGATCGAATACAGCGTTCGAAAATCGGGAGTAGTCGTGAAATCGATGAACTTAGAACAAGTAGCAGCATGTTTTTTCAAGAAGGGGAACATGAGGTTGTTACTAGAGTGGAAAAAAGAATTTCTACTATCATGAATATACCGGTGGAACATGGAGAAGGTCTCCAAATTCTTAAATATCAAATTGGTCAAGAGTATAAGGCTCATTTTGACTTTTTCTCAGGAGCGAGACCTGTAAGTAACCCTAGAATTAGCACACTTGTTATGTATCTAAACGATGTGGAGCTTGGGGGAGAAACGTACTTTCCGAAACTGAATTTATCGGTTTCACCACAAAAAGGCATGGCCGTGTATTTTGAATACTTCTACAACGACCAAATGCTAAATGATTTAACGTTACATGGTGGGGCGCCAGTTATTATTGGAGATAAATGGGCGGCAACACAATGGATGAGAAGACAAAGAGCAAACTAAAAGAAACTTGTAAATTAGCTCTAAGTGATTATGATTCTGTCTTCAATCAATGATTATAGATTAGCTTAGTGGTAACTAAGTTCATAATAGAAAGCACAAAGACGCATGGGTTAAAACACGCCCCATGCGCTTTTTTATGCTTTTTCTCCTTAATTCAAAGTCCCGTTCTTCATCGTCTCAGAAGGAACTTCTACAATCGTCGTATCTTCAATCGCTTTTGCTTTATACACTAAGGCACCGTGATTATTGGAATGGAGCGTTACTTTAATTTCGTTTATACCTGACTTAAGTGTACCTAAGTTATAATATTGACCATATAGCCGGTTGATTTTTTCACCATTGATGTATAAATGGGCATGACCTTCATTATAACTTGGAGAATTCTCCCCTACTTTTTCTGGAGTGAATTTGAAATCATTGGTCTCTACTTTCAAAAGCCAAGTGCCAGAGAGGTCTTGTGTAACCGTTGTTTTTACGGAAGGGATTCTATAACCTTCAGGAATCTCGACAACCTCATGGTTTAGATGGGCCTTTTCAGCATTGGCAGGATGGTTATGTGAATTTTGGTTAATAAAATAAAAAAAGAATCCTAAAAAGAGTAGCATGAAACTAAGAAAACTTGTTAACTTTTGCATGTAAAAGCCCCACTTTAATTGATTTTATGCGGTTTTTTCCTGTCTTTTCATCATATAACCAATAAACAGCAATAACAGTCCAATGGCTAAAAACGCTAAATCATACAATAATGGATTTTCGGCTAATGGTCGGACACGATGGACTTGGAGGATATGATGATTAACGATTCCTTCTACAAGATTAAAGGTTCCGCCACCCATGAAGATTCCGCCAAGAAAAATTCTCCATTTATCACCCAATTCATTTCTTCTGGCATCTCGAAATATTTTCATTCCACCCCAAATAAGCAAAGCTGAAAAGGCAGCTGTAAAAATACCATCTGTAATAATTTCAAATTGAATATTCGGACTCAGAACCATGTGATGCCATTGCAACAGCTGATGAAAAACAATTCCATCTACGGCCCCTAATATTCCTAGTCCTAAAATAAATCCTGAGATAAATAAATTTTTATTTTTAACAGTCAAGTTACTCATCCTTTTCATAGCTTTTATCTCTTCGATTAATCCCCAAAAAGGGGAGAAAATATACATTCTGAGAGGGGTATTTAATAAAAATTAAAATCGTTTGGTGAGCCATAGATCTGATACCTCTGCTAAATATATTTTAAAGTCATCGGGAACAAATATAGAATGAAGGTTTTTCAGGAGGTCCCGGATGTTAACGATACTGTTTATGTTCGAAATTATGAAAATGACCGTACGGATCAAAAAATATACTTTATTGATTGTAACGATCCTTTTTTTAATTAGTAGTTCTTTTATCATCCATTGGTTAGAACCTGAAACATTTCCGAACGCCTTTGTTGGCTTCTGGTTTGTGATGACGACGGTTACCACAACAGGTTATGGTGATTATGTCCCCCACACAATAATCGGGCGGATTTTTGGGTTGCTTTTATACTTAATAGGGATTGGCTTGATTGGGATTGTCATCGGCAAGATTGTTGAGAGTTTTGGGATTTATCGGAGGTTGAAGGAGGAAGGGAAATTGAGGTTTAAGGGCAAGGGTCATTATGTCATCATTGGCTGGTCAAATAAGTCGAAACATACAATGAATGAATTGCTAGAAATTGATCAGCAGGCAAAGATTCTTGTCATTGACTCATTAAAAAATGCGCCCTTTGAACACGAAAGGTTCTCTTACATACAAGGAGATCCTACCGACAAAGCGACATTACAGAAAGCGAATGTTGTTGCGGCTAGAGCTGTTTTAGTTTTTACAAGAGATAATGAGGTCAATTCAGTTGCTGCTGACGGACAATCTCTTTTAATTGTGTCAGCTATTGAAGGTTTTGCAGTTGAGATGAAAACCGAGATTTATACAATCGTTGAAATTCTAAAAGATAAACATATTTCTAATTTTAAGCATGCGAATGTGGATGAGTTCATCGTTTCTGATGAGGCATTGTCCGATATGATGGCAAAGGCTGCCGTGGATAAAGGATCTAGTAAAATGATTATGGAACTTTTGAGCAGCAGAAGTGGAGTGGATATTCGAAAAGTTGAGAATTGCGATCGGTGGACGACCTATAACGATGCTTTCGAGGAGCTCAAGAAGGTGGGGGCGAACTTGATTTCTGATGGCAACGATTTCAATATTCTCACCAAATTAGAAGAACGCATCCCAACTAATGCCGAACTGTATGTGATTTGTAGTCCTGAGTCCTACAAGAAAATTGCGGGAGTGGATTAGGAGCAAGCCCGTAAAGAGAATAAACAAAGGCATCTAGAAGACGCTATATACATAACGGTTAGAAGGAGCGATATCATGAACCCATATGAAATTAAAGAAATGATTATTGATGATGGATTTGACGGGGAAGAATTCGTAACAGCTGATTTTGCTTATGATGCTAAAAGATATAGCATTACCTTTAAAAAAGCAGATTTAGAATTGGTGAATAGTTGGATTTTTGAGAAAGAGACCTCTCTGCCGGCGAATTTATCGGATGAGATGATTGAAGTACTAAGGAGAGAAGTGGAACAACGAATCTAGTGCGTTATGATTGATGATCATGAAATGGGCTGAAGGGACCACCAATAAGGTCCTTTTCTTTGTGTTTGTTTGAATTTTATAATAAAAGTGAACTTGAACATAAACGGGCGAACAACCCAATCTTTCTAAGAACTAGTGATGGTATTCCCTATTTAAAACCTGAAGTCCAACTTCTTTATATAGGGGATCATCGAGAGAAGGATTTCTAAGAATTTCAAATCTTTCTCCCTTCCCTATTACCCAAAGAAAAAGGAATGGCTAAATCTTTCTTTAAAAATGCAATTCCCTGGAGGACACCATTGGCTTGATGAACTTTAGGAAGCATAAGAACCGTCCCCTTGCTTGATTTGCGAAAATTATGAATACCTGCTATGAAACTTTTATACTATGTTATATGGTAGGTATAGATAACTAGTTCATTCGAGGGAGGCGGTTGTTTGTATCAGGCATTTGTTAATGGGATCAATCTCCACTATGACCGATTGGGAAGTGGGGAGCCACTTGTACTTATTCATGGTTTGGGCGAACGAAAAGAAGGGTGGAAGTTTCAACATGAGTTAGCAGAGCATTTCGATTTAATTATCCCGGATTTACGGGGCTTTGGGAAAACGGAGTGTCCAGAGGGAGAGGAAATTACCATCAATGTATTTGCAAAGGATGTTGTAGGATTGCTGGATCACTTAGGGATAAAAGAGGCCCATATCTGCGGTTTATCAATGGGCGGAATCGTATCCCAAGAGATTTATCAAATTCATCCTGAAAAAGTTAAGTCTTTCATTCTCGCAAGCTCAATTTCTTATGTACCAAACTGGCTTGAAAAACTTTTATTATTCATAAGAGAAAAGCGCTATCAAAATATGACGTATAATCAGTATACATCGAAAGCGACATTGAGTTGCTTGTATGATCATAGCGATGAAACGGTTCAAAAAGTCATCCCAGCTTGGTCGGAGCATCTAGACGGTTTTCTTCCAGCCTGGAAGGCCACTCTCAAAATCGATTACCGAGAAACACTGAAAAAGATTGATGTTCCAACTTTAATCATTGCTTGTCAAAACGATAAAATCTTGCCTACCTTCTGTCAAAAGCAGATGCATAAGCTAATCCCGAACTCAAAGCTACATATGATAAAAAAAGCGGGGCATGTAGGAAAAATCGAAAAGGCAGAAGAATTCAATACTGTCGTACTGGACTTTTTACTAGAAGATGTTATGAAATCGTCGAATGTGTTTTCTGCCTAGTACAGACCAAACGGTTATATAAATGTCTAGAATTGGAGGTCTACCATCTGAAAATACGTACCTAACTCTAAATTTGGTCAAAACCTTAGCTGCCTTCGGGCGGCTTTTATTGTTGGTGACGGTTCTTCGCTCCTAAAAGGTAGCAACAGAAACAACCTAGAATTGCCAGGTAGGAGTTTGATCATTTATGTTGAATAATTGTGTATAGTAATTAGATTAATACATAGGGAGGATACTAGTATGCAATTCATGATTATGGCTTATGACGGCACAGATGAAAAAGCTTTGGAAAGAAGAATAGCAGTAAGGGAGGAACATGTAAAAGGAGTGGAAGAAAACGTGAAAGCTGGACGGCATTTATATGCTGGAGCGATTCTTGATGAAGAAGGAAAAATGATTGGTTCTATGATGGTTGTGGACTATCCATCTAGAGCAGAGTTGGATCAATGGCTAAAAGATGAACCTTATGTTGTTGGAGATGTATGGAGGGAGATAGACATAAAGCCTATCAGGGTGCCTCCTATTTTCATGTAAGTTAAAATGGCAGGTTCAGTTTATCTATCTGATTATAAAATTGTACATAAAAAGAAAAGCATTGCTCCACGAGAAGCAATGCTTTTCTTTTTATGATAAGGCAAGAGGTGAAGCGCAATAATTCAGTGTTTTGTTAAGTCAAGGAAGCAGAAGAACCGTCCCCTTGTTCTTGGAGCTTTCGCCAGAGGATTTTGCCGCTTCCTGATACTGGGAGTGCGTCTAGGAATTGGACGATTCTTGGGATTTTGTAAGCTGCCATATGTTCTTTTGACCAAGCTATAATTTCCTCTTCGGATGTTCCTTTGCCTTGGTCGTTTAGGACGATAAATGCTTTTACAGTTTCTCCGCGTCTTTCATCCGGTACCCCGATAACACAGGCATTCTGAACGGATGGATGTTTATACAAGGTCATTTCGACTTCGGCTGGCCATACTTTGAAGCCAGAGGCATTGATCATTCGCTTGACGCGATCGACTAAGAAGAAATAACCTTCCACATCATAGCGGGCAATGTCGCCTGTTCTGAAAAATTCCTTTCCATCTAAGGTAACAAAGGCACCTCTGGTTTCATCAGGTCGGTTCCAATATCCTTTGAAAACTTGTTCTCCAGTGCAAATGATTTCGCCTTCTTCATTTGGACCTAGCTCTTTTAAGGTAACCGGGTCGACGATTCTTGCATCGACATCGAATTGGGGCATCCCTAAGCACTGAAGCTTTGCTCGCTCAAGCGGGTTTTGGTGGATTTGTGACATCGTTTCAGTTAATCCATATCCTTCGACATACCGGAGTCCTGTTAGATCAAAAAGCTTCTCGCCAACAGCTTCAGGAAGGGGAGCACCGCCGCCGCCAATCATTTTGAGAGATGAAATGGCCTCCTTTTTTAATTTAGGATTCGCCAAGAAATCAACCACCATCGTCGAAATATTCGTCCACCTTGTTACCCCATAACGTTCGATTAAGGTTAAGGCCACATCGCGATCCCAGCGGGTCATCACCACCATGGTAGCTCCTAAGTAAATTGGTCCATTCATGTTATGCTGTAGACCGGTTACATGATATAGCGGTAATGTGGACAAGCCAATATCAGCAGGGGAAGAATGTGCCCAAACAATTCCGCCTAAAAGCGTAGCCTGTAAGGTTTTATGTGTATGCATGCAGCCTTTTGGTTTCCCTGTTGTTCCGGATGTATATGGCAAACAACATAAATCGTCGGACTTCGCTTGGCTTGGGCTCGGCTCGACGCCTGCTGATAACGCATCATTCCAGTCAATGATGCTTGTTGAGGCAAAGGTTTCTTTAGCAGCTGCAACCGCAGGAGGGACCGAATAATCCACTTCCTTTTGCGCATAGTCCGAATAGGCGGCAACGACAATGTTGGTAAGTGGTGTATTCTCAAGACATGGTTCAATTTCAGCGATTAACTCTTGACCCGCCAGTGCAACTTTTGCGTCACAATCCGATAAATAAAACGCGACTTCGTCTTTTACATTCATCGGATTAATCGGGACCACGACAGCATCCGCTCGTAAAATCGCGTAAAAGCTAATGATGTACTGAGGAGAATTTTGCATGTAGAGTACAACTCGATCCCCTTTGGAAACACCAAGTTCCTTCTGCAAGTACCCAGCGAGCTTCGTTACTTCGGTATCGAGCTGTTTATAAGTGATTTCCGTGCCATAAAAGACGATCGCTGTTTTATTCGGATACCGTTTTGTAGTTGTCTCTAAATTGTCGTAAATCGTTGTTTCAGGAATAGGTAACGATTTCGGCAACCGCTTTGGCCAATACTCAAAATGTCTTGTAAACATAAAGTAACACCACCATTATAGAGATTAAGAGATTATAACAAATAGATGTAATCGCTTACAATTATAGATAGTTCGTTGATACCATAATATTCCACTGTGCGTTAAATTAAGTCAATTAATTATAAAGAAGGAAGGCTAGTTGTTAAATTTCGTTTTAGGGAAGTGCTAACTCTAAAAAAATTGCTATCAAAAATGACGTGTTAAATCGTCGCCATTTCTGATAGCTTTATAGCCTAGTTGCTTTCGTGCTGCTTTCTACTTGGTATACCAAACTCCACGCCCCCGATTTTGGTGTTGGAGAGATTGGTTGATTGGTTGTTTCCTTCGAACCAATGGCGGGCGTTCTCCACCATCATTAGGTTGATTTGTTCCTCTGTGACCCCGCTAGTTCTTAACTCTGGAATGATTTCTTCTAATACAAAACTCATTGTCCATTTTGGGAACATGAGTCCTGGAACTTCCTCAGGGTACCAATCGATTGAGCAACAATGGTCTTGGGATAAGAACATGCGGTCAGCATATCCTTTTTTCGCAAGTTCAATCACGGTTGTGTTTCGGTTTTCCGTTGAACACTCACTTGTTAGGCCATAACGGTCCATACCAATAAAAGATCCGTATTCTAGGACTCTTAGGATATATTCCATATTGTCGGTATCACCGGTGTGACCGATGAGAATTCTGCTTGGATCAACGCCTTCTTCTGTGAGGATTTCAAGCTGATTTAAGCCTGTTCCTGCCCCGGGGTGGGAATGAGTCATAATTGGAACTCCGGTTTTCTTATGCGCACGGGCTGCAGCGCGAATGACTTTTTCAACATCAGGTGTGATTCCCTGCGCATCTGCAGCGCATTTTAAAAAGCCTGCCTTAATCGAAGTGTTTTGGATGCCAACTTCAATATCATGGACAAATAGATCAGCCATATAGTCAATATCACGATTTTGAAAATGAGGCGGGATGTAATGGTAGGAGTAGATTCCAGTTGCGGCAATGATTTGCACTCCCGTTTCACGAGAGACTCGTTCAATAAAACGGATGTCACGGCCAAGCTCCATCACTGTTGGGTCGCAAATCGTTTTCACACCAAGAGCTTTAACCTTGTTCACTTGCGCTACTGCTTTCGCAAATTCTTTCTCTTCATCATATAAATGGGGGAATTGGACAAATACAGACTCAGAGCGCACACGCATATGCTCATGAATCAATGTTAAACCCAATTCTGAAGAATTAACTTGTCCTGTAACCGTATTAATCATTACCATGTAATAATCTCCTTTCATATTTAGATCATGTGGTGGCTTACAGATTTCAGCTAAGTTCGTAGTAGAATAATAGATAATTCATAACAGCACTCATTATTGAAGAGGTTGTAAAATTATGTATTTTTTATGATAACGCTTTCAATAATGGAGTTGAAAATGGGATTGCAAGGGCAACCTTTTTTTAATTCAAAGGCATTATTATTTTCGCTAATATTATGAATTATCTGATAGTAATAGTAACAGCCCTCTCCATCTTCTGTCAATTACAGAAATGTTAAATTTTTCATGGTAGCAAGGGGACGGTTCTTCTGCTTCCATGTTATTATTATCACTGATTACATAACTTAAGTGGGGGGATGGAAGCAATAGAACCGTCCCTCTGCTTCTATATGGGAGAGATGTTTTTTGTATCTATTAGGAGCAGCGCAAGGGGCACTTCATACCGGGGATATTATTTTTCAATTAATGATGTTTATTAGCTTACTGTTTATTCCGTTGGTGATTCTTGTTGTCTTTTTGATTGTTAAGAAAAGAAACAACCGGTTAAAACGGGTGGAGGAGAAATTAGATCAACTTCTATCAGAGAAGAACGAGAAACAATAAATAATGAGGAAAAGCGACTGTTGCCGTGACAGTCGCTTTGTCACATGCTAAGGGAACGGTTCCCTGCTTCAATTTTGCTGAACTTGAACAAGTTCCATTGATTTGCTGAGCTGCCTGACTTCAGTTAACTCGGTTGCGAGATGAAAATTAAATAGATTATATCTCTGAGCCTCAAGAAGTTCCTCGGCATATTGAACGATGTCTTTTCTTCGTACCTGAAACATTCTTTTCCCGTGCATTTTCCCACCAAACCAGCCTTTCTTCGCAAATCTTAAGATCTTAAAATAATACGTCTTATCGTCTTTCTTAACGATGCCAAGCGTTCGTTTCACAATGTTGTTTGCCTCAGGTATCGTGATATATCCATGATCCAAATGATACATTCTTCCCATTTCAAACCCCTCCTGAATAAATTTTCATTACTTCATTTTATGGGACAAGACTGGAATTATTACAGGGGGGGTTCTTATGCTTCCTTTTGGAAAAGGAAGCATAAGAACCGTCCCTTAATAATCAGGCGTTTGAATGAATATACATGAAAAGGTAATAACCAATTTGGTCCGTTGACCATAAATTACATTATTCAATCATTTAAAGTAATGGGGTGAACGTGTGTCCAAATCAATGCTTCCTACAGCATATAAATCGAAGTTAGATCGATTGGAAACAGAAATGGCCATCCATCAAATTAAGGCCAATTTTGAAAGAAAGTTAGCGGAAGAATTGCAAATTATTCGTGTTTCCGCACCGTTATTTGTTAAAGAGAGAACCGGCGTGAACGACAACTTAAATGGGGTTGAAAGGGTAGTTTCTTTCGATGCATCAGATGTGAAATGCGGGAACTTAGAAATTGTTCAATCACTCGCTAAATGGAAAAGGATCGCACTTGCTAAGTACGGGTTTAAAACGGGGACCGGGCTTTACACGGACATGAAAGCAATCAGAAGGGATGAAGTCCTCGATAATCTACATTCAATGTTTGTCGATCAGTGGGACTGGGAGAAGGTCATTACAAAACAACAACGGACCATCGCGACGTTAAAAATAGAAGTTGAAAAAATATACAAGGCATTAACTTCCACTGAACAATCCGTACATGAGCTGTATCCGTTCTTACAGCCGATTTTACCAAAATCTATTTCCTTCGTTACAACCCAGGAACTCGAGACGCTCTATCCATCATTGACACCAAAGGAAAGAGAAGATGAAATTTGTAAGAAGTATGGGGCTGTTTTTATAATGCAGATTGGTGACAGGTTACGTTCTGGAGAAGCGCATGACGGTCGTTCCCCGGATTATGATGATTGGACTCTAAACGGAGACATCGTTGTTTGGTATCCAACATTAGGTCGCGCACTAGAGTTATCCTCGATGGGAATTCGAGTAGATGAAAAAGCACTTCTGCGTCAGCTAAAAGCGTCAGATTGTGAAGATCGCGTTAAATTAGAGTATCATCAAGCCGTGTTAAACGGCGAATTGCCTTATACCATTGGTGGGGGAATTGGTCAGTCACGAGTTTGTATGTTCTTGCTCCAGAAGGCTCATATTGGGGAAGTTCAAGTTTCTGTATGGAATGACGAGATTATTGAGGAATGTAAAAATGCGAATATTTCCCTTCTCTAAAATAAACACTAGTTTGATGTGGAGGATGTGAGGTTCTGTATATAATTGTCCTCCTCTTTTCTGTATAGTTAAGGGTGTACATCATCAAGCGGAACAAACAGGATTGGCTTTTTAGATGGAGTGGAGGATATTATGCCTAAAATTATTTTAACAACAGAGAGTGGAGCAGATTTACCAGTAGATTTAGCAGACAAACACCAAGTTCAAGTCGTCCCGATGCACGTCATTATGGAGGGGCAAGATTATTTAGATGGATCATTACCTGTAACAGATATCTACGACTATTATAATCGGACGAAAAAGATACCCTCTACTTCGGCAACAAACTCCCATGAATATTATGAGTTTTTCACGAAGATCAAAGCGGATTTCCCTGATTGCGTGATTATCCATATTGGGTATACGTCGAGAGCCTCTGCTTCTTTCCAGTGTGCGGTTGTCGCATGTGAGGATATGGAAGATGTATATCTTGTCGATGCTTTGAATGTGACTGGTGGATTAGCGGCAGTTGTGATGTATGCAGTAAATTTATTAGAAAAGGAACCTACAATTGAACCGGTTCAACTGGTTGAGAAAGTTGAAGCGATTGTTCCGAAATCAAGGCTCGCCTTCGTTCCCGGAAGCTTGGAATTTTTGCGAGCGGGTGGGCGTGTCAGTAATGTTGCGTATCTCGGAGGGGCTTTGTTAAAAATAAAGCCGCGTATTGAATTAATTGAAGGCAAACTTGTTTCAACGAAGAAATATCGTGGGAATATGCGTGGAGTGACAGAGAAACTTTTGCAAGACTATTTGAGTGATTATGAAATTGATCGGGATCAACAAATATTTTTCATCTACTCCATTGGACTTGATGAAAGCATCAAACAGCGGATGGCTGAACTTGCAAAAGACAATGGTTTTAACGATGTGAAATGGATTCAAGCTGGCGCAATGATTTCGACCCATGCTGGCCCTGGTGGTTTTGGGATTGCAGGTTTAGAGAGATAGAAATATTCTCGAGTTAAAGATAAAAACTCCGCAGAGAGAAGTTCACTTTCTGCGGAGTTTTTTTATCTTTATTTTAGGATTTTAACAACAAACTTTACGAAAAGAGCCTTGTTTAATGTAACCTATAGTACTTTTAGACATTGGGATGTCATTTCGGACTGTTGATAAAACAAAAATAGGTCACGCAATTTTAATGAGAGATAAGGGCTCCTGTTAGATTGGAAGCAAAAGAACCGTCCCTATGTTTCTACACAGTTTCGCCCTGTCCTTTTTGCTTTGTATAATGCTTGGTCTGCTTCATCAATTAATTCATCTAGTCCTTTGTTATACGAAGGTCCACTTAAGCCGATGGAGATGGTTAGATTTCCGGTTGGTTGTGTTTCTTCTCGGTAAAATTTATATTCTTCTACATTTTGCCTAAAACGTTCGGCAATACGAGCGGCTGTTTCAACATTATTTACATGAGAAAAACAGATAATGAATTCCTCGCCTCCGTATCTTGCAAATACGTCTTCTTCACGCACGCTATGATTAAGTAGCTGACCCAATGTTCGTAGAACTACATCACCTGCTGGATGTCCATGCGTATCATTGTAATTTTTGAAATAGTCGACATCGACCATCGCAATAACAAATGGTTTCTTTTTATTAATAAGTTGCTCGACCTTGCTTCGAAAGTGTCGGAGGTTATATAAATTGGTCATGGTATCATGCCTTGACTGAAATTCTAATTCTTTTTTGGTTAAGAAATTTCGGTTTGAATCGTTTTGCATGAGTCCAATGCAAAGAACGGCAACAGACTCAAAAATAATCCTTGTTGTTGCAATAGGAAAGGGAACTGGGAGTATCCATAGAATAAGAGCTAATCTAGCGACCTGATAAAACATAAATGCGACCATCATATGTTTAATATCAATGATAGTGTGCGGAGGATTAAAGGCCTCTCTTCTATGGAAAAGCGCTCCAATTATAAAAGGGATTAAGATACTGTGGAAGATCCCTTCTATGACGGTAGGCCCACCAAGATCGTAACGGTACCAAATCGGAAGGATAATGGAGAATAGTCCATACTTCCAACCAGCTAGATAAGAGATAAAAAACAGCGGTACACCCCGCAAATCTAAACGTATCCCCTCATACTCCAGCGGATGATGCATGATAAACAATGACAAAAGGCTGAGAGCGAGTGCTGCAAGCCAAACAATAGAAGCATGATTCTTCAGCTTGATGGTTGAATATTCTTTCAGTTTAAGAGCCAAAAACATAAACGCAATAATCAATGTCATGTTTTCTAAAAACGAATCAAAGATGATGTGCATTAAAAGATCTCCTATAATAAAAACTCAATATCCTATTTTACTTCATGTTGGTCCAAAGTGGAAGCAAGGGGACGGTTCTTCTGCATCATTTCACAAAAATGCCTTCTTTTATAATTGATGTATGTACACAGGGTGTATAAAAGGGGTTAGGAAGCAGAAGAACCGTCCCTCTGATATAAAATCTTTGATTCTTACCTAGCTTTAATGACATGATGTAGGGGTGGTGTTTCTAGATGTAGGAGGAAGAATAAGTGTTCTATCAAGATAACGAAGTGAGGATCAGACCTATTATTGAAACGGATTTACCAAGATTGTGGGAATTAATGTACAAAGAAACCAAGCCGGAGTGGAAAAAATGGGACGCTCCATACTTCGATCATAAAGCTATTTCATACGATGAGTACATAAGTAGAAAAGATACGATCATACATCAAGATGACCAATGGCTGATTGAGGTGGATGGAGAGGTCATTGGTACCGTTAGTTATTATTGGGAGCACGAGCCTTCAAAATGGCTTGAAATGGGAATTGGCATTTATGATCCGAGGTATTGGAGTGGTGGCTATGGAACAAAGGTGCTTCGTCTTTGGATTGATCACTTGTTTACAACTATGCCTTTGGTGCGAGTAGGGTATACTACATGGTCTGGAAATATCAGAATGATCAAAGTGGGGGAAAAGCTTGGAATGACAATGGAAGGAAGAATACGAAAAGTCCGTTACTATAACGGGGAATATTATGACTCGATTCGAATGGGGTTACTTCGTGAAGAGTGGGAACAATAGAAGGAGTCATTGATAAAATACTTATCTAAATGTATTGAGAAATTTTCTAAAAACAACAAGCTGTCATTACGACAGCTTGTTTATCTCGGTCAATTGTTGTTGGCTTTTTTTGCGTTTATGAGCCGTATGACTTTTTCCCCATTCGTGCATCGCTTCTAAGATGGGTTCTAAGGTTCTCCCGTATTCGGTGATGGAGTATTCAACCTTTGGTGGAACTTGTGGGTAGACGACGCGTTCAATGATGTCTTCATCTTCTAGTTCGCGTAATTGTTTTGTTAACATCTTTTGAGTGATACCAGGCAAGCTGCGCTTTAATTCACTAAATCGTTTGGTTCCTTGCTGCAATAAATATAATAAAATAATCGGTTTCCATTTCCCGACTAAAATTCCTAAGGCATCTTCTACTTGGCAAAGTTCCGGTTTCTTTTCCATCTATTGTCCTCCCTAAGTATCTTTTAAGATACTATACCACTCTTAAGTGCGTACTTATATTCTGTTCTTCTATCTCCTATAATAACATCATGAACTTTAAAGTAAAAAGAGTTTCAGTTGCAGATATTGGTTTAAAACATAATAGAGGTGATAGATAGATGGAAAAGTATCGGATTGATGCTAGTAAAGGGTTGGAGTTTGGGATTTATACGCTTGGTGACCACTTGCCAAATCCGCTAACGGGAGACCGAATTTCCGCACAGGAACGGATCAAAGAAATCATTGAATATGCAAAGCTTGCTGACCAGGCAGGGATTGACTTTTTCAGCGTAGGAGAAAGCCATCAGGATTATTTCGCGACTCAAGCTCATACGGTGGTTCTCTCGGCGATTGCCCAAGCGACTGATAAAATTAAGATTGCGAGTTCATCGACGATCATTAGTACGTCCGATCCGGTCCGGGTGTATGAGGATTTTGCGACGATTGATTTAATTTCGGGAGGTCGTGCTGAGATTGTGGCTGGTCGGGCATCAAGAATCGGGCTTTTTGAGTTATTAGGCTACGATGTTCGGAATTATGAAGAGTTATATGAAGAAAAGTTTGAGCTGTTGTTGAAGATAAACGAAGAAAAAACCGTCAATTGGGAAGGGCAATTTCGTGCGCCATTAAGGAATGCTGAGGTTCTTCCACGGCCACAAAATGGCTCGATGCCAATTTGGCGAGCGGTTGGAGGGTCACCAGGAAGTGCTATTAAAGCGGGCTATGCTGGGGTTCCAATGTTTATGGCTCATTTAGGGGGACCTGTGTCTGCCTTTAAACAAACGGTAGATGCCTATCGTCAAGCCGCTCGGCAAGGAGGCTTCGACCCAGCGGAACTACCATTGGCAACAGCTGGATTTTTCTATGCAGCGGAAACATCGCAGCAAGCGATTAAAGAGATGTACCCTCATATTAATGAAGGCATGAAAAAAACGAATGGCCGTGGGTTTCCTGAACAGGCCTTTGCTCAGGGTGCCGACCCACATAATGTGATGAATATCGGAAGTCCTCAGGAAATCATTGAAAAAATTCTTTATCAGCATGAAGTCTTTGGTCATCAGCGCTATATTGCTCAAATCGATTTTGGTGGTGTTCCATTTGAACGCTTGCAGAAAAACATTGAGCTGATTGGAACGGAAATTTTGCCAGCGATTAAAAAGTACACGGCTAAAAAGTAGTGGAGTGAACTTCAAAGGTATTTCGTGGATAAAATAACGACAGAACCGCTCAGAATCACGCTGAGCGGTTTTATTTTTCTTGTTTTTCCTATTAAGGATTTTGTTTTGTCATCTAATTTAATGGTATTTTATGTTAAAATAATCAGAATACTGGGATTGTTTTATGATTCTAAAAAATGACTGAATTGATGCGTTGTAGATTCTTCAAAAGAGTATGAGAGGGAGAAAATGAACATTAGAAAAGTTAGTGAAAATGAAAAACCTCCGATGGAGTTATTGTTGGTAGCGGATCCTTCTGAGAAATTGGTAGAGGACTATTTAGGACGGGGAGAATGTTATGTTGCCGAAATCGATGAGGAAATCATTGGTGTGTATGTTCTTCTTCCCACAAGACCGAAAACGGTAGAGCTGGTGAACATTTCTGTGGCAGGATCCCAGCAGGGGAAAGGGATAGGCAAGAAGTTAATCCTTCATGCGATTGAAGCGGCAAAAGGGAGTGGGTACAAAACCGTCGAAATTGGTACTGGAAATTCGAGTATCGGACAATTAGCGCTTTACCAAAAATGCGGTTTTCGTATGGTTGGCGTGGATATCGATTTTTTTGTTCGGCATTACCCTGAAGAGATTGTTGAAAATGGGATTATGTGCAGGGATATGATTCGGTTGGCTATGGATTTATAATGATATGGAATTCATCGATGATTGAAAAAGTAGCAGAATAGGAGGAGGAGATTTCATGTCAAATGACTTTTACTGTGATCAAGTTTTAAATGGGAAAACGCCAGTTAATAAGGTAATAGAGACGGAAAATGTGTTGGCTTATTATCATACTAGACCTTTTTATGAGGTTCATATTGTTGCAATTCCGAAAAAACACATTCTATCCTTTGTTGATGTATCTGATGAAGATACCCCAATCTTACATGAGCTTTTATCAATAATAAGGAAAGTAGCGGCCCAGGTAACAGAGGAATATGGCGCTTGTAAGATCATGACCAACCTAGGTGAATATCAAGAATCCAAACATTTGCATTGGCACATTGTGTATGGAGAACGAATTAGGGATTAAGGTATTCGATGATGGTTGATTTCATTTGCTGATAAAAAAAGTATCATATACATAGTAGAAAACCTGTTAACAAGTTGAACCTTTTTGCTAGAGGGTGATAGGGGGAGAAAAGATTGAGGCTGACACATACTAGATTGTTAGTTGATAACTACGAGGAATGTTTCCGTTTTTATAAAGAGGTTTTAAATTTTGAATGTACTTGGGGCAATGAAACAAGTCAGTATGCTCAGTTTAAGGTTGGGGAGACGCTGCTTGCCCTATTTAATAAATCTGAAATGCTTGCGGATTTAAAGGTACAGACTGGGATTACGCAAGCGATGCTTAATGAAGTGGTCTTGATTTTTGCGGTAGACGACGTAGATGAGGTATATAAACGGTTAAAATTGAAAATAAATTTTGTGACAGAACCGCATAATCGGGAAGATTGGGGAATACGAGTGGCCCATTTCAGAGACCCGAATGGGACTTTAATTGAAATATATAAAAACATATAGATTAGAGGGGAACGAGGGATGATGATTGTTAGGGAAATAACTCCTTCAGACTCAGAAAAATTTTCTCGACTGGTACAGCAGGTAGAGGGAAGTGCGGATTTTATGCTTTGGGAGGCAGGAGAAAGAAGCATTCAACCGGAACAACAACGAAAAATGATTGAGGATCTCCTACTAAAAGAGAACTCTACGATTCTAGTAGCCATAGATGACCAGAAGAATTTAGTCGGTTATCTAATGGTCTTTGCTGGTAACGCAAGAAGGAACCGACATTCTGCTTATCTTGTGGTTGGAATTTTAAAAGAACACAGAGGTCATGGAGTAGGAACCCAATTGTTTAGGTGTCTGGATCACTGGGCCGTTGAGCATGGCATTCATCGTTTGGAATTAACCGTCGTCACCGAGAACAAAGGTGGAATAGGACTTTATCAAAAAATGGGGTTTGAGATAGAGGGAATCAAAAGAAAGTCGTTGATTATTGATGGGGAATTTTATGATGAATATTATATGGGGAAGCTTTTGTAGGCTGGTTTTCTAAGATTGTTCTATTTTAAAGGAGATTATCAACAATAATTTTATTATGTAAACAAGATTTGTGTAAGAAAGGAGCGGAAAAGTGACGACAATTGGACTCATTCGACACGGGTTAACGGAATGGAATGCGCTAGGCAAAGCTCAAGGAATTTCGGATATTCCTTTAAACGATCAAGGAAGAAGGCAAGCTTTAGAAGTTGCGGGGAGGCTGTTACAAGATGAAAAGTGGGACGTGATGATTTCAAGTGATTTGTCTAGGGCAATGGAAACGGCAAAGATTATCGGAAGTAAAGTGAATTTCCCTATAAATCTTTATGATAAAAGGATTCGGGAGATTGACTGTGGAAAGATTGAGGGCACCACTGAGGAAGAAAGAATTACAAAATGGGGAAGGAATTGGCGGGAGCTAAACCTTGGTATGGAAACGTTTGAAGACGTGTCCAATCGAGGGTTAGAGTTTTTAGCGGAAATCGTACAAACTTATAACGGTAAACGAGTGCTAGTTGTTAGTCACGGTGCGTTGATTGGGCTAACACTGCAACAAGTCTTGCCTCAAAGATTTCAAAAAACCTATATCGATAATACCTCGCTTACCATCCTAAAACATAACGAAGGCAACTGGGAATGCTCCTTGTATAACTGTACGAAACATCTGACATAGAAGCATGGGGACGGTTCTCCTGCTTCTGATTTGTGTATTTGGTAGGAAGAACTAGCCTTCGGGAGGGCAGA
Organism: Mesobacillus persicus; assembly: GCF_900109925.1. Classification (GTDB taxonomy): domain Bacteria; phylum Bacillota; class Bacilli; order Bacillales; family Cytobacillaceae; genus Mesobacillus_B; species Mesobacillus_B persicus. The sequence goes on along the minus strand of NZ_FOBW01000018.1, from coordinate 25,853 downwards.
CATTTATTAGTGAAACACTTGTTACAAGAACTGCCCTTCAGTAAGCCAGTTTTCAACGGCTTCTGCTAATTTTCCTTCATTACCCGATTTAAGCCAGATTTGTGGAATCATAAGGTAGCGACTATGGTTGCTTTTTAGGTAGCTGTATATGATTCTCGCTTGGTCCATTTCCGTCTGGTTCATTTGTTTGGATCGTGTTACTTCGTTCTTTTTAAAAAGGGATAAAACCTTTATGCTAATGATTGATGTTAGCTGCTTGGGTTCCAATCGGGAGTGTTTTTCAGAAAATAGCACCTTATTGCCTCGGATTAAGAAGAGTTTGATGTTGTTATCATCTAGCAATTCAATTACCACCATATTCTTTGGATTCGTTGCAAAGGTAATGACCTTTTTACGATCTAGCAAGAAATGAATGGCGTCTATATTTTCCTTATACTTTGCGGCAGTTTCGAAATCGAAACTTTCAGAAGCAAGGTTCATCTTTCTCTTCATTTCCATAAGAATGCTACTATCTCTCCCATTTAACAGATGAATGATCTTGTCAATTACGGCTTCGTATTGCTCCCTTGCCGGTTCACCAAGACAGATTCCCATGCATGTACCTATGGAATAGTTTAGACATGCAGATTTCCTGTTAGAAGGATTGCTACAATCGATTCGATAATGTTCCTTAATTGCCTGAAGCGCTTTTTCTACGGCATTTTTACTCGTATAAGGTCCAAAAGTTAAGGAATCTGTATCATCAAATGGTTGAGGTTCCTGGGTAATTTCAATGTCGTGACGACCTCTTTCTTTCCGTATAACAATGTACGGATAGGTTTGCGGGCTTTTCATTCTCGAGTTAAAAAAGGGCTTAATATCTTGAATCAATTTACATTCTAAGAGAAAAGCCTCAAATTCCGTATCTGTTTCTATGACTTCAAAATCATTTATATTTTTGACGAGTTTTTGAACTTTTTGTGAATGATTTTTCGAGTCTTGAAAATAAGAGCGGACCCTTTGTTTGAGGTTTTTGGCCTTCCCTACATAGATTGTATTTCCAAGAGTATCTTTCATTAAGTAAACACCAGGAGACAAAGGAAGACTTTTTCCTTTTTCCTTAATATCCATAGAAAATCCCCCCGGTTCACATCATTTGTACCTCAAACTATTACTATAACAGAATAAGAAAGCGCCTGTTGCTGTAGAATGATGGGAATAGGAAAGCACATAGTAGTTTTAAGGTAGAGAGATTCTTAAGCAATTCCCGTTTACCGTAGAATAAAAACAGGATGAATCCTAAAGGAAGAAGCTGGAGAGCTGCTTCTTTTTGCCTAGCAAAAATAGTATAATAATAGAAAACGTAGGATTAAAGGATAGAATGCAGAGTGGCCTCGGGATTTGATCTTAGGATGAATGCCTTACTAGCTTATTTCTGCTATAAAGAGAGGGAATTTTTAAATGAACTTGAAGTCTATTGCTACCCTTTTTGATGAAAATAAAGGCTCAAATGAAATCGTGCAAAATCTATTGGATACCCCTGAATTGATGATTTGGTATAGAGATCTACGGAACGATATAGTATGGGTTTCAAAAGGAATTGCCGCTATTTATGGACATACACAAGAAGAGTTTAAAGAGTTTCCTAATCTATGGTTTGAATTAGTGCATTCTGAGGATCAGTTGATGTTTGTGAACTCAATGAATCAGAATGAATTAGGGGTTGTAACAACTCTAGAATACAGAATTGTTCAATCAAATGGGGAGACAAAGTGGTTACAAAATCACGCCCATCCGATTTTGGATAATGCAGGTGAAGTGGTCGGGATAACTGGTTCTGTTTACGACATCACCGAACATAAAAACGAGACATTCAGATTGCAAAAACAACTTAAAAAGTTTGAGGAAGGGCTCTCTGCATATGAAGAAGCCCCGTTTGATTCGCTAGTTTCAGAGACCAACCCTCCAAAAGATGACACCGAAAATTGGGAGTTGAACGATAAAATAACCCCTTTCCTGATTGATAACCAGTTAAAAGCGAGTTTATCAAGTGAATTAATGACGGCGCGTGAAAAGAAACAAAAGATGGCTGTATTATTTATGGACCTTGACCGGTTTAAAGTGATTAATAATACACTTGGTTACGATACAGGAGATCAGCTTTTAAAAGAAGTAGCGCAAAGGGTGAAATCTTCCTTAGAGGATATGGATAGCATTTTCAGAGAGTACGGAGATGAGTTCATTGTCATTTTAACAGATGCGGATCGACAGGTAGCTTCAACAGTGTGTAAGCGAATCCTCGAAGCACTTGCCAGCCCTTTTATGATTAAAAGTTATGATATCTTCACTTCCGTTAGCATTGGCATCAGCTTGTTTCCTGAGGATGGAGATACGGTTGAATCGCTAATTAAACATGCCGATTTTGCGATGTACCAAGCAAAAAAGGCAGGGAAAAATCATTTTAAATTTTACTCTCTGAATGAAGAGGACCCAAATTTCAACCCTTTGAAATTAGGGATGGACCTTCATCAGGCGATTCGCAAGGATGAGTTAATCCTTCACTATCAACCGAAAGTGAGTTTACATAGTGGAAAAATCGTAGGGGTAGAAGCATTAATCCGTTGGGAACATCCTGAGCTAGGGTTGGTATCACCTGGAACTTTTATTACGATTGCGGAAGAGACAGGATTAATTATACCAATTGGGGAGTGGGTCCTCTATACGGCTTGTCAGCAAAATAAAAGGTGGCAACAAAAAGGGTTTACCACAACGGTATCAGTCAATCTATCACCAAGGCAATTTACTCAATCCAATTTGGATGAAACGGTTGCCCGGATCCTTTTAGAAACCAAGTTAGAACCTCAGTATTTAGAATTGGAAATTTCTGAGAATATGGCAGGTGATAACGAACGTACTTTTACGGCGTTAGAAAATCTTAAAAGTCTGGGTGTGCGGATTAGTATTGATGATTTTGGAACAGGCTATAGTTCTTTGAATTTCTTACAGAAGTTCCCGGTGGATACGTTAAAAATTGACCGGTCATTTGTCGAAAGAATGCAAACGAACGAGGAAGATAAAACGATTGTGAAAACCATTATTTCAATGGCTCATAACCTTAATTTGAATGTTGTGGCCGAAGGAATTCAGACGAAAGAACAACTCATTTTTCTACAGCAGCATCTTTGTGACGAGGGCCAAGGCTTCTTTTTTTCAAAACCGATACAAGCGAATGAATTAGAAGAAGCTTTGCTCGAAATTCAAGATGTGGTGAGGGATTTTGGTCTCTCTCAAGATGTAAATGAACGAATGCGGGCGGAAGAGTTACTCCGATTAGCTCGTAAGGAATTAGATGAAACGGTTCGCCTGCAACAAGGGATGATTTATAAATACAAAAAAGTGAATGATCAATTTATCCATACATTATGTGATGGTGAATTACTGTATCGGATTGGTCTTGTTCCTAGCCAAGTGGTTGGCAAACAGTTAAGCGAGTTCCTTCCTGAGGAGACAGCGAAAGAAAAGCTGGTTTATTATGAAAGAGCCTGGAATGGAGAAGAGCACGTAACCTATGAAGAAGAGTTGAATGGTATCCTCTATTTTGCAGCCTTAAGCCCGATTAAACGAGGGGGAAAGGTAGTCGAGGTCATTGCTTCGTGTATTGATATTACAGAACGAAAACAGACGGAAAAAGCATTAGCTGAAAGTGAAAATAAATATCGTTTAATCGCAGAAAATATGAGTGACTTAGTTATTTTATTCGATAAACAAGGTCAAGGCGTTTATGCTTCCCCCTCCCATAAAACTGTCCTAGGTTATGCTCCTGAATACTTTGAAGGCTCGAGCACATTAAACCTCGTTCATCCTGAAGATACTTCCATCGTCACGAGGCAATTTGCAGATGTCATTAAAAAGGCTTCTACAGCCAAAGTGGAAGTTCGCCTATTGCATGCAAATGGTGAATGGAGATTATTTGAATGTACCGCAACGCCAGTCATTGGTGAAAATGGAAAAGTGGAACATATCATGGCGGTCGGGAAGGACATTACCGAGAAAAGAAGAGCAGAAGAGCTATTATCGAATTCTGAGAAACTCTCTTTAGTGGGCGAATTGGCTGCTGGGGTTGCACATGAAATCCGAAATCCGATTACCGCGATTAAAGGGTTTATTCAATTGTTTCAACAAGGAATGATAAAAGAAGAATACTTTGACATCATTCTTTCAGAATTCAATCGGATTGAAGGTATTATTAAGGAATTTCTCTCGATTGCAAAACCGCAAGAAATTCACTTGAATCAAGTGAACATTCCCATTCTTTTGCAAGAGGTAGTAACCTTAATAAAATCGGAAGCCTCTCTTAATGGTGTCGAACTTTTCCTTGATATAAACTCAGAAATCCCGTCGATTATGTGTGACGCAAATCAAATCAAACAAGTGTTAATCAATCTATGTAAAAACAGTATTGAGGCTATGGATCCAAACCGAAAAGGGTTAATAAAGATTACCGTTCAAACCGACAAAGGTCAATTACTCATTAATGTCGTCGATAACGGAATTGGAATCAGTCAAGAACGTTTAAAAAGACTAGGAGAACCTTTCTATAGTAACAAGGAAAAAGGGACCGGCTTAGGTTTAATGCTATGCTTTAGGATCATCAGACAACATAACGGATCCCTCACCTTCCATAGCAAAGAAAACGAAGGAACCACCTCACAGATTAGATTACCAGTTGGGGACGGTTCTCCTGCTTCCTAACCAAGGTCCGTGGACCTATCTATCTCGGTGTCTAGTTCCTATTATACGAATGAAAAAATAGCAAAAGGCCTCCGAAGAAGTTTTATCGGAGGTCTTTTTTTGCTAAAATTCGATAAAGGGGCTTGTCAAAGATAATTTAGTATATTATAGTTGTTAATACAATATATGGTATTGGTTTTTAATTTTTAATACTAAATATAGATAACTACCGATAATAATGGTGTCTGAAAAGACCTAATAGGGAATCTGGTGAAAATCCAGAACTGTACCCGCAACTGTAAATGCTGACTAAATAAGCAAATCCACTGTCTTTGGACGGGAAGGGCTTAGAGTAGGATGAAGCATAAGTCAGGAGACCTGCCATTTTTACACGTATTATCTTCTTCGGGAGTTGGGAAGGTAAAACGAGGGTCTTCTTATGAAGGCAGTGATGCGCCCATGCTACCTGTTTTTCACTAGATTATTCTACGTTTTTATTAAACCCATCTTTCTTGATGGGTTTTTTTATGTTGAAGAGGAATTACGCATCTAGCTTCACCCAAAAGGGGGTATGCTAACGTTATCCTCAAGCGGCTTGATTCGCTCTTGAAGATTGTGTAACCAACAGAAATTAATGGAAATGGGGAATGGAAATGCCTGAACAATTGCCAGCTAGTATTTCTAGAACAAACCAAACAAAGCTAGTATTACCACCGAATACGAATCACATGGGAACTATATTTGGAGGAACGGTTCTATCATACATTGATGAAATAGCCGCGATAACAGCGATGAAACATAGTAAACAAGCCGTTGTTACGGCATCCATCGACACGGTCAATTTTTTATCTTCGGCAAAAGTGGGCGATATCTTAAATTTGGAAGGTGTCGTGATCTCGACGGGGAGAACGTCAATGGAAGTGTATGTAAAAGTCGATTGTCAAAATATCGAAACAGGAAAAAAAACCGTGACGACAACAGCGATTTTAACAATGGTTGCAGTTAATAAGGAAGGGAAGCCTACCCCTGTTTATGGTGTAACCCCAGAAACAGAAGAAGAAAAGAAGCTCTTTCAAAATGCCCAAAGAAGAAAAGAACGGCGCTTAAAAATAAACGAGTTTTCAGAGGAGATTTGATATGAGTAGAATGATTCATTTAGAATTAAATTCGGTTATCGAAACAATTACTATAGCTTCTGAAAAATATAATCTAGACACAGCGCAAATGATTGAAAAAGTAGCACGACTAGAGGGATTGTCGCAAAATGAAGCAGCTCTTCATTATGCTTTGAATCAAGTTTCAATGGCGGATCCAAACTGGACGTTTCTTGCGGCAAAACTATATGTACATGAACTTTACCGGAAGGCTTCTGTTAACCGCGGATTTTCGCAGGAAAGTAAATATGGAGATTTTTATGCTCTGATTACAGAATTAACTAGGATAGGAATCTACTCTGAGGATCTACTTAGTGAATATTCTAAAGAAGAAATTGAACAATTGGGTGTCGTAATTGTTCCTGAACGAGACGAGTTATTCCAATACATAGGGTTGTTTTTATTAGCGGATCGGTACTTGGCGAAAGATTACGAAGGCAATGTTTACGAGTTACCTCAGGAGCGGTTTATGATCATTGCGATGACGTTAATGAAAAAGGAGGAACGCGGACAACGCCTACAGCTTGTAAAAGATGCCTACTGGGCGATGAGTAACTTATATATGACCGTCGCGACTCCAACGCTCGCGAATGCTGGGAAAAGCTATGGCCAGTTGTCCTCTTGTTTTATTGATACGGTCGATGATTCGCTAGACGGAATTTATTTAAATAATTGGGATATTGCTAGATTAAGTAAAGACGGTGGGGGCCTAGGAATTTACTTAGGAAAAGTACGTGCGTTAGGTTCAGATATCAAGAAGTTCAAAGGGAATTCTTCCGGTGTTGTCCCTTGGATTCGTTTAATTAATGATACTGCCGTGAGTGTTGACCAGCTTGGCCAACGACAAGGAGCGATCGCTGTTTATTTAGATGTTTTTCATAAGGATATCATGAATGGTTTTTTAGATTTAAAAACAAACAATGGCGACGAAAGGCGCAAGGCACATGATCTTTTTACCGGTGTGTCAATTCCTGACCTGTTTATGGAGAAATTAAATGAAACAGATGAACAGGGACGGAGTATTGGAGAATGGCATACTTTTTGTCCTCATCAAGTAAAGCAAGTGATGGGATGGACGGATGAAAGTGGAACTTCTCTTGGTCTAGAAGACTTCTATGATGAGAAAAATGGAAAGTTCTTTTCCGAAAAATACGAAGAGGCCGTAAACCACCCGCTTCTACCACGAAAAACGTATCGGGCGATGGATATTATGGCAAGGATCATGATTTCTCAATTGGAAACAGGGACTCCTTATATGTTTTATCGGGATGAAGTCAACCGCCAAAATGCGAACAAGCATAAAAAAGGAACGGGCCGAACATCGATTTATTGCAGCAATTTATGTACGGAAATTACCCAGAACATGTCCGCTACGACGATTGTAAAGGAATATAAGGATGAGGATGGAAACATTGTCATCGTTCGGAAACCAGGTGATTTTGTTGTCTGTAATTTGTCGTCTATTAATCTACCGAGAGCTGTGCGAGAGAATGTGTTAGATAAGTTGATCCCGATTCAGATGCGAATGCTCGATAATGTCATTGATCAGCAGACGATTTCGGTCGGACAAGCCGACGTCACGAATAAAAAATATCGGGCCGTAGGCTTGGGTACCTTTGGCTGGCATCATCTCCTTGCTTTAAAGGGGATCTATTGGGAATCAGAAGAAGCGGTTTCCTATGCGGATCAACTATATGAGGATATAGCTTATTTTACGATTCGTTCGTCAATGGAATTAGCAAAGGAAAAAGGGGCTTACAGTGAGTTCTCAGGTTCTGAGTGGCAAACGGGTGAGTACTTTGAGCGCAAGCAGTATCACGATGATAGGTGGAAGGATTTGCGGAAGGATGTTTCGAAGTATGGAGTCCGTAATGGCTGGATGATGGCGGTTGCCCCGAACTCTTCAACTGCTAAAATTGGTGGTTCAACAGATGGAATTGATCCTTTGTATGCTGTTGAATATGCGGAGGAAAAGAAAAATTTTAAATTTAAAGTGACCGCACCGGATTTGGACCATCATACCTACAACTATTATCGCCGAACGAGGCATATGTTGGACCAGCATTGGAGTATCCGCCAAAACGCGGCACGCCAGCGCCATGTTGATCAGTCGATTAGTTTTAACCTTTATGTTCGTCACGATATTAAGGCAAAAGAGTTATTACAGTTTCATATGGAAGCCTGGCGAAAGGGTTTGAAAACGACTTATTACGTTAGAAGTACTTCTCAAACTGAGATGGAGGCATGTGAAGCATGTCAAAGTTAGTGGACAGAAGAGGGGAGAAGGATAGAATGGATCATAAATTAACTAAAATTAAACTGTTAAATCCAGATGATCCAAATAAATCAACTGGGATCATCAATGGCAAATCCTCAGGTTTGTTGAATTGGAATGATATCGCTTATCCACAGATGTACGATATGTATCAAACCTTGCTGGCAAACTTTTGGAAAGCACAAGAGATTAATATGCAGGATGATATTAAACAATGGGACTCTCTAAGTGCGATTGAAAAAGACGTTTTCCTACGGATTAATACGCAGCTTGCATGTTTGGACAGCTTGCAAACACCGACAATGAGTCAAGTTATGGATTATGTCACAGACTCAAGTTTTAAAGCAATTTTTGCGGTGATTTCCCAGCAAGAAGCCGTCCATAATGAATCGTATTCGTATATTTTAAGTTCTCTTGTTCCAATTGGAGAACAAAATGCACGGTTTAATGAAGCGAAAAATGATCCCATCGTCAGGAAGCGCAATCAACTTATACTAGATGCCTATGAAGAGTTTAGACAAGAGCCGATGCCCCAGTCGTTATTAAAATTAGCTGTGAATTCGATAAATTTGGAAGGAATCTATTTTTATGCAGGGTTTGCGTTTTTCTATCATTTAGCTCGTCAACAAAAAATGCTGAAAACAAGCACGATGATCAGCTATATTCAACGAGATGAAATGCAGCACGCCTATTTTATCTCACAGTTTATTCGGATTCTTTTAACGGAAAACCCTGGCCTTCATACGGAAGAAAACATTCAGTATATTTATGAAGCTATTGGTCAGGCTGTGATGTTAGAAAAAGAGTGGGCCCATTACATTTTAACGGATATAGAGGGTATTGATTTAGTTGAGTTCGAAGGGTATGTCGAATACTTGGCGAATAAACGATTACGCCAGCTTGGCTTGAAGAATCTTTATGAAGAAAGAACGAACCCTATGCCGTGGATTCAAGTATTTGGTGATGAAATGATGAACGAGACAAAATCCGATTTCTTCGAACAAAAATCAAGAACGTATACGAAAGTTTCGCAGTCCAATGGATTTGATGAATTGTAAAATGAAAGTTGCAATTGTTTATGCGTCAATCACAGGAAATACGAAGGAATTAGCAGAAGAGCTATTTGAACTATTTCTTGCCCATTCAGTTGAGGTCACTTTGTATAAAATTGAAGATTTCCCGCTCTTGGATTTAAATCAGTTCGATGCGATAGCGGTTGGTACTTACACTTGGGGAAACGGAGAAATCCCGACGGAAATGCGAGGGCTTTATCAAGCGTTTGAATTATTGGGGAGAAAGAGTTTGGTTACCGCTATTTTTGGAACAGGAGATAGCTTTTATCTTCGATATTGTGGAGCGGTTGATTTGTTTCGAGATATGCTTTATGTGCATACGAATCTGGCTGCGATTTTGAAGGTAGAGCTCACTCCACAGGACCAGGATGTGGATCGCTGTCATAGGTTAGTGGTGGCCATCGTAAATCGAGTACAGCGGATTCAACACGTCGCTAATGGACTGGCTGGCAGACATTGAGTTAAGAAGAATCTGTGGCAGGTTTATACCTTAGAAGTTAAGGGGAGCAGGGAATGAATCCTGCTTCCCTTATTTCGTTTTGGTCCTTAGGGTTATGATTGGGGAAGATCAAAAGCATAAGCCTCGAAAAAGATAGCAAACTAAATTCGGGGTGCCAGTAATATAACGTCTTGGAGGAAAACTCCGAGCGGCATCCATATAGGAGTAAACCAAATAAAAAGGGGGTGACAGTATGGCTAAAAAGAATCATACCCATTTGAAGAATAACAAAAATGTCCCACCAAAAGGAGAAGCAGAATTTGCTGGGGAAGCTGGCCTAGAGAAAGTAGTACTTCAGTCACAAAAGAAATCTAAATAAGATTAGTATTTTGTCCTTAATTAGGTAAGGACACTAATGGAGATCGTCATATGACGGTCTTTTTAGTTTAGCTAGACAGATTCGGGAATTGCTAGCTGATTGAATGGTTTAGCTTGGATTGCGAGGAAGCAGGAGAACCGTCCCTTTGCTTCCTCACTTGATCAAATGGTGTCCCTTTCTTAGAAAATAGTAGGCTGCAACGAACGTCACGGCAGAACCGTAAAAGAGAGCGGAGTGGGTGAACAAATCCATCAGGAGCCCGAGGATTCCTGGTGCTACGATGGCAGAGGCCATCGAGAAGAGATAATAGAGCCCTGTGAAAAAGCCAATTTTGCTCTTGCCACCTAAATCGGCCACCAATGGATAAGCCTGAACATTAATGAACGCCCAAGCGATTCCACCTAGGAACAGCATGACTTGTAAAAGTAAAACCTGGTTAATATCCGGAACGATTGACCCTAGTAAAGGAATGAGAGGGATGCTGATAAAAATGATTGGCTGCACGATTAATCCAACCAGCATGGAGGGGGCTTTTCCCCATTTACTTCCTAAAATTCCAGCTGGAACGGCAAACAGGACGAAAGATAAACTGAAAAATCCAAGCGTGAAGCCAGCAGTACTTTCTTTCATGTTCAAATGTTCGACCGCATAGACTGTAAATTGGGATTCTACGCCAGTAAATCCGATAAAATACAGGAAAATAGCTACTAAGACGAAGAGGTGTCCACGAAATTCTTTCATTTTCAGTAGTCTAAATAGGGCTAAAAACGAATTTGATGCTAAAGCTTCCCCTAACTCATCTTTTGCTTTTTCTGCATAGGGTGGCTTTCGGTCTACTGTGAAGAAGAGTAAAATGAAGGTAATCAGCAACAAAAGTCCTGCAACGATAAACGGGTATGTTCGGTTGATTCCATATAGAGTTGATAATCCAAATAAAGCAATGATGGCACCGATTCCACCCATAAGATTGATGATCCCGTTTGCCGTTGAGCGTTTCTCTGGTGGAGTGTGGTCAGGCATGAGTGCAATAACCGGTGCTCGGTAGATGGTCATGGCAAGTAGAAAGATGATGTCAACAAATATGAGAATCCAGAAGGTAGATACGGAAGCAAAAGGGAGCAAAATAAAAGAAAACGCAGCTAACGGCATACCGATGACTATAAAGGGTAGTCTGTTTCCGATTCGGGTATCAATTTTATCTGACCATGCACCAATGACAGGGATTAAAAGAACAGCAAGGAGATTATCTAACCCCATAATCGCACCACGAATAGCCCTACTATCGATAAAGTCTCCTAAAATTAGAGGCATATAGGCGTTATAGAATGCCCAGGCAAGCGATAAGGCAAGGAAACCACTCCCGATAACAAAAACCTTCTGGTACGAAAAGGGTCTTTGTTGCTTCACTCCAATCACCACCTATTATTTTCTTTACATACTTGCGTTCAAATTATTATATTGTTGGTAACAAACTTTAGAATCAGGGGACATGCAGCCTTGATGATTTTATTCAATTGTTCGTAAAGGATGGACGGTTCTCTTGCTGCTTTTTGGTTATCGGGAAGCAGGAGAACCGTCCCCAGAGGAGGAAACTAAATGAAAAGATTAGCACTTTCTTGGAGTGGGGGGAAAGATGGTTGTCTCGCTCTGGATGTTTTGACAAGGCAGGGGATTGAGGTTGCTTGTTTGGTGACGACGGTTCCCGCTGAAATTGGCAGAACCTTTGGCCACGGAGAGAAGATGGAAATGATTAAACTTCAAGGGGAAGCATTAGGGATTCCTGTACATTTTATACGTTGTTCCTTTGAAGGGTACACGGACAGCTTTGTAAAAGATTTAATAGAATTAAAGGGGCAACTTAAGATTACTGGAGTTGCTTTTGGAGATTTATATTTTGATCCCCATCGGGAGTGGGGAGAAAAGGTCGCCGAGGCAGTTGGCATTGATGCAATCTATCCTCTTTGGATGGAGGAGAAAGATGCGTTGAATGGATTAAAAACATTCGTCGATTCAGGGTACAAATCAACGGTAATTCGAGTGAGGGAAGATGTGCTTGATGAATCATGGCTCGGGAGAGACTTAGATGACTCCTTTTTACGAGATATTAAACTAGAAAAGGTCTGTCCAATGGGGGAAGCTGGGGAGTATCATACCTTTGTTTATGATGGCCCACTTTTTAAACAAAGAATTATACTTGAGCAACCTGAAGTCATTGAACTAGAAACAACGAAAAAGCTAGAGTATAGGAAATATGGTCTTCAAACCTAAATTTTAAGTTTCTAAATTAGATTAGTCTGGGCTGTCGATATATTTGCTTTATAAGTATTAGGAGTTTTCGTTCTGGAAGCTATTATTGTGCTAAAGGTGCAGAGAGATTCAACAAAGATATGGGTTCTTGTAGTGAAGTTACAGTGTTTCTGCACGAAATGGATTACTCAATATAAAAGGAATAGAAACTAAGGATGAAGAAATCTACTTAGGCGCTTTATTATTTAAAGCGCTTTTTGTTGTCTATTGTATGCTATTTATCATCCACGGAATTCCTACCAAAGAAGCAGGAGAACCGTCCCTGTTTAGGTCTTCAGATTCACTGGATAAAAAATATTATAGGCTGTTAGATTCATATTTCAAATGTTTTAAACCTTTAAAAAATAATTCTGCTATATTTAGCTTTAGAGCCTATTCGGGTTCAAAAAATATCGAAGGATGGATGTAGCGTATGAAAAAGAGGAGCAAATCTAAGGGGAAAAAGATTTTATCTAGTACTCTTGCGCTAAGCTTGCTAGCAACACCTTTAATGCCGTTTAATGTCCTAGCAGCAAAACCTACTGCACCAAAGGTTCAATCAGAGGTAGAACTCCGCATCATGGAAACAACTGACATTCATACAAATCTATTAAGCTATGATTATTACAAGAATGCCGCGGCACCCAAACTTGGGCTCGCGAAAACGGCCACTCTTGTAAAACAAGCGCGTGCAGAAGCAGACAACTCTGTACTAGTAGACAACGGTGACCTCATCCAGGGAACTCCGCTTGGCACATACAAAGCGAAGATTGATCCACTTGAAGAGGGAGAAGTCCATCCTGCGATCGAAGCTATGAATATCATGGATTATGACATGGCTACATTAGGTAACCATGAATTTAACTATGGGTTAGAGTATCTAGATGAAGTCTATGATGATGCAAATTTCCCATATGTGAATGCAAACGTTTATGTAGATGACCATGACAATGACCCGACAAATGATGTAAATAAATATTCACCATATAAAATTGTTAATAAAAAAGTTGTCGATGAAGCCGGAAAAACCAAAGTGATTAAAATTGGCTACATTGGATTTGTTCCGCCTCAAATCAATGAGTGGGACAAGGCTCATCTTGATGGCAAGGTGATTACGAAAAATGTGACCGAGGCGGCTGAAAAGTTTGTTCCGCAAATGAGGGCTGAAGGAGCAGATGTTGTTATTGCCATGGCCCACTCGGGCTTTAGCGGAAATGAAGCAAACACGGAAGACACCGTTTATGCATTAAGTAAAGTCTCTGGCATTGATGCGATTACGTTCTCGCACACTCATAAAGTATTCCCGGCCAAAGATGTTAAGAGTTTAGATGCTTTGTTCAAGGGGGCAGATGGACAACCTTTACCAGGAGTAGATAACGCAAAAGGTACAATCAATGGTGTAGTAGCCGTCCAAGCTGGTTACGGCGGCGGAGCATTGGGGATCATTGACCTTACTTTACAAAAGGTGAAAGGAAAGTGGTCGGTTGCTAGCTCTCAATCTTCCACAAGAGCAATCGAAGGAGTCCAAGCTGATGAAGAGATTGTGAAGGCAGTTACGGATGAACACGAGGCTACAATTGAGTATGTAAATACGCCAATCGGCACAACAACAGATGACATTTACAGCTATTTTGCGCTTGTACAGGATGATCCATCAATTCAAGTCGTTACGAACGCTCAGAAATGGTATGTAGAAAATTACCTTGAGTTAAACAAGCCAGAATTAAAAGATCTTCCAATTTTATCAGTAGGTGCCCCGTTCAAAGCAGGTCGTAATGGCGTGGACGAATACACCGAGATTAAAAAAGGCGATTTAACGATCCGCAGTGCGGGTGATTTATACCTTTATGACAATACGTTAAAAGCGGTTAAAGTGAGTGGGTCCGTTGTCAAGGAATGGATTGAGATGACTGCAGGTAAATTCAATACCATTGACACTTCGACAACAGAAGCACAGGAATTACTAAATCCTAGCTTCCCGGTTTACAACTTTGATGTCATTGACGGTGTTGAATACCAAATCGATGTAACGAAAGAGCCGAAATATGACAAGAACGGAAACCTGATTAACCCAGAATCCAGCCGTGTCGTAAACCTTGAATACAATGGAGAACCAATTGACCTTGAGCAGGAGTTTGTTGTTGTAACAAATAACTACCGTGCAGGCGGGGGCGGAAACTTCCCTGGGTTAAAAGGCAGTGAGTTAGTGGTTGATTCAGCCGATGAAAACCGTCAGATTTTAATGGATTACATTTCTGAAGTAAAAGAAATTACACCAACTGCAGACAACAACTGGTCGATTGCACCAATCTCTGCGGATGTGAATGTTACGTTTACGACTTCACCAAAGGCTGAGCAATACATTGGTGAAGGAAGTCCGTTCTCCTATTCTGGCCTAACAGATGCTAACGGTTTTGGTATCTTCAATATCGACCTTAACCGTGGGGTAAAGGTCCAGCTTTTGGGATTAAATGATTTACATGGGCAGTTGGATACTGTGACAAAAGTTGGCGAACAACTAGCCGGTCATATTGAATATACGGCCGCTGCATTAAAGCAAGAAGAAGCTACAAATCCGAACACGTTAATCCTTCATTCAGGCGACATGGTTGGTGGAAGCCCGTTAATTTCGGCTTTATTCCAGGACGAGCCGACCATTGAGATTCTTGAAGAGATTGGCTTTGATGCGGGTACTCTTGGCAATCACGAGTTTGATGAAGGCATTGATGAACTGAATCGTATGATCAATGGTGGAGAGCACCCAAATGGAACTGCTGGTTATGATGGAATCGATTTCCCAATGGTAGCAGCTAATGCGTACGATACAAGAGACGGGCAGTTAATTACTAATCCTTATACTGTTTTAGAAACAGGTGGAGAAAAGATTGGGGTAATTGGTGTCGTCACACAAGAAACACCTGAGATGATTGTAAGAAAAGGCAACGAAACACTAGAAATCACGGATGAAGTAGAGGCAATTAACAAATATACAGCTGAGTTAAAAGAACAAGGCGTTGAAGCGATTGTAGTACTTGCCCATAACCCTGCTACACAAACAGGTTACACCGATCGATTCGATGCTAGTCGAATCGCCGAACAAGTCAATGATGAAGTAGACGTAATCTTTGCGGCCCACAACCATGTGAGTGTAAACCGTTTGGTGGACAATAAACTAATTGTTCAAGCATATTCTTACGGTTCTGCTTTCTCAGATGTAGATTTAGAGATTGATCCTTTAACTGGAGATATCTATAGCAAAACAGCAGAAATTAAAACGGTTTTCCAAAAGGATTATACTCCAGACTTAGGAGTAGCGGCTATTATGGATAAGTACGAGGCGAAAGTCGAGCCAATCAAAGCACAAGTTGTTGGCCAGTCCGTTTCTACCCTAGAAAAAGGCTACCCAACTGTCACAAGAGAGTTCGGTGATCTTGCCCTTGGAAACCTGATTGCTGATGGGATGAAAGTCGCAATGGATTCAGACTTTGCCTTAATGAACGGTGGCGGTGTTCGCTCCCCATTAGAAGCTGGTGAAGTCACATACGGAGATTTATTCTCGGTCCAACCATTTGGGAACGTCCTTAATAAGGTAAACCTAAGCGGTGCGGATTTACGAGTGATTTTAGACGAGCAAATCACCGCTCGTGGGCTTGATTACCATATCTCAGGTTTCACCTACACATACACGTATGACGATGAGGCTACATCAGGTGAAATTGTTGATATCTTACTGCCAGATGGAACTCCAATCGATCCATCTAAAGAATATTCAGTTGTCGTAAACAACTATATGTACGGGAATATCGGTACAAGCATCGGCAGACTTTCTACTGACATGGAAGTTGGACCAGTCGACCTAGAAGCAACAGTTGACTACGTAAACGCACTATCATCTCCTTTTGAATATAAATCAGAAGGAAGAATTCAAAGAGTTCAATAAGCCAAAACAAAAAAGACTGAAGAGAATCCACTACGGAAATCTCTTCAGTCTTTTGTTGAAGTGGGGACGGTTCTTTTGCTTCCTTTGCTAAAAGGAAGCAAGAGAACCGTCCCCAATGATCTTGCGCAGGGCGTGGAGGAATTCTGTTGGTTTTTCGAGCATGGGGGAGTGCATGCTGTCCTTGATTAGGAGTAGTTGCTTTTCTGGTGCAGTGATTTGCTTTAGGTATTCGATTCCTAATATTGAAGGGACTTGCCAGTCGTCTTTTCCTAAGATGTAATATACGGGAACCTCATAAGTAAGCGGGTAATCATATAGACTATAATGGAACATTTCAATAAACAAACCGGTTAGCAATTTGGCACTAACGTTTTGAGCTTTTAAATCATCCGGATGAAACAAGGGACTCTGTTTGATTTGATCTAAATGTTCCTGTGGGTCAAATTTAGTCATACCGAGCTTCCCTTGCCATTCGCGGACGACACTCATTTTGGTTAACATTTCTTCTGGCTTATCCCCCGGATAGTCACCGAGCACTTCTAGCTGTTTTAGCCCTTCTGTATCCCCATTTTCTTTCAATCTGCGAAGGGTTTCTTGATAGCCGACGATTTCATTTTGAACGGGTGCGATGACCTGACCAACCCCGATATAAAATTCAACATCATCTGGATGCTGGTTTGCGAAAATGGAGCCGATGATGGTGCCCCAGGAATGAGCGAATAGACCAATCTTCTGTTTGTGATATTTTCTTTTTAAATATAAAATAATTTCATGGATATCTTCTAACATGTTCGCAAATGTTGGTACCGCATCAGGATTTTTTAACGCTGTTTTCCCAGCACCGCGTTGATCCCAATAAACCATCGTAAACGACGAATTCCATTCCTTAAGTAAATAAGCTTTATTTGAGAATGCATTACCAGGCCCACCATGTAAGTGAAGAATCACCTGATTTTCTGTCTTATCCCCAGCATGGTACAGGAACTGTTCAATGCCATTAATCTCAACAAATTCAGCTAGATTAATAGAAGGGTCTTTATCTGTTGGAGATTTTGGTTCAAAGTCCACATCAGAGAAAATTGAATGGGTAGTTCGATTAGTTGTAATCTTCCTTTTCACTTGGATATCCTCAACTTTTATAGTTTTAAATTATGCACATTTATGCTTTTGATTATAACATTCAAGAGGAAAGAACGCTGATCATTTTTAAACCTAGGATGAATAGGTGGATGGCATCAATTGTTAAGGTTCCAAACCACTTTAACCGGTTTATCTTTTTATGGGAGTTGGCTGTACAGAAGCAAATGAAGTTGGTTGGGTCTGTCAAGAAGGAAACACAGCAATCCATACCGAAATAGTAACTAAAAATTAGACACAACTGATCTACGTCCAATCGGTAAGAAGGAGAACAAGAATGAATAAAATATCAGGGCAACTGGCTAACCCACTTCAGGAGCCAATATGCAACCATATCCTTTATTGTTTTGAGAAACTAGATTGTTATATTGAAAATGTCGTCACATTTATTTTAACTGAGGTTGAGCAGGGGAATTTTATCATATTAATAGAAAACGAGAGGATTTTCCAATTAATCAAAAAGAAACTAAACTCGCAGATATCTGAGGAGGGGCAGAAGCTAATTAACTATGTAAATAATTTTGATTTTTACTTTTCACATGGTGATTTTCATACGCCCACGATTATCTCAACTTTTACGGATCTCTTAGAACCTTATAGGAAAAGAGGAGGTACTATTTGTACGTGGGCCCATGTCGAGTGGGGAAACGATGATGAAATTACTTGTAAAATCAAAGAGTTTGAAGAAGTAGCCAATCAAACGGTTTCCTCAATGAACACCACTTCCGTTTGTGCCTACGATGCCGACCGACTATCTGAATCTCTTAAAAAAGATCTAAACAGTTCTCATCCCTGTCAGCTTACAGACACTGATTTCTTTGTAAAGGCTACCAAATAAAATAGCCTTACAATTCCTGAAAATTTAATTTGTGATAGGATGCCCTTTGGTCTTACTGACTAGGGACAGAAGAGTGCTATAAGGAACCAATAAAAAAGGAGCCTGGGGGATGCCATGCTCCTAAATGATTTAACTAAATCGGAAAACTATTACTGGTTCACTGACCCACGTTCAAAATGATTCATATCCGTTAATTCAATGATGTATTCATAATTCCCAATGGATCTTCGGATCTCTTCCTTTTCTTCCATTGAGAGGCTAGGATCGGTCATTTTAGTTTCCAAGGTTTGTTTCATTTCCTCTAAATAAGCTCTAACTTCTTTATAATCCAATCTCATCACCCTCTATTTTAGGATTTGGTTTTCATTCAGTTTGTACTATGATAGTCGCTGATTGTAATCGCTTTCTTACTTCTATTATATAAAAAAACAAGAATTTCCAATCAGGATTATATCTCTAAATTGTGAAAGATTTTTGAGAAGAGTGTGAAACTTTGGTATTCCTAAAAGGCAAAAATAAATAGTGAACACCGATTCACACGAAAAGCCCCCGTCAATCATGAAAACGGGAGCAATAATGAAGATTATGTTCATGCTGCAGTGAAAGTGGAAGTCTAGAAAAGCATTCATATGAGCCGGGTTAAAGAATTTCCCTAGGGGTGCTGCTTACGTGAAATCGGCCTCTAAAATTTCAATTAGCACCTTGGCAATAATTTCTCCTGCTGATTTTGCCGCCACTTTGCCTGGAATGCCAAGTTCCAATAATGCTTGTAAACCTATATCTTGAGCATATTGAAAGTCGGTGCCGCCAGGCTTAGAAGCAACATCAATAATGAGGGCGTGCTGGGCCATTTTATCAAGGACCGCTGGTGTTAGGATCCTATTTGGAATCGTATTGATGCAAATATCAATTTTACTTATTTCGTTTTCAAGATTTTTTAACGGGATAGGGGTTAAGCCCACTTCGATGATTCGGGCCAAATCGGCCTCGTTTCGTGCCCCAACAGACACTTTAGCTCCCACGGCATCAAACAGTCGTGCAATCGTTTTTCCCACTCTCCCGTAGCCGAGAACCATTACTTGAGATCCATGAATCATAAAATCGGTATGTTCAATCGCAATCTTCAATGTCCCTTCTGCGGTGGGGATGGAATTGAAAATCGCCATATCGTCCCGCTCAAATAAAGGAACGACTTTTCTTCCGGTTCCATCCTCTAATTGGTTTAGATACGGTGTTTTGATGCCAGTGTAGACGACACAGTGTTCAGGTGTTTTGAATAAATCTTCCTTGGTAAAAAGGATATTTTCACGTGAAAACTGCGCTTCAATGGTTCCTTCATGGTCGATACCAGAAACCGGCACAAGGATGGCATCTACTTGCGTGTAATCGATGTTTTGGGCATCGCATTTTATCTTTTCAATACTAGGATCGGATAGTTGATCAAAGCCAACTAAAGAAACGCGGACGTTCTTTTCATGTACGATCTTTGCAACTTCCTTTTGGCGAACATCGCCACCTAAAATCAATAAATGAAAATCCTTTTTCATTCTGATACCACCTTTTTTAAAATGGCTGTGAGTTGTTTGACTTACTGTTGAATGGAGCGGAAATCATAGACCCGGTTAACACAGCCTTCAAATAACTCACACTTATTTTATAGGCGAAGAAAACCAAGCTAATATAGAATATAGTAAAAGATATGTATAACCATCTATATTAGGAACGGCAACCGCTCATTCTGGAAATGAGGTAACTTTTTAAAGTTACAGGGCGAGTTGAAGCTCTGTCCCGTAACCGCAGGGTTAACTTGTTGGCAGCCGTTAATTAAATTTGGAAACAATTGGATAGGCCTTGCTTTCCTATAGATAAAGGATATGGTAAATTATCAGCAATAGCAAAGAGAAAGGAATTACGTACATGACCTTTTTAGAAAAAATCCAACCGCATTTAATCAGCGATGATCTGTTAATTCAGGAGACGGTTCTTCGTTCAATCCATGATTATCCGAATCTCCCGGTAGAATGGACAAATGAATTATTAAGAGAGGCATTTAAAAATAAAGAAAAACAACCCTCGATTTTTGTCTATATCGATCATCAATCGTTTAATGATGAATCAATAAAGATTTTAACTGACAATATCCCTGGGGTAGATCAGTCCAATTTACCTTTAGCGTTAAGCTTGTTAGGTCAGATTGAACCTGAACTTGCTTTAAAAAATAAGGACCAGCTGGAACCGTTTATGACGAATGATGTATGGCCCTTTTATGAGTTACTTGTAAATGGAACAAAAGAAGAAGTCTACCCAAAGTTTCTAGAGGCCGTAAATGCCCTTGATCAGGCCGATTCTTTTCAGCCTGAAGAATACATAAAAGCGAAAAAACTGGCTGCCTGTATCGTAAATAAAGGCTGGATTACTGAGGATGAAATCGACAGAGAGCTTCAAAAGGAGTTACAAAAAGATTGGTTCTCTTTTAATGGGATTTTAACCGTCTTTATGATTGGTTTATTAAAATTAGAAAAATATATCCCAACACTTTCTCGCTTATTGGATCGCGAAGATGATACTTTATTAGAAGAAGTGTCAGCTGCCTTAATTTGTTTCCAATCCGATGAAGTGGTCAAGGAGGTAAAACCTTATTTACTAAAAGACGAATCCGCGATTTATGCGACTTCAATCGTGGAGAATATAAAATCGGACCTTGCTGTTCAAGTGTTAAAAGACGCCTATCATCAGGTAGAAGAACTAGACAGTCAAGATGTCTTGATTGAAGCACTTTGCCACCAATTTTCGGTAGAAGCTCTACCAGAGATTAAAGACCATATGGAAAACGAGTATTTTTCTGGGCTCGTGGATATGGAGCACACCGTTTATAGTTATTACACAATCTTAGGGCTGGAACATCCGGACTTAGAGAAATGGCGACAAGCAGCACTTGGAAGAGAGCTTGAATTCAGAGGAACAAGTGAAGAGAGCAGTGAAGGGGTGGGGAGCCCATTTCGCATTGACAACAAAGTAGGTCGGAATGATCCATGTTCATGCGGGAGTGGGAAGAAATATAAAAAGTGCTGTGGGAAATAATTAGGTGGACAGCTTTTATGATTAGTAGTGATCCTGTTAGGGGATGCAGGAATAGGAAAGACCGCCTCCATTGGGCCTGTATAGGTTAGTGGAAGGCGGTCTTTTTTTATCTGGTTAGCTGACTGGAAGGAGTGAGTTCTTTTCTTTCCGTTTTGAGTTCTTTTAAGATTAGTACTACGCCAAGCCCATACACGATCGAAATAGCTAACGGTACAAGAGTAAACGCGTAATCGACCATCCATCCGCCAATAATCATTGCAGATAGGCAAACACCTAAGGTAACGAATAGATAAGCTTTACTTTTATAAATCCACATGTAAGGAAGGAAATGCGATCCTCCAAGTAAGCCTATGGTAAAGGGAAGGTACGCGGGAATGTGCATATAAACGATAATAAAGACGGGTATGTAGAAAGCTTGTGGTCCGGCAACGATTCCTCCTAACGTACCTAGTGGGTTTTTGGTGGATAGAAGGTTGACACCAAGTAGCTTACTGAGCAATAACCCAAGGGGAAAGATGGCACCTAAACCAAAGATCCAAATTAAATGAATTAGCTCCATCGGGAGGATAAAAGGGAGAAAAGTAAAGAGCAAAAATACAATTGAGCCTGACAACAAAATCGGATATCCTTTTTTGGCTTCTATTATGATATCAGACTGTAATTCTTCAAGAGTTACCATCAATGAGCACTCCTTATTTAATGGACTTATTCATTTCAATATTATAACAATTTTTACCTGTATTTACCATCTTTTTTTTGATAAGAAATAGATTTAGTTACCTTGTATAAATGTAGTCTTAAAACTTAGCAAGAATGAAATTATGTAGATTGTTTGAACGATGATAGTGACGGATTATTGACAATATTATCTAAATAGTCAATTAAAGATAAAAAAGAGCTAAAATATATGTGTAAAGGTTGTTACTATAACGAAGTTCAAAATGGGAGGAAGATGTCTAAGGAGACCATTGCCTAAAGCCAACGAAAAACACGATGACATGGTTTTAAGCCGAACAAACAGATGTAGTTTTATCCCACCATTGATCAGACCAGATGAATAAAATGAGTTTAAAAGTTTATATTTGGAGGATGATGATGATGTTAGCGATTTGTTCAAGAATGGTGGTTCCTTATGATCATTCGAATTCCAGTAAAAAAGCCTTAGAAATGGCGATGACACTAGCAGCCCAAGATGAAAAAATTGAAGTGAATGTTTTGATGGTTATCCAACCGGAGATTCCAGCTGCTTCCCTTGCGATGACTCCTTTATTACCTAGGCTCGAACTTCAACATGAAGGCGCACAGGAAATCCGAAAAGAAATTGAACAAAAGTTGGAGTCCTTGCCGAATAAAACGAGAACCTATGTGTTAGACGGGGATCCTGCACAAGTGATTGAAGAATTTGCAAGGGTGAACGATGCAGATTTCATCGTCATTGGAAGCAGAGGATTGAGTGGACTAAAGGAAATGTTCCTCGGAAGCGTAAGCAACCATGTTCTACACAAGGCAACATGCCCGGTTTTGGTGGTAAAATAATTCGTTTTGGGGACGGTTCTTCTACTTCTTTTTCTACGAAAAAGAAGCGCGAAGAACCGTCCTCTTGTTATAATCTGATAGAGGAGAGGGGGATATTTGATGGTACAAAACACTTTAAAAGATACTTTCAAAAATAGTAATTACAAGTTGGCGGGCCACGGTGAACGTAACATCCATGTATTAAAGGAAGCATTTAAATCGATTGATGGTGATTTGGAAAGTGATAATTATGGAGAGGGCGCGGTCATCCAGGAATTTGAAGAAAAGATGGCAGCGACCCTAGGCAAAGAGGAAGCGGTATTCTTCCCTAGTGGGACAATGGCGCAGCAAATTGCCCTTCGTATCTGGTGTGATGAAAAAGGTTTGCGAAAAGTAGCTTATCATCCGTTAAGTCATATAGAAATTCACGAAGAAGATGGATTGAAAGAATTACATAAGATTGAAACGGTTTTGCTTGCAGAGAAAAATCGAGTTATCGAGCTCGAAGATGTTTTGAGAATAGAGGAACCAATCGCAAGTATCTTACTGGAATTGCCTCAGCGTGAAATTGGTGGGCAATTGCCGAGCTTTGAAACGCTAGAACAAATATCGAAACACTGCCAGGAACATGGCATTAAGCTGCATCTAGACGGAGCACGATTACTAGAAGTCCTTCCTTATTACCAGAAGTCTGCCGCCGAGGTTTGCGCCCTTTTTGACAGCGTCTACATCTCGTTTTATAAAGGGGTAGGTGGAATTGCTGGAGCGGTTTTGGCTGGGGATAAGGAGTTTATCAAACACTCTAAGGTATGGAAAAGGCGCTATGGTGGAGATTTGATCAGCTTATATCCATATATTCTCTCTGCGGATTATTATTATCGTCAACGAGCAGATAAAATGGAACTATATTATGAGGCGGCAAAAGAACTCGCTGGGTTTTATAATGCGTGTCATGGCATTTCTACCTTGCCGCTTGAGCCTGTTTCAAATATGTTTCATGTTCATTTCCATCAAGCAAAAGAGCTAGTCGAGCCTATTTTGACTGAAGTTCAACAGCAAACAGGAATTGGTCTTACGAGTTACTTAAAAGAAATTGATGAAAATAGCTGTTCTTTCGAAGTTAGCTTAGGAGATTTGTATGAGACTGTGCCGAGGGAATTACTCGAAAAGGTATTCAAGCAACTAGATGCGTTAATGAAACAAAGGTTTTCTTCTATTTAGGTCCATACTAAAGAAAGGCAGGATAAGGGTGAACTTTAGGAGGTTATCCTGAATTATGCTACTATAATAACTAGAAATTACATAATTGGAGGTAAAAAAGGTGCTACGAAACTTTAAAGAAAATCTACATAAATATGCAAAACTTTTAGTATCCAAAGGAATCAATGTTCAAGCTGGTGATTGGGTGAAAATGACAATCTCAGTTGATCAAGCTCCTTTAGCTCGTTTAGTCACACAAGAAGCCTATGCCCTAGGTGCGGAAAAAGTCATCGTTAAATGGTCTGATGATGAAATTAGCAAGCTTCATTACTTGCATCAGCCAACAGAGGTGCTTACGAACATCCCTGACTACGAAATTCAAGAGTCCGAAGATCATGTATTGAACCATCGCGTTAGTCGTCTATCGATTGTATCAAGCGACCCAGGATTATTGAATGAAGTCGATCCAGCTAAAATTGCTGCCTATCAGAAGGTATTCGGACAAGCGTTTCATGCTCAGCGTAAGGCAACGCAAAATGATGATTTGAAATGGACGGTTGCTTCAGCGGCTGGAGCTGGTTGGGCTGCAAAAGTATTTCCTGACTTAGCAACAACAGAAGAGCAAATCGACGCTTTATGGGATCAAATTTTTAAAACGTGCCGTGTGTATGAAGAAGATCCAATTGCCGCATGGGATGAGCATAAAAAAACGTTAAACGAAAAAGCAGCCAAGTTGAATGAAATGCAATTTGATGCGCTGCATTACACAGCACCTGGTACAGACCTTACATTAGGATTAGCGAAGAATCATATTTGGTGTAGTGCGGAAAGCAAAAACCCAAAAGGTGAAGAGTTTATTGCCAATATGCCAACTGAAGAAGTGTATTCGGCTCCTGATACCCATCGCATGGACGGGGTAGTTCGCAGTACGAAACCTCTAAGTTATGCGGGAACATTAATTGAAGGGATTGAAGTCCGTTTCAAAGATGGGAAGATTATCGAGGTTTCCGCTGAAAAAGGCGATGAAACCATTAAGAAATTGGTTTTCGATAATGAAGGCGGAACAGGTTTAGGTGAAGTCGCCCTTGTCCCAAATCCTTCGCCAATTTCTCAATCAGGAGTGACTTTCTTTAACACGTTATTCGATGAAAATGCCTCCAATCACTTAGCAATAGGTTCCGCTTACCCAACGACGATTCAAGGCGGAACGAAAATGAGCCAAGAAGAATTGTTGAAAAATGGCATGAACACATCCATCGTTCATGTTGATTTTATGATTGGTTCTGACAAGATGGATATTGACGGCATTAAAATAGACGGTACCATCGTTCCAATCTTCCGTAATGGGGACTGGGCAATTTAATTTTACTATAGAAGAAACAAGTTTAACGCCCAAGAGATCCAGCTAGTTGATAGCTGTCTCTTGGGTTTTGTTTATTTTAGTGTGTTAATGGGAATAAGGTCTATACAAACGTTTGGCTGTCTCCTTATTCGATTTTGGAAATGTAATATTTTTCTATTGATTAGCTTTTAAAAGGGTGGTATTCTAATTTAGCTGCTTCAGACAGCAATGGTAAGTATCGCTAAGAAATACTTTTCTACTAAAAGTATTGACGAGTTTAACATTATGTTATATATTAAGTATCCGCTGTTAACAACAGCAACGTCTTATCAAATCAATTATATTAAAAAAACATTCTACTTGATTTTACGAGATGGATATGATATATTAATAGATGTCGCTTCTGAGCGATGCTGAAACAATTGTTCTTTGAAAACTAAACAAACAAGCGTCAACAAACAATATTTATCATGTTTCTTCTATT
>NZ_FOBW01000014.1 GCF_900109925.1 Mesobacillus persicus | reverse complement strand
AATCGGTCCCTCAAAGGTTACTATAACTACTACTGTATCACGGACAATTTACAGGAAGTGGCGAACTTCTTAGACAGCATTAAGCGGATATTGTTCAAATGGATGAATAGAAGAAGCCAAAGGAAATCGTTCAGTTGGGATAAATTTAATTTATTCCTTAGTAAATATCCGTTGCCTAGACCCAGAATTAAAGTAAACATATATGATTTGAAGAAAAATATTAACTATATTCTGTGAATGATGATAGGAAGAGCCGTGTGCGATAGTACCGCACGCACGGTTCTGTGAGGAGTGAGGAACTTATTATCTATACTAGAAAACAAGTTCCCGCTTACTCGACCGGGAGTGCAAGGCCAGGGGAGACCCCACAGGAGCGAAGCGACGAGGAGGCTCCCGGACTGCCCGCGGAAAGCGAAGTGCCTGGAGCGGAAATCAACAACCACGTTTAACACAGCCTATTTTAAAAAAACCAGCAATAAAACTAGCATAAACGGAGGAGAAAACTATGAATTTCAAACTATCTGAAGAACATGAAATGATTCGAAAAATGGTACGCGACTTTGCAAGAAACGAAGTAGCACCGACAGCAGCTGAACGTGATGAGGAAGAGCGCTTTGACCGCGGGATTTTCGAAAAGATGGCGGAACTAGGGTTAACGGGCATTCCATGGCCAGAACAGTATGGTGGAATCGGCAGTGATTACCTCGCATACTGCATCGCGGTGGAAGAGCTTTCTCGAGTATGCGCTTCAACAGGGGTAACTTTGTCTGCACATACTTCACTAGCAGGTTGGCCGATCTTCAAATTCGGGAATGAAGAACAAAAGCAAAAGTACCTCAAGCCAATGGCTCAAGGCAAGAAAATGGGTGCCTACGGCTTAACTGAGCCTGGAAGCGGCTCCGATGCAGGTGGCATGAGAACGATAGCACGTCTTGACGGCGACGATTATATTTTAAATGGCTCGAAGATTTTTATCACCAATGGTGGCGAAGCCGATATTTATGTTGTATTCGCGTTAACAGATCCTGAAAACAAGCATAAAGGCACGACGGCGTTTATCGTTGAAAGTGACTTCCCAGGATTCTCCGTTGGTAAGAAGGAAAAGAAAATGGGAATACGTTCATCACCAACAACGGAAATCATTTTTGAAGATTGCCGCGTACCAAAGGAAAATATTCTTGGTGAAGTAGGCGAAGGCTTTAAAATTGCGATGATGACACTTGATGGTGGCCGGAACGGAATTGCGGCTCAAGCAGTCGGAATTGCTCAAGGTGCCCTTGATGCTGCGGTTGATTATGCGAAGGAACGCGTTCAGTTTGGCAAGCCAATCGCTCAGCAACAGGGAGTTGGTTTTAAGCTAGCAGATATGGCGACACAAGTGGAAGCTTCTCGTCTTTTAACTTATCAAGCAGCATGGTTAGAATCTGAAGGACTTCCTTACGGAAAAGAATCAGCAATGTCGAAGTTATTAGCTGGAGACACGGCGATGAAGGTGACAACTGAGGCGGTTCAGGTATTTGGTGGGTATGGCTATACAAAGGAATATCCAGTCGAGCGGTTTATGCGTGATGCAAAAATCACCCAAATCTATGAAGGCACACAGGAAATTCAACGTCTAGTTATTTCAAGAATGCTAACGAAGTAAGCAGAGTCGGATAGTCTGGGAAAGGGGGGAGTGGATGACTCGGCGTGAAGTGCAGGCCTCGGTAAAAGATGAACGCCTGGTGATGAAAAGGCGGGACCAGATGATCAAGGGGGCGGTGACTCTTTTTAAACAAAAAGGGTTTCACCGGACGACAACGAGAGAGATTGCCCGTGCGGCGGGTTTTAGCATCGGAACACTGTATGAGTATATCCGCAGCAAGGAGGATATTTTATACCTCGTTGTCGATCGCATGTACGATCAAATCAGGGAACGGCTCCAAAAGGACCTTGATACCAATCAAGGGACTGTCGCCAGCCTTAAGAGCAGCATTGCGTACTATTTCCGACAAATGGCGGAGATGCAGGATGAGGTGTTAGTGATGTATCAAGAAGCAAAATCGCTCACCAAGGATGCCCTCCCTTATGTGTTAAATAAAGAGATTCAGATGGTCGGAATGTTTGAGGATGTCATTGAGAACTGTGTGAAAAATGGCGAGCTTACTCTCGATGAAAAACAGATCAAACTCATTGCCCACAATATTTTTGTCGAAGGACAAATGTGGGCGTTCCGCCGCTGGGCTTTACAGAAGGCTTATACACTTGAGGAATACATTGACATGCAGCTAGATTTGCTTTTTTACGGAGTACAGGGAGAAAGATCGACGAAGGAATAGGGGGAGAAGGATGAGTTCGGTTAAAACGAAGAACCATATTCGCTTTGTGACAGCTTCAAGTCTTTTTGACGGCCATGACGCGTCAATTAATATTATGCGGCGAATTTTGCAAGCAAATGGAGCAGAAGTCATTCATCTTGGTCATAACCGCTCGGTTGAAGAAGTAGTGAATGCCGCTATTCAGGAAGATGCTCAAGGAATCGCGATATCTTCCTATCAAGGCGGGCATGTGGAATATTTTAAATATATGTATGATCTTCTCCAAGAGCGTGGGGCATCACATATCCGTATTTATGGCGGGGGCGGCGGAGTGATTATTCCGAGGGAAATAAAAGAACTTCATGAATACGGGATCGCAAGGATCTTTTCACCAGAAGATGGACGCTTGCTCGGCCTTGAAGGCATGATTCAGCAAATGATTAAAGAATGCGATTTCTCCACTGTGGAGAAGTGTGACTTAGAGAAGCTACCAACTGGGGATGTATTGACGGTAGCGAAAATGATCACTCTTGCTGAACAAGAAGTTGGGGAGATGGGAATCGCAGCATCAGTTTTAGAAAAGGTGAAATCCTTAGGCAAGGATGTTCCGGTTGTAGGGATCACCGGAACAGGTGGCGCTGGAAAAAGCTCCCTCACCGATGAGTTAATTCGAAGGTTTTTAAATGAAATTCCTGAAAAACGGGTCGCGATTTTATCCGTCGATCCAACCAAGCAAAAAACGGGTGGCGCCTTGCTTGGCGACCGAATCCGTATGAATGCAATCTTCTCACCGCGCGTGTATATGCGCAGTCTTGCTACTAGGAAGGCAAGGTCAGAGTTGTCCCTCGCCATCCAAGATGCGATTTCGGTTACAAAAGCAGCGGGATTTGATCTTGTGATTGTGGAGACGAGCGGGATTGGTCAAGGGGACGCGGGAATCACCGATGTCTGCGATGTTTCGATGTATATAATGACAAGTGAATTCGGTGCGCCTTCTCAGTTAGAGAAAATCGATATGATTGATTTTGCTGACTTGATTGTTATCAATAAATTTGAGCGCAAAGGTTCAGAAGATGCGTTGCGTCAAGTGCAGAAGCAGTACCAGCGCAGCCATCTGTTGTTTGACAAAGACCTTGATTCAATGCCGGTTTATGGGACAATTGCGAGCCAGTTCAACGACCCAGGTACGAACGCGTTGTTCGCGGCGCTTGTTGATAAAATTAATGCAAAGACCGGTTCGGATTGGACGACGAGTTTTTCCACGGATGCGTTAGTCGAGAAGCAAAATGTCATTATTCCGAATGACCGTCGTTATTATTTAAGAGAAATTACTGAGGCCGTTCGCGGGCATCATCGTCATGCGACTGAGCAAGCAGAATTGGCGCGACGATTGTTCCAGCTTGAGGGATCGATTGAAGCGGTTAACGAGCAGGAGGTACTTGGGGCTGAGGTTGTTGCCTCGCTTGAGTCGTTAAAAGCAGATGTAGAACAGCGTTTATCTCCAGAGTCGAGAAAGATTTTATCAGGCTGGGCGGAATTAAAAGAGAAGTATGCTGCTGATAAGTTTGTAACGAAAATTCGCGACAAGGAAATCGTGACGGAGCTTCGGACGACAAGTTTGTCTGGATTGTCGATTCCGAAGGTGAGCTTGCCGCGCTACAAGGATTACGGGGAAATTTTACGATGGGTCTATCTTGAAAATGTCCCTGGTTCGTTCCCATACACTGCAGGAGTCTTTCCTTTTAAACGTGAAGGAGAGGATCCGAAGCGCCAGTTCGCTGGGGAGGGTACACCGGAACGAACGAATCGTCGTTTCCATTATCTATCAAAGGACGATTCCGCGAAGCGCTTAAGCACGGCGTTTGATTCGGTCACGCTTTACGGCGAAGACCCGGATTATCGACCAGATATTTACGGTAAAGTCGGCGAAAGTGGTGTAAGTGTTTGTACGTTAGATGATATGAAAAAGCTTTATGCGGGCTTTGACCTGTGCGCCCCGTCTACCTCTGTCTCGATGACAATCAATGGACCAGCTCCAATCATCCTTGCGATGTTTATGAACACGGCGGTGCAGCAGCAAGTGGAGCGGAAGGAAGCAGAGCTTGGCCGCAAGTTAACCGATGATGAGTATTTGGAAGTGAAGGCGTGGACATTGAGCACAGTGCGTGGCACGGTTCAGGCTGATATTTTAAAAGAAGATCAAGGACAAAACACATGTATCTTCTCAACAGAGTTTGCGTTAAGAATGATGGGGGATATTCAGCAGTATTTCATTGATTATAAGGTGCGTAACTATTACTCAGTTTCAATCTCCGGCTACCATATTGCCGAAGCAGGAGCAAATCCAATTTCACAATTGGCGTTTACGTTGTCAAACGGCTTTACGTATGTGGAATATTATTTAAGCCGTGGCATGAATATCGATGACTTCGCGCCAAACTTAAGTTTCTTCTTCTCCAATGGTCTTGACCCAGAGTATACCGTGATTGGCCGTGTGGCCCGCCGGATTTGGGCGACTGTTATGAAAAATAAATATGGGGCGAATGAGCGCAGCCAAAAGCTGAAGTACCATGTGCAGACAAGTGGGAGATCGTTGCATGCTCAGGAAATCGATTTTAATGATATCCGTACGACGCTACAGGCGTTAATGGCCTTGCAAGATAATTGTAATTCACTTCATACGAACGCCTATGACGAAGCAATTACGACTCCGACGGAAGATTCTGTTCGGCGCGCGATGGCGATTCAAATGATTATTACCAAAGAGCATGGCTTGACGAAGAATGAAAATCCATTGCAAGGTGCGTTTATTATTGAGGAACTTACCGATTTAGTCGAAGAAGCTGTGTTACAGGAATTCGAACGAATCAATGATCGCGGCGGCGTGCTCGGTGCAATGGAGACGCAGTATCAGCGCGGCAAGATTCAAGATGAATCGATGCATTACGAAATGAAAAAGCATACAGGAGAATTGCCGATTATCGGCGTGAACACGTATTTGAATCCAAATCCTCCTTCAGAGGACATGGTCGACAATATGGAGTTGGCGCGGGCAACGAAGGAAGAGAAAGAGCTGCAAATAACGAATTTAAATTCGTTTAAAGCGCGGAATGCCAATGGCGGTGAGGAAGCTCTAACCCGCTTAAAGCAAACAGCCGTCAGCGGCGGCAATATCTTTGCCGAGCTCATGGAAACCGTAAAATACGCCAGCCTCGGCCAAATCACTCGAGCCCTCTACGAAGTCGGCGGTCAATACCGTAGAAATATGTAAGAAATTTACCAGGTGCCAGGCACCATCCAGAATTTGGCTTGTAGGAATCCTACGAGCCTTTTTGGTTTTGGTTCTTTTGCGAACTTTGTTGTTCTTAAGCTGAATAGCTGAATACTAGGTATCTGGTTTCGATATAATCAGTAATCTTCGGCCTTCTGGGACCTTGAGAGTTCGCTTTTATCTGTTAGGGAATTGTGATCTGATAAATAGAGGGAGAAATTCCCCTTAAATAGTAAATTGCACTGAAATTTGCTTAAATAGAGGGAGAGATTCCGCTTATTTGACTAGAAACCTTAGAAATAGCTGATTTTTCTTTGTATAAGGGGAAAAACTCCCCTTATTTACCCCAAAATGAACGCTAATTTTCATTTAACGGTAAAATCTCCCCTTATTTGACTTTAGCTAGTTATCCAAAAAAACATCCATGATTTTTTTTGGACCTAACTGGAGTTTACCTAGGTAAGATGGTTATCTTTATGAGGAAGGGGCTTGCAAAAACAGCCTTTGGGGCAAACTTTAGCTTATAGATTGTACGGGAGTATTATATAATGTATATATACATAATTTTTTGAATTCCTTAGGGATGTGAATTTAGTGAGAATCTTATCAATCATTGCTCTTGTGGGCGCTGTAATCGCCGCTTTATATTATTTATATCAAGCCCAATTAGGGGCTATTTCTTTCTTTATGTTATCGATTCTCTTTTTTATTCTAGCTGCTAGACTTTTGAGAAAAAAGGAAGGAAATGAGGAACAAATAAAGAAAACGAAAGAAAAGTCATATAAAAAAGCGGGAGAACAATAGATTAGGCTGGCATAAACAGGTTAAAATTGTTTATAATGAAGAATATGCTTTTGGTAGATTTTCCATATTTCGGGTTTATCGCTCGTCTAAGAGCGTGAATAGAGAAAGGAAGTGCAAGTGTTGAGTTTAAAAAAATACTCAAAAGAAGACCTTAATGAAATGTCTTGGATCGAAATAGCATTTGAACTTTTAGAAGAGAAAAAACAAGCGGTTTCTTTCAAAGAACTAGTAAAAGAAATTTCTACTTTGCTTGGTGTGAAAGAAACAGAAGCATCTGAACAAGTCGTGCAGTTTTACACTGACATAAACATAGATGGCCGATATTTAAGTCTTGGTGAAAACCGTTGGGGCTTACGCGTTTGGTATCCAGTTGATCAAGCGGAAGAGGAAGTAGTTACCCCTGTAAAACCTCGTAAAAAGAAGGCGAAGAAAAAGGCTGTTGAAGAGGAAGTTGTGGAAGGCTTTGATGAAATCGAAGACGAGGACTACGACGATTTCGATGACGAAGATGATGATGATCTTCTAGATGATGAAGATTTGGATGATGACCTCGATGAGGAAGAAGATTTCGATGAAGATGATGACTTGGTCGAAGATGAAGAAGAGCTAGAATTAGATGAAGAAGAGCTTGATGACGATGACGAAGAGGAAGATTTCGACGAGGAAGAAGAGAAGTAACGAACTTCTTGACTTTTCGCACGCTCGCATGTAATATCGTTTTTGGGCTCCTTAAAAAAGGAACGGTCTTATAATTAGCGAAAAACGCTCCCCATACGTTTTGTATGCGGGGCGTTTTTTTTGTTTTTTTACGGTGTTAAAGGAAAAGGTTGAGTTTACATACCGTTGATTGGAACGGAAGGCACGAAGACTCCTCGAAAATGAACTGCACATTTTCTCGTGCGTGGGCATATTCGAGGAAGCCATTCAGTGTCCTGCGGGAGTGCAAGGCCAAGGGAGACCTAGGTTGAATTGGTCCGTATGAGGGACCAATTAACCCCACAGGAGCAAAGCGACGAGGAGGCTCCCGGACTGCCCGCGGAAAGCGAAGTGCCTGTAGTGGAAATCAACAACGTTTAACACAGCCTATAAAAAAATTAATGGGATAAGAATTTTTCTGCACTCATACCGCCTTTTAAACGAGGCGTTTCTCTTTTTTACGAAGAGTTAGCGGACAAACTGTGTCCGCAAAGACCCAACCCGTTCAATCAAGATTAGTGGTGGAAGAACTCACCACTGATGGAAGTTGAACACTATCGTACGAAATGTTTTTAAAATCAATGAAAAGTTTCCAACTAGCACAAACTAGTTGGAAAAGAGGGGGACCATCATGACAAAGTATATTTTCGTAACCGGCGGCGTTGTCTCGTCACTTGGAAAAGGGATTACAGCAGCTTCCCTTGGCCGCTTATTAAAAAACAGAGGATTAAAAGTAACGATTCAAAAGTTTGACCCGTACATCAATGTTGACCCAGGGACGATGAGCCCATACCAGCACGGTGAAGTTTTCGTAACCGATGACGGCGCTGAAACGGATCTAGACCTTGGACACTATGAGCGTTTTATTGATATCAACTTAAATAAGTACTCAAACGTGACAACTGGAAAGGTGTACTCAACAGTTCTTAAAAAGGAACGTCGAGGCGACTATCTAGGAGGAACGGTTCAGGTTATTCCACATATTACAAACGAAATCAAAGACAAGGTATTTCGTGCGGGGAAAGAAACCAATGCAGATGTTGTTATTACCGAAATTGGTGGAACGGTTGGGGATATCGAATCACTGCCATTTCTTGAGGCCATCCGTCAGATTAAAAGTGACATCGGCAACCGCAATGTAATGTACATACACTGTACACTTGTTCCTTATATTAAAGCTGCTGGCGAGTTAAAAACAAAGCCAACACAGCATAGTGTAAAAGAACTTCGCAGCCTTGGGATCCAACCAAATGCGATCGTTCTACGTACAGAAATGCCAATTTCACAAGATATGAAAGATAAAATTGCCTTGTTCTGTGATATTGAAAAAGAAGCGGTCATTGAATGTCAGGATGCGGAAACATTGTACAGCATTCCGCTTGACCTACAGAGTCAACATCTTGACCAAATTGTCTGCAATCACTTGCAATTACAGTGCACAGATGCGGATATGACCGAGTGGAAAGAGCTTGTTGATAAGGTTCAAAACTTAAAGAAAACAACGAAAATTGCTCTTGTAGGTAAATACGTTGAGCTTCAAGATGCTTATATTTCCGTTGTCGAATCCCTACGTCATGCCGGATATGCGTTTGATAGTGACATTGATATTAAATGGGTCAATTCAGAAGAAGTAACAGGTGAAAATGTTGCTGAATTGCTGAAAGATGCCGATGGAATTCTTGTTCCTGGTGGATTTGGAGATCGCGGTATTGATGGGAAGTTATTTGCAACCCAATATGCGCGTGAACAAAAGGTACCGTTCTTCGGAATCTGTCTTGGCATGCAGTTAGCGACTGTTGAGTTTGCTCAAAACGTAGTGAAGCTTGAGGGAGCACATTCTGCTGAAATCAAGCCAGAAACTCCATATCCAATTATCGATCTTTTACCAGAACAAAAGGATATCGAAGACCTTGGTGGAACTTTGCGTCTTGGCCTTTATCCTTGTAAGTTAATTGAAGGTTCAAAAGCGGCACAAGCATACGGCGAAACAGTTGTTTATGAGCGTCATCGTCATCGTTACGAGTTCAATAACGAATATCGTCAGCAATTAGAAGAGGTCGGGTTCATCTTCTCTGGGACAAGCCCAGATGGCCGCCTAGTTGAAATTGTTGAAATTCAAGATCACCCATGGTTCGTCGCTTGTCAATTCCACCCAGAATTCAAGTCAAGACCAACTCGTCCACAACCATTATTCAGAGACTTTGTGGAAGCATCGTTGAAGAATAAAAAATAATTACTTACCTGACAACTCCATCTTAGGATGGGGTTGTTTTTGCTTACTCCTTTAACGGGGGCTGTTGCTTTCCGCTCCAGGCGCTTGCTTTCCGCGGGGCGGGCGCTAAGCCTCCTCGTCGCTTGCGCTCCTGCGGGGTCTTACCTGTCCCGCTGCTCCCGCAGGACATTGAATGGCTTCCTTGAATAGGCCCACGCACGAGAAAATGTGCAGTTCATTTTCGAGGAGTCAAGCACCTTCCGCTCCAATCAACAGTGTAGTAGAAAATATAAAGGCAGAAACGTTATCTTTTGATAAACGGTTCTGCCTCTATTTAATATGTACTTCTTAAATAGTAAGAAGCAACTTATTCCTCATACTCCGCCATCATCTCATCAATGGTAAACTTGATACCATAATAAATAAACAATGCGGCCATTGAGGTGGGTTGACCAAAGCGCTCCCCGTTCTCGTCAGGAAGCATTCCTTTCTTAATCCTCAAATCAATGTGAACATCTGCTAATGCATCGAGCCCACCGTCATCTATTATGGTTGAAACTGCTACGAAGGATAGGTCTTTTTTTATGAGCTCTTCAGCAATCGCAACAGCTTCAGTGTCTGTGGATTGGCGGGCAAAAATTAGGACGCGGTCAGCAGGGGTAAGCTTGGAAACTTGCTCGGCTGATTGTAAACGAACCGCTCCGTTTAAGGGTTCTGCGCCTTCAGTTGCCTCATAAGGAATAGCGTTCATTTCTGCGCTGCCATAAATATAAATGCTTCCTTCTCCAGCAGCAGCTTGGGCGAGAAGTCGAGCACTATCTTCTATGGCAAATTCCTCTTTTTCGAGCAATCGATTGAAAAGACCGGTAACTTGGGTTGTGAACATTTTTAACAAAAAAATCGCCTCCAAGTAATGATTATAATCATTAAAAAGTGTAAGGTAAAATAAGAGGGTAAAAAGTTTTAATAGAAGAGTGCAGGATTTTCGATAAAGAAAGCGAAGTTAATACCTTAATAAATACAAATATTTAACTATTTTTGGGGGAAAGCGGCATGAAACAAAAAATATTGATTGTTGACGATCAGTTTGGAATTCGCATCTTGCTTAATGAAGTGCTGCAAAAAGAAGGCTATGAAACTTTTCAAGCAGCCAATGGCGTACAGGCACTTGAAATCATGCAGAAACATTCGCCAGACCTCGTCCTATTGGATATGAAAATTCCGGGGATGGATGGAATTGAAATTTTAAAAAGAATGAAAGTCATTGAAGAGGATATCCGTGTCATCATTATGACCGCATATGGAGAGCTCGACATGATTCAGCAAGCGATGGATTTAGGAGCTTTGACTCATTTTGCCAAACCATTTGACATTGATGATATTCGTTCCGCAGTCAAAAAGTATGCTCAAGTGGCACAGTAGATTTTAATAATACATAAAAAACCAAAGCCCGCTCAGTCAATTTTTGAGCGGGTTTTTCTTCCAAACAACCCGTATTCAGACTAGTGAAAATAGTGGTAGCGCTTGCTTGTGAATTTTTTATAAAACCCTGTAAAAATACAGCGTGGGCAATGGTAATTATGTTGATGTTTTGTTATGATAACTAATGAATTCCACAAGATCATGACCGTTTTGACAACATGTACATAATCAAGAGTATAGAGGGTAACCTTAAATGGAAGTCTAGTCATTACGTGTGACGATCTAATGAAGGAGGAAAATAATATGCCTTTAGTTTCAATGACAGAAATGCTAAAAAAAGCAAACGCTGAAGGGTATGCAGTTGGTCAATTCAACATAAATAACCTTGAGTATACTCAAGCAATCCTGCAAGCGGCTGAAGAAGAAAAATCTCCAGTAATCCTTGGAGTATCTGAGGGTGCTGCTCGTTATATCGGGGGCTTCAAAACTGTAGTTAAAATGGTTGAAGGTCTTCTTGAGGATTATAAAATTACTGTTCCTGTTGCGATTCACCTTGACCATGGTTCAAGCTTTGATAAATGTAAAGAAGCAATCGACGCTGGATTTACTTCCGTTATGATTGATGCTTCACATGATCCGTTCGAGCAAAACATTGAAACGACTTCAAAAGTAGTTGAATATGCACATTCTAAGGGTGTTTCTGTTGAAGCAGAACTTGGAACTGTTGGTGGCCAAGAAGATGATGTAATTGCTGAAGGTGTTATCTATGCAGACGTTGACGAGTGTAAAGAGCTTGTTGAGCGTACTGGTATTGACTGCCTAGCTCCAGCACTTGGTTCTGTTCACGGACCTTACAAGGGCGAGCCAAACCTTGGATTCAAGGAAATGGAAGCTATCAATAAAATTGCTGGTGTACCTCTAGTTCTTCATGGTGGAACAGGTATCCCAACAGCTGACATCCAGAAGTCTATCTCTTTTGGAACAGCAAAAATCAATGTAAACACTGAAAACCAAATTTCTTCTACGAAAACAGTTCGTGAAGTATTGGCTGCAGATACTGAAGTTTACGATCCACGTAAATTCTTAGGACCAATGCGTGAAACAATCAAGAAAACCGTAATCGGCAAAATGCGCGAATTTGGTTCTTCTCAAAAAGCATAAAGATCTTTACAGGTGAAACCGCCTTTTAAAAAAGGCGGTTTTGCTTCATTTAAAGCTAACTGAAAATTATGTCGAATGGAGGCGCTTTATTATGAAATTTTTTATTGATACAGCCAATATGGAAGAAATTCGCGATGCATATGCTCTTGGGTTAGTAGCAGGGGTAACAACAAATCCATCCCTCGTAGCAAAGGAGAAGAATATTAGTTTCCCTGACCGTTTGAAGGAAATTACCGAGTTGGTATCTGGATCCGTTAGCGCCGAGGTGATTGCGCTTGATGCCGAGGGAATGATTAAAGAAGGCCGAGAACTAGCTGCCATTGCTCCAAACATCACGATTAAAGTTCCGATGACTCCAGATGGTTTAAAAGCCGTTTCGACATTTGCAAAAGAGGGAATTAAAACGAATGTGACCCTCATTTTCAGTGCCAACCAGGCCTTGCTTGCTGCAAGAGCAGGAGCTACATATGTATCCCCATTCATTGGTAGACTAGATGATATTGGTCACAACGGAATGGATTTAGTTTCAACGATTGCCGAAATCTTTGCGATCCACGGAATTGAAACCGAAATCATTGCCGCATCGATTCGCCATCCTCAACATGTAACTGACGCCGCTCTACAAGGAGCACATATTGCAACCATCCCTTATAAGGTATTAATGCAGCTATTTAATCATCCTTTGACTGACAAAGGAATTGAAGCATTCTTGGCAGATTGGGAAAAACGCTCTAAATAAAGATTTTTAAACGTTTACTTCATTTATAATGTATGATAAAACCATAGGAATCATCCGGACTATTATATTTTCATCTTTCTTTGTAAATAATGCATAATGTAAGTGAATGAGGGTTGTCTTAGTTGGGGACAAGCCTTTGTGCATGGAAGTTAGAATCTACATCACGGCTTAGAAGGGAGTCAAAAATGGAAAAGCTTAAAATTGCAGGTGGATACCCATTAAAGGGAACGGTGCGTATTAGCGGGGCGAAAAACAGTGCGGTCGCGTTGATTCCCGCGACGATTTTGGCTGAATCCCCTGTTACGATTGAAGGTTTACCGGATATTTCTGATGTCCATATTTTAAAGGACTTGCTTCAGGAAATCGGTGGGCCCGCAACTTTCTCAGACAATGAAATGACGGTTGATCCCTCTTCCATGATCTCCATGCCTTTGCCGAATGGAAAAGTAAAAAAACTGCGAGCTTCCTATTATCTTATGGGGGCCATGCTCGGTCGCTTCAAAAAAGCGGTCATCGGGTTGCCAGGCGGGTGCCATTTAGGACCAAGACCAATTGATCAACATATCAAAGGCTTTGAAGCTCTTGGTGCAAAGGTAACAAATGAGCAGGGAGCGATTTATCTCCGTGCCGATGAATTACGTGGCGCTCGAATTTACTTAGATGTTGTTAGTGTCGGTGCGACCATTAACATCATGCTTGCTGCTGTTCGTGCGAAAGGCCAGACGATTATAGAAAATGCGGCGAAGGAGCCGGAAATCATTGATGTTGCTACGCTTCTATCTAATATGGGAGCGAAAATCAAAGGCGCCGGAACGGATGTGATCCGGATTGATGGAGTAGACAAGCTTCACGGCTGCCGTCATACGATTATTCCTGACCGGATTGAAGCCGGAACGTACATGATTTTGGCAGCTGCTGTCGGCCAAGGAATTCTCATTGATAATGTCATTCCGCTTCACCTCGAGTCATTGATTGCCAAGCTTAAAGAAATGGGTGTCCATGTCGAAACAAAGGATGACCAAGTGTTTGTTGGACCAACGGAACACTATAAGTCTGTTGATATCAAAACATTAGTCTACCCAGGTTTTCCAACGGACCTGCAACAGCCATTCACCTCGCTATTAACAAAGGCAGAAGGTTCAAGCGTTGTCACAGATACAATTTACGGGGCTCGGTTTAAGCATATCGATGAGCTAAGAAGAATGAATGCCAATATTAAAGTCGAAGGCCGTTCCGCCATCATCAATGGTCCCATTCAGCTTCAAGGGGCAAAGGTAAAAGCAAGTGACCTCCGTGCAGGAGCTGCGCTCGTCATTGCTGGACTCATTGCTGAGGGCGTAACCGAAATCACCGGGCTTGAACATATCGACCGCGGCTACAGCCATCTAATCGAAAAGCTAAACGGCCTCGGAGCAACAGCCTGGCGCGAAAAAATGACCAAAGAAGAAATGGAACAAATGAAAAACGCTTAAATCGGTATTGAGTTTTTTATATAAAGAGAAACAAGTCTGGGTTTCTATAGGCTATGTTAAAGAACATTGTTGATTGTAGCGGAAGGCACTCGACTCCTGCGGGAGTACGGGGCAGGGGAGACCCCGCAGGCGCCTCAAGCGCCGAGGAGGCTCCCCGGCACGCCCGCGGAAAGCGAGTGCCTGGAGCGCAAATCAACAACCACGTTTAACGCTAGCCTTTAAAAAAGAGAATGAGGGGAGAAACCGATGGAAAGAAGTTTATCAATGGAGCTTGTTCGCGTAACCGAAGCAGCTGCACTAGCATCCGCTCGTTGGATGGGCCGCGGCAAAAAAGACGAGGCCGATGGAGCAGCGACCTCAGCAATGAGGGATGTGTTTGATACAGTTCCCATGAAAGGGACTGTCGTCATTGGTGAAGGGGAAATGGACGAAGCACCGATGCTTTATATTGGTGAAAAACTTGGGACAGGATATGGACCACGTGTCGATGTGGCGGTGGATCCTGTCGAAGGAACAAATATTGTGGCATCTGGTGGCTGGAACGCACTAGCTGTATTGGGAATTGCTGATCATGGGAATCTCCTTAATGCACCAGATATGTATATGGAAAAAATCGCTGTCGGGCCAGAAGCTGTTGGATTAATCGATATCCGCGCCTCCGTGTTAGATAACTTAAAAGCGGTTGCGAAAGCGAAAAATAAAGATATGGAAGATGTCGTTGCGACGGTTTTAAATCGAGACCGTCATGGACACATCATTCAACAAATACGCGAAGCAGGTGCAAGAATCAAGTTGATTGATGACGGAGACGTTGCCGGAGCAATCAACACCGCCTTTGATTTTACTGGCGTTGATATCTTGTTTGGAACAGGCGGCGCACCTGAAGGAGTGCTATCTGCGATTGCGTTAAAATGCATGGGTGGCGAAATCCAAGGAAGACTTGTCCCACAAAACGATGCCGAAGCAGAGCGTTGCATTAAAATGGGCATCGACGTAACAAAGGTCTTGTTGATGGAGGATCTCGTTAAAGGCGACGACGCCATCTTTGCTGCAACCGGAATAACAGACGGTGAAATGTTAAAGGGCGTTCAATACAAAGGCAACGTAGCAACAACCCACTCCATCGTCATGCGTGCCAAATCAGGAACACTCCGCTTCATCGAAGGCCAGCACAGCCTAAACAAAAAGCCGAACCTTGTGATTAAATAATTGAATTTTAAGGATACGGTTGACATTTGCTGGATCTTGATTGGAGCGGAAGGCACTCGACTCCTGCGGGAGTACGGGGCAGGGGAGACCCCACAGGCGCTGTAAGCGCCGAGGAGGCTCCCCGGCACGCCCGCGGAAAGCGAGTGCCTGGAGCGGAAATCAACGTGTTAACAATGCAAAGATAATTTCCTATGTCCTCAAGATGATGCTCCTTTTTAACAACCCGTCAAAAAGGAGCGTCAAAATTTGGAAAGTTTTAATTGCTTCTACATGCAAAGATAAGGTACAATTAACATTATTTTTATAAAAAAGGATCTTCGATCGACTGCTTTTCATCAATCCTTCTTTACATCCTTCAGTGGAAACTCTTTTCTTCTTTTTCCATCCATAGTAAGTGTACTCATATTCGTTTTTTTACAATTTTTATGGACAGGAAATCGAAATACTATTTAAGTGTGGTGACGATATGGAAGTCAATATTTCAAGTTTAGAAAATATGAAATTAAAAGAACTGTACGAGCTTGCCCGTGAATATAAAGTTTCATATTACAGCAAGTTGTCTAAAAAAGAACTGATTTTTGCAATTTTAAAAGCTAGAGCTGAGCGTCAGGGTTACTTTTTTATGGAAGGTGTCCTAGAAATCATCCAATCGGAAGGTTTCGGTTTCCTACGTCCAATTAATTACTCGCCAAGCTCTGAGGATATTTATATCTCAGCTTCACAAATCCGTCGTTTTGATCTTCGGAACGGGGATAAAGTCTCTGGTAAAGTACGTCCTCCAAAGGAAAATGAACGCTATTTCGGTTTGCTTCAAGTTGAACTGGTTAACGGAGATGACCCAGAAACTGCGAAAGAACGAGTTCACTTCCCAGGTCTTACGCCACTCTATCCAGACCGCCAAATGAAGCTTGAAACAACGCCTAAGCATATTTCAACACGGATTATGGACTTGCTGGCACCTGTTGGTTTTGGGCAGCGTGGTTTGATTGTTGCTCCGCCTAAGGCTGGGAAAACGATGCTGATCAAAGAAATCGCCAACAGCATTACGACGAATCATCCAGAAGCCGAATTGATTGTGTTGCTGATCGACGAACGACCTGAGGAAGTTACCGACATCGAGCGCTCTGTTGCGGGTGATGTGGTGAGCTCGACTTTTGATGAAGTTCCAGAGAACCATATTAAGGTGGCTGAGCTTGTGCTTGAACGAGCGATGCGCCTTGTTGAACATAAGCGTGATGTTATCATCCTTATGGACAGTATTACACGTCTAGCACGTGCTTATAACCTTGTTATTCCGCCAAGTGGTCGAACACTTTCAGGGGGGATTGACCCGGCAGCGTTCCATCGTCCAAAGCGTTTCTTCGGTGCGGCCCGTAATATTGAAGAGGGCGGTAGCTTGACGATTCTAGCGACGGCGCTTGTCGAAACAGGTTCTCGTATGGATGACGTCATTTATGAAGAGTTCAAGGGAACAGGGAATATGGAACTGCATCTTGATCGCTCACTTGCAGAAAGACGAATCTTCCCAGCGCTTGATATTCGTCGCTCTGGGACGCGGAAGGAAGAGCTGCTTATTCCGAAACCAAATCTTGACAAGCTTTGGGCAATCCGTAAATCGCTAACCGATTCGCCGGACTTTTCGGAGAAATTCCTTCGCAAGTTGAAGCAGACGAAATCAAACGAAGAGTTTTTTGCAATCTTAGCTGAGGAAATTAAGGCTGGTAATAAACGGGCGCTGTAATCGGATTTCTCTGATGGAAATTATTGTGGTAAAAACAAGCTTGATAAATTAGTATAGCCTTGCTATAATGACAACAGTGTGTTTTTTCAAACTCTAAGGTGTCGATATGGCCCCTACAATATAACTCTGTTTCAGCAAATGATTCAGGGCAAAAGGAGATGAAAAGGAATGAGAACTGGAATTCATCCAAACTACAAGACAATCACTGTTTCTTGCGCATGCGGAAACACTTTTGAAACGGGTTCAGTAAAGCAAGAGATTCGCGTTGAAACTTGCTCTGAGTGCCATCCGTTCTACACAGGGCGTCAAAAATTCGCTGAGGCTGGTGGACGTGTAGACCGCTTCAACAAGAAGTACGGTCTTAAGAACGACGTACAACAGTAATAGACAAATTAAAAAAGCAGGCAAGAAGCAACACTACCTTGCCTGCTTTTTATTTCGAAAAAAATAGCTCTATTAAAGGGCATTTTTGTTTGTTACCGTTGATTGTAATGGAAATCAACATACCTGTTTAACAGAGCCAATAAAATAATAAACGTTCATTATAGGAACGATAAAAAATAAAATGAAATCGTGATAGCTAGGAAGGAGAGGCCGTCTCTATGTATGTGATGAAGCACAGCGGCTGGATTGAATTAATCTGCGGCAGCATGTTTTCCGGCAAATCAGAGGAATTGATTCGCCGAGTCAGAAGAACCCAATTTGCGAAACAAAAACTTGCTGTTTTTAAACCGTTAATTGATAATCGTTACAGTGAAGAAGCAGTCGTATCCCATAATGGAACATCCGTAATGGCGAAACCGGTTGCGAATTCAACTGACATTTTCCAGCATATTAACTCTGAAATCGAAGTCATAGCCATTGATGAAGTCCAATTTTTTGATGATGAAATTGTTCAGGTCGTTCAACACCTTGCCAATAGTGGTCACCGTGTGATTGTTGCTGGTCTAGACCAAGACTTCCGAGGCGAACCATTCGGCCAAATGCCAGCGCTAATGGCGGTAGCCGAACAAGTGACGAAGCTTCAAGCTGTATGTGCAGTCTGCGGATCACCTGCAAGCCGTACGCAGCGTCTCATCAACGGAGAACCGGCCTCTTATCATGATCCTGTTATCCTCGTCGGCGCCTCAGAATCGTACGAGCCCCGTTGCCGTCACCATCACGAAGTGCCAAAAGTACCACGCGAACAGGAAATCACTCCTAAAACCGATAGCCTGACTTAAATAGATGAAAAACCAGCTTCTTTTATTAGGGAAGCTGGTTTTTTATTTATTTAAGTAGATTAAGTGTAACGGAGCATGTTTAGGGATCGTTTTCATTTAACGAGGCTATTCTATTTTTTACAACGTTGATTGGAGCGGAAGGCACGAAGACTCCTCGAAAATGAACTGCACATTTTCTCGTGCGTGGGCCTATTCAAGGAAGCTATTCAAAGTCCTGCGGGAGTGCAAGGCCAGGGGAGACCCCACAGGAGCAAAGCGACGAGGAGAAAGAAAAGCGGAAGCGCCTTGTTCAGCCCGCGGAAAGCGAAGTGCCTGGAGCGGAAATCAACAGCCGCGTTTAACGCAGCCAATAAGAACGTGTCAAGTGAACCTATCCGAGTTAATTTGATTTTGACGCTTTCATCT
Organism: Mesobacillus persicus; assembly: GCF_900109925.1. Classification (GTDB taxonomy): domain Bacteria; phylum Bacillota; class Bacilli; order Bacillales; family Cytobacillaceae; genus Mesobacillus_B; species Mesobacillus_B persicus. The sequence goes on along the minus strand of NZ_FOBW01000014.1, from coordinate 109,260 downwards.
CCCTATACTATAATTAAGTAGTTATGGGTAAAAATGATAATAGGAATAAAACGTACGATATATGTACCTTTTTAATATATAAAATATGAGGTGAATGACTTTGTTTGATCGTCTTCAAGCTGTTGAGGATCGCTATGAAAGGCTGAATGAGCTTTTAAGTGACCCTGAAATTGTGAATGACCCAAAAAAGCTTCGTGAATTTTCAAAGGAACAGTCTGATATTCAAGAGACTGTCGATGTTTATCGTGAATACAAAGATGCAAAAGAACAGTTCCAAGATGCAAAGGCCATGCTTGAGGATAAGCTGGATGCTGAAATGCGCGAAATGGTGAAGGAAGAAATCTCTGAGCTCGAGGATCAAATTGAAGGTCTTGAAGCACGCTTAAAGCTTCTTCTCATTCCTAAGGACCCGAATGATGACAAAAACGTTATCATGGAAATCCGCGGCGCAGCAGGTGGAGATGAGGCGGCATTGTTCGCTGGTGATTTATACCGCATGTACAGCCGTTTTGCCGAAAGCCAAGGTTGGAAAGTAGAAGTAATGGAGGCTAACTCAACAGGAGTTGGCGGCTTTAAAGAAATTATTTTTATGATCAATGGCGCTGGTGCTTATTCAAAAATGAAGTTTGAAAATGGTGCTCACCGCGTTCAGCGTGTGCCAGAAACTGAATCTGGTGGCCGAATTCATACTTCAACAGCAACAGTAGCTTGCCTTCCAGAAGCAGAAGAAGTTGAAATCGAGCTACATGACAAAGATATTCGCTTTGATGCCTTTGCTTCTAGTGGTGCCGGCGGACAGAGCGTTAACACGACGATGTCGGCGGTGCGCTTGACGCATATTCCAACAGGAATAGTCGTTTCCATCCAGGATGAGAAATCCCAGCATAAAAATAAAGACAAAGCGATGAAGGTATTACGTGCGCGTGTGTATGATAAATTCCAGCAGGAAGCTCAAGCGGAATACGATTCCGTACGTAAATCTGCTGTTGGAACGGGTGACCGTTCGGAGCGGATTCGTACGTATAACTTCCCGCAAAACCGCGTCACCGACCACCGTATCGGGTTAACGATTCAAAAACTAGACCAAATCCTCCAAGGGAAACTAGATGAAATCATCGAAGCTTTGATTATGGAAGATCAGTCTAATCGTCTAGAGGAAGCATCCAATGAGTAAAAAAATCTACGAAGCCCTAAACTGGGCTTCGTCTTTTTTAGAAGAAAAGCAGCGGGATGAAAACGTTGGTGAACTTCTCTTACGCCATTTTACCGGGATGAGTCGGGCAAAGCTTTTATCAGAACTACGCGAAGAGTTAAAGCCGGAAGTCTGGTTGGCTTTTAAGGAAGCAATTCACCAGCATGAACAGGGAGTACCCGTTCAATATATCATCGGTTCACAGGAGTTTTATGGTCGAGAGTTTGATGTGAATCCTTCAGTATTGATTCCGCGTCCGGAAACTGAGGAACTAATTTATGGAACTTTAAATCGTTTGAATTCGATGTTTGATAGTCAGGTTGGACTTGAACTAGCTGACATTGGAACAGGAAGCGGTGCGATTTCGGTGACGTTAAAATTAGAAAAACCTGAGCTGAGCGTGACCGCCACTGACCTTTCTGAAGCAGCATTGGAAACAGCGAAGAGCAATGCGGCAAAGCTTGGGGCCGAAATTGAATTTGTCAAAGGTGATTTGCTTGCCCCGTTGATTCAATCGGGGAAAAAGTTTGATGCCATCATTTCAAATCCTCCGTACATCCCAGTGAGTGATCAAGTGTCGATGTCGGAGGTTGTCACCGAACACGAGCCCCATCTCGCCCTGTTCGCCGGAGAAGATGGCCTTGATTTGTACCGACGGTTTATGGACGAGCTCCCGCTAGTTTTAAAAGAAAAGGCATTGGTTGGGTTTGAGATTGGCTTTGGCCAGGGAGAAGCCGTTTCAGAGCTGTTGAAGCAGGCCTTTCCTGGAGCGAAGATTGAAGTCGTTAACGATATCAATGGCAAGGACCGGATGGTATTTGCGGAAATTGAGGGGTAAGAGAACACGGTCAGCGACCAGGATGTGGTTTAGGCCAGACATCGGGTCGTTGATTGTTCAGGAAGCCGGTAAAAAGATCCAAGCTTTAAAACCGGATTTCTGGGAAAACCAAATTTTTTAAAACAAATTCAAAATTTAATAGTTTAAGAATCTAGCAATCTGTCCACACTGTGACTAGTGAAGGGATGGTGCTAGAAAATGAAACAAAAATTACTTGCTGAACTTTATATTATTTTATTATGTGCTGCTACTATTTTAAATTTATATATGCCAACGACAGAGGCGACATCACAGGATCCACAGGTGATTCCAAATGAGGCGATTCGGTTGAGAATCTTGGCTGATAGCGACTCTAAGGAAGACCAGGAAATTAAGCGCAAGGTGAGAGACGCAGTTAATGCGGAGATCACAAAATGGGTAGAAGAGTTGGTATCACTAGATGAAGCGAGAACTGTAATCAAAGAAGGGATTCCGGAGCTACAGAAGATTGCTGAAGAAGTGGTTGCCGAACATGGAAGTAATCAATCGGTAAAAGCCGAGTTCAATAAAGTTAGTTTTCCAACCAAACTTTACGGACAATTTTTATATCCAGCTGGTGAGTACGAGGCTGTCCTCATCACACTTGGCGAAGGAACAGGATCTAACTGGTGGTGCGTATTATTCCCGCCACTATGTTTTCTAGACTTTTCAAACGGCGAAGCAACAAGCAAAGGGTTTGAAGACGGGAAACCAGCTGAAGGCGAAGAAGAGGTTGCTGAAGTAGCGAGCAGTGAAGAACAAGCACCGCTATATGAGGAGCAGGATGAAGAGCCGGTCGAAGTCCGATTCTTCCTAGTAGATATATGGAATAAGATTTTTGGTTAAAATAAAGAGCGTGGCTCAAGTAAAAATGAGTCACGCTCTTTAGTAGGTTTTATAGATCTTCTGCAAACCGCTCATCAGGAATTTTACTAAGCATCACATAAAGCGAAACAGGTTCAGTTCCTGTGTTTTTAAAAGCCATTTTTTCTTGATCGCTACAATGAATCACTTCATTTTGGCCGAGGACAACCTCTTCGCCGTCAACGGTAAACGTGCCCGCGCCTTGCATCATTTGAATAAACACTTCGCTGCCTGGGTGAGCGTGTGGTGGTAACTCTTGGCCTGGTAAGAAATTTAGTAAGAAAACGGTGCTGTCACCTTTTTTGAAAACAATCCGTTTTGTAAATCTTTCTTCGCTGAATTCTTGATATTGGTTTAAAGTTTGTTTTTCCATTAGGATTCCCTCCATTTAGTAGAATCTAGTATTAGTATAAACTGATTGTGGAAAAAAGAATGTGAGTGCAATCACGGTTGAAACAAATAGATTATTGGTTCTACTTTTCTACATTACCCATAAACATATACTAGAATTCAAAAATGGGGTGGAAAAATGGAAGAAACGATTCGCAAGGCGGAAAGTAAGGATATTAAAAGATTAGAGTCCTTTCTATTAGAAGCAAACGTAAATGCTGAAGGAGTCGCGGATTCGATTGATTATTATTCTCTATTAGAAACAAAAAGTGGGGCTTTAAAGGCGTGTATTGGGATAGAACCGGTGAATGGCGTCGGCATGCTTCGTTCGTTTGTCCTGTCTGAAGGAACGACACAGGTTCAGATTTTACTCTTATTTGATCGCGTCATTAAAATTGCTGAAAGCAAAAAGCTAGATTCCCTTTACCTTGTGACAAATAAAGAAACTGCGGTTTCCTTTTTTAATAAAATTGGGTTTATAACAGTGGACGATATTCCGCCGGCCCTTTACAATAATCGACATTTTGAACAGGTATCCAGTGTGGATAACTCGATTATCATGAAAATGCCAGTTGGGAATGTGGATAACTCTTAGTTTGTGGAGAAGGCTGGGAGAAAATGTGGATAGCTAAGAAAAGTTATCCACGGAATGGACCTTTTTATACACAATTTGTGGATAAAAACTTGTCATCATTGAGTTCTTCTTTTATACTTTCATAGAAATTACTTTCCGTATCCCTGTTATAAAGGGAAAATAGAACTAATTTGAGGACAATCGTCCCAGGTATAAAAGGTGGACAACTATGTTAACAAGATTGTGGAAAGTGGATAAAAGTGTGGATAGGTTAATAACATATCCACAAATTGTCGAAGCAGCGAGAATTTTGACGGAAAATGAAGTGGTCGCTTTGCCTACAGAAACGGTTTATGGCCTTGGTGGGAATGCCGAAAGTGATGAGGCGGTCGCGAGAATTTTTGCAGCAAAGGGGCGTCCGAGTGATAACCCGTTAATCATTCATATTGCCAATCTGAACCAACTCGCGGAAATTGTTCGCGAAATACCAGAAACGGCGGAAAAGTTAATGGCTGCCTTCTGGCCGGGGCCGCTTACGATTATTTTAGATAAAAAGGTCGGGAAACTTTCGGAGCTGGCGACAGCGGGGTTATCCACAGTAGCGGTCCGGATGCCTAATCATCCGGTTGCATTGGCTTTGATTGAAGCTTCGGGTCTGCCAATTGCGGCTCCAAGTGCGAATGTATCAGGCCGACCTAGTCCGACAACCGCACGCCATGTGCAGGATGATTTGGATGGGCGCATTGCTGGGATTGTCGATGGCGGGCCAACAGGAGTTGGAGTTGAATCAACAGTTGTCGATTGTACCGGGGAAACACCCGTGATTTTACGGCCAGGTGGTGTGACAAAGGAACAGTTGGAGCTAGTTGTTGGTGAGGTGTTAACGGATCCGGCTTTAACGGATTCGAAACAGGCGCCGAAATCCCCTGGGATGAAGTACCGTCATTATGCCCCGAATGCCCCACTCTATTTGGTGAATGGTGACGCCAGTGATATTCAGAAGTTAGTGGATGAGAAGCGGGGAGAGGGTTTGAAGGTAGGCGTGATGACGACCGAGGAAAACCAACATAGCTACCAGGCAGATGTTATTTTTCCATGCGGACGTCGCGCCCAGCTAGAAACAGTCGCCGAAGCATTATATGATACTTTGCGCGCATTTAATGAAAGCGATGTAGACATCATATTTGGCGAAATCTTTCCGGAAACAGGCGTCGGCGTGGCCATAATGAACCGGCTGACAAAGGCATCGGGTTTTCCGATTATAGAAGTGGCGGAATAAAGAGGTAGGAACTGACTGGTAGGGGTCAGTTTCTTTTTTAGTGGCTGTTTTAAAGGACATTTTATTTTTCACAAACTGGTGATTGGAGCGGAAGGCACTCGACTCCTCGAAAATGAAATGCGCATTTTCTCGTGCGTGGGCATATTCGAGGAAGTTAATCAATGTCCTGCGGGATGCACGGGACAGGGGAGACCCCACAGGCGCTTAAGCGCCGAGGAGGCTCCCCGGCACGCCCGCGGAAAGCGAGTGCCTGGAGCGGAAATTACCAGCCGTGTTTAACACAGAATTTTTTTTAATAAATGTGGAAATGAGTAAAAATCTTCTATTTGCTCAAACCAGGTCGGTAAGAGCAGGGCTATATGCCTTTTAAAATAAGAATTCTCTCAGGAAACTGTTGGCACCAACGAACAAGATTAGTTGTGCTTCTAAACCCCAAATGGCGTGCATATGTTGATATAGCAAGTCCACGTATGTGTCCAGGGAGGCTAGAATATGGAAGCAGTGATCGGAGAAGTCGTAACACTAATCTTGATGGCCTTTGCGCTAGGAATGGATGCCTTTTCTGTCGGTCTCGGCATGGGAATGTTTAACTTGACGTTAAGGCAAATATTTAAAATAGGAATCATGATTGGCTTTTTTCATGTCTGGATGCCGCTGGTCGGGATGATTGGCGGGCGTTTTTTATCGGAACAGTTTGGCGCAATCGCTACCTACCTTGGGGGGGGTCTGCTGATATTTTTGGGTATTCAAATGGTCCGATCTAGTTTTAAACAAGAGGAAGAATCGCTTATTGCACCAGTTGGGAAAGGCCTACTAGTGTTTGCTTTCGGGGTGAGTCTTGATAGCTTTTCAGCGGGGTTGACCCTTGGGATTTACGGGGCAAAAACGCTAATAGTTCTTACCTGCTTTGGGGTTGCAGCAACCGTCTTGACTTGGGCAGGTCTCCTGCTTGGACGAAGGGTGCAGGGCTGGCTCGGTAAATACAGCGAAGCGCTCGGCGGTGGAATACTGCTCGCCTTTGGCTTAAAATTATTGATTCCCCTCTAGAAGGTAAATAGGCAAATTGGTTTTATGAGGAGAGGATGTCTGTTAGTATGGGATTAAGAAAAGGTTGTTTATTTAGATGATTACATACTGATGGAGATGCATTTTAGACACCTTAGGAATTTAAGGTGTCTCTTTTTTACTGATTTTCATCTTTTAAAAGTATAATAATATAAATGGATTAAAAAAGGAGGCTGGCCAAATGAATCGAATCCTATTTGTCTGTACAGGAAATACCTGCCGCAGTCCGATGGCGGAGGCGGTTTTAAAAAGTAAGAACATACCTGATATTGAGGTAAAGTCGGCAGGGGTTTTCGCTGCTGATGGAAGTGCTGCCTCTGTGAATGCAGAAAAAGTATTAAACGAAAACGACATTAATTTAGATCACAAATCCACACAGCTATCGGTAAAAGAAGTCGAGTGGGCGACAATCATTCTGACGATGACAGCCAGTCACAAAGATGCGGTTTTAAGTTTCTTTCCACAAGCAGCGAAAAAAACGTTTACGTTAAGTGAGTTTGCAGGTGATTCTGCTCGAGACATCGCCGACCCTTATGGCGGTAGCATAGACCTTTATCGAGCGGCTTTTGCGGGGATTAAGGAAGCTATTGATAAAGCAGAGCCAAAATGGACCAAATAGATTTTCGGGGATTTGATTTAAGGAATCTTTTTATTTTAAGGGGATTGTGAGAGAATAACGGTAGAATTCTACCCGGAAAATTCGGGTCCCCTAAATAGGTGGAAAATAGGAGGAAAGTTTGATGAGAGTAGCCATTGCGTCCGACCATGGTGGATTGAACATTCGTGAAGAAATTAAGCAAGAAATGGAAGAACTGGGGATTGAGTACGAGGATTTTGGTTGCGAGTGTGATACCTCTGTAGATTATCCTGATTACGCTCTTCCTGTGGCTGAAAAAGTGGCTTCCGGTGAATTTGACCGCGGCATCCTAATTTGTGGCACGGGAATTGGCATGAGCATCGCGGCCAATAAAGTCAAGGGAATTCGTTGCGCACTTGTTCATGATGTGTTTAGTGCGAAGGCCACTCGCCAACATAACGACAGCAATATCATCGCGATGGGAGAGCGCGTCATTGGACCAGGACTTGCTCGCGAAATCGCAAAAACTTGGCTCACATCTGACTATGAAGGCGGCCGCCACGCAAATCGAGTAGGAAAGATAACTGAGTACGAGAATAAGTAAGGAAGCAAGGGGACGGTTCTTCTGCTTCCTTATTCTGAAGGAAGCGGAAGAACCGTCCCCTTGCTTCCCCTCCACAGAAAGGATGTGGGTGAGAAGTGATTAATCAATGGGAAGCTGAACTAAATCGTGTCCTTTCTGAGTTTAAGGAACAAGCGAACCTATCTAAGGATCAAGTGTTAGTCATTGGGTGCAGTACGAGTGAAATCGCGGGTGAAAGGATTGGAACCGCTGGAACGGAAGAAGTGGCCGAATTCGTGTTTCGTCAGTTAAAAGGGTTACAGGCTGAAATCGGGATTCAGCTGGCATTTCAATGCTGTGAGCATTTGAACAGAGCCCTCGTTGTCGAGCGCAAGACGGCTGAGCAGCGCCAGCTTGAGGAAGTGACTGTGATTCCGGTCAGAAAGGCTGGCGGAGCTATGGCTACATATGCCTACGCGAACTTGATCGATCCTGTCGTTGTCGAGTTTATTAAGGCAGAAGCCGGCATTGACATTGGCAATACACTGATTGGCATGCATTTAAAGCATGTAGCCGTGCCGCTCCGGGTCTCGCAAAAAACAGTGGGACATGCCTATGTTACCTTGGCAAAAACGCGGCCAAAACTCATCGGTGGCAGTCGTGCTGTCTATGAACATACTCGTGAAAATGAATCCTGTTAAACACAAGCCCTGATTTGGGCTTTTTGTTTTATTGGATTAAAATAAAGACGAACATTTTTGAGAGTAATTAACGTTTTGTATGAGGTTAGGATAGTTGTGTTCGAAAAGTTGATTTATTTCCAATATATAGAACATATTTTTCCGAAAATTAGTGGACGGTTCATATTTTATAAAAATAATTGATAGCAACCGTTTACATTTCATTCTCGACCTTTCTTTTCATACCAACATGGGCTACAATAATATAAGAATTTTCACTTAATAACAGTAGAGAGTTACATAACTTATTCGGCATCAGTGAGATAAAAGGGGGATAAACATGAAGCATCTTAAGGAGCAGGATAGCCAGGTGTTTGAGGCAATCCAACAAGAGTTAAAACGTCAGCGTACGAAGATTGAATTGATTGCCTCAGAAAACTTTGTCAGTGAAGCGGTAATGGAAGCGCAAGGATCCGTATTGACGAATAAATATGCGGAAGGGTACCCAGCGAAGCGTTATTATGGTGGTTGCGAATACGTGGATATTGTTGAGAATATCGCTCGTGACCGTGCGAAGGAGATCTTTGGGGCCGAGCATGTCAATGTCCAGCCACACTCTGGTGCCCAAGCGAATATGGCGGTTTATTTTACGATTCTTGAACATGGCGACACGGTTCTTGGGATGAACCTTTCTCATGGGGGCCACTTAACACATGGTAGCCCGGTCAATTTCAGTGGTGTTCAATATAACTTCATTGAGTATGGTGTCGATGAAACCACACATTTGATCAATTATGAAGACGTCCGCCAGAAAGCGGTTGAGAATAAGCCGAAGCTGATTGTTGCCGGGGCAAGCGCGTATCCACGCGAAATTGATTTTAAAAAGTTCCGTGAAATTGCGGATGAAGTCGGTGCTTACTTGATGGTTGATATGGCGCATATCGCTGGTCTAGTGGCAACAGGTCTTCACTCGAATCCAGTTCCTTATGCAGATTTTGTGACAACAACTACGCATAAAACTCTTCGCGGCCCACGCGGTGGGATGATTCTTTGCCGTGAGGAATTCGCGAAAAAAATCGATAAATCCATCTTCCCTGGAATTCAGGGTGGACCATTGATGCACGTAATTTCTGCAAAGGCAGTGGCTTTTGGTGAGGCGCTACAAGAGAGCTTTAAAGAGTACGCGCAGAATGTTGTCACAAATGCGAAGCGTCTGGCAGAAAGCCTGCAAAGCGAAGGGATTACTCTTGTCTCAGGTGGTACGGATAATCACTTGGTGCTGATTGATACACGTTCACTTGAACTTACTGGTAAAGTTGCTGAGAAGGTTCTTGACGATGTAGGAATTACCGTTAATAAAAATACGATTCCATTCGATCCAGCTAGCCCATTTGTGACAAGCGGTATCCGTATCGGAACAGCCGCTGTAACAAGCCGCGGCTTCGGTCTTGAGGATATGGACGAAATTGCCTCAATCATTGCTTATACACTTAAAAACCATGACAACGAAGAAAAACTTGCAGAAGCAAGCGCACGTGTTGAAGCGTTGAGCTCGAAATTCGTGCTTTATCCTGAGTATTAATAATAGGCAGTAGAAAAGGCGGTTCTCTGTGGAGAGCCGCTTTTTTAGGATTATTTTGATTCTTTGTTAATAAGGCTTTTTTAAAGCGGTTGATTGGAGCGGAAGGCACGAAGACTCCTCGAAAATGAAAACCCGCATTTTCTCGTGCGTGGGCATATTCAAGGAAGCCATTCAGTGTCCTGCGAGAGTGCAAGGCCAAGGGAGACCCCGCAGGAGCGAAGCGACGAGGAGGCTCCCGGACTGCCCGCGGAAAGCGAAGTGCCTGGAGTGGAAATCAACCTACACTAGCCGAGATGACTTATCATTTTGACAGAAATTTAACAAACTGTCTTAAAGAGTTGATATTATTGAGCATTTAAATAAACAATAGAAAGAGTGGATAATGCTTGTTGCTCTTAGGAGTGTTTTTCTGTAAAATAATACGAAGTGTCATCTGAGTTTTTTTTACATATAGCGACAAAATTCTACTTTTAAAAGGAGAGATCCCCATGGCTAAGGTATTTGTATTCGACCACCCGTTGATTCAACATAAGTTGACTTATATTCGTGATAAAAACACAGGTACGAAAGAATTTCGTGAGTTGGTAGATGAAGTTGCAACATTAATGGCGTTTGAAATTACGCGCGACATGCCACTTCAGGATATGGAGGTTGAAACTCCAGTCCAGATGACAACTTCAAAGGTGCTTTCAGGTAAAAAGATTGGTCTTGTTCCGATTTTACGTGCGGGAATTGGCATGGTGGATGGCATCTTGAAATTGATGCCGGCAGCGAAGGTTGGCCATGTGGGTCTGTACCGTGACCCAGCAACATTAATGCCGGTTGAATATTACGTGAAGCTTCCTAGCGATGTCGAAGAGCGTGACTTCATCGTTGTCGATCCGATGCTAGCAACAGGTGGATCCGCGATTGAAGCGATTAATTCGTTGAAGAAGCGCGGAGCTAAACACATTAAATTTATGTGCTTGATTGCCGCACCAGAAGGCGTGGACGCAGTGAAGGAAGCACATCCAGATGTAGACATCTACATTGCTGCACTTGATGAAAAGCTGAATGACCATGGCTATATCGTCCCAGGTCTTGGTGACGCCGGCGACCGCTTGTTTGGAACGAAGTAAAACTAGTTCATCTCCCTCTTTTTATATAGGAGGGGGATTTTTTTGTTTTATGGAGGTTAACTTAGGAGAGAGTTCACATATTGTTCACGATTTTTTCAATAACTCTTGATAATCGATGTATAACTCGTAAAAATCGATGCATAACTGCTAAGAATCAATCCATATTGAGAAAACCTGACAATGTTCCCTTCATCTGATATCCATATTGCTTAAAAATAAGCGGAAGTTTTCCGGTTAAAATTAGAATAGAGCTCAATTAATGGTAAATAAGCGGAGTTTTTCCGGTTAAGTAGAGAAAATAACCCACTTCCCTGTTATTTTGAGTAAATAGTCGGAAATTCTCCGTCTATTTATGCTAGTTTCAGTCCAATTTCCTAAATAAGAGAAATTTCTCCGCTTATTTTATCCAAACCATACTTAATCCCCCATCTGGGTCAGGCGGGGTCCGTGCTCTTTTAGGGTGATACCTAAATTTACCTATATAATAGGAAATAATCCGAATTTTTAGATGATAAAACAGCAGATTCTGCGCCTAAACTAGCTATCCATAGGACAAAGCAGAGAGTTCTGGATGAAGAGCCGAGAGCTCATGCATATTCCTTGTCTAATTGGCTTAATCTAACAGGTAAAAAAGTAGGTGTGAGCATGCGAAACATCTTTTACATAATTATCACGTTGATGATGTTGTGTGCTGGGGCTGGGTCAGCGTTCGGAATGACCGGAACGGGTTCAAGTAGCAAGCTCTTTGATCCTGCTCCAACACAAACAGTTACTAAACAGCAAAATTTAAAGCACCCCAATATTCCATCACAAGATAAACATGAAAATAAGGTAGCCATCGTTTTAACTGAAGAATTCCAATCGAAACAAGAAATTGAGCAGCAGCTAACGCAAAATCCCGAGGTAAAAATTCGCCGTGTATTTAAGCATGCGATTCCTGGTTATTCGGTGGAAGGCCCACTGCATGCCTTGGAGAAAATTCCCGGGGCGAAACAAGTTACGCCTGTTCAGTCTTATAAAACAGATGCTACGGCCACCAATATTGAGTTAATTGGCGGTGAAAAGGTACGCGGCATTTTTGACAAAAAGGGTCACCGTCTAACGGGGAAGGGTGTAAAAGTAGGGGTGATTGATACTGGTGTGGATTATGACCACCCAGATTTGCACCGCAACTATGGCGGCGGTCATGATTTGGTCGATGGAGACGATGATCCAATGGAAACGAAGGGGACGGTCGGCGGAAGCACGCTCCATGGGACGCATGTCGCCGGAATCATTGCTGCGAATGGACGGATATCAGGAGTGGCTCCAGAGGCAACGATTATTGCGTATCGAGCGCTTGGTCCCGGAGGCATGGGGACGACGGAACAGGTTCTCGCTGCGATAGACCAAGCGATCGAGGATAAGGTTGATGTCCTTAATCTTTCACTAGGGAATGAAATCAATGGGCCTGACCTGCCAATTTCGCTGGCGATTAATAAAGCAGTCGAAAAAGGCATTACGGCTGTGACCTCATCCGGAAATTCGGGGCCGAATAAATGGACGGTCGGTTCACCAGGTACGGCCTCCAAGGCTATCTCGGTTGGCGCCTCGACTCCGCCACTATTAGTTCCATATCTCAGCGTTTCCAATCACCAAGAGAAGATCAGACTTGAGCCGCTAATGGGTTCAGAGCGATGGAAGCTCGACCGAAGCAAGGAAATGGTTTATGGTGGCATTGGTCGGAAAACAGAGATCAAAGATGCAAAAGGAAAGATTGTTTTAATAAAAAGAGGAACGCTTACGTTCACCGAGAAGGCTAAAAACGCGCTTAAAGCGGGTGCATCTGGAGTCATTATTTTTAACAACACAAAGGGTGGGTTTTTAGGGAACCTTGAAGAACATCTTGAGATTCCGGTCGCTTCGATTACGATGAGTGAAGGAGAAGGATTGAAAAAGGCACTCAACGGTTCGAAGGAATTTGTCCGAATGGATTTAGTTGAGGAAAAGGATATATTAGCGGATTTTAGTTCGCGTGGTCCGGTGACCGATACTTGGGAAATCAAGCCTGATGTTGTTGCCCCGGGAGTAGCGATTAAGAGCACGATTCCTGATGGGTACCTCGCGCTGCAGGGGACGAGCATGGCCGCACCTCATGTTGCTGGAGCCAGTGCCCTCATTAAACAGGCGCATCCGGACTGGGGACCAGAACAAATTAAATCTGCGCTAATGAATACGTCAGTTCCAATCAAGGACCGTGATGGAAAGGGATACCGCACCTATGAGCAAGGGGCTGGAAGAATTCAAGTAGAAAAAGCGGTGAACGCAGAAACCCTCGTTCTGCCCGGTTCGCTTCGTTTCGGGAAGTTCCGTTTAGCCGATCGAATGCATAGGCATACAACCGTGGTCGAAGTACAGAATCATGGGAAAGGCACGAAGCGCTATTCCTTTACAACGCCAAAGAGAGCGGAAGGAATTGACTGGGAACTACCGATGACTTTTGAGCTGAAAGCTGGTGAAAAAAAGAAGATAGAAGTGAGTATGCTCGTGGACCCTACGGTGTTTAAAGGGAAAATCCATGACGGCTACCTAACGCTAAATGAAGGTAGTGATAAAATCAGTATCCCATACCTATATGTTCTTGAAGAACCAGATTATCCACGGGTAATGGGCTTTGCCTTTGCTCCAGCCGACAAACCTGGACATTATCGCTATGAAGTGTATCTACCAGGAGGGGCAGAGGAATTTGGTATCGCCTTGTTTGATCAAGAGGATTTACACTTTATCGGATTCCTCGATTCAAAAAGGAATGTAAAGAAAGGGTTGCTCGAAGTCGAACTGGCTCCAGAGGATCTTCCTCAGGCGGGTGGTTATATCGGAAAGGTATTCGCCAAAAAGGCAAATCAAGAAGACAGAATCGACACCTCCATCTTCATCGCACCAACAGAAGAATAGGAAATAAAAAGGGAGGTGCCAGGCACCATCCAGTTTTCTGGATGGTGCCTGGCACCTTAGGTAATCTATGGGATTTATTTCTATGAAAAGTATGTGAACTTTTTCGCGTTAATCGATTGACATTGACATGAGCCTATTGTATGCTTACAAAGGATGTAAATGGTAAGGTTTTCAAACGTAAACAACGTTGGTTTGACTGGGTTCTTAGTCACTCCTCTGCCACGTCATCTTCCCATGGAATAGGATGGATTTTATGCGCGAAAACAACAATCGTCCTTTTCAAGCAATCGCTTTATCCTCTGCTATTCTATCACAATTAGCAGGTTCCACATTAGTCGGGATCTTTGCTGGTAGATGGTTAGATGGAAAGTTTGGGACTGTCCCACTTTTTCTGATAATTGGGATTTTTGCAGGTCTGGCAGCAGGCGTCTATGCGGTGTTGACCACGATACGTTATTTTTACTCGGGGGACAAACAATAAGATGCAAGAATGGCAGCAGATGACGATACGATACCGCAAATATATGTTTTATTTGCTAGCTTTATATGTTCTTGGTTGGGGGTTTACCTCTTACCAGTCTGTGTTTGCAGGATTAATCCTCGGCACGAGTCTGGGTTTTTTTAATATGTGGCTTCTTGCTAAAAAGACCGATACGCTCGGTAAAGCGGTCACAACTGGGACAACCGTCCGCACGCTTGGCACCCTTTCAAGGATGGCCACGGCAGTTTTGGCGGTTATTGTAGCCTTAAGGTATCCGGATATATTCCACTTTATAAGTGTGATTATAGGATTAATGACATATATTTTTGTCATTATGATAGATTATTTTTTACATTCAATTCTTATACGTAAATAGCGGGGGAAGAGAGGTGAATACGTTTGAATCATACAGCTCCTATGTATGAGTTTATGGGCCTTTGGTTTAACCTTTCGAATGTCCTAATGATTACCGTAGCGAGTGTACTAGTGTTTATCATTGCTGTGGTATCCACCAGGAAACTTGCGATGAAACCAACTGGACTTCAAAACTTTTTCGAATGGGTCATGGACTTCGTTCGAAATCTAATCAAAAGCAATATGGACTGGAAAACAGGTGGTAGATTCCATCTACTAGGTCTGACTTTAATTATGTACATATTTATTTCGAATATGTTGGGCCTTCCGTTTGCCATTGCAGTTGGCCACGATCTCTGGTGGAAATCACCAACGGCTGACCCAGTCATCACCCTAACACTCGCGGTAATGGTTACAGCACTTTCTCACTATTACGGAGTGAAATTAAAGGGGATGAAAGGATACGCAAAAGGGTTTGTCCAGCCTGTCGGATTCCTACTTCCATTGAAGATCATTGAAGAGTTCTCAAATACTCTGACTCTTGGGCTCCGTCTTTACGGTAACATCTATGCGGGTGAAATCCTGCTAGCGTTGTTAGCTGGATCTCTAGCAGCATCCGGTTTTGGCGGCATTTTAGTTGCGGCATTACCGACAATTGTATGGCAAGCATTTTCTATTTTTATCGGTTCCATCCAAGCATTTATCTTTACTTTGTTAACAATGGTCTATATATCTCATAAAGTTAGTGATGACCATTAATATATAAACACGTTCATTTAATGAACAAAATCCCATACACAAACTACATTTATATTTTGAGGAGGAAGAATAATGGGTGCAATAGCAGCAGCAATCGCAATTGGTTTAGCAGCATTAGGTGCAGGTCTAGGTAACGGTATGATCGTTTCAAAAACAGTAGAAGGTATTGCTCGTCAGCCAGAGGCTCGTGGAATGCTTCAATCTACAATGTTCATCGGGGTTGCCTTCGTAGAGGCGATTCCTATCATGGCGGTTGTTATCGCGTTTATGGTAGTTGGCCAATAACGATAAGAATTTTAACGATGGCGAAGATCACATAAACAGGAGCTTCGCCATTCCTTTATGTAATTTAAAGCGAAAGCGCCTTGGTCAGCCCCGACAAGCGCTGGAGATCCATCAGAGGAAGTCGTTCTTTGACTTCATTTGATGGATTGAAGCGACTCGAGGGGCTAGGCGCTGTAGCTATACGGCATCAATTTGAACTATTAAGCGGCTTAAGTATCGCGGTTCTCTTAAAGTTGAACGACTACTGAAGGGAGTGAACCTGGAGTGAGTACTAACCTATTCGTACTAGGAGCAGCAGCAGGCCAGTTGAACACTGGAGATATTATTTTCCAGCTCGCTATGTTCCTTATTTTAATGGCGTTATTAAAGAAGTATGCATGGGGTCCATTAATGGGAATCATGCAAAACCGTGAACAACATATCGCAGGTGAAATCGATGCGGCTGAAAAGAGTCGTACCGAAGCACAGAAGTTTTTAGATGAGCAGCGTGAGCTTTTAAAGCAATCACGCCAGGAAGCTCAAGGACTTATTGAAAATGCTAAAAAACAAGCAGATATCCAACGCGACGAGATCCTTGCGCTAGCACGCACAGAATCAGACCGCATTAAGGAATCCGCTAAAGTTGAAATCGAACAACAGAAAGAACAAGCGGTTGCGGCTATCCGCGATCAGGTTGCTTCATTATCTGTGATGATTGCATCGAAAGTGATTGAAAAAGAACTTGATGCTACTGAGCAAGAAAAGCTAATCAACGAGTACATCAATGAGGCAGGGGAAGGCCGATGAGCAACCCAACAGTAGCGAAACGTTATGCTACGGCGCTCTATGAGGTCGCAAATAAGCAAAGCCTGCTAAATACAGTCGAAGACGAGCTTAGGGTCGTGAAAGAAGTATTTCTATCTAACCCAAGTTTTGTTAAGACATTGAAGTCTCCAAAATTAACTCCGGAAAAGAAACAGGAGCTATTAAAAACTGCTTTCGGATCCGCGAGTACGTATGTTCAAAACACCTTGTTGATTTTAGCAGAGCGCCATCGTGAGGAAGTCATTCCAGAAGTGGTTGATTACTTTATCGAGCTCGCTAACAACGCAAAAGGTGTCGCTGACGCTAAAGTTTACAGTGTCCAGCCACTAACGGATGCTCAAAAAGAAGCCCTATCATTGGCTTTTGCACCGAAAGTTGGAAAAACGGCACTTCGTATTGAAAATATTACAGATTCCAATTTACTAGGTGGAGTGAAGCTTCGTATCGGCAACCGTATTTTTGACGGTAGCTTGCGCGGTAAGCTAGATCGTCTCCAACGTAAATTGCTAGGCTAAGATTCGTAGATAGGGGTGAAACTCATGAGCATCAAAGCTGAAGAAATTAGTGCGCTGTTAAAGTCGCAAATAGAAAATTATCAGGCAGAAATTCAAGTAAGTGATGTAGGTACAGTCATCTCCGTTGGTGACGGTATCGCCCGTGTTCATGGCCTTGATAATGCCATGGCTGGTGAGCTTGTTGAATTTTCAAACGGCGTTATGGGTATGGCTCAAAACCTTGAAGAAAATAACGTCGGTATTATTATCCTTGGACCTTTTACGGAAATCCGTGAAGGCGATGAGGTCCGCCGCACAGGCCGCATCATGGAGGTTCCAGTAGGGGAAGAACTAATCGGTCGTGTAGTAAACTCACTTGGACAGCCTGTTGACGGTTTAGGACCAATCAATACTACAAAAACTCGTCCAATCGAGTACAATGCACCTGGCGTTATGGATCGTAAATCCGTTCATGAGCCATTGCAAACAGGAATTAAAGCGATTGACGCTCTTGTTCCAATCGGTCGTGGTCAGCGTGAGTTAATCATCGGTGACCGTCAGACAGGTAAAACATCTGTTGCAATCGATACGATCTTGAACCAAAAAGGTCAAGACATGATTTGTATCTATGTGGCTATCGGTCAGAAGGAATCAACTGTACGTAACGCAGTTGAAACACTTCGTAAGAATGGCGCATTAGAATACTCAATCGTTGTGACTGCAGCTGCATCTCAGCCTGCACCACTTTTATACTTAGCTCCGTATGCTGGTGTTACGATGGCAGAAGAGTTCATGTACCAAGGCAAGCATGTTCTTGTAATCTATGATGATTTAACAAAACAAGCTTCTGCTTACCGTGAACTTTCCTTGCTACTTCGTCGTCCTCCAGGTCGTGAAGCATATCCAGGGGATGTCTTCTACCTACACAGCCGTCTTTTAGAGCGTGCTGCAAAGCTAAGTGACGCGAAGGGCTCTGGTTCCATCACTGCGCTTCCGTTCATTGAAACTCAAGCAGGCGACGTTTCGGCTTATATTCCGACAAACGTTATCTCCATCACAGACGGACAGATTTTCTTACAATCTGACTTGTTCTTCTCCGGCGTACGTCCGGCGATCAACGCTGGTCTTTCCGTATCCCGTGTTGGTGGATCTGCACAGATTAAAGCGATGAAAAAGGTTGCCGGTACACTGCGTCTTGACTTGGCTTCATACCGTGAGCTAGAGTCATTTGCCCAGTTCGGTTCTGACCTTGATAAAGCAACTCAAGCAAAACTTAACCGTGGAGCGCGTACTGTTGAAGTTCTAAAGCAGGACTTAAACAAGCCGCTTTCTGTTGAGAAGCAAGTTGCGATCCTTTATGCACTAACAAAAGGATTCCTAGATGATATTCCATTGACGGACATCCGCCGTTTCGAAAGTGAATTCCATGCTTGGTTAGACACCAACCGTAAAGAAGTGTTAGACCATATCAAGAACACGAAGGAACTTCCTAAGGACGAAGATATGGTTGCTGCAATCAACGACTTTAAAAAGACGTTTGCGGTATCAGAGTAATAGCTGAGTGTGAGGGAAGCCGTACGGTGCCGTGCGGCCGACCTTAAAGCTCAAATACGATTAACAATTTCTTTAAAAGGGTGGTGAGAACCTATGGCATCTTTACGTGATATAAAAAACCGGATCACTTCGACGAAAAAGACTAGCCAGATCACCAAAGCAATGGAAATGGTATCTTCTTCTAAGTGGAACCGTGGAGTGAATAATGCAAAAGCTTTCGTCCCTTACATGGAGAAAATGCAAGAAGTGACAGCTTCCATCGCAATGGGTAGTCAGGATGTGAACCATCCTATGCTTAAAAGTCGTCCGGTTAAAAAGACGGGTTATCTGGTCATCACATCGGACCGAGGTCTTGCTGGTGCATTTAACAGCAACGTCATCCGTCAAGTGTATCAGACAATCAAAAAGCGTCATAAGTCGAATGATGAATTTGCCATCATCGCCATCGGTCGAGTAGGACGTGACTTTTTTGCAAAGCAGGGCATGAATGTTGTCCTCGAAATCACTGGAGTTGCGGACCAACCTTCTTTTACCGAAATTAAGGACATCACCAGCAGCACAGTTGGTATGTTTGAAGATGGAACATTCGACGAACTGTTTGTTTACTATAGTCATTATGTCAGCGCGATTTCACAGGAAGTAACCGAGAAGAAACTTCTGCCGTTAACGAATATTGAAGTTCCATCAAAACCTACTTCTTACGAATTCGAACCAAATGCGGAACAAATCTTAGAGGTTCTCTTACCTCAATATGCTGAAAGCTTAATCTTCGGTTCATTACTAGACAGCAAAGCGAGTGAGCATGCTGCCCGTATGAACGCGATGAAGAATGCGACAGATAACGCAAATGAGCTGATTAAATCACTTAGCCTTAGCTATAACCGTGCCCGTCAGGCAGCAATTACCCAGGAAATCACGGAAATTGTTGGCGGCGCAGCGGCGTTAGAGTAGACTTATGCCTAATCGGGATGTGGTATCGAAACCCACATCCCATCATGATGTATACATTGGAAAGAGGAAGTTAGGAGGGAACAAGATGAACAAAGGACGCGTTCTCCAAGTTATGGGTCCGGTCGTTGACGTTAAGTTCGAAAGCGGCAGCCTTCCTGAGATCTATAACGCTTTAAGGATTGAAACGAAACCGCAAAATGAGACAGAAGTTGAAATTCAGTTAACTCTTGAAGTAGCCCTTCATTTAGGTGATGATACAGTTCGTACAATCGCTATGTCATCTACAGATGGACTTCAGCGTGGAGTTGAAGTAGTGGATACAGGTGCAGCCATCTCTGTACCAGTTGGAGATGCAACACTTGGTCGTGTATTCAACGTATTAGGTGAGAACATTGACCTTGATGAGCCAATCGCAGCAGATGTACGCCGTGATTCCATCCATAGAGAAGCTCCAACATTCGAGCAATTATCTACAGAAGTAGAAATTCTTGAAACTGGAATTAAAGTAGTAGACCTTCTTGCTCCTTATATCAAAGGTGGTAAAATCGGTCTCTTCGGTGGTGCCGGTGTTGGTAAGACTGTATTAATCCAGGAATTAATCAATAACATCGCCCAAGAGCACAGCGGTATTTCCGTATTTGCTGGAGTTGGTGAGCGTACGCGTGAAGGTAATGACCTTTACCACGAAATGACTGACTCAGGCGTTATCAAGCAAACAGCGATGGTATTCGGACAGATGAACGAACCACCAGGTGCACGTATGCGTGTTGCCCTAACTGGTTTGACAATGGCTGAATATTTCCGTGATGAGCAAGGACAGGACGTTCTTTTCTTCATGGATAACATCTTCCGTTTCACACAAGCAGGTTCTGAGGTTTCTGCCCTACTAGGCCGTATGCCATCTGCCGTTGGTTACCAGCCAACACTTGCTACAGAAATGGGTAAATTACAGGAACGTATCACATCTACTAACGTAGGTTCTGTTACTTCCATTCAAGCAATCTATGTACCAGCCGATGACTACACGGATCCGGCTCCGGCGACAACCTTCGCCCACTTAGATGCTACAACAAACCTTGAGCGTAAGCTTTCTGAAATGGGTATCTACCCTGCGGTGGATCCACTTGCTTCTACATCTCGTGCCCTTTCACCAGAGATCGTTGGCGAAGAGCACTACGAAGTAGCTCGTCAAGTTCAGTCTACGCTTCAGCGTTACAGAGAATTACAGGATATCATTGCCATCCTTGGTATGGATGAGTTAGGTGATGAAGACAAGCTTGTCGTACACCGCGCTCGTCGTATCCAGTTCTTCTTATCTCAGAACTTCCACGTTGCTGAGCAGTTCACAGGACAGAAAGGCTCATACGTGCCAGTTAAAGAAACAGTTAAAGGTTTCTTGGATATCCTTGCAGGCAAATATGACCACCTTCCGGAAGATACATTCCGTCTTGTTGGTCGTATCGAGGAAGTTATTGAGAAAGCAAAGAGCATGGGTGTAGAGGTATAATCACGGACCAGGAGGGTAAAAAATGAACACGATGAAAGTCAATGTTGTTACTCCTGATGGACCGGTTTATGAATCTGACGTGGAAATGGTCAGCACCAAAGCCCAAACTGGTGAGCTTGGCATCATGCCTGGCCATATTCCAATGGTTGCGCCGCTCCAAATCGGTGCTGTCCGTTTAAAAAAAGGCGGTAATACTGAATTTGTTGCCGTCAGCGGCGGTTTTCTCGAAGTTCGCCCTGACACGGTTACGGTTCTAGCTCAAACGGCAGAGAAATCAGACAATATCGATGTGGAACGTGCGATGCGTGCAAAAGAACGTGCGGAACAACGCCTGCGCGAAAAGCAGCAGGAAAATGTCGATTTCCGTCGTGCCGAGCTAGCGCTTCAACGCGCGATCAACCGGATTTCCATTGCCCAGGGAAAATTATAAGAATTGACGTAAAAGAGTACTCCAACTTTGGTTGGGGTGCTCTTTTTTGTTTGGTTTTAGGGTTTTGCTACTGTGTGTAAAGGTGTAATTGAGGTAGGGTAAACGTGCCTTAAAATGTTGTAGTGTATTGATCTTTTACGGGCAAGTATCATTTAATGTGCCCGAAAATGGATGGAGAAGGAGGGTTTGGTAACGATAAAGTGTTTAACGTGCCCGAAAAAGGGTGAAGTAGTTGAATTTGGTAACGATAAAGTGTTTAACGTGCCCGAAAAAGGGTGAAGTAGGTGAATTTGGTAACGATAAAGTGTTTAACGTGCCCGGAAAAGGGTGTAGTTGTTGCTTTAGGTAACGATCAACCGCTTAACGGTACCAAAGTGAGGCCGGATAATATAAGGAAGCTAATTTTTACCAAAATACCATCCATTCAGCATAGGTTGGCCCAAACAAGAATACTAGTTACTGATAATACTTTTATAGGATTCTAAAATATTTTTTATATAGGGAAACATTCAAATATTTGTAATAAAATTTACAAGAATCACAAGGGTTTATCGACACAAATTGGTAACAATGATATAATTGTTATCGATTACAAGTGTTAATAATCTGAATTCATTTTACAACATGGGGGGGTTAGGCATGGAACTTTTGAATCTATATCAAAATAATTATTTGATAGTGTTTGCGTTCCTATGTCTCGGAATTTTATTACCTGTAGTTGCTTTGTTCGCGGCCAAGCTACTTCGTCCGAAGTACAAGGACATTGCTTCGAAGTATACTACATACGAAAGCGGAATTGAACCGTTCCACGATGCACGTGTACAGTTCAATGTCCGCTATTATGTTTTTGCCCTAATGTTCGTTATTTTTGACGTTGAAACAGTATTTTTGTACCCATGGGCGATTGCTTATGAAAAACTAGGAATCTTTGCGCTGATTGAAATGCTAATCTTTGTTGTGATGCTTCTGATTGGACTCATCTATGCATGGAAAAAGAAGGTGCTAAAATGGATTTAAACTTGGAATATCTCTCAAAAGAGGAAATGGAAGAAGTAAAAAGAAATGTTCTCTTCGGAAAGCTTGAAGAGGTAAAAGGATGGGCTCGAAGCGCATCACTCTGGCCAATGACTTTTGGTCTAGCTTGCTGTGCCATCGAAATGATGGGAACGAGCTCCGCGCACTATGATATTGAGCGCTTTGGAACGTTTTACCGGAACTCACCTCGTCAATCGGACGTAATGATCGTTTCTGGTACCGTTACCAAAAAGATGGCTCCAACTGTCCGCAGACTTTATGATCAAATGGCAGAGCCGAAGTGGGTTGTTGCGATGGGATCCTGTGCTACTGCTGGTGGTCCTTATGTAAATTCTTATTCGGTTGTAAAAGGGGTCGACCAGATTGTACCAGTGGATGTTTACATACCTGGCTGTCCACCAAATCCGGCTGCACTCATTTACGGAATCAATAAATTAAAAGAGAAAATCCGTTACGAGGCGAAGACCGGGAAGAAGGTGATCTAATCGATGAGCGGGGATAAAGATCTTGACCAATTAAAAAAAGAAGCGGTAGCGAAAGCGAAAGCTGCAGCCGCTGCGAAACGAAAAGCAAAAGAACAGGCTGAGAGTGGAGCGAAGGAAGAAGTATCACCAGCAGGCGATGACCTCGCGAAACAAAAAGCGGATGCAGTAGCCAAGGCGAAAGCCGAAGCAGCCGCAAAGAGACAAGCGAAAGAGGAAGCGGAAAGTGGAGCACAAGAGGAGCCACCAACTGCTGATGACCTTGCCAAGCAAAAAGCTGAAGCCGTAGCGAAAGCAAAAGCCGCAGCTGCCGCAAAGCGCAAGGCGAAGGAACAAGCTGAAAGCGGAACAAGTGACGAAGCGCCTGCCGCTGAAGCCACAGGCAACGACGCCGACGACCTCGCAAAGAAAAAAGCCGCAGCTGTAGCAAAGGCAAAAGCCGCCGCAGCAGCAAAACGCAAAGCGATGGGTCAATCAGAACCAGAAGAAGAAGCATCAGCAGGAGACGATGACCTTGCGAAGAAAAAAGCTGAAGCCGTAGCGAAAGCAAAGGCCGCCGCAGCCGCAAAGCGCAAAGCGATGGGTCAAGCAGAACCAGAAGAAGAAGCACCAGCTGGGGATGACCATCTAGCAAAGAAAAAGGCCGCAGCTGTAGCCAAAGCAAAAGCTGCCGCAGCAGCAAAACGCAAAGCGATGGGTCAAGCAGAGCCAGAAGAAGAAGCATCAGCTGGGGATGACGATCTTGCGAAGAAAAAAGCCGCCGCCGTAGCAAAAGCGAAAGCCGCTGCTGCCGCGAAGAAAAAGGCGTCTGAAGGTGGAGCTGCTTCAGGTGATGACGAAAAAGCGAAAGCGATTGCAGCCGCAAAGGCGAAAGCCAAAGCTGCCGCTGCCGCGAAGGCAAAAGCTGCTGGTAAAGGTGCAGCAGCAGCAGATACACCAGAAGAACCGAAACAGCCATCGCCGAACCAGAAGTACTTGGATAAATATGTGGAAATCATTCAAAAGCATTTAGGTGAGGACGTTTTGGAAGATTCCTATATTAACAACCTATCGAAGGATGTTCCAACACTTGTGGCGAAGCAGGACTCTTATTATAAGATTGCCGAGTTCCTTAAGTTTAACGAAAGTCTCAGCTTTGATTACTTATCTGAGATTCATGGGACAGATTTTGAAACCCATATGGAAGTGTATGCTCATTTGTATTCATATAAAAACCGTCAGTCAGTGGCCCTTAAAGTGAAAATCGACCGCGACAAACCGGAGATTGAATCACTTGCAAGGCTTTGGGCTGGAGCCGAATGGCCAGAATGCGAAGCATATGACCTGCTTGGGATTCGCTTTACAGGACATCCGGACCTGCGCCGCATCATGCTTGGTGAAGACTGGATCGGTCACCCATTGAGAAAAGACTATGAACCGTATGATGTGGAGGTGTAGCCGGTGATACGCACGGAAGAAATACTTTTAAACGTTGGCCCGCAGCATCCGAGTACACACGGCGTGTTTCGCCTAGTTTTAACCCTTGACGGCGAAGTGATCACAGATGCCAAACCAGTAATCGGTTATTTGCACCGCGGGACAGAAAAAATAGCGGAAAATCTCCAATATACTCAGATTATTCCTTATACAGACCGGATGGATTATGTTTCGGCGATGACCAATAACTATGTTCTTGTTCATGCGGTTGAAACGATGATGAACATTGAAATTCCGGAACGGGCGGAATACTTAAGAATTCTAGCAATGGAATTGAATCGGGTGGCGAGCCATCTGCTCTGGTGGGGTACATATATCCTCGATTTCGGGGCTACGAGCCCACTGCTCTATGCCTTCCGAGAGAGAGAAATGATTTTAAATCTATTAAATGAATTATCAGGGGCACGATTAACCTTCAATTATATGCGAGTTGGCGGCGTCAAGTGGGATGCACCAGAAGGCTGGATTGAAAAGGTTCGCGACTTTGTTCCTTATATGAGAAAAATGCTAGTTGGCTACAATGAGTTAGTGTCAGGCAATGAAATTTTCCTTAACAGAACAAAGAATATCGGCACCTATACGAAAGAAGATGCGCTTAACTATAGCTTGAGCGGTGTAAACCTAAGAAGCACGGGCGTAAAATGGGATTTGCGTAAAGATGAACCTTATTCGATTTATGATCGCTTTGATTTTAATGTCGTCACACGTGATGCAGGCGATGCGTTTGCTCGTTATGAGTGCCGCTTGGAAGAAATCGAGGAATCTCTGAAAATCATTGAACAGGCCGTTGAGCAATTCCCACAAGATGGTCCCTTCATGGCGAAGGTTCCGAAAATCATCAAGGCGCCAAAAGGCGAAGCGTTTGTTCGAATTGAAGGCTCTAGAGGAGAGATTGGTTGCTATATTGCGAGCGACGGGAAGAAAGAACCGTACCGGATGAAGTTTAGAAGGCCGTCTTTCTACAACCTTCAGATTCTCCCGAAACTATTAATAGGGGAGAATATCTCAAACCTTATTTCGATTTTAGGAGCAATTGACATCGTTCTCGGGGAGGTTGACGGCTAATGGTTCAAGATCTGCTGCATTCGAGCCCTAGTTTACTAAACTTTGGTATTTTCTTTGCAATGGCTCTTGCATTTTTGTTTGTGATTCTTGGCTTCGTTACGTATGCCATCCTTGCTGAGCGGAAAGTATTAGGCTTTATGCAGGGACGGATTGGTCCGAACCATCTTGGGGGCCGTTGGGGTCTTTTACAGACAGTCGCAGACGTTTTAAAGCTTCTTGTAAAAGAAGACTTAATTCCGAAAGCATCTGATCGACCAATGTTTATTATTGCGCCAGTCATTGCATTTGCTCCAGCGTTTGTAGTCGTCGCAACGATCCCTTTTACTGAGAATCTGCAGTTTGCCGATTTAAATGTTGGGTTGCTTTATTATATTGCGATATCAGGAATCACCATCATCGGAACACTGATGGCGGCTTGGGCTTCGAATAACAAGTACTCCTTACTTGGAGGGATGCGTGCGACCGCTCAAATGGTTTCTTATGAAATTCCACTCGTCATGGCGGGTCTTGGAATTGTGCTTTTAACTGGGAGCATGAACTTAAATGACATTGTTCTTGCACAGCAAGAAAGCGGTTGGTTTATCCTTTGGCAGCCAGTTGCGTTTGTTGTCTTCTTTATCGCCGCGATGGCTGAATTGTACCGAGTTCCTTTCGACCTTGCTGAAGCGGAGAATGAGCTTGTTGCCGGTTTCCATACCGAGTATTCTGGTTTCCGTTGGGCAATGTTCATGCTGGCTGAATATGTCTATATGTTTGCGATGTCGGCCCTAATTATCGTGTTATTCTTTGGCGGCTGGTTGCCTCCATTTGAATTCCTAAGCTTCATTCCAGGAGCCGTTTGGTTCGGTCTAAAGTTCGCGGTTGTCACGTACGTCCTTTACTGGTTCCGTGCCACATTCCCAAGAATGCGTCCCGACCAACTAATGGAATTCGCCTGGAAGATCCTATTACCAGTAGCATTAGCTAATATTTTCCTAACTGCTCTATTAAAAGAGTTACTGAATATCTTTTAAAATGTGTAGTTAAAGGGTACTACTTTTAGAATCCCTGTTGATTGGAGCGGAAGGCACGAAGACTCCTGCGGGAGTGCAAGGCCTAGGGAGACCCCACAGGAGCGAAGCGACGAGGAGGCTCCCGGACTGCCCGCGGAAAGCGAAGTGCCTGAAGCGGAAATCAACAGCCTATTTCAACGCAGACCTAAAATCTTTAAAAGGAAGGCAACTTGCCTCCCAACCTAAAAGGGGTGAAAAGACGTGCTAGGATGGACGAAAGGATTAGCTTATACCCTAAAGAACCTGACGAAAGAGAAAGTCACATACGATTATCCAAATGAACCGCTGCCACTGCCGGATCGGTTCAGGGGAATCCAGAAGTTTTATCCAGAGAAATGTATTGTTTGTAATCAGTGTGCTAACATTTGCCCAACGGATTGCATTCAATTGACGGGGAAAAAACACCCTGACCCTACGAAAAAGGGGAAAGTCATTGATACGTATGATATTAACTTCGAAATTTGTATTCTCTGTGACCTGTGTACAGAGGTGTGCCCGACAGAAGCGATTGTCATGACCAATGAGTTTGAATTGGCTGAGTATAGTCGGGATGATTTGTTTAAAAATCTCCAATGGCTCGATGAAAATGACGAGAATGTACGGAAGGTGAATAAGGCATGACGGTATCTGGTGAATTTATTGCGTTCCTCGCACTTGCTTTAGTGGCCATCATTGGCGGCGTGCTTTTATTGAACCTGAAAAAGGTTGTTCACATGGTAGTAGCACTTGTGTTTACCTTCCTCAGCATTGCCGGCATTTATGTCCTGCTATCGGCGGAGTTCCTCGCCGTCGTACAAATTTTGGTTTATTCGGGTGCAATCTCGATTATCATGCTTTTTGGAATTATGCTCACGAAGCATAATGATGAGGATGAGGGCGATTCGAAAGGTGGCGGCTGGAGAAAGGCGTTCCTTTTTCTAGGTGTCCTCGCGTTTGGAGCCGTCTTCTATATTGGTATTTATAATTTAGACTTTGGTAGTGCACCTGCTGCGCTTCATGAAAACAATCCGGAGCAGATCGGTATTGAGCTTTATAGCAAATACGTTATTCCATTTGAGTTAATGTCCGTCCTGCTATTGGTCGCTTTTGTCGGCGCGATTGTGCTCTCAAGGAATGATGAGAAAGAGGAGGCGGATAAGGAATGAGTGGAGTTCCGGTTTCAGCCTATCTAGCACTTGCCTTAATTTTATTTTGTATCGGACTTTATGGAGCCTTAACGAAAAAGAACACGATTATCGTGCTCATTTCAATTGAATTAATGCTAAACGCAGTAAATATCAATTTGATTACGTTCAGTAAGTTGGGAATGGCTCCGGCAATCACTGGGCAAATCTTTGCCATCTTTGTCATTGCTGTTGCTGCTGCCGAAGTAGCGGTCGGAATTGCGATTCTACTTTCGCTTTACCGCAACCGGAAAACAGTCAATATTGATGACATGAATCAGTTGAAAAACTAGTGAAGAATGCCCCATAAATGGGCACAATCTAAACGCGCAAAGTCACAAAAGGTAAGGCGCGTTCAAAAAAGGGGATTGTGATATAGATGGAGAATGCTTGGCTCATTCCGCTTTTCCCGCTTTTATCATTTCTCGCCCTCCTTCTGTTCGGCAAGCGGCTGAAAGAAGCGAGTGCGTATGTAGGGATTTTGCTAACCCTTGCCTCTTTGGTCTTTTCAGTCATCGTGTTGGTAGGACGCTTAACAGGTGCTACCTATAAACTCGAAGCTGATTGGCTCCAAATAGGAGATCTGCAATTAACTGTGGGATTTGAGGTAAATCAATTAAACGCATTGATGCTGGTGATTGTGTCACTAGTTAGTTTTCTAGTACATACTTATTCAAAAGGCTATATGCACGGCGACCAGCGCTTTCCGGTGTTCTATGCCTACCTAGGCTTGTTCACATTTGCTATGCTTGGTCTCGTTCTCTCACCTAACTTGCTACAAACCTATATTTTCTGGGAGCTTGTAGGGGTAGGTTCCTTCCTACTGATTGGGTTCTACTTTAATAAAGAAAGTGCCAAAGCAGCAGCGAAGAAAGCCTTTATTATGACAAGAATTGGGGATGTCGGTCTTTTTATCGGAATGATTCTTTTATTCTGGCAGACTGGCAGCTTTGAATACGATGAAATCTTTGCAAGTGTACACGCTGGCGAAGTTTCAGGAACGATGATTACCTTAACAGCGATTCTTATTTTTATCGGAGCTGTTGGTAAATCAGGTCAGTTCCCGCTTCATACATGGTTACCGGATGCGATGGAAGGTCCGACACCTGTATCGGCTTTGATCCACGCCGCAACAATGGTTGCAGCTGGTGTGTATTTAGTCGCTACCATGTTTCCTCTGTTTGCAGCGAGTGAAACGGCGATGTCGACTGTGGCGATTGTCGGAGCTGTTACCGCCATCTTTGCCGCAACTATTGGTTTAACACAGACTGATATTAAAAGAGTTCTTGCTTACTCAACCGTGAGTCAGCTTGGTTATATGATGCTTGCCCTTGGTGCCGCTGGCTACGCAGCCGGTGTGTTCCACCTAATGACTCACGCATTCTTCAAGGCGTTGTTGTTCTTAGCAGCAGGTAGTGTCATTCATGCGGTTCATACCCAAGACATCGAAAAAATGGGTGGTCTGTGGAAGAAGCTTTCGTTTACCGCACCATTATTCTTAATCGGAACACTTGCAATTAGTGGGGTGCCGTTGTTCTCTGGTTTCTTTAGTAAAGATGAAATTTTAATTGCCGCTTGGGCTAATGGAAATTACATCTTGTTCTGGCTAGCAGTAATTGCTGCGTTCTTTACGGCTTTCTATATGTTCCGCTTGTTCTTTATGGTATTTAGCGGAAAAGCACGAAGCGAAATGAAGAACGTCCACGAATCACCAGTATCGATGACAGGACCAATGATTGTCCTTGGAATCCTTGCGGTTGTAAGTGGATATGTCAATACACCATGGTTTGGAACGTTCCTAGGTGATTGGCTCGTTGAAGGCAATGAGGCACTTGGACACGGTCATATTGAAGGTCCAGCTTGGATCATGATTGTCGCAACGGTTGTTTCATTAGCAGGGATTTATTTAGCGTATCTGATGTACAGCAAGCGCAGCATTTCTCGTGACTGGTTTACGAGCAGAGCGCCAACGCTTTATAGCATTGTCGTCAATAAATACTTTATCGACGAAATTTATCAAACTACAATTGTTTATGCGACGAAGGCTATTAGTCTATTCTTGCGTTTTATCGAGATGTTCCTCGTCAATGGTTTGGTTCAATTGGTCACTGGTATTGTAAGAGGTCTCGGCAAAACAGGTGCGAAGCTACAAAATGGTCAGATTCAAACCTATGGTACAGTCGCGTTTCTCGGACTAGCTGTACTATTGCTCATCTTTGCGCTGACAGGGGGGTATTTAAATGGATAGTTTTTATTTGAGCCTACTCGTTTTCTCCCCGTTATTAGGCATCATCCTCTTGGCATTCATGCCAAAGGGAAATGAAAAAGGATTGAAAATGCTCGGCGTCTTAGCCACTTTGCCTGCTACTGTGCTCGCACTGGTTGCCTACTTTTCATACTTAGGTGGAACGAGTCTCGATAGTTTTTCTGAACAGGCTCGCTGGATTCAATTCGGTAGCTTCGGCGCGATGGATCCGAATTTATTCACCGTTCGGTATGAACTGGGAATCGACGGCTTCGCCCTGCTGATGATTGTGTTAACGTCGATTTTAGCGACACTAGCAGCAATTGCCTCTTTTCATATTAAAAAAGAATGGAAAGGCTATTTCATGCTTTTCCTCCTTTTAGAAATTGGTATGCTCGGTGTGTTTACGGCGCAAAACTTGATTCTCTTCTTTATCTTCTTTGAAATCACCTTAATTCCAATGTTCTTCTTAATTGGGAAATGGGGATATTTTGATAAAGAAAAAGCGGCTTATAGTTTCTTGATTTATAACGGATTAGGTTCGGCAATTCTTTTAATCGTGATCATGGTGCTATTTGCTAAAACAGGGACAACGAATATCGAAGCCCTTAAGATTTTAGTGAACTCACCTGAACAAGTATTAACACCAATCTCAGATTCTTTAAAAATGGGACTCTTTATTGCTTTGTTAATTGCGTTTGGAGTTAAGCTGCCAATCTTCCCGCTCCATAGCTGGATGCTGCGCGTGCACGTTGAAGCACCGCCGTCCATTGTTATGTTGCACTCAGGAATTCTTTTAAAAATTGGTGCATTTGGTCTGATCCGTTTCGGAATGGGCATCTTCCCAGAAGAGTTCCAAGAGTTAAGCGTGTTAATTGCCGTGCTTGGGGTCGTAAACCTGCTTTACGGTGCGTTCCTTGCCTTCATCCAAACAGATTTTAAAATGGTCCTTGCGTATTCCTCTATTTCTCATATGGGAATCGTGTTAATTGGATTAGGTGCATATAATGAGGCTGGTGTTCAGGGAGCGATTTTCCAGGTCGTGTCTCACGGTCTAATCTCAGCTCTATTATTCTTCTTAGTTAGCGTTATGTACGAGCGCTTGCAGACAACCCATATCGCAAACCTTGGCGGATTAGCGAAAGGAATGCCACTAGCATCTGGATTTTTGTTAGCCGGGGCGATGGCTTCACTTGGATTGCCAGGAATGTCTGGGTTTGTTAGTGAATTTATGGCTTTCCTCGGTTTGTTCCGGGAAATGCCGGTCCTTGCTGCGGTCGGGACACTTGGTATTATCATGACAGCTGTTTACCTACTTCGCGCCGTGCTTGCGATTACGTATGGCAAGTCGGATCGTGAGTATGCTGGTATCACCGATATCCGTTCATTTGAATGGGCACCGGTTCTTGTCCTAATCGGACTGATTATCCTAATTGGCGTATATCCTGCAGTGTTAAGTCAGCCATTAGAGACCATTGTGCAAGGGATAGGAGGGTGATGAAGGATGGATTTAGAGACATTACTATCGTATGAGTGGAGTTTGATGGGACCCGAATTCATCATTGTCATTGCTTCAGTCATCCTAACCTTGCTCGATTTGTTTCTGCCAAAGAAATTTAATCGGAGAATGCTTGGCTGGTTCGCTTTTGTGGCCGTCCTTGCAGCCATTGTGTCTCTGTTAGGATTACTCGACAATCAAGTAGGTTCAATTTTACATGATACCTTTAGACTCGATTCGTTTGCCAAAGCCTTTAAGCTACTTCTATTAGTTGGTTCGGCCTTAGTCCTGCTTTTAGCCATCGATTATGAGCCGAAAGAAGGTCTTACAGAGTATCGTGGAGAATTCTTTTACCTATTCTTAACCGGCTTACTGGGTGCCATGATCATGTCTTCGAGCGGAGATTTGATTACCCTCTTTGTCGGCCTTGAGTTATTATCAATCTCTTCTTATATTCTTGCGGGATTACGGAAGAAAAACCTGAAATCGAATGAGTCGGCGATGAAATATGTCATTAACGGAAGTATTTCCACGGCGATTACGCTTTTCGGGATGAGTTATTTGTACGGAATAACTGGCTCGACAAACTTGAATGAGATGTCTGGAATGTTGAGGACGTTAACAGATCCTCAGTATACATACCTTCTCGGTTTAGCGTTTTTCATGATTTTTGTCGGCTTGGCCTTCAAACTTGCTTCTGTTCCGTTCCACATGTGGGCGCCAGATGTGTATGAAGGGGCACCAACACCAGTTACAGCTTTCCTAAGTGTTGTTTCAAAGATTGCTGGCTTTGTCATCTTGATCCGTATCATGGTTTCGATTTTCTCTTCCATTCCAGTGGGAGACGGAACGATTCCAATGCTGTTTGATCTCCAGGATTTCATTGGCTTCCTAGCAGCGGTGACAATGATTCTAGGAAACGTTGTTGCATTAAGACAGCGCAATATTAAGCGATTGTTTGCTTATTCTAGTATTGCTCATGCAGGGTACATCCTTGTTGCCTTTACTGCAATGTCTTATGTAATGTTCGATAGTATCTGGTTTTACATGCTCGCTTACGTTTTCATGAACCTTGGAGCGTTTGCAATCATTCAGCTGATCACCGAGAAAGAAGGCTCAGAGGATATTGGTCATTTTGCAGGACTTTACCGCCGCTCACCAATTTTAGCGGTAACGATGGCCGTGTTCATTCTGTCGCTTGCTGGAATTCCAGGAACAGCTGGATTTATTGGGAAGCTTAACATCTTCTTAGGAGCGCTGATGGTCAGTCCATCGCATTATGTGCTTGCATCAATCATGATTGCAACAACCGTTGTTTCTTACTTCTACTATTTTGGAATTATGACGCAAATGTTCTTCCGACCGGCAGCGGAAGAGACGAAATTGAAGCTGCCAGCTGGAACGAACGCTGTTATCATCATTTGTGCAGTAGCGACGATTCTGCTTGGAGTGATGCCACAGCTGGCATTCGACTTCCTGCAGACAAACTTCAATCAGTTCATGGATTTTATGGGTTAAAAATGGAGCCACCATTCTAATTGGGGGATTGGAATGGTTCGGTTTTCAAAGGGGAAATAATAGAGCTCTACAAAGAAACTGGCCTTGGGGGAGGTCAGTTTCTTTTTATTTAAAGGTATGAAGGTATAGTTTTAACATAGAAAATGCGCCTAACCCCTCGGGGCTGACCATGGCGCTTGCGCATTTATTCTTTTCTGGGAAATAATTTAGTAGCTTTAATAAGATCTTAGCGTGATAATAGGATGAAACCTTTTGTGTATAAATCCGTCTGATAATAGAGGGAGCTTATGCTACAATGTTTCAAAGAGGAGGGATGATCCGTGATCGCTGACTTTGGCACACAATCATTAGTAAGTATCGTTTCACACTTGGCTTTCATCGCGCTCGCATGGTGGGCCCTACAAGCACTGCACTTTGACAAACTCCTACGAGCCAACCGTGTGTTTCAGGCTAGAGTCCTATACATACTACTCTCCATCACCATAGGTTCCATCGTAAGTAACTTCTTCCTAGATTACCTACTATGGTCACAACAATTGCCGTTTATGTTTCAGTAGTGGGTGTTGTTAAAGGACATTTATTAATTTTTGCTCAGGTTGATTGGAGCGGAAGGCACTCGACTCCTGCGGGAGTACGGGGCAGGGGAGACCCCACAGGCGCTGGAAGCGCCGAGGAGGCTCCCCTGCACGCCCGCGGAAAGCGAGTGCCTGGAGCGGAGATCAACCACTACCTAGTCATATAGAAAAAAACTGTAAAATAGTTTTATGAAAGATACCTGGAGTAAAAATCAACACCCAACCTCAGCAATTGCAAATATGGTAAAAATTTAGGTATTAATACATGTTTTCAAAACGTGTATAATTGAGTATTATTGTCTTTGGATTGATTTTTATTGTGAAAAAAGTACAAATCGCAAAAGTGGATTGTAAAATTGTGCGAATAGCTAACATACAGCAAGATAAACGAACAAACTAAACCTGCAATGACGACTTAAAAACAAGCTTCACAATAAAAAACAGTTAAACCTATGTTACGTTTTGTAATTATCTGCACGCCTGGACATGTTGCCTGAATATGAAAATTGTCAAAAAGTGACGACAATTCCCAAGTATGTCGCTCCTCAAGCTGGTAAGAATGGTAGTAAGGGGAGAGGAGAGATACAGAGATGAAGAACAGGTCGCTTTATTTGACAATTATCATAATTATTGGTTTTTTTATGTTTCAGTTAGGGAATAAAACAAGCATAGCAAAATTTGAACAAGATTTAACAACGCTGGTCTCAGTCTTGCAGGACGAACATATTTTAATCACAGAGTGGTCTTTATATTCTAGGGAAACATTGGAAAAAGTGACAACTGAACAGGAGCGTGCGCAGTTTGTAGCTGATTTGAAGAAGAAGTTCTCAGATTGGTCATGGAGCGAAACACGGGACGCTGATCATTATACAATCACGGCAACTCCGGTTTCGTCCAATTACACAGAGAAAATTAAAATTGTTTCAACAGAAACATTGGGCCAATTACATACATATGCTATGTATGAAGTGAAAGGTCAAAAGTGGGACCAACAATCCGAGGGTTTTGTCAGCAAAGAATGGCAAGACAGATTGCTTGACATTTTTACTGGGAAGGCTTCAACTTTCTCTTGTGTAAAAGGCGAGTTCAGTGATAAGATGGATGAGGCTTTGCCGACTTATATGAATAGGCTTCTAGCATCTTTTAATGCAGAAGAAATTGAAGCATTGGAAGAGGACAATTTTCTATCAACATCCGCCTTTTCACCATTGTTCTCTGGAACAATCAGTAAAGACCATGATATGAATTTGCAACTAGGACTAAGAAAACCAGACGGAATGGGCGGAAACACTACCCTCGTAGTTGGCACACCCATCATAACTATTGAATATTAATATAGAGAAATTGGACGCGGAGGGGAATACATTTGGAAAAAATCATCGTCCGCGGCGGAAAAAGGCTAAGCGGCACTGTTAGAGTAGAGGGAGCAAAAAATGCCGTACTGCCTGTAATCGCTGCATCATTATTAGCAAGTGATGGAAAAAGTGTCATTCGTGATGTGCCAACTCTCTCCGATGTATACACAATCAACCAAGTTTTACGTTCTTTAAACGCCGAAGTGGAGTTTAAAAATAATACAATTGTTGTCGATGCATCTCGAGAGTTGAAAATTGAAGCACCGTTTGAGTATGTACGTAAAATGCGTGCTTCTGTTTTAGTAATGGGATCGTTGTTAGCCCGTAATGGTCGTGCCCGCGTGGCGCTACCAGGAGGCTGTGCAATCGGTTCCCGTCCAATCGATCAGCACCTTAAAGGCTTTGAAGCAATGGGTGCAAAAGTTAAAGTTGGGAATGGATTTATTGAAGCCGAAGCACCAAATGGTCTTCATGGCGCAAAAATCTATCTTGATTTCCCAAGTGTTGGAGCTACAGAAAACATCATGATGGCAGCTGCATTAGCGAACGGCTTAACAGTCATGGAAAACGTAGCAAAAGAACCAGAAATTGTCGACCTTGCGAACTTCCTTAACAAAATGGGAGCAAAAGTAAGAGGCGCAGGTACTGGTACAATTAAAATTGAAGGTGTCGATCAGCTATTTGGTGCAGATCATAACATCATTCCTGATCGCATTGAAGCCGGTACATTTATGGTCGCATCAGCCATTACAGGTGGAAACGTGCTTGTAAAAGGCGCTGTACCAGAACATTTATCTTCCTTAATTGCGAAAATGGAAGAGATGGGTGTAATCATCGAAGAAGAAGAAGAGGGCATTCGTGTCATTGGACCTGAAAAGTTGAAGGCAGTCGATATCAAAACGATGCCACACCCTGGTTTCCCAACAGATATGCAATCCCAGATGATGGCATTATTACTTCGTGCTCAAGGCACAAGTATGATTACAGAGACAGTGTTTGAAAACCGTTTCATGCATGTGGAAGAATTCCGTCGCATGAACGCTTCAATTAAAATCGACGGTCGTTCCGTAATCATGAATGGTCCATCTAATCTGCAAGGAGCAGAAGTTTCAGCAACCGACCTACGTGCAGCAGCAGCTCTAATTTTAACTGGATTAGTAGCTGATGGAATCACACGCGTTACTGAATTAAAACACTTAGACCGCGGCTACGTGGATTTCCACGACAAACTAGCTGGCATCGGTGCAGACATCGAGCGCGTAAGTGAAATCGAGGAAACGGAAGAAACTGAATCCTACGTTTCAGATATGAATGCTTAAGACTTCTTGTCTGAGTGCTTAGGATCGCTTGAGCTCTTAGTATGAAAGCTTAAAATTATATAAAACCGGAGGATGACGCTGCACCCAAGCGTGATTCTGCGGTTTTTTGTTGTTTTTAGAACTCTGTTGCTTGGGAGCGGAAGACAACTTCTTCAATAGCAACAATGTTTACGAAAACAGCTTTAAAAAAATATTCCTGTTCTATTTCATATTTTTATATCCATATGGGCGAGAACCTAAAAAAATTCGTGAAAATATGGAATATTATTTAATTGTAAAAAAATCCTAAGGTCGAAGAAGATTTTTTTATCGTCCATTCTTAAGTCATAATTGCTTGTCCCTCGCCATAAGATTGAATTGAGACGGGTACTTCTCCGTTTTAATTTCATAGTTATGGAGGCAACTCAATGAAAAAATCATTCAACCCAATCATCGTTCTAGCAGCCCTTCTATTTACAGTCATCCTCCTGATTCCAACCGTACTCGTGCTTCCCTTTAGTGGGGAAAAGGCGAGCGGGCAACTGAGTGAAAATGTGACACCAGCAGATCCCAATGCAGAGCCGTCTGCCGATTCAGCCGTTGAAGTAGCTGTCTTCAGAACCGCTCAGTCGGAGGTGGAGAGGGTGCCACTTAATGAATACTTAGTCGGTGTCGTTGCAGCGGAGATGCCAGCAGAGTTTGAACTCGAGGCTCTCAAGGCGCAAGCACTGACAGCGCGAACCTATTATGTCAAACAAATGATGGGAACTGGGACGACCGGGTTGCCAGACGGGGCCCATGTCACAGATACCACAGCCCATCAAGTATATAAAAATACGGCAGAACTAAAGCAGCAATGGAAATCTGAATTTAACGAGAAGTACGCGAAAGTTCGAGAAGCCGTTCAGGCAACGGACGGACAAATCTTAACATATGGCGGAGAGCCGATTGAGGCAACCTTCTTTTCAACAAGCAACGGTTTTACCGAAAACTCAGAGGAATACTGGGCAAATAATATTCCTTATTTAAGAAGCGTAGAAAGTCCGTGGGATAAGGTATCCCCTAAATATACCGAGCAAAAAATTATCCCTGTCAGTGAATTTGAAAAAAAGCTAGGGGTTAAGCTGACAGACCGAAGCGAGGTTGGCAAGATTACTCAGAAGACAGAAGGCAATCGCGTCGGGAAAGTGGAAATTGCCGGCAAAGTCTTGAGCGGGAGAGATGTCCGCGATATGCTCGGGTTAAACTCCAGTGATTTTAAGTGGTATGCCAAAGGCGACAACATCGTGATCGAAACGAAAGGCTATGGCCACGGCGTCGGCATGAGTCAATATGGCGCAAACGGCATGGCGGCCGAAGGAAAAAGCTATAAGGAAATTGTTCAGCATTACTACAAGGGAATTGAAATCGCCTCTGGGGAGAATACGCTGACTCAGGTGATGGCGAAGAAATAAAGTGTTGTATGAAACCAGAGTGATGGGGCTCTGGTTTTTTTCTATTATCGTCATTTAGCTTTTTATACGTTTGTAACGTGCTTCTAGTTGTTCAAGAAAATCGAGTGGGCGGTGATAGATGCGGCCTTTGTTTTGTCCGGTGGATGGGAGGTTTAAGGACACAAGGATCCTACTCGCTGTTTTAATGCAGTCAATCCCTAAATAGTCTCTGAGTTCTTTATTCGTTAGAGTTGTTTTATTGAAAAGGAAGTAATCAAGTATCGCGTCATTGTGTGCATCTATTGAATGAGTAAGACAGCGCGGACAGATCCAAATGCGGTCCCTTCTTATCAATTTGGTCGAGGGACATTTAGGGCAAAGAGCTCCAGGGACAATGTCTTGTGGTGATAGACCATACGTTTTTTCAATATCAGGGAAAAGTGGTGTGTCGTCTTCAAGGAGAAGCATGGAAATCTTTTTAACCATTCTATCTGTTAGAACATCCTTCGCATAGAGGTTAGTGAGATTCGTAAGTTTGTTTTTTAGGTTTTCCACTTTGCAAACCTGCTGAAGAACGTCGGGTTCATCCGTTTTAATGATGGCCGATGGGTTGCTAAGTACGACAAGGGGGATCAACGGGATAGTTACAGGGAGTTTATGAGTTTCTAGCCAATTTTGTAACTGCTCCTTGTGGCGGTTTACTTGTACGATTGGATTTTTATAGCCCTTTTTTCCGTAAAAAGAGTTTTGGCTAAATTGCTCGGGACTAAAATCAAGTTCGCCACCCATGTTTTTGGTTTCAAGAATGAGAATGTACTTGCGCGTAAGAATAGGAGTGTCGATTTGGAAGTAATGCTGTTCGTGAGGAAGACGTAAACCTCCGAATATATGATGTTTTTTGTCATCGAGGAAGGTTAAATGGAATTCAGTCGCCTTTTCGCCACGATACCCTGACATATAGCTGCTGATTTCTCTTTCTAGTTGAGGTATTTTAGGGTGGTTGGGACTTAGCCTGGGAATTAGTGCATGGCAAAATAGCACATTTAGAGGGATTGGGCGGGGTTTTATGTACAAATGGATTCCTCCTTATTAGGTTTGATAGTAAAATACGGCACCACGGGGGCAGTTTCCTTCAAAAAGCTGCTAGATAATGTGAAGGATTTGTGACTTTATAGGGGTGGGGGTAATTTATATTACCCTTAGAGAGAATATAATAATAGGATGTAAAATTATATTCCCTCTGAGAGACGTTATATTCCCCGAAATGGAACAGATATTCCCTTGAGAGGAATATCAAACTTAATATATTCTCGCAGAGAGAATATTTAGCCTGCTATATTCCTGTAAAGGGAATAAACTGCAAACATATTCCCGCTACAGGAATAAAATCACCGCACCCACGCAGCAAACTTCCGCAACCAATCCCCCAACCGCACAAACTTCCCACTAAAATAAGCATGATGCATAAAATGCGAAGCAACTAGCACACCGATGGTATCTTTTACAAAATCAATCCATGTCGCCGAGCGGTATGGCACAAACGACTGGTGGATTTCATCAATTGCCCCATATAAAATCGCCACACCCATAAAAATAAAACTCCACAAAGGTTTAAACCGACCACCAAACGTCAATCCAGCAAAAAATAACAACGCATACAAGATCCCAAACTCTACAAGATGCAGCGACTCTTTAATAAATCGGTCAACCCCAACATTCGGCAGCTCCACCACCGCATCCGCCGGCATGCTCGATAAAACCCAAATAAGTGCCATATAAACGACGGGCAAAATCCTAATAACGTGTTTCATAAAAACCTCCAAAAAAATAAAATGTATAATACTGAGAAGTTTGTCGAAAAATAAGCATTTAAAATTTTTTTCAACTCTATGTATATATTTTTTCGCATCTGTTCAGAATGATTGCTGAGGTGATGAAAATGAGAGAGGAAAAATCTTCTCAAGAAAAGAGCTTTAAACGCTTTTTCAAGAAGCGGTGGGTTTACCCAGCAGTGTATTTAGGAAGTGCCGCAATCATACTAACAGGTGTTCTTTGGTTCCAAGGTGGCGGTGAACAAGGTACAGATCAACTTGATCAGGCAACCGACAATCCAAGCAAGCAGTTCAATGACGAGCCAGCAGTTGAAGTAAATAGCTCGTTGGAGAAATTCGTTATGCCAATGGAAGATGTCGAAAACTCTGTTGTGAAAATGCAGTTTTATGACAACGAAAGTGATAAAGCCGAACAAGAAGCTGCACTAGTTGTTTACAATAACCAATACCATCCGAGCACAGGACTCGACATCGCAGCAAAAGATGGCAAGGAATTTGATGTCATCGCATCGTTAAGCGGGGAAGTAACAACGGTTAAGGAAGACTCACTGCTAGGTAACGTAATCGAAATCGAACACGACAATGGAATTGTAACACAGTATCAATCAATTAAAAATATGAAAGTAAAAGCGGGCGACATGGTCAAGCAAGGTGATGCGATTGCAACAGCTGGTACAAGCCAGTTTAACGAGCAATCAGGCGTCCATGTACACTTTGAGATTCGTAAAGACGGAACTCCAGTGAACCCATTAGATTACTTTGATAAGCCACTAAGCGCGCTTCAAGAGGCAGAAATGGACTCTGAAGGCGATGCTGGTAAAGCTGAAACTGGTACTGGTGCAGACGCTGATGAAAACCCATCAACGGATGCCACTGAATCTGACGAAGGAACTTCAACTGAAGAAGGAACTGAGTCCGGCGAAGGAACTTCTACAGAAGAAGGAACTGGATCTGACGAAGAAACTTCAACAGAAGAAGGAACTGGGTCTGATGAAGAAACTTCAACACCAGAGGATGGCCCAACTGAAGATAACGCAACACCATCTAGCAACTCTTGATTTGTAAATAGATTTTAAAATGGACAGGAAACCCGTCATGCTAACTGGCGGGTTTTTCTTTTTGGCTGTGTTAAAGGACTATGTTGATTTTGACCAGGTTGATTGGAGCGGAAGGCACGAAGACTCCTCGAAAATGAACTGCACATTTTCTCGTGCGTGGGCATATTCGAGGAAGCCATTCAATGTCCTGCGGGAGTGCAAGGCCAAGGGAGACCCCGCAGGAGCGGTAGTGACGAGGAGGCTCCCGGACTGCCCTAAGGTGCGCGAAGTGCCTGGAGCGGAAATCAATAACCCCGTATAACACATCCAACCTTTTGAATGTGGTAAAATTAGACAAGAAGGGGGAGTCGCATTTGAAAAAAGCAATCATCCTGATGACGTTCGTTTTAACCATTATTTTGGCCGGGTGTATGAGCAAACAGCCAACCCCGGATGAGAGATTTGCAGAGTACGTAAGCCTTTGGAATGAGCAAAACTTTGAAGAAATGTATGAATTACTTTCACAGCCAGCTAGAGAGACAATCACGAAAGAAGACTTTGTCAATCGTTATCATAAAATTTACCAGGACCTCGAAATCGACCAGCTTGATGTCCTATTCAATCCGCCAGAAGAAGAAGAGAAATACGAAGAACAGGCTGGCTTTGCCTATTCCGCCAAGATGGATAGCGCCGCCGGGCCCATTGAGTTTGATCACACGGCCGTCCTTGTAAAAGAAGAGCGCGAGGACGACACGAATTGGTATGTCAATTGGGATACCACGTATATTTTCCCAGAGCTAGGGAGCGCCGATAAAATTAGCTACGACAATATCCCGGCTGTGCGTGGCAGCATTGTCGACCGTCGCGGCAATGGACTCGCCATTAATGGAACGGCGATGCAGATTGGCGTCGTTCCCGGGAAGATGGATGAAAACTCCGTCACGAAGCTAAGCGAGCTGCTCAACATGTCTGAGGATCAAATCACGAAATTATTAAATGCCTCATGGGTAAAAGCAGATCTATTTGTGCCGCTTAAAAATATCTCTAAGACAGATGAGGCGCTAAAAGAGAAGCTATTTGCCGTCGCTGGAGTCACGAGCATGGAGGTGGGTGCCCGCGAATATCCTTACGGCGAGGACCTTTCCCATCTTGTGGGCTTTGTCGCGAAGGTTACCGCTGAGGACCTTGAAAACAATGAAGGAAAAGGCTACACAGCCGCCGATTATATCGGCAAGCGCGGCCTTGAGCAAGTATTTGAAGAAAAGTTAAAAGGCACCAATGGCGTGAAAATTTCAATCGTTAAGGAAGACGGAACAGAAAAGGTACTTGCTGAAAAACCGGTAGAGGATGGCGAGGATGTTCAGTTAACGATTGATGTCGTGCTCCAACAGCGTATCTATGACCAGATGAAAGGTGTTGCAGGTACAGCGGCAGCAATGAACCCCGTTACTGGAGAAACGCTCGCATTGGTAAGTGCGCCAGGGTTTGATCCGAATGCTGAAACATTAGGCATCTCAGCATCACAGCGCCAAGCATTAGAAGAAAATCCATTGAAGCCGTATTTGAATCGCTTCAAGTTAACGTATGTCCCTGGTTCCGTAATGAAGCCGATCACCGCTGCAGTCGGATTATCCACTGGTAAACTAAAGCTAGACACAACCTATGAAATCAATGAAAAGCAATGGCAGCCAGATAAGTCATGGGGAGACTACAAAGTAACGCGGTACACAAATTTACCAGGCCAAGTTAACCTTGAAAAGGCAATGATTTATTCCGATAACATCTATTTTGCCCGCAGTGCTCTGGAAATTGGCAAAGAGGACTTTGCTGCTGGATTAAAGAAGTTTGGCTTTGAGGATATGGAGTATCCTTATCCACTTGAAAGTTCGCAAATGGGTGAGCTCGCTAGTGAAATTGCTCTAGCTGATTCGGGCTATGGTCAGGGCCAAGTGGAAATGAATATCCTTCATTTAGCCGCAACCTACACACCATTTGTCAACAATGGCAATCTCATCAAACCGATTTTATTAGCGGATGAAACTCAAAAGCAAATCTGGGCAGAAGGGTTAGTTAGTGCGGAACAAGCTACAGGCCTGAACGCAATGCTCACAAAGGTAGTGAGCGACCCGAATGGAACCGCCCACGCTGCAAGGATTGAAGGCTATCCAATTGCAGGGAAAACCGGAACAGCCGAGATCAAAGCAACACAAGGAACAAAAGGCCGCGAGCTTGGTTGGTTCATCGGATACAACCCGGAATTAATGATCTCAATGATGATCGAAGATGTCCAAACCGGCGGCGGCTCCACAGCAGCCGTAACGAAAGTGAAGAATGTCTTTCTAGCAGAAAAAGAATAAATGAGGCCAGAAGGGAAAATCCCTTCTGGTTTTTTCTGTTGGGGTAATTGGGATTTTTAAAATGGGTTGGATATCGTGATAGAGAAGGAAGGTCACCAATGAAAACCAATTGGTGCGTGCCGAAAGTAAGTGTTGCTAGAGGAAGAAAGGTCACCAATAAGGCCCGTTGGTGCCGAAAGTAAGTGTTGCTAGAACGAGAAAGGTCACCAATAAGGCTCATTGGTGCCCAAAGTAAGTGCTGCTAGAGGAAGAAAGGTCACCAATGAAGCCTATTGGTGCCCTAAGTGAGTGTTACTAGAACAAGAAAGGTCACCAATAGATAGGAAAGCTACCATACCAGCAGTAAAACCAGCAACATCATAAAATATATTTTTCGACAATCACTAAAAGAGAGAAACCCTATTACCAACGAGGATAAGTTGTTAATCGGATAAAGTTGTCGACAGAATTGTCCTAAATTTCGCCTAAAATTTTCCTTGACCAACTTGTTTGATTTATGGATAATAAAAATTACCAATTTTCTAAAAATTAAATAAACTATTTGAGCCGTCTGAACGAATGTTCAACCATGGATTTCGGATTAGTTTTGGTAGCGCTTACAGAAGGGGGTGGGTCAAAATGCTAACATTGATTATTTTAGTTTCCATTACAGGAGCGTCACTTATTTTAGCTTTACGAAAGAAAAAGTCTTTTTACCTTGCTATTCCATTCCTCAGTATTTTCTTATATTTCTTCATTGAAGTCCTCAAGGTGCCTGCGCCATTTTTCGATACAGTCAAATTTATTTTCAGCTTAAGTTGATTGGTACGAGGATGAAAACGGAGGAAGGAGTGAATGGTGATTTTACGGCCTAATAGTTTGTTATTTTACAAAGGGGTGGGAATGTGAAGAAGATTGAGAAAGCAGTAGCAGATGCCTATTTTCGTGAAAAGAACCGCTATATGGTGATCTATTTCATCATCTGGTTCATCGTTTCGTACGGTGTCGTCCTGTTGGCAGAGCCATTGAGCGAACTGACGCTTATGGGCGGATTTCCGTTTCATTACTTTATGGGAGCACAGGGAGCCGTCGTGACCTTTATTATCTTATTGTTCGTCAACGCCAAGGTCGGCGATATGATTGATAAAAAATACGGCATCGACGAAGCACAGAATATCAAACTAAGCGCTGGGAAAAGCGTGGATCACTAGTAAAAATAGACCTGACCTTCAATGGGTCTAGGGGATTAAAAGTATAGGCTGACCTCGAGTGGGGGTCTAGTAGAAATAGTTGTA
Organism: Mesobacillus persicus; assembly: GCF_900109925.1. Taxonomy (GTDB): domain Bacteria; phylum Bacillota; class Bacilli; order Bacillales; family Cytobacillaceae; genus Mesobacillus_B; species Mesobacillus_B persicus. The sequence continues at coordinate 65,273 of NZ_FOBW01000014.1, read as the reverse complement.
GCAAAGGGGGATAACACATTTTGGATACTCAGTTTTTGGTCTCATTTTCTATTATTATCGCGACATTTGCACTTTATATAGGGATTGCTGTCTACAATAAGGCGAGAGCGACGTCAGACTTCTATGTAGCAAGCCGCGGGGTTCCGCCGGTTTTTAATGGAATGGCGATTGGTGCGGACTGGATGAGTGCCGCATCGTTTATTGGGATGGCCGGTACGATCATGTTACTCGGGTACGATGGGCTTGCTTATATTATGGGGTGGACCGGCGGTTACTTGCTGTTAACGTTCCTGCTCGCACCACAGCTGCGTAAGTACGGTCGTTACACGGTACCTGAATTTATCGGTGACCGATATGATAGCCATACCGCACGCGTGATTGCGGCGATTTGTACGATTATCATCTCGTTTACGTATTCAATCGGGCAATTGTCTGGTTCAGGCGTGGTTATTGGCCGTTTGTTTGAAATCGATGCCAAGCTTGGCACGATGATTGGGGTAGTATTGATTGCCTTCTACGCTGCCTTTGGTGGGATGAAGGGGATTACTTGGACGCAGGTTGCTCAGTATGTCGTGTTAATTATTGCTTACCTAATTCCGGTTATTTTTATGAGCTTGCAGTTAACGAATAGTGCGTTGCCATGGCTTTCTTACGGCGAGCTCGTTGGTAAAATGGGCGAACTTGATCGTGAGCTTGGAATTTCGGAGTATTTCGCACCATTTACGAACGGGACGAAGTGGCAGTTCTTGGCGCTAATGTTTACATTAATGTGTGGAACAGCGGGCTTGCCGCACGTAATCGTTCGTTTCTATACGGTAGCAACGATGAAAGCCGCTCGTTGGTCTGGTGCTTGGGCACTATTATTTATCGGACTTTTATATTTATCCGCGCCTGCTTATGCAGCGTTCTCAAGATTTATTTTAATGACAAAGATTGCTGGAAGCGAGATTACCAATCTTCCTGCATGGACGAAATCATGGATTGACACCGGTAAGCTTCAGATGGCCGATGGCAATGGCGATGGCGTCCTTCAATGGAGCGAATTGATCATCTCTAACGATATCGTCGTTATGGCGACACCGGAAATTGCCAATCTTGGCGTATTTGTAATCGGACTTGTCGCAGCAGGTGCAATGGCAGCGGCGCTTTCAACGGCTGGTGGATTAATGATTTCGATTTCCTCAGCATTTGCGCATGATATTTTTTACCGCGTGTGGAAGCCGAATTCAACGGAAAAGACGCGTCTTTCGGTGGCACGTTGGTCGATTGTTTTAGCTACATTATTCGCTGGCTTGATTGCCTTAAATCCTCCGGGAGCAATCACGCAAATTGTTGCTTGGGCGTTTGCGCTCGCGACAGGAACCTTCTTCCCAGCACTTGTACTAGGGGTTTGGTGGAAGCGTTCAAACTCACAAGGGGTTATTGCTGGTCTACTAGTTGGTCTAGCGGTGACACTTGGCTACATTTTCGCTGCAAAATACGGCGGATTTACGATTCTTGGAATCATCGACACTGGCGCGGGTGTCTTCGGGGCAACGGCCGCGTTCTTGGCAAACATCATCGTATCGCTAGCAACGGCAGCACCTTCGCAAAAAATTCAGGAAGAAGTTATGGACTTACGATATCCTGAACAAATGGTCTATAAAGACGGCGAAGTTTGGATGAGTGAAGATGGATCCACAAAGGCATAAAGAAATATGGGAGGCTGTGCAGCTTCATCCCCTCTTTCAGGGGTTGGAGCAAAGCACGGCCCTTTCCCTTGTCTCCGATTGTGAGCCCCGGTCTTATAAAAAAACCGAAGTCATTCCACCGCACCGTGGCTTGTTGGTGATTTTATCAGGAATGGCCGAAGTGTTTGTTGAGGATGAAGTGCTTGAAATTCTTCAAAAGGGAGAGCTGATTGGATTTTCTAACCTGGTTGAAGTGATGAGTGGGTTGAAGGTACGGGACACTCCAACCGCAATTCAGGTTCGGGCTGTGGAGGAGCTTGAGGCATTGTTCGTCCCTTTCGGCGTGTTATCTAAAAGATGGAATGAGCCGGTGGTCACCGAATATTTGCTAGCGCAAGTAACGGTCCGGCTGAAGGATGTTTATGGCTCGCTTGCCGAGCAGGTAAAATTAGCCCGAAAGATTGGCGACAAACAAACATTCATGACGAGGGTTCAAGATTTGATGGTCGAAAAACTGGTCACTGTTACGCCTGATGCAACGATCCAAGACGTGGCGTTGAAGATGTTTGAATCTCGGACAAGCTCGGTGTTGGTCATGGAAGGAGAGGTGCTCACCGGAATCATCACCGAGCGCGACATTGTCCATCGCGTTGTCGCTCAAGGGAAAAACGATCAAGGCCGGGCTTCGGAAATCATGACCGCCAGTCCAATAACGATTCCTCGCCTTGCCTACTATTATGAGGCCATAACTAGCATGCTTTTAAATGGAATTAAGCATTTACCTGTTACAGATAAGGGCGGTAAAACCGTGTTAGGAATTGTGACCTTATCTGATTTATTTCAAAAGAAGAATGCTAGTGTCATGAAGATGATTAGGCGAATTGATGAAGCCGATGAAGCGTCCCTCCCATTTGTGAGGGAAGCCATCTGTGACATTACTGATATGTTAATAAAAGAACAGGTCCCAGCATTTTCGTTGCTAGAAGTGGTGACGGCTCTGTATGACCGTGTGGTGTTGCGCGTGGTTGAGTTGGCCGTGGCGAATCTGGGAGGTGCCTCGACGAAATTTGCTTTCTTTCAAATGGGGTCAAGTGGTCGTGGGGAGCAGTTCATGCTGACGGATCAGGACCATTTTCTTGTCTTTGAGAATGGTAGCGACCATGTTTATTTTAAGCGCTTAGGTGTGGAAATCACGAGACTGTTCGAGGTGGCTGGCTACGCGCGTTGTCAGGGCTTGATGATGGCGAGTGAGGAGCAGTGGCGCGGGTCGGTGAGCCAGTGGCAGGAGCGGCTGCGTCACTGGATGCTAAAATCGACCAATGAAAACTTGCTGCTAGCACAAAACTTCTTTTCCTATCGATTGGTTGCCGGGGATGAGAGTGTAGCGAAAAAGCTAGATTCGATGATTTTAGAGTTGCTTGATCGCTCGAAAATCTTCCAGTATCGACTGGCCCAAGCAGAGCGGGCGCAAGGCCAGATACCTATGCTAGACCAACCCATTCGCTCACTGTTTAAAATGGACCGGAAGAGTATCGATTTGAAGAAGGAAGTGCTGTTTCCCTATCATCATAGTTTGCAGATTCTGTCTTTGCTAGAGGGAATCCCAGGTGGGACGCCGGTGGGTAAAATTAATGCGTTATTACAGCGGGGCGTTTTTACGCCGGATTTTGCTGCTGATCTCAAGGCCGGGGTGGAGCAGATTCTATCTGTGTATATTCGGCTGAGGTGGGCGGGCGGAAGTTCTGTTCTCCACTTTCATTCTCTATCCACGAGGGAAAAAGATGAGTTAATTTTAAGTTTAGATACGTTGAGGGAGCTGCAGGGGCTGGTTTTTGCGCGGTTTTCGATTTGATAGTGCTAGATTTGCGAGTTTTGTTCTGATCAGAGCTAGATTTGCTTAGTATGGGGGTTAGTTTTTATCTGAAATGGGTAATTTTTGTTAAAAATCAGCTGTTTTTAAAGTAGATTAGCGGTTTAAATTACACTGCGGGGTATATTTTATTCCGCCTAGTGGGAATAAAAACTAGTTTTGATCAGGTGAGCTAGATTATATTCCCGCTAACGACAGTTTTATTCCCTCTAAAGGAAGATATATTCTCTCTAAGGGAAGTTATATTCCCGCACAGGGAATAAGATGACCATATTCAGCCGATATATTCTCGTACAGGGAATAAAAAACGGGAAATAAGGAGGTTTCGATGCTATTTCGAAGAAAATCCGTCACTTGTCCGATATCGTATCAGTCCATTCCTTTATCAACGTCGATTGAGGATTTAACTTTCGTTGTGTTCGACACCGAAACGACGGGATTTAATGTCGGGGCAGATGATCGGTTGATTGAGATTGGCGCGGTAACCATCCGTGGCTTAGAAGTGTACGAAGATGAATGCTTTCAGACCTATGTGAACCCGCAACGAAACATTTCTCAAGAAATAATCGACCTGACATCGATTACGCCGGAAAAGGTTGAAAACGCACCTGAAGCCATCGAAGCAATAAATGAGTTTTTTGAGTTCATAAAATTGCGTGAAGCGGTCAGCCTAGTCGGTCATTATGTCAGTTTTGATAGTCTTGTTTTAAAAAATGAACTCAAAAGAGCGAATCGGTCCTTAAAAGGAATGCAGGCAATCGATACATTAGATTTGATTGGACATATCGCGCCATCCTACGATATGCGTGATTTAGAACGATATTCGATGGCATTTGGCACGAGAATCTACGAACGTCATAATGCCCTCGGCGATGCCCGTACAACCGCTTATTTATTTACTGAGCTGCTCCGGCTTTTTAAAGATAGGGGTGGCTCCACATGGGGCGATCTAATCAATGTCACGAATAAAAATGGTGGATAGAGGTTCAAGCCGGGGCACCTCGGTTTGAGCCGACACAGCCTTTCCTAAAATAAAGCACTCAAGTATGCACCAGCACATTCCATCCTCTAACAAAATGTCCTCAAGGATAAAAATCCACAATAAACCCACTCAATCACCTAAAATAATTAAATTTTCAGAAAAAATACATGTTTTCCTCGTCCTTATTATGTTTTTCGTGCATAATCCCTTATCCAAGCTAATAGAATGGTTACAAACCTGTCAAAGAGAGTGTTTGAGGTGAAGAGTCGTTAGCAGAGAATATGAATTTAGCCGGGGTCATGATTATTTCCAGTAATGTCAAGAAGGCCAGGCCTTCTGCCGCATACAATGGTGCGGTTCCAGTATCTTACGCGGAAAAGCGGGTCTCATTTCACACTTCTCACATCCAATTTAGGGAGGGCGAGTGGTGTGCACGATTACATCAAAGAGAGAACCATCAAGATTGGAAAGTATATCGTGGAGACGAAAAAAACAGTTCGCGTCATCGCGAAAGAGTTTGGCGTATCCAAAAGTACAGTCCATAAAGACTTGACGGAAAGGCTGCCTGAGATCAATCCGGAACTAGCGAATGAAGTAAAAGAAATTCTCGATTATCATAAATCGATTCGCCATTTACGAGGTGGCGAAGCGACGAAGCTAAAATACCGAAAAGAAGAAAGGGAAGAGGAACCCGTAAAATAACGTATGTTACTTTCTGTCTCCAACGATTACACTTTTCAAGTCAATGGTAAAGGAGCAAATAGCAATGTCCGGAAAGAAAGACTGGGCAGAACAATAGGCGAGTGTCTCGAAATTTAAAGAGGCAGTCGCCTTTTGTGTTTTTACATTTACCCGAAAAGCCGCATGTACCAAACCAGAATCTAATATTCCTATTGAAGGTGGATGTTTGGTGTGAATAAAAACTTTTACCAGTCGTGTTGATTGGAGCTCCAGGCGCTTGACTCCTGCGGGAGCAGCGGGACAGGTGAGACCCCGCAGGAGCGTAAGCGACGAGGAGGCTCAGCGCCCGCCCCGCGGAAAGCAAGTGCCTGGAGCGGAAATCAACCTCTCATTGTCCCGAAGAACAAAGTGAACAAAACCCTCTTCCATAAAATCAACCAATAATGGGCATGATTAAAAACTAAAGCAAAATCCTACTCCTCTAAAAAATCCGACAATTTTCTGCAGAAACTGTCGAAAACAGTTACTATTTTGGTTAGCATGTGTTAAAATAGAAAATTAGGTGAATATGGTGCCGCGTCTGTCTATAAGAAGAATAAGTCCTTGTCTAAGTTGTTGGTAGAGGTGAGGATGAATCAGCCGCAGCCAGCCATTTGTCAAGGAGGTTTGGGTAGAATGTTAGCAAGGGATATTGGGATTGACCTTGGAACAGCGAATGTGTTGATACACGTTAAAGGCCGTGGGATTGTATTGAACGAGCCGTCTGTCGTGGCAATTGATAAAAATACAAACAAAGTTTTGGCAGTCGGGGAAGAAGCGCGTCAGATGGTAGGGCGCACACCGGGAAACATCGTCGCAATTCGCCCGTTGAAGGACGGCGTGATTGCTGATTTTGATGTGACGGAAGCGATGCTAAAGCATTTTATTAACAAATTAAACGTTAAAGGTCTGTTGTCGAAGCCGCGGATTTTGATCTGCTGCCCGACGAATATTACGAGCGTAGAGCAAAAAGCAATTAGAGAAGCTGCTGAGAAAAGCGGTGGCAAAAAGATTTATCTTGAAGAAGAGCCTAAGGTGGCGGCGATTGGTGCAGGAATGGATATCTTCCAACCGAGCGGAAACATGGTTGTCGACATCGGTGGTGGAACAACAGATGTAGCCGTGTTGTCTATGGGCGATATCGTTACTTCTGCTTCTATAAAAATGGCAGGGGATAAGTTCGATGCCGAAATCCTCAGCTATATCAAACGGCAGTATAAGCTCTTGATTGGGGAGCGTACGGCGGAAAACATTAAATTGAATATTGGTACGGTGTTCCCTGGATCTCGTAGCGAGGAAATGGACATCCGTGGCCGTGATATGGTTTCTGGTCTTCCTAGAACGATTTCTGTACGCTCAGAGGAGATCGAAAACGCGCTACGTGAATCGGTAGCGGTGATTGTCCATGCGGCGAAAACAGTGCTTGAGAAAACCCCTCCAGAGCTATCTGCAGACATCATTGACCGTGGTGTGATTTTAACCGGTGGCGGTGCTTTGCTACATGGTATGGATACCTTACTAGCAGAAGAACTCAAAGTACCTGTCCTTGTTGCGGAAAACCCAATGGAATGTGTGGCGCTAGGGACAGGCATTATGCTTGATAACCTTGATAAAATCGCAAGAAGGAAAATCGTCTAACGAGCTAACACGTCCATGGTCTCAAGTTGAGCCATGGATTTTTTAGCTTTTAAAATAAGAAAGTAGTGTTTTTTAGCAGGTTGATTGGAGCGGAAGGCGCTTGACTCCTGCGGGAGCAGCGGGACAGGTGAGACCCCACAGCGAGGAACGAGCGAGGAGGCTCACCGCCCGCCCCGCGGAAAGCAAGCGCCTGAAGCGGAAATCAACATCCATTTTTAGCAGCCAAACAAGAAAAAACGCAAATTTCTACAATTTGTTAATGCTTCTTGTTGCATTTTTTTTTATAATAGAGGATAGTGAAAAATAATAATGTCTCAACCTGGATGAATTCGTTAAAAGGGGAAGAACATAATGGCAGTGAACAGCAAACAAGAAGCATTAACACGCGAACAAGTGAAAAAGAGTAAAGAGAAGGTGAAGGGGCAGGAACGGAAAAAGGTTCGAGTGCGCCTTATTCCCATTTGGCTACGCCTCCTCATTATTATTGCTTTATTGGCTCTTAGCACGATCTTAGGTGCTGCTGTTGGCTATGGGATTCTCGGAAATGGCGAGCCGATGGATGTCTTTGAAAAGACAACCTGGATGCATATGTTAGACTTGGTTAATCACAATTAATCCGTTGATTATAAAAATGAGGACAAGGAAGGGATTTCACCCTTCCTTTTTTTGTACTTCTTTTATACAATAGGATAAGAACCTATTATTAGTAGGAGGTACTAATTCAAATGTTAGACATTAATGAAATCAAAGAAATTATTCCGCATCGATATCCATTTTTATTAATTGATAAAATTACTGAGGTTGAGGACGGCAAACGAGCGGTTGGCTTGAAAAATGTCACCGCGAACGAAGAATTTTTTAATGGCCATTTTCCTGACTATCCAGTGATGCCTGGTGTGCTCATTGTTGAGGCCCTGGCTCAAGTTGGGGCAGTGGCGATGCTGAAGCCGGAAGAAAACCGCGGCAAGCTCGCATTTTTCGCTGGGATTGATAATTGTCGTTTTAAAAGACAGGTCAAGCCGGGTGATCAACTTCGCCTTGAAGTTGAAATGATTAAAGTACGCGGGCCAATGGGCAAAGGCAAGGGGATTGCTACCGTTAATGGCGAAGTCGCATGTGAAACTGAGATTATGTTTGCGTTAAAATAGGTGCTAAATTGAGCTTGGAGAATTTCCAGGCTCTTTTTTTATTTCGGTTGCTCCTCGATCAGTTCTAATCTAAGTGCCTGGGTTTGTGGTGGGTATGACTCGGAAATGACGTCATACCAAACGCGGACATGCTGGCCCTCTATGATATCTGCAAGCATTTCATTGTCTTCCACACTGACATGGATCTTATTCGAAATGTGCGACGATTCGCCGACTAATTCAAGAAAAGCTCCGTTGGTTGTTTTTTCAATAACGATTCCTTCAAGGGTAGTGTCATTTGAAATTCCATTATTTATAGGGGGATTTGAACAGCCAATAAGGAGCATGATAAGTATGAACCAAGGGGTTCTTTTTAACATGAACACTCACCTCATAACCGGTGGATTTGTTACAACTAGCTTATTATTCGGGCGAATGGTTTAAAATATTTTCCTGTAAGTTCTTGTTTGTTCTCGGGCAACCTAATGGCAGGCCCTTGCTGGTCACCTTGAAATAAACAACATAGTAACGAAAGGGGTTCATTCTATTGAATAACAAGCTGTTAAAAATCGTTGGGGGTTCTGCCCTTACTGCTATGCTTCTTGCTGGTTGTGGAGCAAATAACAATGATCCGGCACCACCAAACGGTGATGGCGTCAATGATGGCGATACAACTGAAATCAATGACCTAAACCGTAACGACCGTGACAACCGTATTTTCAATAATAACAACCGTGGCGAGCGTGACACAGGTATTTTCAACAACGACAACAATGGCAACAACGGTATGTTCGACCGCGATAACGATAATGAGCTTTTCAATAATGACCGCAATGACAATAATGGTATCTTTGACACCGACAGAGGGGCACGTGACGTGAACCGAGATAATGATATGGATCTGGTGAGAGACCGCAACACTCGTGGTGAAGAACCACTTGAAGATCGTCTAGATATGAACGACCGTGACAATCGTGACCGATAGAAATTAGAGGTAAGGGCCATATGCGAGAAGGCAGGGGATTAATTCCCTTGCCTTTTTTGCACTTTCAGCACCTAGCTAGAGGAAAGTTACACTTTCTTAGGGATTAAAATTCTTGGGCGGGTCGTAATCTTTTCTTTGAATTCCGAAAGCAGCTCTTCACCTGTTAGGCCCTGGTTAAGTAGGTACTCAAGCAGCATCGCAGGATAATCGTTTTGAATTTTAGTTAAGTTCCCTTTTAACAGGATGCTCGCATAACCGTTGACTCTGCTCACGCTGCAAACTTTGGATTTGAAAGCAGCAGGGTCGTTATCCTTTTTAGTAATAACTACTTGGACAATAATATCGCTCTGGTCGGCACAGGCATTTTCAAAGTAGGGAATGAATTTCTCTTCGACGAATACTTCAATTAGCCAGGTGCCACTATCATCTTCTTTATTAATGATTAAACCTTCGGTAAAATCGATATCGGTTAAATTGTCCTCATCGGCAATTTGCATGGAGATGAGCCTGAATGACTTCATGTGCGCCCTCCTAACGACAGTTTTACAAAAATTATAACATATCTGGAAAATAGAAAGCGAATGAGCGCTTGTCGAAAAATCTTCTTGTATTTATAAAAATTTTTAACGAAAAAATCTTTTGGCACCTAAAAATGTTTTTTCAATCGAAAACAGATGGGGTGTGATTGGAAATGTCGTATTTTTATGTATTTTGTATATTTTACTCGAATTGTTTTCGGTTGTAAGATAAAAGCATCAAAGAGAAAGGAGATGAACTTTTGATTAATCAGGTCATTCTTGTTGGACGATTGACGCGTGATCCCGAGCTCAAATCTACGAGTGATGGGCGTGCGTACATGAATGTCACGGTGGCCGTGACCCGCCATTACCGCAATGCCGATGGTGAGCTAGAATCCGATTTTGTGCAATGCATCCTCTGGAGAAAAACCGCAGAAAACACAGCCCTCTATTGCCAAAAAGGCTCCGTCATTGGCGTGATAGGCCGGATACAAACCCGAAGCTACGAGAATCAAGAAGGCAAACGGGTCTATGTGACCGAGGTCGTGGCCGAAAACGTACAATTCCTCAGTAAAAAGACAGTCGAAAGCCGAGCGCAACCACAAGCAAAAACAGCACTACCACCTGAACCAGTACCAGTACCCGTAGAAGCGGAGGTCATGCCTTTTGAACCGGTCTCCCAGTGAGATGGATGGGTTGGAAAAGCTTCTTGAAAGTCTAATTACTATGGTCGGAAAGACAAATGCAAAGGTAGACGCACTATCAATGCGAGTCCGTCAGCTTGAGTTAGCCGCGAGAGAACCGCGCGTTTATTCATTCATCGCGGAGCCTAACAAGTCAGGAGAATTGGAACAAGCATAATCCCCCGCCAATTTTTCAAAAGCACAATCCCAAACAGAGAGAATCAAACCCTATCTCCAATACCCCCCAACCTTTGCCGGCTAGCGATAGCCGGTTGTTTTTTTATGGATAGGTTGATTCACGGGTCCTTTTCCACCATGAATAAAAAGGAATTAAACTCCATCGTGGAGAATGTAAATACTTCTAAAAGGGGGAAGGATAATGAGTGAAGCTTTGATTAGAGTTGGGACCATCTACATTCCTGTAAAGGATGTGGACATTTCAGCGGAGTGGTATGAAAATAAGTTAGGGGCAGAGCTCAGCTATAAGGATCAGGATAAAGCCATCATTAATCTTGCATTCCAAAGTTTTTTCTTGGTGAAGTCAGGGGTTAAGCAGAGTGCGAACTTCATTGATATAAAAGGGCAAGAGCGATTCTCTGTAACGTTTGAAGTCAATGGACTAGAGGCTTTGGAAGCTTTACATATGGAATTTATTCAAAAGGGAATAACCGTTGGAGAAATTGAAGATAGAGGCCATAGTGGGCGAAACTTTATTTTTTATGATATAGATGGCAATATGTTTGATGTCTGGAGTGAATTGAGTCCGGTGTTTAAAAAGATGTTGTTAAAATAGAGCTTGGAGTGATAAACGATGCAAACAATAGAAAAAATAGGCGAGCGCTTTTGGTACCAAACCCCTGTCTCGGAAACCGATCGTCCGGTACTTGGGATGGTGGTAGGAGACAATAAAACATTAATGATTGATGCAGGAAACTCAGAGGCCCATGCCCAGTATTTTTTAGAGGAGTTGGCAAAGCGGAACGTCCCTAAACCGGATATTTTGGCGCTGACGCATTGGCATTGGGATCATATATTTGGCCTCTCGTCATTAACAGAGGTCGTCTCAATTGCACAAGTCGAAACGAAGGAAGCAATGGAGAAATTGATTCCTTTATCCTGGTCAGATGAGGCATTGGATGAACGGGTCCAGGAGGGAACAGAAATTGAATTTTGTTCAACAGCGATTAAAAAGGAGTTTCCCCATCATCGGAATATAGTTATTGCGCTACCAGAGGTAACCTTTGACGATCGGATAGAGGTGGATGTAGGTGGGGTTACTTGCGTGTTGCAGCATGTAGGCGGAGACCATGCCTCCGACTCGGTTGTTATTTTTGTAAAAGAAGAAAAGATTCTCTTTTTAGGAGATAGCATTTATGCGAACATTTTCGCCTCGAAAACGAACTATACCGTCGGAAAGATTCGGCGTTTATTAGATACGTTGGAAACGTTCAACGAGGCCGAAACCTATGTACTGTCGCACTCGGGAACCCTCACAAGAGAGGAATTCAATGCCGAAGCTGCACTTTTCAGGGCGATAGCAAATTACACCGAGGAATATAGGGGCGATGCATCAAAAATAAAACAAGCCTACGAAAAACAAATCGGCCGAACCTTAAACGAAGACGAACTCGAGACGGTAGAATACTTTGTTAACGGCTGGAGTATAGGGTAAGGGTCTGGTAAAGTCCTGGAAGGTGCCTGGCACCTTCCAGGTAATTGCCAATCCACCCTATCATGTTATCGTTAGTTCGTTTCTCTGTTATCTGTTAAACTTAGGAGATAACCATATGAATGATATGAACATGTTAGGGGAATGACATGAAACTTCAGCGTCGATTTAAATATTATCTAATTCGTTTGTTTCGCTTAAAGGCTGGGCCACATCAAGTGGCATTGGGCTTATCATTAGGCTTTATTCCTAACTGGTTTCCAACGTTTGGTTTTGGACCAATCCTATCATTAGGTCTGGCGAAAATAACAAGAGTAAATGTGATCGCAGCTGTAATTGGAGGCATCATTGGGACCCCATTATGGCCTGTGTTCTTTTTATTCAATTATCGTGTCGGTGGGCTCTTCCTAAAGAAGCCTAGTGAGGTAAATGATTTAGAAGAAGTAGAATACATCGAGGCAGTCAATGATACGGTAGGCAGCATCCAATCAGGCAGCCTGCAATTCCTAACAGGAGCCCTAGTGAATGTACTAGTATCCTCGATCATTCTTTACATCATCGTTTATCTGATCTTCAAAAAGTACCGGACACGTATTCTGAGCAAACTAAAATACTAAATAACCCAAAGCTCTGTCCAACTGACAGAGCTTTGTTTTTGGGAATTCCCTGGGTGGTGCCTGGCACCACCCATAATTATCCATCCATCCCTATAAGATGTCCAAGCAATTGTAGAGTCCTTGCAGGTAACAATGTTAGAAGGGGGTGACGATAGTTGGGTTATGTAGAGGATTTGCGTAAAATCGTCGGACATCGACCACTGATCTTGGTCGGGGCGGTTACGGTTCTAGTCGATGAGTCAGGTCGAATCCTACTTGAACAACGGAGGTTCCCGAAAGAATCATGGGGATTGCCAGGTGGCCTGATGGAGCTAGGGGAATCAACTGAAGACGTTGCGCGTCGTGAGGTAATGGAAGAGACCGGACTAACAGTGAAGGACTTACAATTAATCAATGTTTACTCCGGACCAAACCATTTCGTTGTCGCCGAAAACGGGGATGAGTTTTTCGTCGTTACAGTAGCTTATTACACAAAGAATTTTGAAGGAAATCTTAGAGTAGACGAAACAGAATCGATCTCCTTCCAGTTTTATGACCCTAAGAACCTCCCCCAAAAAATGGTGAAAAGCCACAAAGCCATCATCGAAGAATATTTAAAGAATCATTCTGAGCAGTAAATGGAAAACTTTTGGGAGGTGCCTGGCACCATCCAGAGTTTTTCCATCTTACGAGCTCGTTTTGCTATACTGATAATAAGGGAAAAAAGCACGGTCTGTAATTTGATAAATCATATAAGTACAACAACTAACGATTCAACAAATTAGTACATATACAAAGGGGATATAGCATGAATTTAGCGCAATTTCCAAGGCGAAGGTATACACCTTCTTATACACCAATCGAATATTTACCGCATTTTTCAAAAGCTCTTGGCGGGCCATCGATTTATTTTAAACGCGATGATCAGCTGGGTTTAACGGCAGGGGGAAATAAAACGAGAAAGTTGGAGTTCCTGATTGCTGATGCGCTTGAAAAGGGCGCGGATACGATTATTACGAGCGGAGCTATTCAATCGAATCACTGCCGATTGACCTTATCAGCAGCAGTCAAAGAAGATATGAAGTGTATTCTTGTCTTGGAAGAGGGGGTTACACCAAATATGGACCCCGATTTCAACGGGAACTATTTCCTTTATCATCTGCTTGGGGCAGCGGAGATTAAGGTCGTTCCGCACGGGACGGACCTGAATAAGGAAATGCTTAAGATTGCAGAGAGGGTAAAAGAAGCTGGACACCGGCCATACACGATTCCGGTTGGAGGAAGCAACTTTATCGGTGCAAAAGGGTATGTTGCTTGTGCTCAAGAAATTCTCGCGCAATCTTTTGAGCAAAATATTAATCTCAGTACAGTCGTATGTGTAAGTGGGAGTGGTGGGATGCATGCTGGATTGGTCACTGGCTTTCAGGGCTTACAAAGCAAAATCCCCGTTATTGGCATAAACGTGAGCAGAGGCAAGCCAGAACAAGAAGAAAAAGTATTTAGGCTTGCAATTGAAACATCCGCCCATGTAGGGATTCCAAACCCCGTCCAGCGGGAAGCGGTCATCTGTTTCGAGGAATATGTTGGCCCAGGTTACGCCCAACCAACACCAGAAATGATTGAAGCTGTTCAGCTCGTCGCAAAAACAGAAGGAATCTTACTAGACCCTGTCTACACCGGCAAAGCGGTCGCGGGCTTAATGGACTTAATTCGCAAAGGCATCTTTAAAAAGAAAGATCACATACTTTTCGTTCACTCCGGTGGCTCCCCATCCCTCTATGCCAATACAGAACTATTTAGGTAATTGGTAAATAGCTGGATGGTGCCTGGCACCAAAATGAATTTAAGATGAAGGAGCAATTATGAGATGAACCCAACAAAAACGGTGGTTGAAAAATTAAGCCTAAATAAATACCCAACAAAGCTGATTCTCGATATCCCTAAAGATATTGAGGATTTTAAACCATTAGAATATGACGACATGATTAAAGAGGAAAAATATGATCTTGTCTTTGTGTTCGTTTATCGCCTAGAGGAATTTACAAAAACCCTAAACGAAGTCGTTGAAAAGCAGTTAGTGAAGGATAACGGCTATTTATACTTTGCTTATCCAAAGAAGAATAATCCTCAATATGAAGAATACATAGAACGAGACAGTATCTACAATGACCAGCATTATAATGAGGACGGATTTGTCCACGGAAGCCAGTTAAAGTTTGCAAGAATGGTTAGTTTAAACGATGTCTTTACCGTTGTCGGCATGAAGGCAACACCGGAGAAAAAGACTAAAACTAAGAGCTCAAAGCCGAGCCAACGAGTCGATGATTATATTGACTATATCCAAGATATTAAACAATATTGGAGCAAAAATGAGGATGTATTAAAGATTTACAACGATTTAACCCCCGGCTACCAAAAAGACTGGGCGCGCTATATATACAGCGCAAAACGAAAAGAAACCCAAGAAAAGCGCCTAAATGAAATGGAAATCGTCCTCACCGAAGGTTACAAAACAATGGACCTATATAGACGAAGAGGGAAATAAAGGAAGGTGCCTGGCACCTTCCAAAAATTGTAAAAAGATAAGGTAGGGGATGAATGGAGATAATCCTATTTACGTGCATTATCCTAATCGCTTCCGCCCTCCAAACGAGCACAGGGTTTGGCTTTTCAATACTAGCGACGCCCTTTCTCCTTCTCCTCTTTGAGCCAGCCGAAGCAATTCAAATCAATTTGATCTTATCACTAGTCATTTCGTGTGCGTTGCTATCGAAAATCAAGAAGGAAGTGGACTTTGGAGTCCTTAGAAGATTTGTGTTTGGAAGTATTCCAGGCCTACCAGTAGGAATCCTCATTTTCTTGTTCATCAATATTACGACCCTAAAATTAGGGATTAGCCTGGTTATCCTAGCACTAACAATAATGCTAGTATTTAAATTTCGAATCCAGCAGAGCAAGGGGAGGGATCTATTAGTAGGTGCATTCTCAGGGGCACTCACCACCAGTATCGGCATGCCCGGACCACCGCTATTATTATATTTCTCAGGGACAGATACTCAAAAGGAGAGATTAAGAGCGACGACACTAGCCTTTTATTTGTTCATCTACCTTGTAAGTCTAGTCATACAAGTCATTTTCGTCGGAACAAATACAACCATTTGGATCTCTAGCGCACAGGCACTCCCACTAGTCTTACTAGGTCTCATACTCGGGCAATTCCTATTTAAAAAGATCAACCAACACCTCTTCCGAATATTTACCTACCTCATCCTCCTATTCACAAGTGTTTATTTACTCATTGATAGTTTGTAATAACATCACACAAAAAACGGGCCCACCTCTAGTAAAAGGTGGACCCGTTTTTTCCAATTCCCTGGATGGTGCCTGGCACCATCCAAAGTTTTCCCATTCAAAATTTCACAACAACCAGTCCTACCCCAACCGCACGAGCTCTTGAAGTTCGTCGGTGGATAGTTCGGTCATCCAGCTGTCGCTTTGGATGATTTGGTCGTTGAGGTTTTGCTTTTTCTCGAGCATCGCATCGATTTTCTCTTCTAATGTACCAGTGGCGATCAATTTATGAACGTGAACAAAGCGGTCTTGCCCAATCCTGTACGCTCTATCGGTCGCTTGGTTCTCAACCGCCGGGTTCCACCAACGGTCATAATGGATAACGTGGTTCGCTGCCGTCAAGTTCAGCCCTGTTCCACCCGCCTTCAAGGACAGCAAGAAGAACGGAAATTCGCGATTCTGGAACTGATCAATTAACTGGTCGCGCTTCGCTTTCGGCAAGCTCCCATGTAAAAATGGCACATCAACGCCAAACTCCTCCTGCAGCACCTTGCGAATCATTTCACCCATGCCAATATACTGGGTAAAAATCAAACAGCTTTCATCCTGCTCACGCACCGCGCCAACCAAATCCATCAGCTTTTCCATTTTCGCGGAACGTGCCACGAGACTCGTCGGCTGCTCTTCTTTCAAATAAAGCGCAGGGTGGTTACAAAGCTGCTTCAAGCGCCCGAGCATCTGCAAGATCAAGCCTTTGCGCTCAAACCCTGACAGCTTTTCAATCTCGCCAAACGTATCTTTGACAAGCTGCTCATAAAGCGAAGCCTGCTCAGCAGTCAGCGGACAATATTCCTTCTGCTCAATTTTATCCGGCAGGTTCAAGGCAACGTCTTCATCCTTCTTCGTCCGCCGCAATAAGAACGGCCGAATCAAGCCCTGAAGCTGACGGATGGGCTCGGACTCGCCATCTTTTTCAATCGGCACAATGAACCTCTTCTGGAACTGACCTGCACTGCCAAGATACCCACGATTGGTAAAATCAAAAATTGACCACAACTCAGATAAGCGGTTTTCCATCGGTGTCCCTGTCAGAGCAATATGATGAAGACCCTTTAACTTCCGGACTGCCCGTGATTGCTTCGTATCGGCGTTCTTGATATTCTGCGCCTCATCAATCGCCACTGCACTCCACTCAACCGGCTCCAGTTCCTCGGAATCGAGATGCGTCAGCCCATAAGAGGTAAGCACAATATCCGCCTGCTTCGTCCGCTCAAGCAATTCCTCACCCTTAAGGCGAGTGGATCCGTAATGAAGCATCACATCCGTCCCAGGGGCAAACCGTTCGATTTCCTTCTGCCAGTTCCCAAGCACAGACGTCGGACAGATGATCAAGGCAGGTCCGCTCCTAGACTCCTGTTCTTTTACCGAAAGCAGGTAGGAGATAAGCTGAATCGTTTTCCCAAGCCCCATATCATCGGCTAACACCGCGCCAAATCCATATTTCCGTAAAAATAACAGCCAGTTCATCCCGAGTTTTTGATAAGGACGTAGCTCGCCTTGCAAACCAGCAGGCACGGGCTGGTCAGGAATTTCCTTTGTTTCCGATAGTTGCTTCATCATCTGCTTCCAATGGCGATTCAATTCAATCTGAATTTTAGCAAACGCCCGCGGGTCATCAAGCTGCTCAGACGGCTCATCGGTTTCCTCGTTCAATTCTTGTTGCAACAGGTCACGTATATGTAAGCCTTCTTTATCGGCCTTTTTCATCAAATCCTGAATCTGGCGAATAAACCCATGGTCAAGCTTAATCCATTTTCCGCGGACAAACACAAGGCGACGTTTTTCATTGACGAGGTTTTGGAATTCGTCCTCGGTAAGGTCAACGCCATTCATCGAGAAGCGCCAGTCATAATCAAGCAACGCATTGAGCCCAACAAATGAACGACGGTAGCCACCTTGACTCTTCAGGCGCGCCTTTACTTTTAGGTGCGATGTTTTAATCGCTTCCCACCAAGACGGCAGGAGGATCTCAATTCCAAGCGCAATCAAGGTCTCGCTCGTTTCGGTTAAAAATTGCCATGCATCCTCTTCGGATAACGCTGATTTGAGACGAACGTCATCGCCGCCACGCTCGCCTTCCTCCGCTAGCCATGGAAACACCTTCGCTAAGCGTTGTTCCTCGGCATCAACCTTGTCGTGGAATCCATCCCAGTTGGCTGGATAATCGGCGTAGTTGTTCGCCTCAATGACCATTCCATTTTTATGACCGCGCAGGAATAAGCCGAGCTGCCAATCGCCTTCACCATCCTCCGGCTCTTCCAAGCGCAGGCCAATCGAAAACGGTGCGGGATTTTCTTTTATACCAAGCCACTCTAACCAGCGCGCCTCATCGAAATAAGCGGCAAGCTCGCGACCGGAAAGCTGGTTGTTCCGCAACAGTTCGAGTTTCTCGCCAAGCAAATATTTCAGAGTTTCATTTTCATCAAAATAAGCATCCAGTGCGTAGTGGAATAGGTCGGAAATAAACCTTTCTACCTGCCAATCTTGCCCGTCCTGGTGGATGACATCCTCCCAAAAATTATCGCCGAACTCGTCTTTGACCTGTTCAGGGAGGGCCCAGCGGAACGAGCCGGATTCAGTAATCGGAGCCGCCGCCGTCCCAGAAGTAGGGGAGGCATCGTCACCTTCGAGGTCCCCAGCGTGATCCAACATCCGAAAATCCGGATGCCAATCTTTCTCAAGAATCGCATCGTAGACGGCATGGGCCGAGGCGAGGCAGAGGTGGGAGAGTTCGTCCCATTCCCAGTCAACAATCCGGTTGAAGCCTTCCTCAGCGAACAAGGTGACAAGCTGCCAACTGCTGATGACAACCCCATTAATTCCGTCCTCAGTCGCGCTCTCAAGCATCGTCCCGTAATAGCTCTCCTTATGACGGTTAAAAAGCAGGTGCCGCCAATCCGAAAGATCGAGCCAATGCCCATCCGGATTCAGCGCATACAGGAAAAACCTCCCGTCCGCCAGCGGCTTCATCTGAATCGAAATCATCTTCATCTGCAGCATCCCAGCCGCCCCTTTCTACACTTGTTCAAGTTGGTAAAACTTTGGTAGGTGCCAGGCACCATCCAGCAGATTTCCAGTCAAACAAAATATCCATTTTCCTGGATGGTGCCACCGCCGCCGCTCCACCCAGTTTATTCCTCTACCACCTTCGGCTCAATCAGCTTGGCACGCTCACATTCGGCGTGGAAGGCGCGGAGGCGTTTGTTGCGGTCGAGGAGTTTCTTGAAAAACGTTTCCCATTCGGGAACGCGCTTTAATTTTTTATAAATCGTCCGCAGTTTTTTCAATAATCGGACGGCTTGTTTATAGCTAGACCGGTTCTTTTGAGCAATCAGCCCATCGACAGCCTGATGAAGAATCGGTAGCAGTACAACGGGGTTATCCTTCTGAACAATCTTCAACTTGTCATTTGGGACCGACAAGGACTCAAAATTGGCATAGGTAAACAGCTCGCCCCATTTATCATAATGTCCCTTGGCAAATAAGAAGTCTTCATATTCAATAAAGCTATAGGGAAGTGTCTGCGACAACAGCTTCTCATACAAATCCTCCCGACCACCTGACCGAAAATAAGGCTTGGCATTGCGCAGCGCATAGCGAGTAAAATCGCGAGCCTCGTGCCGGTTGTCCATTCGATCAAGCGCGGTACGCACATGCTGGGTCAAAAACTCAATGAAATCGCCAGCCCGGGGCATGTCCCCTTGACTTGTCAGCTCTTCAATCCAATAAAACATAAACGGAAGCGTATGTAGCCCGAGCTGCTTCAGCCGCTCAAGCGTATCCTTATCCCGGCGTGCCAAAAAGTACTGGTGAGCCAGCGCAATGTCCTCAGCCTGGGTTCGTTTCCCATCGCCAAATTTCTCAAGCCGCTCACGTTCCTCATCACGCCAACTTGCCTTTTTCAATAGATTGCTCCAAAACATTCGGTACAGATTCACTCGTTCAAAATTAAACTGATCTTCGGTTTCAATCAATTCCGCCGTCTCATTCTTCAATTCTTCCATAAAAGGATCAAAGTCAAACGGCAACGAATGGACCGATAACGAAGCAATCAAGTCTTCAATATCTTCTTCGATCGTATCAAATAAATAGCGATAATAACGGTCAACCGTTTCGCTAGAATGTCCAAGATTCTCACTCATCACCGTGAGCTGCTTAAAGGCATAAAGATTCCCAACCAATTCATACAGTGCTTTCCATTCTTGGTGAATAGGGGCAGTTGCCCGCAGCTGTCGCATATAGCCGTGAAACAGACTAGCAATCACATAAGGCGTCGGCTTTCCTTGCCCAAGGACAATCTCCTCAAAGCTATGCTGGAACTCTGAAATCCAACGTTTGTAATTAAACGCGTCATCTTGGCGTCCTTTAATGAGATCCTTCGCCTTGTTCATGCCCCATTTTTCCGCCTGTTCGCTTTCCTTCGCCGGTTTGCGCCAGTCTTCAACCCAATCAGCCACACTCGCCACCTGATCATAAGCATGGAAAAACGCAGCCATCCGGTGACGGCAAAACCCGAAGGCAGGGCAAGTACAGGTGCTATCATTGGGATCAGCAAGACTGACATACACCCGGACCGGCGTCACATCTTGAATCGTCGCCCAAATCGACCCACCAACAAACTTTAAATGATGGACAAGACCCTGCCGATACAGCATCAGACCTTTTTGGACGACCTTTGAATCTTCCTCAGATTCCGCTCGAAGCAGCCGCTTCAGATCATTCGCCGCCTCCTTCAACTTCGGAACCTGTAACTCTGGGACCATCGCCACCTTCATTCCTCCTTTGGGGACGGTTCTTTTGCTTCCGAAGCAAAAGAACCGTCCCCAAGCTTCCAAAAAACCATATTTCTTTATTATAACCTATTATTGGTCGCAAGAGGAGTCCTTGGGTGATTTCAAATTAATAGAGGATTTCGGCTCGTTGAAAAAGAATAGTTATTGTATATATCTTCACAAAAAATCCTTGCAAACAAACGTACATCTGGGCCTTCCAAAACAAGAACCAAGACCAATTACCGAAAGATCCACCCACCTACAATCCAGCATGATGGAGGGAGTCACAAAATGATGTTTCAAATTCGCCTGATGCGCGGGTTGCGCCATCCTAATTATTTTATGTACGAACTCCGAACGACGGAAACCGTGGGGAAGGTATGGAAGCATTCCATCCTCTTCATTTTGATCAGCGGCTTGGTATTTGGACTAGGTGGTTATTTCGGCATGGGTTCAGAATATTTAGCGAAGAAATTTCTGACGATGTCATCCGAAGAATTCCAAATACAAAAAGCTTTATTCGTCAGCGGACAAGTGGTGTGGGGCCTTTTTTATGGAGCAGGGATTCTTTATTTTTCATCCTTTTGGTTCTGGAGCATGACCGACACGGAACTGAATCGCTATATCGTTATGCAGATGCTTGTGTTGTTCATTCTTCTCCTGGAAAAAGCGATCATGATTCCCATCGGCTTGACGCTTGGCATTCCGGAAATCTCATCGCCGTTCTCACTTGGACCCATTGCACAATCGTTAACCAATAATCGATTCTTAATCTACTTTTTCGCCGGCATTACGCTTTTCAAACTATGGGCCATCTCAATTCAATACATGTATGTCCGCGCTCTAACCGGGAAATCCCGCGTGGTCGTACTAGCATTAGTGCTCGGGCTTAACCTCATGTTATGGCTGATGTCGGCGATGTTTTCATTTATCCAGTTTGAGAAAATCATATAAGCGGGTAGGTGATTTTAGATGAAAAAAAGAACCATCATTCTCGCGGTGGCAGGGGCGCTGTTGATCAGCGGAAACGTGTTCCTGACCCTTCACAAAGATAGCAAGGTCGATCGAACTTCATTTATCACCTCATGGAACGAGGCGACAACCGAGACCCTGACCGAAACGCTAAAAACAGCCGGGGTCGTCATCCCTGCCGAGGAACATCCGGTCTATTTTACTAGTGAGCAGGGCGGCTTTCAGCAGTTCCTTGTAAAAAAAGGCGATCCAGTCACAGTCGGTACGGAGCTCTATGAGTATCTGTCCGCACAGGCTCCCATCGACCGCGAGCGGCTTCAAACCGAAATTAGCCAGCTAAACCGCGAAGTCGCATTAATCGAAGACCAAATCGACCAATTAGAATATCTACAGACCGTTTCCGCCTCAACAGCAACGGAAAGCATCCCCGTCAGTGGAGACGGCTTGCCCACTGGGATCCAGTCGGAAACCCTCGTCGAAGTGACGCTTGCAAAAGAAATTTACGATAATGAACGGGAAATCCGGCAACTCGAAGCAGATATCGAAATCTATGAGGACAGTCTAGCAACCCTCAGCGACACCAGCGAGCTTGATGTCCGAAGCGAGGTCACAGGCACGGTTAAAGACATCAATTATGACCTTGAAAATCCGATCATGACGATCATCTCAGATTCCCCGAAGATTCGTGGGACGTTCCTAGAAACCGACTTAGCGAAGGTGGAAGAGGGGATGGAGGCATATATCACATCGGATCTACTGAGCGACAAGCTCGCAGGCAAGCTGGCGACCATCGCTAACCATTCCGAAGATGAGCCAGACGTTGAGAAGGAAAGCGAGTTCGCCTTTGAAATTGAATTGGACAGCAGCGGTATGGCGGAGGATGAAGCGTCAGAGTCCACCTTCGATGACGGAGACAATACCGCCGAGATAAGACCCATCCATCCGTCAGAAAGTCGTCACCCAGATACGAAACTCGCCCACGGCACCCGTGTCAACATTACCATCG
This sequence comes from Mesobacillus persicus, assembly GCF_900109925.1. Lineage (GTDB taxonomy): Bacteria > Bacillota > Bacilli > Bacillales > Cytobacillaceae > Mesobacillus_B > Mesobacillus_B persicus. The sequence continues at coordinate 42,714 of NZ_FOBW01000014.1, read as the reverse complement.
TCACAAACAAAGCCGTAAATGCCTTAACCCTATCAGAAGAGCAAATCAAAAAAGGCAGCTATGTCTATGTGTTACCACGAACCGGCAAAATCGAGCGCCGACCAATTAAAATGGGCCTCGAAGTCAACGGCAAAGTAGAAATCGTCGAAGGACTAGAACAAGGCGAAACCATCATCACCAACCCAAACCAAGTCAAACGCCCAGATCATCCATTCATCACCCGGCTCGATTTCCTAAGAATAAACCCCAGCCTAATCAAACGAGAATCACCTATGACCTGGCTAAAAGCCATCTGGGTAGGCTTCAGCAAACAATAGGGACGGTTCTCCTGCTTCCTTCGCGAGAAGGAAGCGGAGGAACCGTCCCTATGCTTCATTTTCGTTTCTTCGCCAATTCATCCCGATCCGGGGCCATTGGTGGCTGCTCCATCCAGCCGTTCTTAATCATGAGATTCGCCCCATCTTCCGAGTATAATTGTACTTCGGTGGATAATCGATTATACATGAGGCCGATATCTACTCGTGGACTTTGAGCGACCGCGGTCCCGTAATACCCGATACTTAAGCCAATCATTCCCGTGGTCATAAACATCATGAGCTTATCGGAAAAGGTTTGCGAGGTACTAACCGTGATGTCGTTTGCCCAACTAGTCGGGGCGGGAAGATCGCCTTCCCCAAGTTTTTCAGCAAACAGCCTTACATGCTTCTTAGCAATCCCAATTCCCTTAACGAAGAACTCCGCCACCTCTTTGGACTTTGCTACCTGGCTGAATCCAGTAAGCGTCGCTGCTCCGAGGTCATTTCGTTGGAGGTTGGCGTAAAGGTTTCCGACCTCCGCGGCAAGGAGTGGGCGCTTATCCCCAAATATATCCCACACAAACCCTTGTTTTTTTACATACTCGACATTTACTTGGTTCGGAAAAGAAGGGGGGCGAATAAATAGACCCTTTGATAACAGAACTCCCTTTGCCCGTTTGTATAACTCCATCGTCTCGGATACACACCCCATAAAATAGTCGGTGATATCCTCTCTGGCTGATGAGGTCACAGCCCCCGAATAAGTTGTGAGTCCATTCTTGGCCATTTGGAGGAGAAACTGGAGAACATAGGTGTCAGAGTACAATTTGGGGGCCTGCAAATCAACATCTTCCTCCAGCTTGAAGCCATGTGGAATCACCTGCTTTTCCTCCTTAAAGAGGGCAGTCAACCATTCTATATGGTTTTGTGACAGCTCCAAGGCAAAGGCGATAACAGGCTTAATTTCCTCATCCTCAGCCTTTTCTAAATAATAAGTAAGAAAACAAATACTGGCACTATCATTCATGTATTGCGCCCACAATGGCGCTAACTCACTTGCTGTAAGACTAATCAGTCGTCCTTGGTCCATGTCATACCTCCATCTACAGAAATCCTAAATTTATCTTTCCAACAGTTGACCAAAATATGTAAGCATGGGGACGGTTCTTTTGCTTCCGAAGCAAAAGAACCGTCCCCATGCTTCCTTAAGAATAGAAAAACTAGCCTAAAAAGAAACTATCATTATTATGCCGATATAAATTACATAGAGAAGGTTGGAGAAAAAGTGAATAAAAGTGCATCAGAAATACTCCTATGGTCCATTGGCCTGCCAGGGTTTGGCCAAATATTAAATCGGAAATTTCTTAAAGGGATTTTTTTCATTCTATTAGAAGTAGTCGTGAATGTTCAGGCAAATTTTAACCGCGCCATCTTCGCTAGTTTTAACGGGGATATTCAAACGGCTATCGATCAAACCAATATTCAGTGGCTGATGTTTTACCCTTGTTTGTATTTTTTCACGATGTGGGATGCCTATAAGGATGCAAAGGGAGGAGCCCATTCTCCATTTTTATATCTTCCTTTTGTCATCTCAGCATACTTTGTGACGGTCGGCGTGATGTATTCGCAGACCATGACTGTCTTTGGCGTCCAATGGGGTCCAGTGTTTTTACCAATCCTATTTGTCATTCCAGCGATAATCATTAGCTTTATGATAAAAACACTCCTCACCCATTTAATGAAAAAAAGGACCGTCCCTAGTTAAAAGATCGGTCTTTTTGCACTGCTTATAAAAGAAACCCAACCCAGGCCGCTAAAAATGAAACGACCACCGAAGTGACGACATAACCGACAGCCAGCTTCCACTTATTTGCAACGATCAACTGCACTATTTCGTTCCCAAAGGTCGAAAAGGTGGTAAAGGCACCGCAAAAGCCAACCCCAACGAACAGCATCACCCAATCGGCCACGGCACCATTTATATGTAAATTAAATACAATCCCGAGTAAAATAGAACCCGAAATATTGATGATCCACGTGCCATATGGAAAGCTTGACTTCGTTCGTCCCGCTACAAACAACCCAAGAGAATAACGACAAATCGCACCTAACGCGCCGCCCACTCCAATCAAGAGGAAACTCATCATGACTTCATGCCCCCCTCGGTGCTGCCGATCTTAAAGCCAATAAACGCCAATAAAACTCCCGCTAAAATCGTCGTCAACAGATAGAACAAGGCCACCGATATCGAACCCGAGGTCAGCAAGTCGATTGATTCCACCGAAAACGTTGAAAAAGTCGTAAATGAACCTAAAAACCCCGTGCCAATCAGCAGCACATATTCACTCTGAACCTTCTTGCGCTTCGCAAACGCCAAAAACCAGCCCAAAGCCAAGCACCCAAGCAAATTCACCAACAACGTCCCGACCGGAAAGCCATTCTCCATATACAACCATTCGCCGATACCAAACCGGGCCATCGCCCCTAAAAAACCACCCAAACCAACTAAAATCAACTGCATAAATCGATAACTCCTTTAAAGCAAGGGGACGGTTGTTTCGCTTCCTTCGCCAAGGCTTCGGAAGCAAAAGAACCGTCCCCTTGCTTCCAACGTCTACTTGACCACATACCTCATCTCAACAAGCTGCCCATAACGAGTCGTATCGGTCAGCCTTAATGCATGGAAATCAGTTATATCACTGAATAGGGAAATCCCATTGCCGAGAAGGACAGGGGCCACGGTCACGATCAATTCATCAATCAAGTGACGATTCATCAGCTCTGAAATCAACATCCCGCCACCAACGACCCAGGCCTTCTTATAGTTCTTAGTAGAAAGGGCTGACATCAAGTCATCAACTGTCCCGTTGATAAACGTGACATCTTCGTTGCTCCCAGTCAACTGGTTGGTCAACACAAAGCAATCCTTGCCACGATAAGGGAAGGGGATATCGAAGCCAAGGATGACCTCATACGTCTTTCGGCCCATCACCACCGCATCGACCTCAGAATAGTAGCGCCCATAGCCATTATCCCCATCGCCCTCAATCGCCTCAAGCCAATCCACAGCACCCGTATTGTTCGCAATAAAGCCATCAAGACTAGCCGCGATATAAACGCTAATTTTCATAAAAGCACCCCCAACTGTTCGCACGAAAAAAGCAATCTACATCCATTTTGCCAAATAAATTGGGAATAAGATACTGCTTTGATTTCGGATTAAAATAGTTAAGGTGATCTGGCTGAATTAAGAGCATCATAAAGAGCCTTTGTCACAATTTGTTCACCATTTTTTCAATAACTCTTGAGAATCGATGCATAACTTTCCAGAATCGATGCATAACTTCCGAGAATCAATCAATAACTTACTAGAATCGATGCATAATAAAAACTGTCTTCATAAAAAATACCTATAAGGGTACAAAAAGAGAGCCTAAAACCTCCTGAATAGATAGCGGGAGAGCCTTGTTCCTGGTATTTCAAGAAAAGAGAATCTCTTTCGGGTAAAAAACAGCGGAATAGGTTGCCATTTGATCCTTCAACCCACAAGCAATACCAAATCCCGAATTCATCCGCATAGCTCATCACTGAGTTGGACCATTTTCCGGACATAAACAAGTTTAAAACCACTTCTCTAGAAATATCTTCAATGCGAAGCCCCGCTCACTTCTCCGACCCGAAACAGCCCGCCAAAACACCTAAAAAAGACCAAGTACGCTAACCGCACCTGGCCATCTAACCTTATTATCTAATTGAAGAAGCAAGAGAACCGTCCCCATGCTTCATCCAATAATCACTTTCTCCCTAGGATAATGATAGCGATCCTCAGGTCCTGGCTTGGAAATAATCGTAATGAACGAGAGAATTCCAATCCGCCCAACGAACATCAAAGCAATGATAATCATTTTCCCAACACTGCTAAGCTCAGGGGTAATCCCCATTGATAAACCCGTTGTTCCGAAGGCCGAGGCGACTTCAAAGATAATCGCCATCGTCGAAAACGGCTCGGTAATCGACAGGAGCACAACGGCGGTAAAACAGATGAACAACGCGGTCGACATGATCGCCATCGACTTCAGAATGTCCTCAGGATCAAACTCGCGGTTAAACACCTTCACCGACTTGCGCCCACGGGCAAAGCTATATAAAAACAGTAAGATTATTGCAACCGTTGTCGTCCGAACGCCACCACCAACAGAACTTGGCGACGCACCGATAAACATCAACACGCTAATCACGAGTAGAGTCGGATTGGTAAACTCACTTACATCCATCGTTGCCAAACCACCATTTCTCGTCGTCGATGATTGGAAGAACGCATAGAAAAACGATTCATGCCACGTTTTATCAGCAAAGAAATGATTGATTTCTAATAGTAAAATCGCAACCGTACCAAAGACCATTAACCCGAAAAATGTCGTCGTGGTTAACTTCGTATAAAGGGAAAAACGGAAAATTTTCCGTGTTTTTCTAGATAGATAATAATCCTTCAACTCAATAAGTACCGGAAATCCAATCGCCCCTAAGGTTAAAAGAATGATATTCACTGTTTGCACAAAATAATCCTGCGCAAACGGGATCAACGATTGACCAGTAATATCAAAGCCTGCATTCGTCGTCGCACTAACAGCGGCAAACATCCCCTGCAAATAGGCTTCTTGCCAGGTAGGGAAGTAAGTTAAAAAATATGTCCCTAAAATTAACCCACCAACCAACTCAATCGCGACAATAATAAGCAAGATATTTTTCATTAGGCGCACAAGCCCGGACAGACTCGACTGGTTCTGGTCCGTCTTGATAAGCTGCCGTTCCTTTAAACCAATTTTCTTTCCTAAAAGCAACCAAAAAAAGGTTCCTAGAGTCATAATACCAATGCCACCAAATTGGAGGATAAACATCAAAATAAAAATCCCCGTTGTGCTAAACGTATCAGGCGTAGAGACAACAGCTAATCCCGTCACACTAATCGCACTAACCGCGGTAAACAGCACATCAATAAATTCCCACTCGACACCTGGCTTTAACGTAATTGGTAGACTTAACAAACCCACCGAAATCAAGACAGCAATAATGTAAAAAGACACAATCAATTGAGAAGGCGACAAATTTTCGATCCTCAATTTCAAAATGGACATAGTAGACGAACTCCTTTAGAAGCGCTAAGTATGTTCATCATTATAAGCCCATAAGTAGAAATGTGAAAGCCTGTTTTCAAGCAAGAGAACCGTCCCCATGCTTATATGGTAAACTAGGGAAAAGAACTAAATGGAAAGCGAGTGTTTTCTAAAAATGAACATTTCAATTATCGACATTGCTTTGTTGGCCTTAGTGGTTTACTTACTATTTAAAATAAGCAAACTCGAGCACCGCATTCAAGCAATGACCTACACAATCAACCAACTCTCAGACAAGGTAAAACTCCCAGAACCACCGGTGAATAAGGAGCTGCGAAAGCTCATAAAAGAGGGCAAGGAAGTCGAGGCGATCAGAGAAGCACGCCGAGCGTTCGGCCTAAGCCTAGTTGAGGGAAAACAGTACATCGATGACTTAAAAACAAAGAAATAACCAAGGAGAAGACGATGGAAAAAATCGCCCAAAACGCATTAAATCTCTATTTTATAGTCATTTTCATCATGCTCCTCAAAAACGCCGTTCCCTTGGGTGAAGACATACAAGCTCTCATCAGCTTAGGACTAGTATTAGTGGCCCTTGGCGTGTTTATTATCGAGAAAATCGTCCATCGGAAGAACACTAGGTCAAAATAAATAAACAATTTCAGAATAATACAAGATGTATCGAACATAGTGTGTGGTATAACGAGCTATAAGTCCTTAGTTGTCTCCTTCTTACCCGTGAAAAGCTTCTATAAAGGTGCTGATTGCTTTGAGAAGAAGAAACAAATATTTGCCGATCATAGGCGGATTGTCCGCTTTCTTAATCATTTATGTTGTCATAAGCATAATCAAAAATCTTAGAATCTATTTTGTGTATAGCACAGGTGTCGGACCGTTCTTATTTGTTGGGGCAATTATTCTAGTAATCATTTTCCTCTTTTTCAAAGGGTCCCGGTCGTTTTAGGGAAGGTCCTCCTGCTTTCAACGCATGTAGTAATGGATACGAAGAAGCCTAATCCTCTAAAGGGGAAAGGCTTCTTTTTATTTCATTCGCTAACTTGGTGGAATAGTCATTATAATATTCGGAGTTTCTCACCAAGAAAAACATATGAAATGTCGAAGTTTGCATTTCCAAGGAAATAATTAGCTGATTTTGTCTTTTATTTCACACGTAAAAGTATTCAGGGAGCCTTTAAGTATATGAGGAATTGGGTGTCTTTCTTGTGTTTCATATCGCCGCCCGATATGCATTGTGCATTATCTAAAACCGTTCAAGTTTAAGAGGTTGTTAGGTGATCGTAAAGGTTTATATCGCCATGCAATATGGCAAACAAATATTGTACCTGAGTGAGAATTAAGAGATTGCTTTGCAGTTCCATCGTTCAACGTGAGGTTGTTAAAAAAATTGTATCTCAGGTAAAACGGAAGGCTAATTTGTTTGAGCGATATCAATGTACTAGAGCAGGTTTCTAGTAGCGCTAAAAAGCACGTCTAGTAGGACTAACGTGCCCGTGTTAAGTTTCATATTGCTAGCCGATACGGCTAAAGACCTTTGCGAGAGGGCTAATGGCGTATCGTATCGCCATACGATATGAATATTCTAAGAGGTTGTTAGGTTGTGAAGGTTTATATCGCCATGCAATATGGCAAACAAAAGCCGTACTAACTAAGTGGAATAGAGAGATGCTTTGCAGATCCAGTATTCAAATAAGAGACGGTTCAAAGGACTGTAGTCAAGTAAAATGGAGGCAATTTATTTGCCGATATCGATGTATCAGAACAGGTTCCGAGTTGCGATCAAAAAGCCTGTCTAGGTATGGTAACGTTGCTAGTGTTTGTTTTGTATCGTTGGCCGATACGGCTAAAGACTTTGAGAGAGGGCTAATTAGCTTCCTATACATATCGTATCACCATACGATATGAATTGTTCTAAGGTCCATCATGTTTAAAGAGGTTGATAGGCAACTGTAAAGCTCGTATCGCCATGCAATATAATAAACAACGATAACAACCTCATCGTGAGGTTGCTTTGCAGAGTCAGTCCAGCAATTAAATCTGACGTGCAAAAGGAACTGACAACTAAGTAGGTAACAAGCTTGACCGATATGGAAGCTTCAGAGCGCGTTTCGAAGGTTACGAATCGCGTATAAACACTAGCTGATATTGGCTGACATTCTATTGTTTTGCGTATCGCTAGCCGATATGCCTCTTGCAAATTCTGCTGAAACCCTCATAATTAGTAGAAAAGGAGGCGCGATATGCGAAGCGATATTCAACCGTATGAACGATCTTTCTCTTCTAAGGAGGTGGCAGAAGAGGCGGGGATTGCAACACCGACTGTTCGGAAATATGCCCAAATTCTAGAAAAGAACGGGTATGAGTTTTTAAAAGAGGGCGATCGTCGTAGCTTTGTTCAATCCGACATAGAAGTACTTATAGCGTTACGCGATACGGATAGGCCCCTTGAGGATGCGGCGAAAGAGCTTGTTATTCAACAAAAAGATAGATTGAAAGGTTCAACAGAAATCGAAGTTGCCATACCCGATACATTTGAAACCTTGCCCAGTGATCCAAATCAGTTAAAAGAGATGTTATCTTTTTTAGCCAATGAGCTCGCAGCCACACGTGAAATGAATGTCCAAATATCAAATGATTTGACTCAACTAAAAACAACGGTTTCTAGGCTCCAGCAAGATCATCATGACTTAGGTGCTAATATTCGAAATTCAGCACAAAAAACTCAAGTGAAAATTGAGAAATTAGCTCAGCAGGAAAAGGAACATTACGACATATTGTTGCAACAAGAAAAAGAGAAAAACGACTTCTTACAAAAGGAAATTCAAAGATTGCGCGCTGATCACGATCAAGAATGGCGCTCTCAAAATGATTTTAATAAACGTTTGGAAGTAGCGATACATAAGCCGAAAGAAAAACAGTGGGACTGGCTTTTTTCCCTGTTCCGTAAATAAGGTGCCTATTATAGGCGCTTTTTTTTATATTGAGAAACTGTTCCAATTTTTGGCGGAAATATAGAAAGAATGGGACAGAGAAGATTTTGCTCTAAAGAAAAATAATCAATTATTTGCTAGTAGTAGATGTTCATGAACCTTCCTTTATCCAAATGAAGGTTTTGTTGTTTATCGAAAATCCACGTGTCTCCTCTTTCCTTAATTTCCACTTTATTTCCGAAAAACCCATTAAAATAAAAGCCAAACACCAACAGAGTCCGTCTAATAGGGGCAGATTGACCAACAAACAAGGGGGTGGCGAGGGTGCTTGAGTTGATTAAGAAGGCGCAAAAGGGTGACGATGAAGCCTTTTTGTCGCTGTTTCAAACATATGAGAACGATTTGTACCGAATGGCATTTCTGTATGTGAAGAACCAAGAGGATGCGCTCGATGTCGTTCAGGAAACGGCTTACCGGGCGTTTAAGAATATCCAAACGTTACGAGACCCACGGTTCTTTAAAACGTGGCTCATCAAAATCACGATTTCTTGTGCCACGGATGTACTGAGAAAGAATAAGAAAGTCATGTACTTGAACCAGGACTACGCAGAGTGGTTAGGAAGTGAGGGGGAGGACATCCCGACGGTCCTCACCATCAAGCAGATACTAGAAACCTTGGACGAGCAGGAAAAGAACATCGTCTTTCTAAAGTATTACAATGATTTGACTTTTAAAGACATCAGCGAACTGTTGGAGCTACCACTAGGAACCGTCAAGACGGTCCTCTACCGGGCATTAGCAAAACTTAGGGTTCAAGTGAGAGGAGCAGATCTGTTATGAGCAAGGAGATTAAGAGAGAACTAGAGAAGATTGAGATTCCCTTAGAACTCCACCCACGCGTGAAGCTGGGAGTGGCAAAGGCCAAACAAGAAGCTATAGAGGATGTCAGACCGACCAAAGACACCCGCCAGCTATCCTATAAAAGAAACAAAAAAGTTGCTGGCATTGCGGCGGCATCAATCCTAGCTATCACACTCTCATCCGGCTTCATCCACCCAGGCATGAACCAAGTGTTGGCCAGTACGCCATTACTAGGTGGCATCTACGAGAAGTTCGGCGATAAAATCGGCATGCATTTAGCCGAGCAAAACCTCGTCACCGAGCTGGACCAAGCCATCACCCAAAATGGCATAACCGTAAAGCTGACCAATGTCTACTTTGATGGCGATGTCGTTAGCATCACAGGAAATGTCAGTGGCGACCTATCAAAAGACCATAACGAACCCGGTGAGGTGAGCTTCGACGTCAACTTCGAAAACAACAAGGGCGACAACGACCCATGGTTAAACGGGAAATCCGCAAGCCTACAAGAAGCAGCAACTGGCTATGACTTTCAGTGGAAACTAAACTATCCTTATAAAGACATGAGCGAGGAGTTCACGCTACCAATTTCGATTCATAACATCAATGGCATCAAAGGCGATTGGAACTTCAATGTCCCAATCACCCAAGAGCAAAGCAAGGCACTCGTCATCAACCAATCACAGTCTTACGACAACGACGGTGTCATGATTACAATAAAAGAATTAAAGCATGCAGAGGCTACTTCGACGCTGACTTTTGAAACCATCTCGACCTTTAAAGGCGACCATATTGACCTAGGTAAAGCAATGGATGAGAACGGAACAGTCTTATTCAATCACGCAAATAATACAAGACTATCGAGCGGCAAAGTGGATGAAGGATATCAGCAGGCGCTCCGTATATCAATCGATAAAATTGCCGAAGGAACAAAAGCGATCACCTTCTATCCAAAGGTTTCAATCGCGGACCCAACCGTTCAGCAACAGCTAACTACCTCAAGCTTCACCTTAGAAAGTGAACGAACCGATTTAGCGATCGAGGTACACAGTGTGAAGCAAGAAGGAGACAAGCTGATTCTTGATTATCACTTCCAAGGGCTAGCAGAAGACATGAGCAACCATAAGTTCGAGATCATTCACCATAACTTGTCCTATGCGTTTACCTTAGTAGACAAAGACTTTGTTGATAAAATAGATCCAGAAAACCCAGTCCCCCCAGAGGGACATAGCATTACCCGCAACGAAGTGAAGGTAATTGATAAAAACAATCACCAGTTCCAAGCGGTCTTTGACTTAAAAGGGGAAGAACGGTATAAAAACTTCTCATTGGAAGACGCCGTGTTACAAATGGACTTCTACAGCTTCAACGGAACGAAGGAATTAGCACCATTTACGGTGGAGTTACCGCAAGATTAATGAGATTTTGAATAAAAAAGATTGATACGAAGGTCAGATGCGCGTCAGCGCGCCTGACCTTCGGTCATTTTTCGGCGATATCTAGCAAGGGAGGAACAAGTTATGCATTGATTATTACAAGATATGGATTGATTCTAGAAAGTTATGCATCGATTCTTCAAAGTTATTGATCGATTCTCCGAAGTTATTGAAAAAATCGTGTCTAAATTGTGAAAAGCAAGGGGACGGTTCTTGCGCTTCCGTCGCAGACGGAAGCAGCAGAACCGTCCCCATTCGGTATTTCCGACTTGACACATCGGAATTATAGTTGTAATATTACCCAGTATTTTCATAATAAAATAACTTACTAGAGGAGGGATATGCATGAACACCATTCTTATCATTGTGAACATCGCTGTTTTCCTATTGTTGGCGGCTGGATTGTTCGTTATGCAGAAGAAGCATGTTTCGTTTTCAAAACGTGTTTTTGCTGGTTTGGGTTTAGGTATTATCTTTGGATATATTATTCATTTGCTTTATGGTACGGCTTCAGAAATCACAACGGGGACGATCGAGTGGTTTAACATTGTCGGTAGCGGCTATGTGAAACTTCTACAAATGGTTGTTATGCCGCTTGTATTTATTTCGATTGTCGGTGCGTTTACAAAGATGAAGTTAACGAAGAACATTGGGAAAATTAGTTTTCTTGTCATCGGACTTCTGCTTGCAACGACGGGGATTTCCGCGGCCATCGGCATTGGCACAACCCTAGGATTTGGTCTTGATGGCGTGCAGTTAACCGAAGGGGAAGCAGAAGCGAACCGCAATGCGCAGTTAGTGGACCGTGCCGTTGAGGTTGAAAGCATGACAATCCCACAACAAATCCTACAAATGATTCCAGCTAACCCATTTGCTGATTTAACAGGTTCTCGTCCAACTTCAACAATTGCGGTCGTTATTTTTGCAGCATTCCTTGGCGTTGCTTATCTTGGGATTAGAGGGAAACAACCTGAGCAAGCAGAAATGTTTGCGAAAATCATTGATGCCTTCTATGCGATCATTATGAGGGTCGTCACGCTAGTATTAAGATTAACTCCATATGGAATTTTAGCATTGATCACAAAGGTCGCAGCAACAAGTAATTATGAAGCGATTGTCAGCATGGGGAAATTCGTCATTGCTTCTTATGTCGCCTTGATTTTAGTGTTTATCGTTCATTTAGCATTGCTTGCAATGGCAAAGCTAAGCCCGATTCAATATGTAAAAAAAGGCTTACCAACGTTAACGTTTGCCTTTACGTCTCGTTCAAGTGCGGGAACACTGCCGATGAACATTAAATCCCAAACAAAAGATTTTGGTGTTTCTGAGGGAATTGCTAACTTTGCAGGACCATTTAGTTTAACGATTGGTCAAAATGGCTGTGCCGGAATTTACCCAGCGATGCTAGCCGTAATGGTTGCGCCTACGGTTGGAATCAATCCAGCAAGCCCATCATTTATTTTAATGCTCATCCTTGTCGTGATGATTAGTTCATTCGGTGTTGCTGGTGTTGGTGGCGGGGCAACGTTTGCTTCACTAATTGTGTTATCTGTGATGGATCTTCCATTAGCAATCGTTGGTCTATTGATCTCAGTTGAGCCATTAATCGACATGGGACGTACAGCATTAAACGTAAGTGGTAGTATGACAACAGGTATCTTAACAAGCCGGATTACGGGTGAATTTGAAGAAGAAGTGTATGAGCGGAAAGATGTAGTTGAAGCGTAAGATAAAGATAGGGTCAGGCATGCCTAGCGCGTGCCTGACCCTTTTTGTGATAAAAATAGATTATTTATCCCACTTATCAACCACAGTCACCCCAAGATTCTGGAAGCTATCCATTTCGTTAAAAATGCGAGGGGCTTCCTCCAACGAGATGGTTTGCGTAACGAGTGCTCCTGGGTTTAGCTTGCCTTTCTCGACCATGGACAACATATTCGGATAGCGCGATGGCTGCATGCCGAGTGAGCCGATTAACTGGATTTCGTATTGAACAATTAAGTCAATTGGCAGGGGAATCATGCCTTCTTCGGCTCTTGTTGTTAAACCGATTTGTAAGTGACGGCCGCGCTTCCGTAAGCTTGAAACCGAAGCCTGACATGTTTGTGCAATCCCTAAGGCGTCAATCGAGACAGGGGCACCGCCTTTGGTGATCTCGCGGATTGCTTCTGGAGCATTTTCATACTTAGCATTTACAGTTGCAACAGCCCCTAATTGCTTGGCGAAATCAAGCTTGTCATCACCGATGTCGACAGCGATAACGTTGGCTCCTAACGCTGTGGCAATTTGAATCGCCGATAAACCGACACCGCCACAGCCATGGACGGCAACCCATTCGCCAGCACGAACCTGCGCTTGGTCGGTGACACCATGGAAGGCGGTCATAAAGCGGCAGCCCATTCCGGCGGCATCGACAAAGCTGATGTTTTCCGGTAGCTGGGTTAAGTTGGTGTCTGCACTTGGGACATGGGCATAGCGGCCATAGCCACCCCATGAGGTGAATCCAGGCATTTGAATGTTTTCGCAAATATTATGATGACCGCTGACGCAATAAGGGCAAGTGCCATCGCCAATTGTGAAAGGAACGATGACGCGGTCGCCTTTTTTGAAGTTTCTCACGTTCTTGCCGACTTCTTCGATAACGCCGGTGAACTCATGGCCTAATACATGTGGAAGTGGCAGCTCAATACCAATCCAATCCCAGTCTCCTTGCCAGGCATGCCAATCGCTGCGGCAGACGCCGTTGGCTTCAACCTTTAAGATGACGCCATCTGGTGAGCACTCTGGATCGGGCATCTCCCGGACAACTAAAGGTTTTTTGAATTCCTCTAAAACTAAAGCTTTCATAATGATATTCCCCCTAACTTTATATGAGCCATCATAAATAATGGTGGTTCTTAAAATGAGTTTTCTAGGTTGGAAAGATATATAGGTATTTAATAGAAGAAACTAGATAAACGCTTACACAAACAATTCGACAACAATGGTGTAAATGATACGAATATGTTCTCGTTGAATAGATTAGAGGAGCTTGTCTCTGGTGAGGTTGTATATTACATTGGAGGTAGGCCGCCTTTTTGGATTTGAAATTTTTTCCTCTAAAAAGAGGATATGAGGCGTGGAAAAAGATTAGAATGCTTGTACTAAAAATCTTACGATTTTTTCCATAAAAAAGAAGCACCAAGGATAGGTGCTTCACAAGATATAAAGATTTAGAGCTTAATAGAACCGCTTAAAGGCGCTGAAATGCTTTTTGTAGTAAGTATTGTTTAGGCTGCTGATTTCAACGGCGTCGTTGCCCGCATGGATGAATTCATTATTGCCGAGATAGATGCCGACATGGGAAATTCCTTTTTTATAGGTATTTTCAAAGAATACTAGGTCACCCGGTTGGGGCTTGTCCACATAAAAAGAGCGGTTGTAATAACCTTCTGCATTCGTGCGGATTAAGCCTTTGCCTACTTTGTTATAAGTATAGAAAATGAATCCGCTACAATCAAAGCCTTTGACTGTGCTTCCGCCCCATACATAAGGAATTCCGAGTAAGGCTTTAGCTTCTTTAATTAGCTTTTCAGCATTATTGGAAGGAGCGGACTCATTCACGGTTTCAGGTGTGCTAGCTTGGCCAGAAACCTTTAGCGTTTTCCCTGCATAAATTAAATGGGAAGAAAGATTATTTAATTTCATTAGCTCCGTAACTGTCATGTTGTACTGGTTGGCAATCTTGCCTAATGTGTCTCCGGACTTGATGGTATAGTAAACCGTTGTTGCTGTCTCGGTTGCAGGAGCTGGTACAGTCGTTTGTACAGGTGCTGTTGGAGCAGTTGTTCCTGTTGCAGGTGCTGAAGTCTGTGACTTACTTGGATCAGACACAATCAGCTTTTGTCCAGGGAAGATTAAGTCACTAGTCAGCTTGTTCCAGCTTTTAAGATTGCTAAGTGAAATTTTATGTTTATTGGCGATGGCACTTAATGTGTCACCACTGACAATCGTATATGTACTGTTTGTTGTAGTTGTCGTGCTACTTGGTGCTGGGGTAGATGGTGTTGACTCGGCAGGTTTTACCGCAGCCGTTTTGGTGACGGTTAGCTTTTGGTTTGGGTAAATGATGTGCGACGATAAACCGTTAAGGCTTTTCAGTTCACTGACGGTTGTGGAGTAGCTTTTCGCGATCTCGAAGAGCGTATCTCCTTTTTTAACGGTGTAGGTATCAGCAAAGGCGGTTGTGGCGAATGCCGATGACAGGATCGCGGCCGTGGCGATGGTGGTGACTTTTTTCTTCATTGTTTTCAAATCACTCCTTTTTCTCGTTGTTTTCTATCAATATTCTATCATATAGCCTAAATAGTAGATATAAAAATTCTGATAATTGTCACAAAATCGTGAGAAAGAGAAGTAATTATTGGAAAAGGATTTACAAATCGCTGCAAATTTAATAGAATAATGTCAGAATTATAACGGAGGACACAGCTATTGAATAATGAAATGTCTGATATGAGTGACAAACAAGATGAGTTCTTTAATCTCCTCAAGCGTACCTATGAAAAAGGGATGTCTGAGAAAGAGATCACAGTCGAACGGTTATTAGAAGATTTGAAGATTGATATAAGAAGAGTTATAGCGAAGTAGATGAAGGCGTGGATTCACGCCTTTTTTCTTTTGCCCTTTTTTGGAACTTTATTTAAAAGAAAAGCTGCTTTTAGTGGATTCTTGTTTTGATTGTTTCTTGTGAATGAGAATTTTGGACGAAACCGGTTGATTGTAGCGGAGGGCGCTTGACTCCTCGAAAATGAACTGCACATTTTTTCGTGCGTGGGCCTATTCAAGGATGTCATTCAGTGTCCTGCGGGAGCAGCGGGACAGGTGAAACCCCGCAGGAGCGCAGCGACGAGGAGGCTCACCGCACGCCCCGCGGAAAGCAAGCGCCTGGAGCGGAATCAACCACTCCTTGTTCAAACACAACATAGGGCAGCCAAAAGACACAAGAGCCCTTCCAGGTTTGAAATGAATTCGACATAAATATACAAAAACCAACAATTCTACCTTTTCTTTTGTTCTGTACGGGATTATAATCGTATTTGTAACACCTAAAGGCAAAATCACTGAAAGGTGATGACGCAAAGCTATAGGGGCCTCCGCTTATTAGCAAGGCTAGCCAGTTACCATCATATCGAAAAGGAGAAAAAATGATGTCAAATTCGTATTTTATGACCCCAGAGGAAAGAATGAGAAAGAAAAAGCGGGACAAAATGTTCCTGTATATTTCGCTGATTATCATGACAGCGGTAGTGAGCACAGCCATGACATTTCTAGCAAACCAACTATAAGAATAGATGAATAAGTAAAAGAGGAGCGTCCCATATGGAACGCTCCTTTTCATTATGTATTACTTGGCAATAAAATAATCTACTATATACTCAGCCCACAGTTGATGACCTTTTTCACTAGGTTTCGTTTCCGAACCTTCTCCGATTAAATAGTCTTGTATTTCCTCGCTGTTGGGGTCTGGCCAAGCGGTCCAGTGATTTAGATAAGGAATAGCTTCTGCTTCAGCAAACTTTTGTAAGGAATCGACTTGAATTGGATAATAGTTTGCTTGATAAAGAGGATTCGTTGGGTGCAGGACCAACACATGATTAGCATTACTGTCAGCTAACCCAGATGCGATCTCCATAATATGTTGATGCGCTACACTAACATTTACGTTACCATTGTTCATTAACGTAAATGGTTCTAATAGTGTCAAATCTGGCTTTTCTGCGATAAGCTCTGCTAGTTTGTTATCAGTTAGAAAGGAAGCAGATGTATGGTTATATGTTTTTACAACGACATTAACTGTGTCACCATAAGTTTCTTCTAGGTCTTTCTTTACTAATTGGCTCCAGCTGTTGTCTTCGGTACCTAGTGATAATGAACCAGCAATAAGAATTGTGAATGGTTGGCCATCTACTAATGCCTGCTGATAGCTGTCTTTCGCTTTTGCTGGCCAGTTACTCGCAAACTTGAGTAGCTGCTCGGTATCTACTTTTTCTTCTTCCTTAACATCTTCTTTTGCTTGTCCTTCATCTTTCATTATGACTTCTTGTTTAACTTTCTCTGCCGATACGGAGGTTTTCTCCTTCCAGTGTTTGTTGCCAATAATGAGAATGGCAACGCAACCAATGGCGAGTAGTGTGACAAGAAAACGTTTCATAAGAATGTCCCCCTTCTCTTCCAGTTAAATGTAAATTATGGGATGTTTGAATATCCCTTTAAAAATGTGCTCAAATCAGTTTTAATGAGTATAGCAAGAACGCGATGACAAGTTCATTAAAATTATGACAATAAACGGCAATTTTTACAAGCTGTTGTGCTATAATACTTAGAGATTTGTAGAAAAAGAGCGGAGGATTTCAATGGAAGAAACAATTAGTTTAAAAGAATTGCTACAGACGCTTAGAAAACGCTTGGCTTTAATCCTGGCGATTACATTAACCGCTGTGATTATTTCTGGAGTAGTTAGCTTTTTCTTTCTAACGCCGATTTATCAGGCATCTACACAGCTACTTGTGAATCAAAAGAAAGATGATCAGGTAATGTTGAATACGAATGAGCTACAAACAAACTTACAACTAATCAATACTTATAATGTCATTATTAAAAGTCCAGCGATTCTTGATATCGTTGCAGAACAATTAGGAACTGGATTAACGGCCACTCAGATTAACGGGAAGATTACCGTCGGTAGCGAAGCGGATTCACAAGTAGTGAATATTTCCGTACAGGATGAGGATCCAAAAATGGCGGCAGAAATCGCGAATACAATCGCAAATGTATTTTCAACTGAAATCGTTAATATTATGAATGTCGACAACGTTAGTATTTTAGCAAAAGCAACGGTTGGAGAAGGGCAAGCGCCGATTAAACCACAGCCACTGTTAAATATCGCAATTGCGTTAGTGGTCGGGTTAATGGCCGGTGTTGGACTTGCTTTCTTATTAGAGTATTTGGATAACACGGTGAAAAATGAACAGGATGTAGAGAAATTGCTTGAGCTCCCAATTCTAGGAGTTATTTCTGTCATTGAAGAGTCGAAGATGGAAGAAGCTAAGGCGAGACGCCATGCACGTAAAACAAAAGTAAGAGGTGAGACATTTGGGTCCTAAGAAAAAAGCAAACAAGCCGACAGCAGAAAACAGACGAAAACTGGTGACTTCGATTGACCCGAAGTCACCGATTTCTGAACAATATCGGACGATTCGAACGAATATTCAATTCTCTGCTGTCGATGATGATGTCCAAGTCATAATGGTTACTTCTGCCGGTCCGATGGAAGGGAAATCGACGACAGCAGGCAACCTGGCGGTTGTGTTCGCGCAGCAGGAGAAGAAGGTACTATTGGTTGATGCTGATTTACGGAAACCAACGATGCATTATACGTTTAACCAAACGAATACATTTGGATTAACGACTGTTCTTGCTGGTCAGGTTCCAATGAATGAAGCAGTGAATCCGACTGATGTATTCAATCTATCTGTGTTAACAAGTGGACCGATTCCGCCGAACCCTGCTGAATTGATGGGCTCAAAAAGCATGAATCGTTTCTTAAAGGAAGCGAAAGAGTCTTATGACATCATCATTTTTGACACGCCACCGATTCTTGCGGTAACTGATGCACAGGTACTTGCCAATTTATGTGATGGAAGTGTGCTAGTTGTTTATAGTGGCAAGACGGAAATGGAAGAAGCAGCTAAGGCGAAAGAACTATTAACATCTGCGAAGGGAAAATTACTCGGTGCGGTGTTAAATCACAAGAAACTAGAAAGTTCGGATTATTACTATTATTATGGCAAATAAATAGTGTGACTTTCGACATATTACGACAAAATACACCCTTTGACCTAGGTATGGGTCGATGGTAGCATAGTAAAAGACACAATTTTCGACAGCTGGTGAATGGAGGTTCGCAATGATAGATTTGCATTGTCATATACTTACAGGAATTGATGATGGCGCGCAAACGGACAATGATAGTCTTGAGATGGCTAAATTGGCCGTGCAAGAAGGAATCACAACGATCATTGCAACCCCACACCATAAAAATGGTCGCTATTTGAATCCGAAACAGAATGTTTTGGCGAAGGTAGCGGAGTTGAATAAGAGATTGCTAGAGGAAAGGATTGATCTAAAAATCCTTCCGGGACAAGAGACGGCAATCAACGGTGAATTGTTAGAAGATTTTGATAGTGGGCAAATCATGACGTTAAATGATACCAATTATGTGTTTGTCGAACTTCCTTCGGACCACGTGCCTAGGTATTCGGAGAAGATGCTGTTTGACCTACAGTTAAAGGGATTGATTCCGGTGATTGTTCATCCGGAGCGCAACCGGGAGATCCATGAGCGACCAGAGTTGCTATACAAACTAGTTGAAAAAGGTGCGTTAGCACAGCTTACAGCTGGGAGTTTATGCGGCAAGTTCGGGAAGAAGATTAAGAGTTTTTCAGAGCAGTTGATTGAAGCGAATCTTGTTCATTTTATTGCTTCGGATGCTCATAACGTCACAAGTCGTGGGTTTCATTTGCGGCAGGCTTATGATGTGGTGGAGAAATTGTACGGGATTGATATGGTTTATTTATATAGAGAGAATGCGGAGCTGCTTGTTGAGGGGATGAATGTGTTTAGGGAAGAGCCTCAACGGGTGAAGCGCAGAAAGTTTTTGGGGATATTTTGAGTTTGAGATATTCGGGTGGGGAACTTTCGTTCCCTTTTTTGAAGGAACTTCGTTCCTTTTAAGAGGATTGCTTGGTTTAACTTCATCTTTAGTAGATGAATGGAATTGGTTGTTGTTTTCTAATGGTTAGGAGATGTTTTGGTTTGGTGGAGCTTCGCTCCTTTTAACAATAAAACTTCAAATAGATAAATCTAGCTATTAACAACAGCTTCAGGAGCGACCTCCTGACCGGCGATGTCTCCTATCCGTTATCTATGGAGGCACTCGATTATGCTGTGGGATGCATTTATGTATCCTTAGACGCACGATGTCGTCAAAAGCATGATGTGAGGATGGGTTAGATGCCCAAATTAAATTTAGTTAATAACGCTACAGAATAAATACCCAATGAAAGCGCTTGTTAAACCACAATATGCGTTTTCATTAGGTATTTATTTTTGGGCAGAAATTTTCTTAATAGTAATTAATAGATAAAAAGAGGAGGGTCATGGATGAGCTATCGAAATCGCTTAACGCTATTAGCAGGGCTGGATACATTGATTGTGCTGACAGCAATTTATTTTAGTTATATCCTTCTTCATCCATCGATTGAAGTTGTTTTTGATAATCTTTTATGGAGTGTCGTTGTTTTATTAGTGCTTCATCATTTGTTCGCTTCTATATTCCAGCTCTACAACAAGGCGTGGGAATATGCGAGCATCGGGGAAATCGTGAGTATTTTAAAAGCTGTTACCTTTTCGATTGCGGGTACGGCGGTTTTTCAATACATGATGGATATGCCCATTTTCGGTCGGGCTTTGTTCACGACATGGACCTTGCATATGATCCTCATTGGTGGTTCACGTTTCGCTTGGCGAATGTATCGTGACCATTTTATGAAGAAAAAGCAGGATATGGAACGGGTGTTGATTATTGGTGCGGGTCAGGGTGGAACGCTTGTGGCGAGACAGTTATTAAGTAATCCAGAGCTTGGCTTAAAGCCTGCGGCCTTTATTGATGATGATTTTCGTAAGTATAAGCTGCAAATCCTTGATATTCCGGTTGTTGGGACGTCGAAGGGGATTGTCGATGCGGTTGAAAAGTATAAGATTGATAAGATTGTGATTGCGATTCCTTCCTTAAGTAGGAAAGAGATTACAAGAATTTTTGATGAGTGCTCGAAAACGAAAGTGAAGACACAGATTATGCCGAAGATTGAGGATGTCATGCTTGGGAAGGTCCCTGTTAGTCAGTTCCGTGATGTTGAGGTGGAAGACTTGTTGGGGCGTGAGCCGATTAAGCTTGATATTGATGGGATTTCTGAATATGTGTCGGGGAAAACAGTGCTTGTTACGGGTGCTGGTGGATCGATTGGGTCTGAGATTTGTCGGCAGATTTGCCTTTTCACCCCACAAAAACTAGTTTTGGTGGGGCATGGGGAGAATAGCATCTACTCTATTGATATGGAGTTACGGAATCTCTATCGAGATTCTATTGAGATTGTTCCGGTGATTGGGGATATTCAGGATCGTGAGCGGATGTTTGAGGTGATGGAGGAGCATAAGCCGGATGTTGTTTATCATGCGGCGGCTCATAAGCATGTGCCTTTGATGGAGTATAATCCGAGGGAAGCTGTTAAGAATAATGTTTTTGGGACTCGGAATGTGGCGGAGGCGAGTCACACCTTCGGTGTGAAAACATTTGTTTTGATTTCTTCTGATAAGGCGGTTAATCCTCCTAATGTGATGGGGTCTACTAAGCGGATTGCGGAGATGGTGATTCAGCAGTTGGCGGAGACTAGTAAGACTAAGTTTGTTGCGGTGAGATTTGGTAATGTGCTTGGTAGTCGTGGTAGTGTTATTCCACTGTTTAAGAGACAGATTCAGGCTGGTGGCCCGGTGACGGTTACGCATCCGGATATGACGAGATATTTTATGACGATTCCTGAAGCTTCAAGGCTTGTTATTCAGGCGGGATCTCTTGCAAGAGGTGGAGAAATCTTCGTGTTAGATATGGGGGAGCCGGTTCGGATTGTTGATCTTGCGAAAAACTTGATAACCCTTTCGGGTTATTCTGTTGAGGAGATTGGGATTTCTTATTCGGGGCTTCGTCCTGGGGAGAAGATGTTTGAGGAGTTATTGAATGATAAGGAGATTCATCCTGAGCCGATTTTCCCGAAGATATTTATTGGGAAGGCGTTGCATGAGCAGGATGAGGAGGTTCATTATCTTCTTAAGAACTTTGAAAGCCTTTCTGAGGATGAGTTGAAGGAGTTTGTGGTTAATCTTGCTAATCGGAGGGAGAACCTTCGGTTTTTGGTGGCGGAGTGATAGCTTAATAAACACTATTAAATTGAGGATTGATTAGGAGTTTGATTAATCTACTCATTGACTAAATGTTGTGAAGAACTAGTTGTTAGAAGAAAACCTTGCGGTTTTCGAACTATGCGATGTTGGGGGAGTTTTGAATGAAAAAGGTGCGTAAGGCGATTATTCCAGCTGCGGGTTTGGGTACAAGGTTTTTGCCTGCTACGAAGGCGATGCCAAAAGAAATGTTACCGATTGTTGATAAGCCAACTATACAGTACATAGTTGAAGAGGCTATTGCGTCTGGTATTGAGGATATTATCATTGTTACTGGGAAAGGGAAGCGTGCGATTGAAGATCATTTTGATTTTGCTCCTGAGCTTGAGCAAAACCTTGAGTCGAAGGGGAAGTTTGATCTTCTTGACCGAGTACGCTATTCTACTAATCTTGCAGATATTCATTATATACGGCAAAAAGAGCCTAAGGGTTTAGGCCATGCGGTTTGGTGTGCGCGGAATTTTATTGGGGATGAGCCGTTTGCGGTGTTGCTTGGTGATGATATTGTGCAAAGTGACACTCCGTGCCTTAGGCAATTAATTAATGAATATGAGGAAACACGTTCTTCTGTCATTGGGGTACAGACTGTTCCTGATAATGAGACGCATCGTTATGGGATTGTTGATCCTTCGGTTCAAGAGGGTAGAAGGTTTCAGGTTGAGAATTTTGTGGAGAAGCCTGCTCCGGGTACTGCTCCTTCTAATCTTGCGATTATGGGTCGTTATGTGCTTACGCCGGAGATTTTCATGTATCTTGAACAACAGGAGACTGGTGCTGGTGGAGAGATTCAGTTGACGGATGCGATTCAGAAACTAAATCAGATTCAACGGGTGTTTGCTTATGACTTTGAGGGTAAGCGATATGATGTTGGGGAGAAGATTGGGTTTGTGAAGACTACGGTTGAGTTTGCTTTGCAGAATGAAGAGATTAAGCATGAGTTGCTTGAGTATCTTGAGGATGTATTGCGTAAGAGCAGGGTAGAGGTATAGGTTGTACCTTATTAGCTCTTCGAGTTTAATGGTAAATTAAAAATATAGGTGAGGGTTGGCTGCTGGTATTAACTTCATTAGGGATTTTAAACCAAACCTATTCATGAAACTACATGGATGGTGATTGCTTATGTTTGAATATATGAAAGCAATTAAAGGAGAGAAATTGCGGAGTGAAGGTTACACTTTAGTGGAGGTATTAGCTGTTACAGTAATACTGGGGATACTAGCAGCGATTGCAGTGCCTTCTGTTATTTGGTTAGTGGAAAGATCTAAGGAAGATGTTTGTGCTTTAAATCGTACGGAATTGGATAGAATGTACTCGACTCATCTACACCTAGAGAGTAAAGATCATTCAACAAGTGCTTTTCAGGATTATTTGCATGACTCTGGCGTTGATATTTGTCCCAGTGGTGGGGAAATTACTTTTGTGGATGGTGCTGTGAAATGTAGTATTCACTCTGATAGTCATGGTGAAGAGGAAGAACCTGATGAAGGTGGAAGTGGTGTTCCGTTTCTATAGGTGTATGTAAGTATTGTATCTCTTCGAGCTAGCGGTAACTGGGTTGCTAGGGGTTCATATGAACTTATTGAGCCCCTAGCTTCGGAGTTAAGGGATATGGTAATAGTGGTTGAATGGTAGTGGGGGAGTCAGAATGGCGAATAGATGACCACAACATATTGTGTTAAAATCAGTGGAAAATCACAATAATATACAATATACGGGATTTATCTATATGACATAGTATCGTTTTGTTAGTATATAAAGATAAAATGGCTGAAATCGGGTGTTTTAAGTTTTGAAAACGTTGATTTGACGGGGTTTTGAGCAACCTAAAATATGGAAAAATATTGAATGGAGTTAAGGAACTGACTATCGTGGTTAGATTGAACGCTAGAAACCTTGTAGGAAAAGGGTTTGAGACGTTTTTAGTGAGGTTTATAGATTGATTGAATGATATATATGATAGGAAGAAACTCGGTTTAGGATTATTGTGGAGTGAATATCTATTCCGTATTTGGTTGGTAGATTGAATAGATATTACGAGGTGGCTATCAGAAGTGGATAAGGTTTAGTGGGTTAGTAGTTGGTTGGAAATTCTTCTAGTTAAGTACTAAGTTACTAAATGTATATGAAACATAATCTTTCGATAAAGTGAGGAAAACTAAAATGAATGATACTAAAGTTAGAAATATACCTTTCTCACCGCCTGATATTACAGATGCGGAAATTGAAGAAGTGATAAAAGCCTTAAAGTCTGGATGGATCACAACTGGACCTAGAACAAAAGAATTTGAAAAGAGGATAGCTGAATATGTCGGAACAAATAAAGCTGTTTGTTTAAATTCAGCTACTGCAGCAATGGAGTTAACTCTCCGTATATTAGGAATTGGACCAGGAGATGAAGTAATTACTTCAGCATATACCTACACAGCTTCAGCTTCTATTATTGACCATGTCGGTGCAAAAATTGTGCTAGTTGATACAGCACCTGAATCCTTTGAAATGGATTATACAAAACTTGCAGATGCGATTACAGAAAAGACTAAAGCTATAATTCCTGTAGATATTGCAGGGAAAATGTGTGACTATGATGCAATTTTTAGAGTAGTAGAAAGTAAAAAAGAGCTATTTAAAGCAAATAATGATCTTCAAAAGTTATTTAATAGAGTAATAGTAATGACTGATGCAGCCCATGCTTTTGGCGCTGAAAGAAATGGTTTGAAATGTGGGCAAGTAGCTGACTTTACTTGCTTTTCTTTTCATGCAGTTAAAAATTTGACAACTGCTGAAGGTGGGGCCGTTGTTTGGCAAAGTATTGAAGGTTTAGATGAGGAATGGCTTTATAAGCAGTACATGTTATATAGCTTACACGGGCAGTCAAAAGATGCCCTAGCGAAAACACAAAAAGGTGCATGGGAGTATGACATTGTTTATCCAGCCTATAAGTGTAATATGACCGATGTTATGGCTGGAATAGGTTTAGTTCAGTTAAGTAGATATGAAGACATGATGAATAGACGTAGAGAGATAATTGAGATGTATGATAATGCTTTTTTACCATTCGGTATTAGAACTTTGCAGCATTATAGTGAAAATTCCATTTCTTCAGGGCACCTTTATTTTGCTAGGATGCCAGGGATAGGTGAACTTAAAAGGAATGAAATAATAGTTAAGTTGGCTGAGTTGGGAGTGTCATGTAATGTTCACTATAAGCCATTACCAATGTTTACAGCTTATAAGAACTTAGGTTTTGATATTAATGATTATCCAAATGCTTTTAGCATGTATGAGAACGAAATTACACTGCCACTTAATACACTAATGAGTAACGAAGATGTGGACTACGTTATTGTCACGTTGAAAAAGGTAATCAATGAAGTTTGGAGTGGGTGTTAGAAATGTATAAGAGCTTTTTTAAAAGAATTTTAGACTTAATACTGGCATTAGTAGCTTTACCGTTTTGGTTTATTATTCTATTAATAATTGGTCCAATAATATATTTTCAAGATAAAGGATCAATTTTTTATAATGCACCACGGTTAGGTAAGGATGGAAAAGTATTTAAAATGTATAAATTTCGTTCAATGAAAATGAATGCACCTGATCTCCGAAATGAAGATGGATCAACATTTAATGCTGAAGATGATCCTAGACTTACAAGAATAGGTAAGTTTATTAGAAAGACGAGCTTAGATGAGACACCACAACTTCTAAATATTATTAAGGGTGATATGAGTATTATTGGGCCTAGGCCCGATTTACCTGAACACCATAAATTATATGAAGGTAACGAGGCTAGGAAGTTAGAGGTTAGACCTGGCGTTTCTGGTTTTAATCAAGCTTATTTCAGAAATACAGTACCTTGGAAAGAACGAATTCAAAATGATATTTATTATATTGATCATTTATCTTTTTGGCTAGATATAAAAATCTTCTTTAAGACCGCTGTTTCTGTATTAAAGAGTGAAGATGTCTTTGTTAAGGAAAGTAGTACAGAAGCTACTAAAAATAAAAAAGTTAGTATGTAGGGAAGGAGTAATTGTCATATGGATAAAAGCAGCATAGAAAGTCCAGCATCCTTCTACAATCTTGAATGGGACACAGAGTTTTTTGGTGTAACTTGTGCTAAAGCTATTCTAAAGAAACCATTAAAACAAAATGAATGGAATGATCTTAAAGAAAGATTTAAAGATTATCAGTTTGTCTCAATCGAAAACCGCAATTCTGAACCAGAAAACGCTCAATTCATTGGAAAAGATACTAGTGCCTTTTTGGCAGATGTAAATATTCAGTTTATAAAGAAGATACAAGACGTTTATGAAATTCCAAAAAATCTTGTTGTTCACCAAGCGTTAAAAAGAAATGATCAAATTATTAACATAGCAGACTTTCAGTTTTCTAAGTTTACAGAGGATAAAGAACTGGCTAAACGTGGTGGAGAAAAAGTATATCAACAATGGTTAATGAATTCTTTTGAGAAACAGGATAAGTTCTATGTCTTATCTTTCGATGAAAATGTTGAAACGAATGGGTTCTTATTACATTCTTATTCAGATAATGTTTGTGTGATAGAGCTTATTGCAGTTTCACAAAATACTACAAAAAGTGGAATCGGTACGAGTTTATTCAGAGCTGTAGAGTATGCGGCTCATAATCGTGGAGTTAACATAATAAAAGTCGGTACACAAGTTCGTAATACAGCTGCAATTAATTTTTATCATAAGGTTAATTGTAAACAGGTAGAAAGTCATCAAGTTTATCATCTGTGGAACTTGTAATTTTATTGTTGTTAACAAAATGTAAGGAGATTGATAACAATTGAAAGTATTATACATCGCCACGTCATTTCCAGAACCAGATAAGGGCGCAACTATTTACACTGATTTGGCAGAAAAACTGCATGAAACAGGCCATGAATTAACAGTGGCTGTTGCAGAACAAGCAAGGAATAAAAAAAACACGGAACTAAAAAAAGAACGCGGATTTGATGTACTACGAGTAGTAACTGGTAATTATTACGATGTTGGTTTGATAGAAAAAGGAATAACCACATTAAAGATTCCGATATTGATGAAAAAAGGGATTACAAAATATTTAGGAGATAAAGAGTTTGACTTTATACTCTTTGAAGCTCCCCCAGTGACAAATGCTGGACTTGTAGCTTGGGCTAAAAAAAAGTTTGATTGTCCAGCTTATCTTATGCTTAAGGATATATTTCCTCAAAATGCAGTAGACTTAGGAATCATGAAACAGAATGGGTTATTGTATAAGTATTTTCTTACAAAGGAAAAAAAGTTGTATCAAACTGCTGATACTATTGGTTGCATGTCTTTAGCTAATAAAAATTATCTCGTAGAACATAACCCGTGGTTAGATAATAGCAAACTAGAGATCTTTCCAAATACAAAAAAAATTACTAAGATAATTGAAACAAATGAGTATCCTATGCGTGAACGGTACAGTATACCTAAGGATGCTTGTGTTTTTCTTTTTGGTGGGAATATGGGAAGGCCGCAGTTTATTGAACTTCTATGTAAAGCAGTTAAAGAATGTAAGGATAATGATGAAATATACTTTCTCTTTGTTGGGCGAGGAACAGATAGATATAAACTTGAGAAAACCATAAGTGAGAATAAAGTTAGTAACGCAAAGTTAGTAGAAAATCTACCAAGAGATGACTATGAACAGATTACTAAAGAATGTAATGTAGGGTTAATTGTTCTAGATCCAAAATTCACAATTCCAAATTATCCCTCAAGAATACTATCATATATGGAATATGCAAAGCCTGTTCTTGCAGTTACTGATAAAGTAACCGACTTAAAAGACTTAATAACTGAAGCTCAATGTGGTGAATGGGTTTGGTCAGGAGATGCTGATGCTTTTATAGCAAAGGTTAAATCAATGGCAAACAGTAAAGATTTGATAACACAAGGACTTAACGGACGGGAATATATCGTAAATAATTTCCAGGTTAAGCATTCTGTTGAAATCTTAGAAAAACACTTCAAATAATTTGAAAGAGGTAATTCTATGTTTGAAAATAAAACTTTATTAATTACAGGCGGTACAGGTTCTTTCGGAAATGCTGTCATGAATAGATTTTTAGATACGGATATAAAAGAAATACGTATATTTTCTCGTGATGAAAAGAAACAAGATGATATGCGAAAACTTTATAAAAACCATAAACTTAAATTTTACCTAGGAGATGTAAGAGATCTTGCAAGTGTGAAAAATGCTATGCATGGAGTTGATTACGTTTTTCATGCAGCTGCTCTTAAACAAGTTCCCTCTTGTGAATTTTTCCCGTTAGAAGCTGTAAAAACAAATGTACTCGGGACGGAAAACGTTCTTACTGCTTCTATTGAAAGTGGTGTTAAGAAAGTGATTTGCTTGTCTACAGATAAAGCAGCTTACCCTATTAACGCTATGGGTATCTCAAAAGCAATGATGGAAAAAGTATTTGTAGCTAAGGCAAAGACAGTTGACCCAGAAAAAACACTTATTTGTGGGACACGCTATGGAAATGTCATGGCATCAAGAGGTTCTGTAATTCCGTTATTTATAGAACAAATTAAAAATGGCTATCCAATTACCATTACAGACCCTAATATGACTAGATTTCTAATGAGTCTTGAAGAAGCGGTTGAATTAGTAGTCTTTGCATTCCAAAATGCTCAAGCAGGAGATATTATGGTTCAAAAGTCACCAGCCTCTACTATTGGTGATCTAGCAATAGCACTTAAAGAGTTATTCAATGCAGATAATGAAATAAAGATTATTGGTACACGCCATGGAGAAAAGTTATATGAAACTCTTCTTACTAGAGAAGAACACGTAGTTGCACAGGATTTAGGCGGATTTTACCGTGTTCCTGCTGATACAAGAGATCTGAACTATGACAAGTTTTTTGTAGAAGGTGATCAGAAATTATCTACGGAAGAGGAATACAATTCTCATAATACAGATCGATTAATTATCGAACAAATTAAAGAAAAGTTATTAGAGCTTGAGTATGTTCAAAATGAGCTGAAAGGTTTGGTTTATTCATGAAGATTCTAGTTACAGGTGCAAAAGGTTTTATTGGTAAGAACCTAATAGCAGAATTAAGAAACCAAAACTACACGGACATCTTTGAATATTGCAAGGAAACAAATCATGAGCAGCTTGACCAATATTGTAGAGAAGCAGACTTTGTCTTTCACCTTGCAGGAGTTAACCGTCCAAAGGATCAATCCGAGTTCATGGATGGTAACTATGGACTTACATCAACACTATTAGAAGCGTTGAAAAAAAATCAAAATACATGTCCAGTTATGATTTCTTCATCTATCCAAGCGGTTCTAGACAATCCTTATGGTATTAGCAAAAAAGCTGGTGAAGATTTACTCTTTGAATACAGTAAAGAAACTGGAGCGAAAGTACTTGTTTATCGTTTTCCAAATGTATTCGGCAAATGGTGTAAACCAAATTATAACAGTGCAGTAGCAACGTTCTGTCATAATATTGCTCGTGAATTACCAGTTACCGTAAATGATCCTAGTGTTGTGGTGAATTTAGTTTATATAGATGGTGTAGTAGAAGAATTGATAAGAGCTTTACAAGGTAATGAAAACATGGTTGGAGATTTTTGTGAAGTACCGGTGGTTCATACTATCACACTTGGAGAAATAGTTGATTTATTAAATTCGTTCAAAAATAGCCGCGAAGAGCGCTCTATTCCAGATATGTCTAATTCGTTTACGAAGAAATTATATAGTACGTACTTGAGCTACTTACCAGAGGATAAGTTCAGTTACGACCTTAAGATGAATGTTGATCATAGAGGTTCTTTTACTGAGTTTATTAAGACTGCAGAAAGAGGACAAGTTTCTGTGAATATATCTAAACCTGGTATAACGAAAGGAAACCATTGGCACCACACAAAGAATGAAAAGTTCCTTGTTGTAAGTGGAGAAGGAGTTATTCGTTTTAGAAAGATTGGCTCAGATGAAGTCATCGAATATTTCGTCAATGGAGAAAAGTTAGAAGTAGTTGATATACCCACTGGCTATACGCATAATATTGAAAACCTAGGAGATACCGATATGGTTACAATTATGTGGGCAAATGAGTTTTTTGATCCTGAAAAGCCAGATACCTATTTCTTGGAGGTTTAAATTAATGAAGAAATTAAAAGTAATGACAGTAGTAGGTACGAGACCGGAAATTATTAGACTATCAGCTGTTATAAATAAATTAGAAGAATCTAATGCAATCGAACATACTCTTGTCCATACAGGGCAAAATTACGATTATGAATTAAACGAAGTATTTTTTAATGACTTTAATTTGAAGAAACCGAATTATTTTCTTAATGCGGCGACTGGAACAGCGGTAGAAACAATCGGTAACATTCTTGTTAAAATAGATCCTATTATGGAAGAAGTAAAACCTGATGCATTTTTAGTACTTGGAGATACCAATAGCTGCTTATGCGCGATTGCTGCTAAGAGAAGACACATTCCAATTTTTCATATGGAAGCTGGAAATAGATGCTTTGATCAAAGAGTACCTGAAGAAACGAACAGGAAAATTGTTGATCATACAGCTGACATTAATTTAACGTATAGTGATATTGCTAGGGAATACCTTCTCAGAGAAGGGTTCTCATCAGATAGAATAATTAAAACTGGAAGTCCAATGTTTGAGGTTCTCAACTCTAGAAAAGATGACATTGAAAAATCAGATGTAGTAAAGAGACTGGGACTTGAAGAAGACAAGTACTTCGTAGTTTCTGCACATCGAGAAGAAAATATTAATTCAGATATAAATTTTCAAGACCTAGTGGAGAGTTTAAATGCAATTGCAGAAAAATATAATTTACCTGTAATCGTAAGTACCCACCCAAGAACAAGAAAAATGATTGAGTCAAAAGGGATTATATTTAATCCACTTGTAAAAACAATGAAACCTCTCGGATTTAATGATTATGTGAAATTACAAATTAAATCAAAAGCAGTTCTTAGTGATAGTGGGACAATTAGCGAGGAGTCTTCTATTCTAGATTTTAGAGCGCTTAATATTAGACAAGCTCATGAAAGGCCAGAAGCTATGGAGGAAGCCTCGGTGATGATGGTAGGTTTAAAGAAAGATCGTATACTACAAGGATTAGAAATAATAGAAGTGCAAGAAAAAGGAACGTTAAGGTCTGTAGCTGATTATAGTATGCCAAATGTTTCAGAAAAAGTTTTAAGAATTATATTATCGTATACAGATTATGTTAATAGAGTAGTGTGGGGTAAGTAATGAGGGTACTACAAATCAATTCTGTATGCGGTGTTGGAAGTACTGGTCGTATAGCCACTGATATTGATAAAATCTTAAAAAATGAAGGAAATGAAAGTTATATTGCTTTCGGCAGAGGTAATGCAAAGTTCTCTGATACAACTATAAAAATAGGAAGCAAACTTGATAATTATATCCATGTTGCTCAGACAAGATTTTTTGATAAGCACGGCTTTGCTTCAAAAAAAGCAACAAAAGATTTTATCAATAAGGTAAAAGAACTAGATCCTGACGTTATACACTTACACAATATTCATGGTTATTATCTTAATATTGAAATCTTATTTGATTATCTAAAAGAAACTGAAAAACCTGTCGTTTGGACATTACATGATTGCTGGCCATTTACGGGACATTGCTCGTACTTTGATTATGTTAGTTGCGATAAATGGATAACGGAATGCCATAGTTGCCCCCAAACTAAAAGTTATCCAAGTAGTTTAATTGCTGATAATTCAAAGCAAAATTATTACAAGAAAAAAGAGCTATTTAATGGTGTTAAACACCTAACTATTGTTACACCATCAAATTGGCTTGCGGAGATTGTGAAAAAATCATTTTTAGGTAGGTATCCTGTAGAAGTTATTAATAATGGGATAGACCTGGAAGTTTTTAAACCAACCGAAAGTGATTTCAGAGGAAAGTTAAATATAAAAGATAAGTTTATTATTTTAGGTGTGGCCGGAGCATGGGAAAAACGAAAAGGTTACGAATATTTTTATGGTCTGTCGAAGGAACTAAAAGAAGATGAAGTCATTGTAATGGTTGGACTTACAGAACAACAAACTAAAGAACTACCGGACAATGTTATTGGTATAACTAAAACAGATAGTGTAAAGGAATTAGCAGAAATTTATTCTGCAGCCGATGTATTTGTAAATCCTACTCTAGAAGATAATTTTCCAACGACTAATTTGGAGGCATTAGCTTGTGGAACGCCAGTTATTACATTTAATACAGGTGGAAGTATTGAAAGTATAAATGAAAGTTGCGGTATTATTTCAGAAGAAAAGAATGTCGGTGATCTTTTTATTAATATACGAAAAGTAAAAGAGAATGGTAAGAATAAATATAGTTGCAGAAGTCATGCTAAAGAACACTTTAATAAAGAGGACAAGTTTCAGAAATACTTAGAGTTATATAAAAAAATAATTTAAAGGTAAAGTCAAAGTAAGACGATAGGCTCTAGAAATTAAAAAAATAATTAAGGAATATCAAGAGCAATTAATAATGCTTTTGTTTTAAACAAAAAGGTTAGGAGTAATATGCCATATGGTGTATCAAATAAAGTTGAAAAATCTATTTCTTGTATTAATATTTGGATTAGTATCGTTTTTGTTTTATGCAGGTATTATTCTTAACCTTAATCCTGTTCAAAATGATTTGATCCTAGTATTAATGTTTTTGTTAATTCTTACATTTTCATTAGTTATGCTGTTAGTCGAAGTTGCGAAAAAATCATATTCGATTGTAATGTTACATTGGTTTTTTTGTTTTATTTTTTATGGGGTTGCTGCATTCATCCAATATTCTAGTAACACTTTCTTATATGCATTTAACTTAGAGACAACGGATTTAATATATATTACATTTGCTGTATTCTTATGGATGTTGTTTTACTACATTGGTACAAAAATTAAATTTAGTAGAAAAATAAATAAGAGTAAGTTTTTGTCTAGCAAAGTGAATTTTAATTATGCTTTTATTGTTTTTAGTACAATTATGAGTATATTAATAACATTATATGTTATAAGTCAAACTGGTTTAAATGCTATATTTTCAAGGTCAACAGCAAGTTCGGCTTTCCAACAGGAATCCCTTGCAGAACAACAAATGCTTACTTCACTTTTAAGGAATTCTGTATTATATGGATTGGCAATTTCAATTTTATTTTATAAAAAATTTAAACAGGGTTTATTCCTAGTTATAATTCAACTTGTAGCTTGTTTAATTGTCAATACCCCTTTTGGCTTAGCTCGTTTTAATGTTGCAGTTGTTTATATAGGTCTCATTCTCTTAATGTTTAGTAGTTTTAAAAAGAATAGATTATTTATATTTGTTTTTTTTCTAGCATTTATTATTGTATTTCCTTTGATAAATGTCTTTAGACGATATTCATTGTTTGATATACCGGATGGAGTTGTTTTTCAGACTATTTCCGATATCTCAGATAATTTCCTAACTGGGCATTACGACTCGTTTACAATGATTATCTACTCGTATATTTATACCAATGAATATGGTATTTCTTTTGGGTATCAGCTTTTGGGTCCATTATTATTTTTTATACCAAGATCGATATGGCCGTCTAAGCCTATTGGAAGTGGTGCATATATACTTGAAGCTTATGGACATAGCTTCACAAATGGATCTGCTCCTTTAATTGCTGAAGGAATAATTAACTTTGGAATTTTTGGAGTTATTATTTTGGCATTGTTTTTTGGTAAAATCAGTGCATATTTAGATAAGGTATATTGGGAGAATGTTAAATTTGAACACTCTACTATATTAGCAGTATTCTACCCATTCTCGTTATCCTTATTCTTTTTTATGAATCGTGGTGATTTACAAAACACATTTGCTTTTTTTGTTAGTCACTTAAGTATTTTTTTAATAATCATCTGGATAAACAATCAATTCGCAAAGGTTTTTAAGAATAGATACTAAACAAGTTAGGCTTAAATTAATGTTGAAATGATAAATAATAGTATAGTTTTATAAAAAATTTTACAGTATCTTCTTTTGAAATCTAAATTGCTGGTAACTTATGAAGTACATTATGGATTTAGTTAAAAACCAAGTACTAATTGAATGTAATTATCAACTTAGGTTTTTTCTTAGTTTAGGGTAATTATATTTTCTTTCAGTTAATGATAGCGAAGGGAAAACCTATTTATTCATTTATTAGAACATTTAATTCACATAAGCACGTAGCTATTAGAATAATCGAGAATAAATATCATTAATGAATAAATGGAGTGAAAATTAGTTTGATAAGCTCTAGAATTACAAAAAAAAATAATCTTTCGTTAAAAAGTAATGTTATCTGGGCCTTTGTTGGGAACGTAATATACGCGATGAGCCAATGGGGAATTCTTATCACCCTTACAAAGTTTGGTACACCTGAAATGGTGGGACAGTATGCATTAGGCTTGGCTATTACCGCTCCTTTTTTTGTATTATTAAGTTTTAATTTAAGGGTGGTAATGGTAACAGATAAAACCGAACAATATAGATTTAATGATTATTTAACTTTAAGAATTCTAATGATGTTAATTTCTTTTATTTTTATAATCATAATATCCCCATTTTTAACAAATAATTTACTAACATTATTTGTAGTTTTGCAGGTTGGAATATTAAAGGTCTCTGAATTTATTAGTGACATTTTCCATGGAATTTTTCAAAAAGTAGAGAAGCTCCATTTAGTCTCAATTTCAAAAATTATTAAAGGAGTTCTATCCTTAATCATTGTTTTAGTCCTAATATACTTAACTGAAAATATATTAATAACATTAACTGGATTAATTATAAGTTGGGTACTAATATTAATTATTTATGATTACAGAATGAGTAAAAAAATTCTAGGTGAATATTTAGCTAATAGTGAGGAAGTGAAACTGAAATGGTCCTATAGTAACTTGAAAAGACTTGCTGCTATATCATTTCCATTAGGTATTGTTGCTGCTTTAGACACATTGAACGTCAATATACCGAGGTATTTTATCCAAGGTTCTGCAGGAGAAGAGATGTTAGGATATTTCGCTGCAATAACATACTTAATGGTTGTGGGGAGTACAATAATAAATGCATTGGGACAAGCTGTAACACCGAGACTTTCTTTGTATTTTAGTCAAGGGAAAATTAGTTTGTTTAGAACATTATTGAATAGATTTATTATGTTATCAATAGGTATCGGGCTATCGGGTATAATTGTTGCTACCTTTTTTGGGGAAATAACACTAACATTAATTTATAGTTTTGAGTATGCACAGTTTAATAGTTTATTTATATGGGTAATGGTTTCCGCTGCAATATGGTATATTACCACAGCCCTAGGAACTGGGTTAAATGCAACTCGAAATTTTAAGGCTCAAATCCCAATTTATATCCTTATGGTTATTTTTAGTACATTAGCATCGATATTATTAATCCCAATTTATCAAATAGATGGTGCGGCTATGGCAATATGTGTTGGAATGTTAGTTAGATTGGTTGCAAGTTACACTGTATTACAAAAGCACCTATGTAGCAGAAGTAAAAGATCTATATGATGACTTATCTATTTAATATAGGAATAAATCTGTTATTGATATCGAATTAGGCGATTTACTGAACGCTATATACTAACCACAAATCATGGGAAAGAAATAGTTAAGATACTAGCTAATGTTATAACAGCTTTTATCTTATATTTTTCTGCTAATCAGATTTTAGAGTCAAGAGCTAAAATTTTGTGTACTATAATAGAAAGGAAAATTTTAATAATGGATAAAGAATTACGAAAAGTACAACTTTGTCAACTGGATCTAGCACTAGAAGTAAAAAAAATATGTGATGAAAACGATATAAGCTATTTTTTAATTGGAGGTACGTTACTTGGAGCTATTCGTCATGCTGGCTTTATACCTTGGGATGATGATTTAGATATTGGGATGGTTAGGTCTGAATATAATCGGTTCATAGAAGTTTGTGCAAGTAAATTAGATAAAAAATATTATCTACAAACAGCTTCTACAGATGACGACTTTGGCTTTGCCTTTGCAAAAATTAGAATTAACGGTACTCAGTATGTTGAAGAAATTGCAAAGAATAATAACTCGCATAAAGGTATATTTATTGATATTTTTCCTTTTGACAATATGCCAAATGACAAAAATAAACAACAAGAACACAGAAAGAAAATTAAATTATTTAGGTTTTTACTGTTAAGCAAGTGTCGTTACACTAGTTGGGATAAAAGTAATAAATTTAAGCAATTAGCAATATCAGTAATGGGAAGTCTCACCATGCCTATTAGTAAAAACTATATATTAAAAGAAATAATTAAACTCGAGACGAAATATAACGATGGCGATGCAGAAAATGTTATTAATCTAGAGGGTTCCTATAACTATCGAGAGTATTTACCAAAAAAACTCGCTGTAAATACAGAAAATATACTATTTGAAGGGTATCAATTTTCAATTCCAGGTGAACCAGAGGTTTATCTTACAAACTTATATAATAATTTTATGGAATTACCTCCAATAGAGAAAAGGGGAAATCGTCATGGAATTATTAAAATAGACTTTGGAGATTATGAAATTAAAAATAAGAGATTAGCAGATTTTAGTGGAATTGAACATTTTGATTAAAGAAAAATCTCAATTCTTTGAATTGTAACTATAATGGGAGATTAGGAGCCTATAAGATAATTGAAATATAATCTTTATCTTTAATGCATACTATTTTCTCTTAAAAATTAATCGCTTGGGAGGTGACATAATGCAATCGTTTAACTTGCCTATGTTTCTAACGATAGAGAAAAATATTTTTGGGAAATTAATGTTAATTTTAGGCAAACAATTTATAGACATTGATAAAAAGAAGATTATGTTTTTTACATCTAAGGGTGCTGATAGTAGGTTCTCAAGAGAATTATCAGTATTACAGGAAAAATTTTGTAATATTCATACTTATTATATTACAGATAGCTCCTATGATACCGCAGTTGAAGCCGCTAAAATTATATCAATTGAAGATTATGATCTAATTATAGGTTTTGGCGGTGGGAAAGTACTTGATACAGCTAAATATGCATCATACGTTAGTAAGAAAAAATTTATTAGTATACCAACGACATTAAGTAATGATGGAATTGCATCACCTATAGCTGTATTAAAGACCATCAATGGTCGTGCTAAGAGTTTTGGATGTAAAACTCCAGATGGAATCTTAATCGATATTGATATAATAAAAAATGCTCCAGACCAATTATTAATGGCGGGAATAGGAGATACTGTTTCTAATTACACTGCACTTTACGATTGGAAACTTGAATGTGAATATAAAGAAAAATATGCAAATGATTTTGCTTATTTACTTTCAGACACTGCACTAAATATTCTTCTTTATACAAGGGAGATGGATTTTAAGAATGACAATTTTATTCGACAATTAGCACAGTCACTTGTTTTGAGTGGATTAGCAATGGATATTGCTGGTAATAGTAGGCCCTGTAGTGGTTCTGAACATTTATTTAGTCATGCGTTAGATGAATACTATAATATTGAAGCTCCGCATGGAATGAAAGTTGCACTTGGTAGTATAACCAGCTGTATCTTTCAAAATCGAAGTTATGATATTATTATAGATTTTCTTAAAAGGTATAAAGTGGATGTATCACCGCAGGCTTTAGGTATTTCAAAGGATACATTTATTGGTGCATGGATGAAAGCTCAGTCTACAAGGCCGGATAGATTTTCAATTCTTAACACATTTAATTTAACAGAGGATTATCTTGATGATATATATTATAAAATAATGGGGGTATTATAGTGAAAGCACTTATTCTTGCAGCAGGATTAGGAACTAGATTAAGACCGTTAACGGATAGCAAACCAAAATCTTTAGTAGGGGTTAATGGGACTCCTATTTTGTTTAAGCAGATAGATAACTTAGTGAAAAATGGGATTGAGGATATAACAGTAGTAGCTGGGTATAAATATCAGTTACTTCAAGATGTGTTAAAGGAATCATATCCCTTTGTTAAAGTAATAGTAAATTATGACTATGATAAAACAAATAATATGTATTCTGCTTATCTTGCGAAGGAATTCTTTCTTAATAAAAAATTTTTATTAATGAATGCAGATGTTTTTTATGATGAAGTGATTATTCAAGAATTGTTATTGGAAAAATATGAAAATGCCATTGTTGTAGAAAAAGGTCTGTATAATGATGAGAATATGAAAGTAACATGTGTCGATAACAAAATAGTTGGGATAAGTAAAATAATTGATGAACAAGATGCTTTTGGTGTATCTATTGATGTGTACAAAATCTCAGAAAAAGGATCGCAAATTTTCTTTGAAAAGGTTATAGAATATATCGAGAATAGAAAAGATCTAAACCAATGGACGGAAATAGCTCTTAATGAAGTATTTAAAGAAATTAATTTTATGCCCTGCCTTTTAAAAGGAAGATGGATTGAAATTGACAATCATGATGATTTAGGAAGAGCGGAGATTTTATTCAATGATTAATTATAATAGTATAGAGAGAAAAAAGCTTTTTTTATTAGATATGGATGGAACTATTTACTTGGATAACAAATTATTTGAATATAGTTTAGATTTTTTAAAATATATTAAAGCAAATGAAGGTAAATATGTCTTCTTAACAAATAACTCATCAAAAAGCGTCAAGGAATACCTTGAAAAACTAACAAGCTTGGGAATTCCAGTAGATGAAACTAACTTTTTAACTTCTTCACAAGCCACTTCCTTATATTTAAAAGCAAACTATAATGAAAAAAAGATTTATGTTTTAGGAACTGAGTCATTTAAAGAAGAATTAATAGAAGACAATATTATTGTAACTGATCAGTTGGAAGAAGAGATTGGTTGTTTGGTGGTCGGGTTTGACACTGAACTAACATATAAAAAGTTGGAAGATGCGTGTAAATTACTAAATAGTGGTGTAGATTTCATAGCAACAAATCCGGATTTAGTTTGCCCTACATCATTTGGTTTCATTCCGGATTGTGGTTCTATTTGTAATATGTTAATAGAAGCTACTGGCAAGACCCCATTTTATATTGGAAAGCCTAATGCAACCATGGTGGATCTAGCTATAAAGAATAGTGGATTTAAAAAAGAAGAAGCAATTATGATAGGTGATAGACTTTATACTGATATAGCTTGCGGTATAAATGCAGGTATAACAACAGCAGTTGTTCTTACTGGTGAAACCAAAAGGGACGATATTAATAATACAGAATACAAACCAAAATTTATATTTAATCATATAGGTGAAATCTATCATCAATTGTCCGAAATTAAAGTAGCTGAGAAAATTTAATTTGGTTATATTATATGTGGCCTATTGGGGGAGGGGAGAGAGAATATGTCTATTCTAATAACCGGCGGAGCAGGATATATAGGTTCTCATTCAGTAAAATATTTTTTAGATCAACATGAAGAGGTTATTGTAGTTGATAATCTGCAAAGTGGACATAGAAATTCTGTCGATGTAGAGAATTTCTACCAAATTGATCTAAGAGATAAAGAAGCTTTAGATAAAGTCTTCAAGAAGCATAATATTGAAGCAGTTATTCACTTTGCTGCCAACTCCCTAGTTGGTGAGAGTATGGACAAGCCTTATGAATATTACCATAACAACGTTTACGGTATGTTGTGTCTCTTAGATGTAATGAAAGAAAATAACGTCGATAAGATTGTGTTTTCATCGACTGCAGCTACCTATGGAGAGCCTAAAAACATTCCAATTATGGAAGAAGATGAAACCAATCCAACAAATACCTATGGTGAAACAAAACTAGTCATGGAAAAGATGATGAAGTGGTTTGAGAAAGGTTATT
This sequence comes from Mesobacillus persicus, assembly GCF_900109925.1. Taxonomy (GTDB): domain Bacteria; phylum Bacillota; class Bacilli; order Bacillales; family Cytobacillaceae; genus Mesobacillus_B; species Mesobacillus_B persicus. Next base: position 3,096 of record NZ_FOBW01000014.1, on the reverse strand, counting down.
TAATTAATTATGTTTCTTTGAGATATTTTAATGCCGCAGGAGCTCATCAAGGCGGATATATTGGTGAAGACCATGAGCCAGAAACACATCTAATACCACTTATCCTAGATGTACCGCTTGGAAAAAGGGAAAAGATATATATTTTCGGAGATGATTATCCAACTGAAGATGGAACTTGTATAAGAGATTATATTCATGTAATGGATTTAGCCTCTGCTCATTATTTGGCATTAGAGTATTTAAGAAACGGTAATTCAAGTGACATCTTCAATCTAGGTAATGGAAATGGATATTCTGTAAAAGAAGTAATTGACGTTGCAAGAAAAGTAACCGAGCATTCAATCCCTGTTGAATTAAAAGAAAGAAGAGCGGGGGATCCGGCAGTTTTAATTGCCTCATCAGATAAAGCTCAAAAAGTATTAGGTTGGAAGCCGGAATTTAACTCATTAGAGAAAATAATTAAGGATGCTTGGAATTGGCATAGGAATAATCCTGAAGGTTATTCATCAAAATAGTCTTAGTGTTATCCTTATGCGGATACTTCTAAGCTGAAAGGGAAATAGGTTGGACTGCCCAACGTAGCAATGTGCCTTTACGAATGGCGATTTGAGAAAAATTATAAAGAATAATACTTTTATCCCGCTGGACCAAAATGTGGTCTGGCGGGGTTATTTGTGTTTGTCTTTTTCTAGAAATGCATTTCTTTATATTCAGTTCCCTGTAAAATTAAAATGCTCGTCTCAATGTCTAAATGAATGGGTTTAAATTGTATGAATTGCTCTGCTAGTTCACGTCTATCCATAACTATCGAATATTTTGTAATCGGTTTATTGTAAACAGCAAGCCTTCCAAATCTTAGTAGAAGCTGTTGTCGCCCCATTCCCATTCCAGTTGGATACTTACTTACATCTCTCGTATAAAGGAAATCAATATGCCATATTTTCTTCCCCTTAGTTGCAACAATATCTCCTACAGAGCCATGACTGTGCCGTTCTATATTATATCCCTGTGAAATTAAGTTTGGGGTTATATATCTGATTGCTCTTTCCTCGAATTCTTTAATATAATCTAGATGTTGCGATCTATCCTCTTTTTTAATCACTTTCACTTCAAAAGCAGATTCTCCAGTATAATCTTTAGTCAAATCAGTAAAATATTCTGGTCTTACCTCTAATGCTTCTGATAAGGAAAAAATCTTATCATATGGAATATTTTTAATTCCTCCCGTTTCATACCGCTGTATTGAAGATTTGCCGATGCCAGTTTTCTCGGCCAAATCTTGATATGTCATATTTAAAAAGAGACGTCTTTCCTTTAAGCGTCTTCGTAGTATTTCTTGATCGGTCTTATCCATTTCATTTCTCTTCATAAAATTGCCCTCCATATTCTTACTACAATAATATTATAAGTCGATGCAACAAGTTACGCAACTTTTTTAATAAGTTGCATATTTGGGATTGACGCAATTATTCTATCGAAGTATAATGGAAATTTTTAACAATATAACTTTTTTATTTATCTTCATTTCCCAAATATGCAACAAAATATGTGTTAATTGCAGAAAGGATGGTATGAATAATGATAATTTGGAAAGGCAAAAAATTGGTATTCCCACTATACAGAACATACGTTCTTGTGTAAAATATTAATATCGAAACATCAATAAATATTAAAAAGCTTCAACACAGTTGGGAGGAATACAAATGATAAAAGAAGCTAAGATTATGCGAGTTGAGTGTCCAGCTTGTGGTTACAGGCTGCTGGATAAAGGGAATGAAGCTGCTGGCCCCGTTCAAACGAAGTGTGCGAGATGTAAGCGGGTTTGGGAAGTTGAACTGGCAACAGGTGAATTTAAAAAAGTAAGTGGAAAACCAATAACGAGACGAAAAGGAGATAGTGATTCGCCATGAGTTGCAAATCAATTCTACCTTAAGGTCCGGGGAATCAGTGAAACTGATATACCTGGGCCTTTTTAATTTTTACATAAAGTTCATACCACGATAATACCGAGCGAGGAATCATATGCATTACCCATGCCGGATGATCTGATGTTTTGAGAAGAAATGATCATCTAGCAAGTGAATGCATATTCAATCAAAAATAATCGGTACCGAGCAATGGAGTCGTGGTGTGAACTACCTATAAGCCGGACATAGTACGCCCTGCAAATTAATGCAGTTTGGGCGTTCTGTGTCCGGCTTATTTTTTTGTCTCTTTTTCCCCTACGGCTTCCTACCGTGCCATGGGAGGAAAAGAGAATGAGCGAGTTTTTAATCAAAATCGGCAAGGATCAAGTCTGTGTTAGCGAGGCAGTTTACAAGGAGTATTACAAAATGAAAAGAAGAGAACGGTACCTCGAACAGGATATCAAAGTTGGACGGATAGCTGTTGATCCTGATGAAGAAACGGTTGAATATATCCCAAGCAAGGAAGATTCAATCAATCGTTTGATGGATCTAGGCGGTGATTTTGAAGATGACAAAATGATAGAAGATATTCTTTGTGACAAGGCAACATTGCTGATCCTTCAGGAAGCGATGGCGGAACTGAATGAAAAGGAACAAGAGCTGATTCAGGCTCTTTATTATAAAGATTTAACAGTAAGAGAAGTAGCAAAGGAAGAAAACATCTCACATGTAGCTGTGGTTAAACGGCATAAAAAGGTGTTGGAAAAGCTTAAAAATTATTTTTTGTAATTTTGGTTACCAAACCACCTTTCCCGTTGGCTAATAAGTGAAGGGCGATATCTAAAGACAAGGAGGTGACCTGTGATGACGACTGTATTTGGCAAGCAAAAAATGTTCAAAACGGCAGATAAAAATGTATCCATTCAAACCACTCGTCAACGATATTGCTAGTTTTGTAATAATGACTCCTTATAGCGATGACTGTCGCCGTTAAATACCACCAGATGAGAATGGTGGATCAGCCGGTCAATGACTGCCTCCGTCAAAATCGGATCACCAAAAACGTGGTTCCACTGACCGAACTGCAGGTTGGTTGTAATAATGATGCTTTTGGTCTCATAACACATTGAAATTACTTGAAATAATAGCTCTCCACCTTGTTTATGCAAAGGGATATAACCCAGTTCAT
>NZ_FOBW01000023.1 GCF_900109925.1 Mesobacillus persicus | reverse complement strand
TGATAGGTCAGAGGTGGAAGCGCGGTGACGTGTGGAGCTGACTGATACTAATCGATCGAGGACTTAACCTTATAAAGTTAAGGAAGATATGAATGACTTTACCTTCTGATTACATTATCTAGTTTTGAGGGAACAAACCCTTTTGCGCAAGCAAAAGAGCTTTCCTTAATTACATAGTCTGGTGGCGATAGCGAGAAGGTCACACCCGTTCCCATGCCGAACACGGAAGTTAAGCTTCTCAGCGCCGATGGTAGTTGGGGGTTTCCCCCTGTGAGAGTAGGACGTTGCCAGGCAAATGAAAACAACCAAAGTTTGGTTGTTTTTTTGTATGTCCGTCAGGACAAGTTACTAGTTAAACGGAGTGAAGTGCAGAATCCCGAGGGTTGTCAGGACCAAGGAGGTCGAGGAAGTGAAGGATTGAAGCCCGGAACGTACGATGTACGTGAGGACTGGAAAGCCTGAAGCTGACGAAGAGATCCGCCGGTCATGGCAGCCCGAGGCCGAACACGGAAGTTAAGCTTCGACGCCGATGGTAGTTGGGGGTTTCCCCCTGTGAGAGTAGGACGTTGCCAGGCAAATGAAAGAACAGCTGATTAAAGGCTGTTCTTTTTTGTATTTCATCTAAAAAAATCATTAAATTATCTTAGGAAGCAAAAGGTCCGTCCCTTTGCTTTAAGCGCAAAGAAACGGCCGAGAAGTTTGGAGCTAGACAATGATACTTTCTGTTGAGATAGCAGAGATCACACCCGTTCCCATTAATGAGTTTCAGATGTTTTGGTAAACTTGTGCTTTCAAGATTAGTCAGCCTAGGTTTGGGGATATTAATTGGTAAATTTATTTTTCATTAGGTGGAACGTATGAAACAGTTGTTGGATCAGGAAAAAATAAGGGAATCCAAAGAATTCTTTGATAGAATTCACCAGGTGGAAGTGGATTATCTTAAATATTGGCAAGAACACACTGTTTGGCATTGGGACTTCTGGCTGTCTTGGCTTTTAGCTATTCTTCCTTGGGTGATTTGGTTTTTGGTTCGTAAGCGCGGAAGTGAGGGAAGACTCTTGCTAGCGGGAAGTTTTGGGCTAATCATTGCTTCATGGTTGGATTTTTTAGGATTGGTGTTCGGATCTTGGCATTATACTGGGAGAGCTCTACCGACCATTCCAACTTATATTCCATGGGACTTTTCATTAGTTCCTGTAACACTAATGCTCTGGTTACAATACAAACCCAATTTAAATCCACTTTTAAAGGCCGTTATCTACTCAGCACTAACTTCATTTATTGGCGAGCCCTTGTTTGAGTGGTTAGGGTTTTACTCACCAATTAAGTGGAGTGTTTTTTACTCTTTCCCCATTTATATTGTCATTTATTTAATTGCGTATCGAATTAGTAGAGCAAAAACTTTCGAACCTTTATAGAGATTAAGATTGACACGTTCGCAAACGTAACCAAGTTCGCAAATTGAGAGCTGAAATGAAGTTTAGATAAAACTCTTTCATCTATCCCCATTTATTTTAGTTGCTTTCAGCTCTTATGATAAAGAGTCTCTTTTAGTTAGAAACAAATTTTGTTACTATAATAATAAGTTCAATGAAAGAAGGATAACAACATGAAAAAAATTGCTGTATTAACAAGTGGTGGAGATGCACCAGGGATGAACGCTGCCATTCGTGCGGTGGTCAGAAGAGCAATCTATAATGACTTAGAGGTTTATGGGGTAAGGCACGGATATGTTGGCTTAATGGAAGGTGACTTTATTAAGATGGAGTTAGGAAGTGTCGGGGATATTATTCACCGGGGCGGCACCATTTTGAGAAGTGCAAGAAGTGAAGAATTTAAAACAGTAGAAGGACAACAGAAAGCCATTAAGCAGTTAAAAGACGCAGAGATTGATGGCCTAGTCGTGATTGGTGGAGACGGGTCTTTTATGGGTGCTGGTAAATTAACAGAACAAGGTTTTCCAACGATTGGTGTACCGGGAACCATTGATAACGATATCTCAGGAACGGACTATTCAATTGGGTTTGACACAGCCGTAAATACCGTGATTGAAGCGATTGATAAAATTCGTGATACTGCTTATTCTCATGAGCGCATCTGTATCGTTGAAGTCATGGGTCGAAATGCAGGGGATATTGCACTGTGGACAGGTCTTACATCGGGTGCGGAATCCATCCTCATCCCAGAAGCTACATATGATTTCGATGATGTCATGAATCGGATTCGTCACGGACAAGAACGTGGGAAAATGCACAGCATTATTGTTGTTGCAGAGGGTGTATGCAGTGGTGAGGAGCTTAAAAAGGAGATCAAAGAGCGTTCAAACCTTGACACCAACGTTATTGTCCTTGGCTATTTACAACGAGGTGGATCCCCAACAGCCTATGACCGAATGATGGCAAGTAGAATGGGTGGAAAAGCTGTTGATTTGTTAATTGAAGGACAGAAGGGAGTCATGGTTGGCTGGAAAAATGCCCAGCTTGTTTCTCCCTCTTTTGAGGAAGCCGCAAAGGGAAAACACAAGATTAACCTTGACGACTATGACTTAGCAAGAAGTATTTCCATTTAAAGATTGCTCCGGAGGATGAAACCTCCGGAGTTTTTTTCGATTATGAACCAAATGTTGATTTTAGGAAGCAGGAGAACCGTCCCCATGTGGCCTGTTTAATTAAGTTTATAGAAACTGGGCATTTGTCCATTACGCGAAGGGGTGATGGGGCATATAGTAATACAAATGCTAAGGAGGTGTTGTTATGAGTGGTGCAGTTGCAGGTGCTGGATATGGTTCTGGCTTTGCTTTGATTGTCGTGTTGTTTATCCTCCTTATTATTGTGGGATCTTCTTACATTGGCTTCGGTTACTAAAAGGAAATGAACTCAACAAATTATAAAATAAAGGAGGGTTATTATGGGCTTTGGATATGGTGGCTACGGTGCGTATGGTCCCGGTTTCGGATACGGCGGCTATGGCGCAGCAGGAGCAGGCTATGGTTACGGCGGCGTTGGTGCTGGCGGAGGCTTTGCGCTAATCGTCGTACTATTTATTCTGTTAATCATCATTGGCGCATCTTGGCTATAAATAGCTAATAGGAGCAGTTCTCCTGCTTTCTAGAATAACCCGAATCCCTTGGATTCGGGTTTTTTGAAGTTCAAGGGGACGGTTCTTCTGCTTCCTTTTAAGCACGCATAGCCTAATATAGGGAGGAAGCAGAAGAACCGTCCCTCTGCTATTTTCTATATTTTGTTGTCTTACCCTGAGTAAGCTTACGTGATAAAATGAATAGACTGCTTATAACTAAGAATATTGATATCTTAGGTTAGTAGGATAGGATTCTAAAATTATGGTAGGTGTGGTGTTAACGTGCAAAGACATAGAGCAATAATCATTATTGCTGGTCTGCTATTCGTGTGCGTCCTTCTTTATTTATTTTTTTCAAACTTTAATCAAACGAAGCAAGTAAGTGTGAATCCTCAAGAATCGATTGCGGTGGCAAAGGTAGAGGATATTTCGAATGTTACTGTAGCGGAAGAAAAGGACCAACAAGAGGAGATGGCAACCGAGCCTGACGCTGGTGAAGAGAGCCAACTCGAGCATATTGCTACGGATCCTACAGCTGAAGAAGATGGACATCAAGAAGCAGATGACAATGGTGAGAAGAAAACGATAACAGAAGAAATTAAAGAAAAAATTAAAGAAGTCGTTGAAGGTACAATAAACTTATTTAAGAAGGATTTAAAGATTGTATCTATCGGTGATTCTCTTACTCAAGGTGTTGGGGATGAAACGGAAAGTGGCGGTTATGTCGGAATTCTAAACCATACTTTTGCTGATAATAATGTGAATATCACCATCGAAAACTTTGGAAAAAGAGGAAATCGTACCGATCAATTGCTTAAGCGGTTGGATAAGAAAGAAATTGCTTCCTCCATAAGCAAGGCAGATATTGTTTTAATCACAATTGGTGCCAATGACATTATGAAGGTAGTGAAAAGCAATATTACGAACCTCACAATAGAGCCTTTCGAGCAGGAAGAAGTGCACTATATTAAGAGATTAACAGCTATTTTTAATAAAATAAATGAACTAAATCCAGACACTCAAATTTATTTAATTGGTTTTTATAATCCTTTTGAGCATTTTTTCGGTGATATTAAGGAATTAGGAATGATTATGGATAACTGGAATAATGCCGGGAAAGCCGTGACAGAAGAGTTTGAGAATGTCCATTATATTCCAACAGCGGACTTATTTATGAATACGAACATAGAGCTATTGGCAGAAGATTTCTTTCACCCGAACACAAGCGGTTACAAATTAATTGCCAAACGCGTGCTAGAGGACATGAAAGAGATTGATGTAGAGTCAGAAATCATCCCAGAAGACATGTTAGAATTGAATGTAGAAACGGACATGACCACAGAGGAAAGCCAATAAAGTGCATATAAAAAGTCGGGAGCAACGTCATGTTATGTAGACGTTGCTCTTTTTAAATGAAAAAATTAACGTTATGAAGGAGGGAAACCATCTAAAGGCATGATTTCTGCAATTTGGAGAGAACCTGTGGAAAAAAGGCAAACCAAGTCTGTAATATTATTAAATTGTTGAGTCTCTCGTAGGATAAAACCACTGTAACCCTGGTTTATTAAATGCTTTCGAAAAGCGCTATTGGCTTCTGCTTCATTTAACAAAATGGCTCCGTCTTTCCAGGTAAGATTTTTTTTGTGCGAACCCAAATAATCACAGTATTTGTCTCGTTCCCTCATAAATAAATCAAATGAGTCCCCGGTATTGGATTGGTATTCTTTTAAATTTGGTTCATCCACATAAACTTTATAAATAAAGCCTCTGACCGGTCTTTCAACTTGTACGACTTTCGGTTCTCCATCCTCCCAAAACTCAGTTGCCGATTTTTCAATAACGCTCTCCGTTCCTATGGCAAAAGGCTTCGCCGCCTCAAGATTAGAGGTGAACCACAACCCGAGTGTGTTGATGTCGTTCCTCAAATGTTGAACGACAGATTCATTCGTAAAACGATCAAACTTTCTTATCGATCCATGATAAACAATCATAAGCATACCTCCATTAATAAATTACCCATTTTTTAGGTAATTATGGGGACGGTTCTCTTGCTTCCTCCCTATTGAGGAAGTATGAAATAGTTATCACAGTCGCTGAAGGCTGGTGATATGGGTTTAATGCAGGGAAAAGATATTCAGGCAGGCCAGAACTTCCAATGTTATTTTGAATTGCACCTCTTTGTAATGTCATGTAAGATTTATACTAGAAAAACAATAGGAGATTAGAAAAGTTAGAAAGGGATGGGACAGATTGAGAGGATGAGGGCTGGACAATAGAAGCAGTCTAGACCCGTTACAAAAGTCATTCAAAAAATGATGCATCTATAAAAATAACATCGGGAGAGAGAAAATGAAAAAAATTACAATTATTGTTGGATCAGTAGTGGTACTACTTGCAGTAGCGTATGGGCTGGTCGGGAATTATTTTTATAATTATGCTTTAAATGCGGACCGGGAAAAAGAGTTTTTGGAAGGGAATCCACATTTGGAGGAAAGTGAGGCGGTTTTAGCCTCGGTCGCAGAGGAAGCGAAGCTAGCGGATGAACAATTTAAAAAGGAACATGAGCCGACGCAAGTAAACGTGGTTTCGGCTGATGAAAACCAATTCAAACTGAATGCATTTTTATATGAGAATGATCCTTCTGAACATAAGTGGGCGATTGTTGTTCACGGTTATTCGAGTAACGCTCAGCATATGACGAGATACGTCCGGAATTTTCACGAAAAAGGGTATCATGTTCTTGCCCCAGACCTTCGTGGACATGGGGAAAGTGAAGGGGATTATATCGGTATGGGCTGGCATGATCGTAAAGATATGCTGTTATGGATTGATGAAATTATTGAGAAAGATCCAGAAGCAGAGATTGTGTTGTTTGGAATTTCGATGGGAGGGGCAACCGTGATGATGACGTCTGGTGAAGAGGACTTGCCAGCGAACGTGAAAGTGGTTGTCGAGGATTGCGGCTATGCCTCTGTAAGTGATGTTTTCGTGTATCAATTAGATGATCTATTCGGCTTACCGGAGTTTCCGGTCATCAATGCGGCAAACACCTTGACAAACATTCGTGCCGGATATGATTTGTATGAAGCGAGTGCAGTAGACCAGGTGGCTAAAAGTGAAACACCGACCTTGTTTATCCATGGTGATGCGGATACGTTTGTTCCATTTGAAATGCTCGATGAGGTCTACAACGCAGCCAATGTAGAAAAGGAAAGACTCATTATTCCAGAAGCTGGTCACGGAGATGCCGAAAAAGTGGATCCAGTCACTTACTGGAACACGGTGTGGGGTTTTGTAGAGAACTATATCGATTAAAGATTGTAGTTATGGTCGTCTTTTTTTAAGACGGACATAACTACTTTTTTATTTTTAAGCTTTGTTAAAGGACATTGTTGATTCTCCACACGTTGATTGGAGCGAAGTGCCCGGAGCGTAAATCAACAGCTACCTTTAACAGAGCCTATTTTTAAGTAAAAATCTTTAGTTATTATGACTATGAATAATTGCTAGTAATTGCTCGGCCATATAGCTGGAACTATATTTAAAACCACTATGAATTAACTCTATCATCATGCCAAAAATCGCATAGGAATGATAACTGGCGATCAATTCTTTGTTAATGTTTGGATTGGTTAATTTACCAGTAACGTCTTGCATGACGAGGTCCTTAATGACAATACAAATCTTATGTTGAAAAGAGGTGAGTACATTGGAATTCACAATCAGTTTATAAAACTCCGCGTACTTATGAACATGTTCAAAAATTTTAATAGCGTTTGACGATAATTTACTCACATCAAATGTAGCGATATTCTGATAGGGTTCGCGATAAGAGGCAATTAAATCGGTGATTACCTCATCGATGATGTCGTCTAAAAGGTCCTCTTTATATTGATAATGCTTGTAAAATGTTCCTCGGTTTAAGTCTGCAAGCCTCACGATATCTGATATTGTCACTTCCTTGAAGTCCTTTTGCTGCATTAAGGAAATGATGGCATCCTTCAAAGCCTTTTTAGATTTCAAGATTCTTCTGTCAATATAGTCATTTTTATTAGTCATAAAAATCCCCCGGTGTTCATTTAAAAAAGATAATATACATTTGCTTATCTAGTTGTTCATTAATGGACAATCAATTGTTTTTTTGCTGATTGAAGCGTTCCTATAAGGGTTATTATACTATAGATAGGTTGTTAAATAATAGACAACTGTTGGTTAAGAAACAATTGTGGAAAGTAAGATCTAAGAATGGGAGGAAAACAAATATGAGATTACAAGATAAAGTAGCGGTCGTAACAGGTGCAGCATCAGGAATGGGGAAATCTATTGCCGTTCTCTATGCGAAAGAAGGGGCAAAAGTAGTTGTCTCTGACATCAACGAGGAGGCAGCGAATCGTACTGTTGAGGAAATCAAATCAAATGGTGGCGAGGCTCTTGCGGTAATGGCAAATGTCGCAAAGGAAGAAGACATTCAAAACCTTATCGACACAACCGTTAATACATATGGGACACTCGATATTTTAGTGAATAACGCTGGGATTATGGACAACTTTGAACCAGCTGGTGACATCCAAGATGACCAGTGGGAAAGAGTGTTTGCGATTAATACGACTAGTGTTATGCGTGCAACTCGCAAAGCACTACCGATTTTCTTACAGAAAGAAAGCGGTGTGATTATTAACATTGCTTCGGCTGGTGGTCTAGAAGGAGCTAGAGCGGGTGCTTCTTACACTGCTTCAAAACATGCGGTCGTTGGCTTCACGAAGAATACTGGATATATGTATGCAAAGAATGGAATTCGTTGTAATGCGATTGCACCAGGTGGAGTGGAAACCAATATTAGTGCATCGATGACGAATGTTAACCAATTTGGTATGGGGCGCATTCAACCAGGAATGGCCATCAATCCACGGATTGGTAAGCCAGAAGAAATCGCAACCATTGCTTTATTCCTTGCTTCTGATGATGCTAGCTTCGTGAACGGAACGGTGATTACAGGGGATGCTGGTTGGACTGCTTATTAATAGGAAAAACGAACAACCATACAGAAGATGAAACTGGATGTTCTCACTGTGTGTAGATAAAAAATTGTCATCCTAAGAAAAGGGGAGCCGATAGGCGAGAAATCGTCGTATGGGCTCCCTTTTTTTTATGTTAGGAATAGACTCAAGATTGTCCTAAAAGGGTTTTTATCGGCATCTAAAGGTTTCCATAATATAGTTATGTTAACTTGATGAGGTTTATCTATTCGAAGAACACCTACATGCTGACGAAAGCTGAGTTAAAAGACAATGATACATTTTTTCAAATTAGAACCCCGCACATAAAACAGATTCAATGTTATAATTTGTAATCATACATATTTTAGACGGGGGATGATCCATCCATATGAACAAACAGGAAAGTGGCTATAGATGGGTGGTATTAAGTTCCGTCTTATTAGCCTATTTTTTAATTGTGAGCCAAAGAACAGCTCCAGGACTGATTACAGATCAATTAATGACGGATTTTCAAGTTTCGGCTTCGATTATCGGACTGATGAGCAGTGTTCAATTTTTTGCTTATGCCGGACTTCAAATCCCGGCGGGTTTATTATCTGACCGCTACGGTCCCAATCGTTTTCTCATTTTTGGGACACTTCTTACCGGGATAGGAAGCCTAATCTACAGTTTTGCTCCTAATGAATATGTTTTGATTTTTTCGCGACTATTGGTTGGTGTGGGAGATGCGACCATTTTTGTTAACCTAGTTTTAATTTTAAGTCAGTGGTTTAAGGCAAATGAATTTGTAAAATTGATTGGATTAGCGTCACTGGTTGGCAGCCTTGGGTCATTGACAGCTACCGTCCCTTTTTCCGTGTGGATTGCTTTTTCAGGGTGGAGAATCCCATTCCTTGGCACCGGAATTATATTAGTGGCAACATTCTTTTTGCTTTACTTCGTTCTTGTTTCGAAACCGAAACAATTATTTAAAGATGAAGCTAAACCGATGAAGCGTTCTTCAAAAGACCGCGAAAGTGTTTGGACGATTCTGCGCAGATTGTTTTCTACTCGTCAAGCTTGGGCAACATTTCTTTGTCACTTCGGAGTTGTCGGTACCTATGTAGGCTTTATCGGTTCTTGGGGAGTCCCTTATGGAATCCATGTATTGGATTTATCCCGTGCAGAGGCAAGTCAACTAATTATGTATGGGCTTTTTGGAGCGATGGTCGGTGCTCCTTTAATTAGCTGGATTACTAGTCGATTATCTTCTATTCGAAACATTTATACCATTATTCATTTCGTTGTGTTTCTAAGTTGGTTTGGACTGTTTTTATCTGGTGTCAAACCTCCTTTCCTAATGGTGGTGGTTTTTCTTTTTATCATCGGATTTGGTATGGGAGCAAGCTCATTAACGTTCGCCGTGGTCCGAGAATCTTTCCCTATGAAAGAAGTGGGGGTTGTATCCGGGTTTGCCAATATGGGGGGCTTTTTAAGCGCAGTGGTCTTGCCGATTGTTTTCGGAAAAGTACTAGATCAATATGCACAACATTCAATAAGCATTGGCTACCATTACGGATTCCTAATACCTGTACTCTTTTCATTAATGGGCCTAGTAGGGGTCATTCTAATTAAAGAGCAAAGGGACGGTTCTTCTGCTTCCATCCCAAATGTAAGTAATTGATCTTTAAACGAAGCTAGTACACAAAAACAGTGTAAATACGAAGGGATAGTTTTATAGGAAACTGTAATTTAATTATGTAAACCAGAGTGATTAGACAATAGTATTCTACGTTATTCTTTCACTAATAACTCCAACGGGTTGCCTTTTTCGCCCAGAGTTTACTTCAACTGCTTCTGCTTAAAGACGCGGGGGAGGTTTCAATTTCAGGTCATTTCGACCTTGTTTGCCCATGCAACGGTAGTTAAGAAATATTCAAAAGGAGGATCACGCATTGAAAGCGATTCAGGTTTCAGAATTTGGTGAACCAAACGTTATGAAATTCAAGGAAGTAGAGGAGCCGAATCCAGCTCCTTATGAAGTTCGGGTACGTCTATTGGCAGCAGGCGTGAACCCTAATGATGCTTATGTTCGAACGGGAACGTATTCTTTTTATATTCCAGAATTGCCATACACACCAGGTTTTGATGGAGCTGGAGTGATTGATGCGATTGGGGAGGGAGTAAAGCACCTGAAAATTGGCGATCGGGTATTTGTAGCGGCACTTTTAGCGAAGCGAAATACCGGTACATATGCGCAGAAAGTGGTGTGTGACTCAGATGCGGTCCACCGTTTGCCAGATTCAATCTCTTTCCAAGAGGGTGCTGCGCTGGGCATCCCGGCTTTAGCAGCATATCGGGCCTTGTTTCATCGAGCGAGGCTTAGGTCAGGTGAGACGGTGTTGATTCAAGGGGCCAGTGGAGGCGTCGGGTTATTGGCTGTGCAAATGGCGAAAAACAGTGGAGCGACAGTAATTGGAACCGCGAGTACTGACGAGGGTCAGGCTTTAGTCAAAGCATCTGGTGCAGACCATGTCATCAACCACTTGGCTAATGATTCATTGGATCACTTATTGGCCATCACGAATGAGCGTGGACTGGATGTCATTATCGAATGCCTCGCCAATGAAAATTTAGAAAGCGACTTAAAGGTGATTGCCCCATACGGTCGAATTGTCATTGTTGGCAACCGGGGAAGTTTGGAAATCAATCCGCGAATGGCGATGATAAAGGAAGCAGATATATTGGGAACTGCCCTTTGGAATGCACCGGCCCATGAGTACAAGGAGAGTTTGCATGCAATTGGTGCGTTTCTGGAGTCAGGAGTTTTACGTCCAATCATCGGGGAAGAATTAGGGCTTGAGGATGCGGCAAAAGCACATATAGAAATTTTAAATAAGAAAGCTCGAGGTAAGACGATACTGTCCATTAAACATGAAAGTTAGCAAAACGGCTAAACTATTTGTATTATGGGGCGGAGGTCTATTTCAAGTTTTAGCAAAAGAATCATCCACCCTTTGACCATATTGGTTGAGGGTGGATGATTCTTTTCTATCTACCCTAGGATTTCATCAACATCGCTGCTTGTTCCCACATGATTCGCTCCATACGATTTGGATCGTTTTCGACGCTACTGTCACGATTAAAGATCATTGTAGAGCGGTTATTCAGATCATAGGCTGGCCATTCTTGAAGGTCAGTCGTATTTGGGTCTCCATTCCGCGCAAAATTGATCCAGGCTTGGTGCATTTGACTCGCGAGCAATTGCCGGTCTGGTGAATTACCAGTGAAGTTAATGGTATTCTCATCATCCAAATTGTTCCAAACAAATGGAATTTCTAATGCGTGCGTTGCTTTAAGAGCGCCATTAAAGACTGGGGTCTCCCAATCAAAGCGATACATCCATACAGGTGCACCTTGCTTTGCTTGTAACTCAGCTAGCTTTCTTGCTGGGTGGGTAAACACAGTAATAGTCACAAGCTTATTGAAAAGCTCTTGGCCAAGCGGAACGTTTGCTGCAAAATGTTGGGAAATCAACGGCACGAGCTGCCCAAAGGTTTTATCAAAAATCGCTTTGATCTTTGCATCGTCTGCATCTTTCCACTCTGGATCGAAATGAGTGAAGATCGTAAATTCATCTTTGTTCGTTCCGATTAAGCTCGTAACATCCTTTGCAGAACCCTCAGCAATGGCTTCTTCTGGGTGCTTCGGAAGGGACACGCCATCAATAACCGGCTGTAAGCTCATCGCAGGAAGGAGGTCTGCAGCTTGAAGAAGCTGTTCCACTGGCATCTCTTCCAATTTTGATAGATTCGTTGGCTCCACCTGCAAGGCCGTTAAAAGATGCCCTGCCACTTTTGTAGCTGTTTCTGCCGTGTGAACACTCGCTGCCGCACCGCTTTGGAGGATGGCTTTATGGAAAAGGCCTTGTGCGGATGGAAATCCAAGCAAAGTCCCGACGCTCATCGCACCTGCGGATTCACCGAATATCGTCACATTGTTCGGGTCGCCTCCAAACTTAGAGATGTTTTCTTGGACCCACTGCAAGGCGGCTACCTGGTCAAGGATGCCACAGTTTCCGGAGGTAGCATAGTCTGCACCACCAATTTCGCCGAGGTGGAGGAATCCTAATACCCCTAAGCGGTAATTAATTGTAACAACGACTACATCCCCTTGATTGGCAAAGGAAGTCCCATCATACCAATTGCTAGAACCGGATCCAGCAAGAAAAGCGCCACCGTGAATCCATACCATTACCGGGCGTTTTTTATCATCGGCTGCCGGTGACCAGACATTTAAATAGAGGCAGTCTTCACTTACGTTTGAGATGTCATTCCCAAAGAACTCCATGATATCGCGGCGAGTTTGCGGCGCAACTGCTGAAAAGGAAGTCGCATCACGCGTCCCTTCCCAGGAATCTGGTAACTCAGGAGCGCGAAACCGTAGCGGTCCTACCGGAGGCTTTGCAAACGGGATCCCTTTCCAAGAACATACTCCGTTAACTTGTTCTCCCTGAAGCTTTCCATAAGTACTTTCAACAATCAAATTAGACATTCACATTCTCCTCTCGATTTTAGCAATCCCCAGCTAATTATCTATGCTGCTATTTATCTTTATTCGAGAACATGAAGGCGCTTTCCTGTTATTTACGGAAAATATAGGAAAAATACATTTTCAGCGGTTGAACCGTTGGTTTTCTAATCTCCTATTAAAAACCAAAATGCTTGTAAAAAATAAACCTTGAAGTATAGAAAAATAATTTGTTATAGTAAACAAACATAATCGATCAAAGTCTAACAGTATGGGAGACAGGACAAATGAATAGAAACGACATTTCGAATATCCGCAAGGAGTTTAAATTAAATAATCCGAAAATGAATATCCGCGAAATCTTTAATGTTTATGTTCAAAAAGAAACAGGTGAGATTTACCACCATTTGAGTCAACCTTTTGAGATGTTAGATCAAGAATCGCAGGAATTATTTTTGGCCAATTTCAAAAAGGTTTTGACCGGACAACTTGACTCCAAATTGTTTGAACTGAAATTTACCCGGGATGTAGAGGATAGCACGCAAACCATCCTCTATGATGGCTTACATTCTGAATTGACGGATGACTGGAAGGAATACATGCTTGATATCGTCGTTAAGATGTTTGCTCATAAGGTGTATGAGTTTGATACAGTTGTGACGTTTATTCGCGGAGAATACCGTAAGAATACGAAGAATCGTGACTTAGAATCGGAACAAGGCGGGGACGATGAAGTTTACTCGAATGATTTTATCCTTTGTAGTTTGAATAAAACCGACCAGCCGAAAAAGGCGTTATTGTTTGACTATATCGAGCGAACATTCAAACCGAACAATGTGTTTGATCCAATCATCAATTTATCATCGCCTTTGTCTGGTTTTCTGTTCCCAGCATTCACTGACAATAGTGCCGATGTGAACCATATTCTATATTGTGCAGGGAAAAATAATCAACCAGATGAGGCCTTTATTGAACAAGTGCTGAATTGTGAAGAGGTGATTACCGCCGAGGAAGATAAAGATATTTTTGGTTTAGTACTGATGAATGTCATGGGCGACGAGGTCGATTCTCGAACCATCTCCAATGTCTATGACGAGATTGATAAAATTGTTCAGGAAAACGAAGAAAGTGAAGACAGTGAGCCTCCGAAGTTGGATTATCGTGATATCGAGCGGATTCTTGATGTTAGTGGGGTTGAAAACGTCGATGCTGAGAAAGTCGAACATGCGCTCAAAACGGTGATTGCGGACGAAAAACATGAATTCAAAGCTAGCAGTCTAGTGCCTAAAAAAATCAAGATCAGCACAAAAATTGCCGATGTCACCATCAATTCAAAAGAACTGAGAAACTTAAAATATATTAACTTCCAGGGGAAACGTTGCCTCTTGCTAGAGGTGGAGGAAGATGTAGTATTAGAAGGGTTTAAACTGGAGACAGAGACGCTTTAGGGACAAGTATTATTGGATATGAATGATTAGTGCGGCTTTCGATTGCTCTAGGCACTTAGCAAACGGTGGGGGTTCCTGGCAGCCTCCTCGGCGCTTAATGAAGATGAAAACGAGAAGGAAATCAGCTTGAAATCACCTTCATAAGCCTAATGAAGATGAAATCCTGGAGGAATGAGCCAGAAATCATCTTCATAAGATGTACCTCAGAGGTCTACCATCCGCATTGGGAGAATAGAATTAACTTCTAGTATCAATCAAAAATCCTTTAACAGAGCGAATCGTTCGGTAAACTAAAGAGAATATAGTGAATGGGAAGTTGGTCCTCTACATATTTGTAGAGGCCAACTTTTTTGTTGCCTTCAGCTTTATGACCGCCCCCACGGTCCAACCATTATATTAAAATTGTCTCATCACTTTCCCAAATTGGAAGCAGAAGAACCGTCCCTAAACTCCTGGGAACCATCCAGGTGTGTTGGTGATGATGTTCCATAATGGATCTGGTACGACTAGTTCTTTTTGTTTGTTTTTGTCTAACTTGGTGACAATTTCGTCTTCCTTTCCTTCTAGAATCTTTTGGACCCAGTCAGGGTCAATGATTAGTTCTCTTCCTAGTGCTAGCAGCGGAACACCTGTGTTGAAGGCTTTACGCGCGTCTTCGGCAGAGTAGATGGACCCGACCCCTATGAGTGGGACACGGTTGTTAATGGTTTCGAGAAGATGGTCCATCCGTGTCTTATTAACATTCTCCACTCCTCTTCTCGGCATAGAAAAGAATTCCGTTAGTGAAACATGGAGATAGTCCAACTCCTGCTTGGCTAAAGTGTCGACGAGCTTTAGAGTATCCCCCATTGTAATCCCAGGTGTTTCTGGCTCCTCTGGTGAAAATCGATATCCGACAATAAATGGAGATGAAGTATGTTCTTTTACGACTCTTTTTACTTCATCAACGACAGCCAGCGGGAAGGTCATTCGTTTTTCTAAACTACCACCAAATCGATCCGACCGGCGATTTGAATGGGGAGAGAAGAACTGTTGAATTAAATAGCCGTTTGCACCATGAATTTCAACGCCGTCATAGCCTGCTTCAATTGCACGACGAGTCGTGTCGCCAAAGGCATGAATCATCTCTTCCACTTCTGATTCCGTCAACTCTCTAGGTTTTACATCCGGTTCGTCTGTTGAAACTCCACCTTTTTCTGCAGGTACGTCACTTGCACTGACAATTTCCCCGTTCGGAACCAATTCGGGAGGACACATTCTTCCACCGTGAAAGATTTGTAAAATCGCTTTTGCACCTTGTTCCTTAATTGCTGTGGCTAACCGCGCTAAACTTGGAATCATCTCGTCCGTATCAGCGCCAAATTCACCATGAAATCCTTTTCCATTTGGAGTAACATACGTACAAGCTGTCACCACCATGCTGACACCCGCAGAGCGGCGAGCATAATAGTTCACTTCTGCATCCGTTACTGTTCCATCCGGATGAGACGAGAAATTTGTCATCGGCGCCATGACAATTCTGTTTTTTAATTCTACTCCATTAGGGAGAGTATAAGGGGAGAAAAAGGATTGATTGTCTTGATTCATGTTAAAGTTCCTCCATTTTCTTAGATAAAACCTTTTTTATACTTAACCAAACAAATGAAATTTATGAAAAGGTAATTCTAAAGAGGATTAATAAATAGTAAAAAGGCAAAAGGTCCCGAATATTTTCTAGTAAAAAGGACCTATCCAGTTTTGATGCTTCTCAAAACTGGATAGGTCCTTTTGTTATTTTAATATATTATCAAGTTTATGTATTTCTTAGTGGAAAATGTGGGAATTTCGGCAATTTACTGCTCTCAATTCCTTGTGGTTTAATCACATATTGTTTAGATGAATCAGACGATAAAGCCTTGATTTGATTGGTTCCACTGCCATCAAAGTACATTGGTTTATTGTTTTTGCTATTCATTTTATCATCCCCCTATATTTACTATGATTATAGCATTAATTCACACCAATGAAAGCGATTTCGATGTTATTTTAATAACTTTTGTATAATTAAACCAATGCTTTGTTGCTGGCTTAAGCAGATTGTCTAGTTATTATTACCTAGGACAATTCTATTAGTGAATTGTTGTTTCTTACACTATGTGCTAAATACACAAGAAAAAGTGATAACCTCACTCCGAAATTTTGTCTATATCAATATAACGTGCTCGTACTGGTAATAAGATGAGGAATGCAGCACAGGGAAGAGGGAGCCCGAGAGCCAGTTTTGAGACTTGAAAATTCACCTAGGAAAAGTTTTACAAAAAGCGGGGCAAAAGCCTAAACATCGAACGTGTCTCATTCATACAATTTATTAATTGTTACTATTTAACATTCACCTTCCTATTTTTAAAGCTATCAGGAAACGTGGAGATTGACGCAAGAGCCCATTTTTCAAGAAAAATGGGCATCTGCCATTACGAAAAAGAGAAAAGCTCATATAGTAATAACAAATGAATAAGGAGGTGTTGTTCATGAGTGGATACGCAGGAGGAGGCTTTGCCTTGATTGTCGTATTATTTATCCTCCTTATTATTATAGGAGCATCTTACGTTGGCTAAGGATCAGAGATCTTAAAATAAAATAAACTGAGATTAAAAATTAGGAGGGATATCATGTTCGGATACGGATACGGTGGATATGGCTACGGCGGATATGGTGCAGGTGGAGGCTTCGCGCTAATCGTCGTATTATTTATCCTTCTCATCATCATTGGCGCATCTTGGGCATAAAGCAAGGGGACGGTTCTCCTGCTTCCCAGAAAATCCCGAATCCAGTTGGATTCGGGATTTTTTATAGTTATAAAAGGTTATGGAGGATGGACAATGTGCCGTTCTCGGTAACAGCTTCAGCGCCTAGCCCCAGGATGGGACTCTAGTACGAAATTTTTTTGAAAAATATGTACATAATTCCAAAATATGAGATAATTTTCCTTAAAAAGGAGGAAATAGGAATTGGCAATCATCATTTTCGGTTCTTTATTATTAATTTTTCTTATCTTTATTTATCCGTTTTTAGATCTAAAGTACACAAAACCATTGAAAGAGAAAAAGGATTCGCAATCGAGATTATTTTATTACAAGTTTGCTATCTATTCAGAATGGATTGTCGTGGCCTTTATTCTGTTGTTTGTGCTGGTGTCCGCCTCCACGTTTAGAGATATTGGCTTAATGCTGCCCAATCAAAACATTTCCGAAAATTTAGGAATGATTGTTGGTTTTTTAGTGGGGGTTTTGGCGGTTGTTTTTGTACTTATGAAAATCCCTTTTTATAGAAAATATCAAAACAGCCAAATTGGTGAAATTGATTATATGTTGCCAACTACGAAATTGGAGCGGAAATGGTCAGTCCTTGCAGCGATTACGGCAGGGGTTTGTGAGGAAATTATTTATCGGGGGTTTGTAATTGAGTATCTTTCAAAGTTACCATTTGATATCCCACCAGCGTATATCGTGCTCATTTCTGCCGTGATTTTTGGTTTTGCGCATATTTATCAAGGATGGAAAGGGTTTCTATTAACAGGAATCGTCGGCTATGCCATGGCAAGGGTCTATTTATCAACAGGATCGCTTCTCTTTCCGATCCTTCTTCACATCATCATTGACTTGCGTGCGTTTTTATTTACAAAAAAGATACCTGAGGAAACGGATGCCACTGTTAAAATCTAACTAGGTTCATCCATAAGTGCTGTTATACGCTTAGCTTTTATTGCAGTATTTGTATTTGTTTAGGTACTTTTGTAAGAATTGAGTAAAAAGTACTGTCAGCTGCTTTCTTATATTGTTAAAATGGTTATATAATACTAGTTATCTATTTATCTAGTTATCTATCCTAACTAACAATGAGGGGTCTTATGGAAAAGAATTTAGCTGAAATGGAATCCATGCAGGATACAATTAAAAGTCTAAAGAAGAGGGTAGTCGAATTAGAAGAGCAAATAGAACAAGCTCCTTTACCAATTATCCCATCTGTTGTTCCAAACACCCTGTTAGTCCCATTTGCAGGAGTGTTATCATCGGAGCGGTTTCAAATGTTCATCCCTAAAATTTTGGATTATGCTGGTAGTACGCCGACAGATTCCGCAATCATTGATTTTACAGCGATATCAATGGACAATGTTGAGGATTTGCAGGTTTTAGGGCAATACCTAAAAGACTTGATAGCCGCGTTAAATCTAATGGGGGTTGATGTACTTGTTGTCGGTTTTGCCCCACAGTTCGCCAGAGTGATGGTTCAATCGGGACTTAGCTTGGTGAATGAAATCAATGCATTCTCTAATTTTAAAACAGCTTTAGAATTTCTTTTGAAGAAAAAGGGTCTAGCGATTACAGAAGTGAATTCAGACCTCTAACTCCTCACATCCATGAGGAGTTTTTTTAGTAAGGGAGGTGACAGCCATAAATTGGCTGCCATCTCCCTTATTTTTTGAAAGCGTCAGAGTTTTCTCGAGCAAACGCTCCTCCATCTCGAATCGTTTCAGCAAGTGCTTTTTTTGCTAGTTGTTCCATGCTCATTTCTTCATTGAACCCTCTGTTTCGGGAAGTATTTCTTCTTGATCTATCTTGATTGGCCATTGTTTCTTCCTCCTTTCTATCGTTAGTATGTTCCGTAGAAAAGAAAAAAACTTATGGCTAACCAGCAAACAAAGGGTTTTGTTGGGGCTCGGTAAATATTTGCTAGGATTAAAAGAAACTTTTGTAATCGCATCTAAAAGGCACGGTTGTACCAGCAACCGTAGATGGAAAAGCCTGGGGGAACTGGGGAACCCCAGTTAGTGATTGTATGTTGTAGTGAGTTCCTCCAATATTATAATATTGCGGATGTACTCCTAGAATCTGCTGGTTCCATGCACCAAACGCTGGTGGGGGAAATCCATGGTAGGTAACCCCACCATTGATGCCAGTTATGATTGTATACATTAAACAACCTCCTTGTCTTCGATGAAATAGCTTATGGTTTGATGATAAGAATGGAGTTTGTCAGTTGGAAAAATAGACCTTTTCACCATTTGCGAAACAAGTTAAATATTTATACGGTGTTAGGGTCATACGCCTAAACCTCTTAGCTGGTTTGGTCATATAATTGATTAACTGTTAGTTTTTAACATTATATTACGTATTAAGAAGGTATCAGGATGGTGGCCTACGTGCATTAGCCCATTTTTAGAAAAAATGGGCATTTGCCATTCCAAAAAAGTCAAAAGCTCATATAGTAATAACAAATGAACAAGGAGGTGTTGTTCATGAGTGGATACGCAGGAGGAGGCTTTGCCTTAATCGTCGTATTGTTTATTCTCCTAATCATTGTAGGAGCATCTTACGTGGGGTTTGGATACTAAAATAAAATAAATTGATATAAATAAAAAATTTAAGGAGGAATCATTATGTTCGGATATGGATATGGTCACGGCTGTGGATACGGTGGATATGGCTACGGCGGATACCAAGCAGGCGGAGGCTTTGCGCTAATCGTCGTATTGTTTATCCTTCTAATCATCATCGGCGCAACTTGGGCATAAAGCAAGGGGACGGTTCCCGTGCTTCCAAAGGTCCCGAATCCTGTTTGGATTCGGGACCTTTTTATATGTTGATATTGCTGCTATTGGGTAATGAACAGATTGCAGCGGCTGAGTTAAGCATGCCAAGCAAGGAATTATTATTTTTCCCTCTTTTAAAGACCCTAAATTCCTAATATAATAGAGATAGCAACTTTGTTTTTCCATTAGACAAACTAATGTAAACGTTTACTATTTTTTTATAAAGGGGAAATGTACTGTGACAGTTACAAAACAGGACCGTTTAACTTACACGAAAAAGGCGCAAGAGATTGTCAACCAAATGTCTTTAGAAGAAAAAGTGAATTTAATGAGCGGGAAGATGCCGTTTGAACAATTGATGGCCGATATTGCAAAAGGTCACCATTATAACTGGTATCCATACCCTGCAGGAGGAAACGATCGATTAGGTGTACCTGAAATGAAGTTTGTCGACGGTCCTCGCGGGGTTGTATCAGGAAGCAGCACTTGTTTTCCAGTATCTATGTCTAGGGGAGCAACCTTTGATAAAGATTTAGAGGAACGGATTGGAATAGCGATTGGGAAAGAAATTCGCGCTCATGGTGGAAACCTTTTTGGCGGTGTGTGTATCAACCTCCCGCGCAATCCGGGTTGGGGCAGAAGTCAGGAAGTTTATGGTGAGGATTCGTTCCATTTAGGTGCGCTTGGCTCGGCACTAGTGAAGGGAGTCCAGGAAGAAAATGTAATCGCATGCGTCAAACATTACGCGTTTAATAGCATGGAAAATGCTCGATTTAAAGTCAGTGTTCAAGCAGATAAACGAACCGAACGTGAAGTATATCTAGCCCACTTTAAGGATTGTGTTGATGCGGGTGCAGCTAGTATCATGAGCGCTTATAATTTGTACGACGGTACATATTGTGGACATAGCGACTATCTTTTAAATCAAGTGTTAAAAGAAGAATGGGATTTTGATGGCTTTGTTATTAGTGACTTCATCTGGGGAGTAAAAGATACTGTCGAAGCCGCAAATGGCGGAATGGATATTGAAATGTGCCATACGAAATTTTTCGGAGATAACCTCGTTGAAGCAGTCAAAGCGGGGAAAGTAGCCGAAGAGAAAATCGATGCTGCGGCATTAAGGATTGTGCGTACTATTCTTGCTTTTACCGAGGCAGATGATAAAGAGTACAGCAAAGATTTAATTGGAAACAAGGAACATATTGCCTTAGCTCTAGAAGCAGCTGAAAAATCGATGACACTAATGCAAAACAATGATCAGGTGTTGCCATTTTCTAAAACAGAAACGAAAAAAATTGCTGTCATCGGCAAGCTTGGAAACAAAGGAAATATTGGTGACCATGGATCAAGCCGTGTATTCCCAGATTATATCGTCACTCCATTAGAGGGAATCAAAAAACTACTTCCTACTGCAGAGGTTGTCTTTGAAGATGGTTCCGATCTAGAAAAAGCGAAAGAATTGGCTAAATCGGCCGATGCGGTGATTTTTGTGGTCGGATACAGTCATGACGATGAAGGAGAGTTCATCAATAATCCGGATGGAGATGGCGATGCCTTAGGGGATGGCGATGCTGGCTTTGGTGCTGGAGGTGACCGTAGAACTTCTTTAGGACTTCATGAAGACGAAATCCAACTCATTCAAGCGGTAGGTCCAGAAAATAAAAACTCCGCAGTGGTTCTTATTGGTGGAAACATGATCATGATCGAAGAGTGGAAGCTTGATGTGTCTGCGATTCTTATGGCTTACTATCCTGGCATGGAAGGCGGAACAGCGCTAGCGAAGACCCTGTTCGGTGATGTGAATCCGAGCGGGAAATTGCCATTCGTGTTGCCAACACAAGAAGATCATCTTCCAGCAACCGATTGGGATGCGACGGAAATTACTTACGAGTATTATCATGGCTATACCAAATTAGAGAAAGAAGGAGTAGAGCCTTCGTTACCATTTGGTTTTGGCTTATCTTATACAAGTTTTGATGTTTCAAACGCTTCCTTCCATGTTGAAAAGGATCAAATCGTTGCTACCTGCGAAGTTGAAAACACCGGAGACATGGAAGGTGCCGAAGTGGTCCAACTTTACGTTGGGTATAAGAATTCGAAAATTGATCGTCCTGTCAAGGTCTTACGTGGGTTTGAAAGAGTGAACCTTTCACCAGGCGATAAGCAAGAAGTAACGGTGACTTGTCCTCTTGAAAAAATCAAATGGTTTAACCCAGATACAAATAACTGGGAACTTGAAGAAATGGACTACGAAGTCTTTATTGGAACGAGTAGTAGTAATAAGGATTTAGTTGAAGGAAAGATTAGTTTGATAGGCGTGAGAAATTAGGGAGAGAAAGGGATTGTCCCGATCATTCTGTTTTGGAGAGAGCGGCTCATTGGTTTAAACCAATGAGTCTTTTTGTATCATTCAATTGGACTGTATAGATTATTCCTGTCTAACCCAAACTGTAAAGATACTGATTTATCCAAATGGTTTACTCTGACCGGAATAATGAAAGGACCCTATCGAATGAACCGGATTTTTATTTCTCTTATTCCTTTATGGATATTGATTGTGATTCTACTAGCTGGATGCAGCGAATTTCAACGACAGCCTTCAACGGAGAAAGAGCAGGACGAAACAGAAGTAGCAACATCGTCAGAAACCAATCTGATAGAAAAACAGTCTGTCGCTAAGGAAGAGTCTCTGGAGACTGTTATTTTATCAAAAGAGCAGAACAGTATTGAGACTCGAGTGAATGAACTGATTGCTAAGATGACCCTTGAAGAGAAAATTGGGCAACTCGTCGTCGTAGGCTTTCCGAGCAAACAGGTTGATTCTCATATTCAAACGATGATTGAAAAGTATAAGGTTGGCGGCGTCATCTTGTACGATCGAAATATGGAATCTCCTCATCAAGTAGCTCAATTAACGAGGAATCTGCAAAAGCTATCGATAAACAATAAACTAAAGATCCCGTTAATGATTAGTGTCGACCAAGAGGGTGGACAGATTGTTCGTATGAAACACAAGCTCGCGCCAAAGCCATCTCAACAAGAATTAGGAGAAAAAGTAGCTGTCTACAAAACGAATCTCCGAACAGGGAACGAACTAAAGGAGATGGGAATTACCGTTAACTATGCTCCAGTCCTCGATTTATCGGCAACAGATAACCGCTCATTTGGTATGGACCCGAAGAAAGCGGAGCGTTTTGGTAGCGAAGCCATCAAAGGATTAAATGATGCGGGGATTACGGCAACGCTGAAGCATTTTCCTGGGCATGGCCGTAGTGAAATTGATCCCCATTTTGAAAGCTCTTCTGTTGATGCGGATCAGTTAGATCTTGAAAACAAGGATATCTATCCTTTTAAAAAAAACATTGAGGAAATTGATCATCAACAGTTTTTTGTGATGGTCACCCATATTAAATATCCAGCCTATGATAAGAAGAACCCAGCAAGTATTTCTCCGGTAATCATCAAAGAACTCTTACGAGAAAAACTGGGATACAAAGGACTGGTCGTTACCGATGACCTCGAAATGGGGGCAGTAAATAAGTACTTTACCTACAAGGATTTAGGCTATAGCGCGGTAGCGGCGGGGAATGATGTACTACTTGTTTGCCATACATTTGAAAGTCAAAAGCAAGTCATCGATGGCATTCGAGAGGCGGTCGAAACAAACAAGCTAACCGAAGAGCGAATTGATGAATCAGTGAGAAGAATCTTAACGTATAAATTGGGGTCCTAATGGATCCCTTTTTAAGTTCAGAATTTTCTAGTTCTAAAAAACCCATTTGCTTGTGCTTTCCATCTTCAAAGGAGTACTGCTATTAAAAAAGGATAGACCCGCAGCGATAATCACTGTTGGCCTATCCTTTTTTCCTTATAAAACCCTTAAGTATTCTCCTGTTTCAAGCCATCAATGATGTTCTCGTTTTTAATTTTAGCAATCGAATACAACATTGCAGAACCTACAATGATAAAAATAACTGCAATGACAAATAAAATACTTACCCACGGAAGTGTAAATCCGTATTCAAAGGTATTGCGAAGAGAACGATGGATCGCTAACATGACGAGAAGGCTGATTGGTAAACCATAGGCCAATGCTTTTACCCCATAAAAAATACTTTCATAATTAATCATTTTGTTAAAGCCTTTTGGTGTCATTCCTACTGAACGCAACATCGCAAATTCCCGTTTTCTCAGTGAAATGCTTGTTGAAATGGTATTAAAGATATTGGCAATCGAAATCAGTGAAATTAACGTAATAAACCCATAGATGAACACAGACATGAGCAAAATTAACTGTTCATTCTGTTGACGTCGCTCGAAGACATTGTATACATGAACATTCGAGTCGCTGCCTTCCTCGATCGCTTCTTGCGTAGCCATTGGGTCATTCGTGTTCAAATAGACATAGGTATTGGTGTTCGCCCGGTCAGCAACCAAGTTCTTCATCGTTTCTTCAGAGACAATGATGTTTAAGCCTCCAAGCCCATTCGTATAGATTCCCATAGGAACATGGTCGGTTAGGGCACCTATTTTAACATTGCTCACAAATTCTCGCTCGCTCGTTTCATTTGTATCACTAAATATCCGATTATATAAGCGAATCTCATTTCCGACTTCAGACTCAATCGCTTTTGTTTCAACAAACTTTTTAGCTTCATAATCTTGATAAGAAATGGTTTCAATCACAATCGCTGTTGGAGTATCTTGCTTGTTAAAATCAGCTGCGTCCACTCCAACTAGTTTCGCATAGTCTTTAAAGCTTTCTTCGTCTAATCCCTGGAGGCTAATATAATATGGGTATTTTCCATCCTCCAAAACAGAGTCATCTTCGTTAATTATCTTTTTTAATTCATTTGAAACTTCTTCTTTATCAATGAGCGCTTCTAATTGAGCTTCTTTAATGACGGTTGATTGGGTTACATGTTCCATTTGTGTATACCGTTCAATTTGCTCTGTGTCTAGTTCGTCACTTGAAATTTGAATATCATAACTAATGTCATTTTGCGACATTTCTAGCGACTTTTTCAGATTGGCGGTAAAAAAGGACACAGATAAAAAGAGAACAATGCTAATCACTAGCGAAAATACAGTGGCTAAGTAGCGTTTTCTATTCCTTTTCACATTTTTAAGGCCGATTTCTGCCTCCAGCCCAAAGACTTTTCGAACGAATTTAGAGGTTTTTATCGCTTTCCCTGACAACTTGATGTCATGCGTTTGGCGAATGGCATCGATGGCGGAAATCTTTGATGCTTTTTGAGCTGGAACAAAGGTCGAAATAAAAATCGTCACAATCGAAATAGCACAGGCGATAAGAATTGAGGCAGGTGTGACAACCAGTTCTAGTTTTTCTGTAGTGCCAAGTGCTCCTGCGAGAAATCCATTGATAAATACAAAGGTTGTTGCAATCCCTGCAAGTCCTGCAATGATCCCGATTGGAATACTAATGGCTCCAATCACTGCTCCTTCAAAAAACACCGAGTTCCGTTTTTGTTTTCTCGTCGCCCCAACGCTCGAAAGCATCCCTAAGTGTTTGGCGCGTTCTGATACACTGATGGCAAAGGCATTATAAATCAACGCGATCGAACCTATGATGATCACGGCCATGATAATTGCAGATAAGGATAAGAGAGTCATGCGTAAATTATCATTGTCGGTCACTCCGTAGTAGCGGAGCAAATCCGAATTATAATTGACTTTTTCTATCCCTTGTTCGGATGCAATTTTTTCGGAATGGTCATAGAGCGAACTCCTGACTTTATCTAAAACAACAAAAGCATCCACTGTGTCAGTTTCGTTTAGCGTATCTTTTTCAATATAACCAATAACGGTGTACCCGGGGGACCAAGTAGGTTCCCAAGTGGGACGCTCGATCGTTCCAACGATGGTAACGGTTTTCGATTCTTCTATTTGCAGTTCCTCAGTAATCGCGCCACTTTCGTCTTTATTCAGTGAATCGTTTTGGGAAAGGGAGATTCCTTGAGCCTCATTCCACCGATCGCCAATGTCAAAGTTCAGTTGATCGCCAATTTTATAGTTCACGTTTGCATTTTTGGCAATCTCCTCAGAAATAGCGACTTCATTGTCACTAAGGGGAAGTCTTCCTTCCTTCACTTGTATCGGGAACTGGGTCATCCCGGTTTTGTCATAGTTTTTAAAATATACGTACGGTTTATTTTTATTAGACGAGCCTTCTAAGGCAGCGTACCCATCATTTGAGAGAGCAAGCTTCTCAGTTTCGGAGTCCTCTTCGATTGCTTCGAGTTGACTGGTATTCACATTTTTATATTGAACATGCCATTCACCATTTCTAGCAAGGTCTTGTCTAATCATTAAGTCCAAGAAGGATACACTAAGTGTCGCAACGGCGGAAATCATCGCCACCGAAATGATGACGCCAATAATCGTAACAAGTGATCGCCGTTTGTTTTCTTTTAGGTGGCGAAGAGTTAGTTTGTTGATAATATTCACGGACGGATCACCTCGTCCTTGGCAATCCGACCATCTTCAATCGAAATCACACGATCGGCTTGAAGGGCAATCCGTTCATCATGGGTAATGACAATCAGTGTTTGATTATAGGTCTTGTTAAACATTTTTAAAAGTTCCATAATTTCTTCGCTGTTTTTACTATCAAGATTTCCGGTTGGCTCATCGGCAAGCATGATGGCTGGATTGCTGATCAACGCTCGTCCAATCGATACCCGTTGTTGCTGACCACCTGATAACTGGTTGGGAAGGTGAGAAAGACGATTGCTCAACCCTAAGATGTCGACCACCTTATTAAATTGCGAAGGATCTACTTTTTGCTCATCCAATAGCATTGGTAGGGTAATATTTTCTTCAACCGTTAAAATCGGAATGAGGTTATAAAATTGATAGACCAATCCGATTTGCCTTCTTCTAAAAATGGCAAGCTGTGTTTCGTTCAGGTTATAAATATCGGTGTTATCGATGAGGACCTTCCCACTAGTCGGCCGGTCGACACCACCGAGTAAATGAAGGAGCGTTGATTTCCCCGAACCAGACGGACCGATAATACAAACAAATTCGCCTTTTTTAATCGAAAACGAAACATTATCAAGTGCCGTTACAGTCGTTTCTCCTTTGCCGTATACCTTCGACAAATTCTGAATCTCTAATATATTTTTCATGGTAAAACCTCCACGTTTTCTAAGTTGAGTTCAGTATATCTGCCTAGTATGACTTTAAAGTGACTCTTAAGTGACAGTTTTGTCACTTTGGAATCTTTAAGACCTTTGAAAGGGAGGGGGAACGAGGAAGTTTGATTTCCTTCCCAACAAAACAAAAGCAGGGAATGATTGCTCATATCACCTGCTTGTAAAACTTCAGTTGAAACAAAGAACCAATGCCAGGTTCACTGCTAACCTCGATATCTCCTTGCTGACTTGTGATAATACTGTACGCCATCGCAAGGCCAATGCCGACACTATCCTCACTGGCATTTTTCCCTTTGTAAAATCGTTTAAAGATATAAGGAAGGTCTTCTTTTGAAATTCCTTTTCCATTATCACGAATCGAAATTTCAGTAAATAGGGCATTCTCGGAGTAGGCAATATAAATGTTTCCACCGTCACCTGTGTGCTCGACACAATTTTTTAAAATGTTAATCAGCGCTTCTGCTGTCCAATTGAAGTCACCAATAAATGTGGCATTTGCATCGCCTTCCACGTGTAAACTTTGCATTTTTATTTCCATCGGAACGACCAAAGGCCCGACGACACGACGGACTAAATCAGGAACCAAAACGGTTTCCTTTTTAAAGGCAATCGTTCCGGCATCAATTTTAGAAAGCTTTAGTAAGGATGATACGAGCCATTCCATCCGTTCGAGCTGGACTTGAATGTTCCGGGTAAACTCTGCTCGTTTCGTTTCATCTAATCGGTTGTCTTGTAACAAATCGACCATTACCATCATGGAAGTGAGCGGTGTTTTCAATTGGTGGGAGATATCTGAGATCGCATTCGTTAGCTTCGCCTTGTCATGTTGTAGAAGCGAACCATGTTCAGCAAGCTTTCTTGTGACTTTATAAATATCACTCTTTAAAATGCTCAATTCTCCTTCATAGTTATCACGGACATCTAGCGTGTAGTCACCGCTGCTAATTTGGCGAAGATAGCCTGATAGCTTTTCGATTTCCCGGTAGCGCCATCTGGTAAAAAACAATGTGCAGCCAATCAACAAAATCGATACACCCAAAACAAACGCAGCTGTTTCCATTGAGGCAAAAAGGGAGGCTATGACAAATCCAAACAAACTGATGAAACTGAGAAAAAGGATTAAAAATAGAATTTCTCGATTACGAAGCAAGTTACTCACCGACCTTATAGCCTAAGCCTCGCACAGTCTTAATTAAGGTTGGCTGCTGTGGGTTGTCTTCTAACTTTTCACGTAATCTTTTTATGTATACGGTCAATGTGTTGTCATTGACAAAATCACCGGCGACATCCCAGATTCGGTCTAACAATTGTGCTCTTGTAAGAACTTGTCCGACATGATTGGCAAAAATGAGGAAAAGCCGATATTCTAAAGCAGTTAGCAGGACTTCCTCGCCGTTTTTATATACTTTGCCTTCTAACGTATTGATCCGGATATTTTCAATTTCAATCGAGCTGGTTGGTTGGGTGTGCCGATGGTAGCGGCGTAAAACCGTTTTAATCCTCGATAACAGTTCTCGAATCCGAAACGGTTTGGTAATATAATCATCCGCTCCCATTTCAAGGCCCATGACGACATTGACTTCATCATCGTAAGCGGTCAAGAAAATGACGGGTATGTCCTGCTGTTTCTTTACTAATTCACATAACTCATAGCCACTTCCATCAGGTAAAGACAAATCAAATAAACATAAATCAATTTCTTCAAGTTGATTGTTAATAACATCCTTGGCTGTAGCTACATTGTGACAGAGAACCGTTTCATAATCTTCTTGTTTTAACGAATATTCAAGCCCTGAAGCGATGGTCCGGTCATCCTCCACCAATAAAATTCTCATCTCGCTCATCCCTATCATGCGTTTTCTTCCATCTTATTTGAAAAGAACTGTTTTCGTCAAAATTGATGTGATTTCCTCGTTAAAAAGAAACGAATACAGAGAGAGTACGGATGGCATTGATTTAGGTCTCTTTAACTTAGTGAAACTTTGTCCTTGTTTATGACACGAACTAGGGCAATAATTCCTCTGCAAACGAGCATTTTTATCATTAGACTGATCATC
Organism: Mesobacillus persicus; assembly: GCF_900109925.1. Taxonomy (GTDB): domain Bacteria; phylum Bacillota; class Bacilli; order Bacillales; family Cytobacillaceae; genus Mesobacillus_B; species Mesobacillus_B persicus. The sequence continues at coordinate 22,077 of NZ_FOBW01000023.1, read as the reverse complement.
GAGTGATACCACGACCAGCCATTTTTCCAGGAAATTAACTTCGTTTTCTTGGCAGCGATCGTTTCAATCAATATTTGAGGCACGAGGAAAGGAAAAAGTTTGAATAAGACTCCCGCTGGTTTGCTGTTCAACGTCCACTGATTATAATAAAGCAAAATAAGCGGGTATTGGATAAAATCAAAAGGCAAATGGATAGAAGTAATTCTCGAGAAAAGTTTACGTGGGTAACTTAGGTAGCCTTTTGAAACTAAATAATTATCTGCCGCGGCATTGCCAATGATACTGACAAGATAAACAATCAGCCAATCTTTAAAAGGGCGTTTGATAATCGCAAACGGTAATAAACATAATCCGATGATGGTTGTGATGATTAAAAAATACGATTGCCAACTTTTTTTAATCAATTTTTACACCTCCTGTTTTAATATTTGCCAATGACAGGGTTTTATGTAATTTTCACAAACCAAGATGCGGCTAACTCGCACTATAGGCAAAGGTGAAGTTTCGTCTTGTTATTTTTTAGTGAATGGAAGGGCTAGACTCACGTAGTCTGGTCTTTTTTGGTCTTGCTGTAATTTAGGAATGGGTGGAAGAAAAATAAAAAAGGGGTAGCCAGTATTTGGGGACTGTCGTATAGTGTATATATAGATATAAACACTATAACAGTTAACTAGTAAGGAGGATTTATAATGGATCATTGGAAACAAGCATTCTGGTTAGTGAAATTCGAATTAAAAAAATCCATAACGGCAATAGGGTTATTGCTGTTAATGGCTATTTCAGCCTCGTATTTTTTTAGCGAATTTTATGTGTTCTATCGGGATACGGGAATCATCTTCTATGAGCTAGCTTTTCTTATGGTATTCGGAATCGCAGCGATATGGGCTAAACCAAAGGAGTTTCAATATCAAAAGATTAATGATGAGACTTGGGGTCTTCCACTTTTTATGACACTTAGTCAATTGCCAATTAAACGCGAAGCATTGATAAATAGCCGATTTCTAATTTATTACTTTTACTCGATTCCTCTGCACTTACTGATATTAATTTCAGTTTATACTCTTACTCCTGCACTTAGAGAGAGTATGGATATCCCATCTTTTCTTGTTTTCTCATTAATTTGGTTGAGTTTTGGCGTTAGTGTTGGATCTATTTTTCCAGCCGTAGACGCAGGCGACTATATCACCTTGTTAAAGTCGACTATTCAGACGATTCCACTCTTTTTTGGAATTGTTGTGGCACTCGTCCTTATTCAAATGGGGACGGAGAATGGAATTGTTGCCTGGACGATGATTGCAGCAACAGAGTGGCCTTTTCAATCAATCGTAGGGTCCGTTCTTATAGTAAGATTAAGTACGGTTTTTTGGAAAAGGAAAATGAAACAAAAAATCCAGAAAGTGGATTACTTTTCATGAAGGTGAAAGGAAGGAGGCAAAGAAATGCATCTTCCCATACGGTTAACCAAAGAGTCAAGAGAACCGATTTATCATCAAATTGAAAATCAAATCAAGGCTCTGATTTCAAGCGGACAGCTCAAAACAGGTACTCCTTTACCATCAATCCGCGCACTATCAAAAGACTTAGAAATCAGTGTGATCACGATTAGACGTGCCTATCAGAACCTTGAATATCAAGGGTTCATTAAAACAACGCAAGGAAAAGGAACATTTGTAGCTGACATCGAGGATGCATTAAAGGAAAAGGTGAAAGTCGAAGCCGTTTATAAAGCGATTGAAGGAGCCATTGAAACAGCTCTTCGCCATGATTATACACCGACTGAGGTAGAGAAAATCTTTCAATCGATCATTGCCGCCTATAAAAAAAAGGAGGAGTAGAAAATGCAGCCTTTGATTGAATTCAAAAATGTAAGAAAATCAAATGATGATTTTGAACTAGGACCTATTAACCTATCATTTGAGCCGGGAACCATCACAGCATTAGTTGGGAAAAATGGTGCGGGAAAAAGTACGTTTTTCAAGCTTTTAATGAATTTAGTTTCTCCTACGGAAGGGGATATCTTTATAAAAGGGCAATCCATTCTAGGAGAAAACGAAGATTGGAAGAAAAAGATTTCCTATCAGCCCCAAAGTTTGAATGGGGTCAACTCGTTTACAGGGAAGGAATTGAAGAAATTAGTTTCTCATTATTATCCTACCTGGGATGATGATTTGTTTACTAAGCTTGTTCATCAGTTTGAACTTCCTTTATCAAAAGCTTTTGGCAAATTGTCACAAGGAGTCCAAAAGCAACTTAGCCTTGCGTTAACGATTCCAAGGGATACGGAGATTTTATTACTGGATGAACCAACGGCACATATGGATATCCCGACAAAACAAATTTTAATGGATTGCCTTGTTGACTGGATGGATAGAGGAGATAAAATGATTCTCATTGCCAGCCACCAAGTGGAGGACATCCGTAAACTAGCGGATTACCTAGTTCTGTTTCAAAAAGGAAAAATCGTCGGGAATTACGTAAAAGAAGAACTAGTAGCACAATACAAACGTTACTGGCTAGAATCTTCTCTGTCTGCTCAACCATTACCAGGGGAAATCGCCCGAAAAGGCGAACGCCTAATCATTAGTAACCATCCTCTAGAAACAGAGGCCCACCTGCGTAAAGAAAACCAGCGTTGGCTCGATGCTGAGTCTCTTGATTTAGAAGACATTATCTCAATCGTGTTGAACAATGAAAGGAAAGGGTGACTTAGAATGAGTGGGGAAATCGTGCTTAGTGTCAGTCAGTTAGGTAAATCATTCAAAGATAAAAAAATTATTTCTGATATATCTTTTGAAGTAAAGAAGGGTGAAATCATGGCGATTCTCGGCCCGAACGGTGCCGGGAAATCAACGACCATTCGAAACATTATGGGAATTATGTATCCAGATGAAGGATCTGTGACCTTTGCTCATTATAAGTCGGGAAGTATCCCTCGCCATAAAATTGGTTATTTGCCTGAGGAACGTGGTCTTTATAAAAATGTAAGTATTATGGATATCTTAATGTACTTTGCTGAACTTAAGGACTATCCTGTAGCAAAAGCCAAAAAACGTGCACTTGCTTATTTATCGAAGTTTGGTCTTGAGGGAAAAGAGAAAACCTCGATTGAAGAACTATCCAAAGGGATGGGCCAAAAAGTGCAATTTATCGCCTCTATTATCCATGAACCAGAGTTATTGATTTTAGATGAGCCATTCTCAGGATTGGATCCAGTTAGTCAAGAGGTGTTCAAACAAGAAATTAAGGAATTGGCCAACAATGGTACTGCGATTCTCTTATCTTCTCATCAAATGAATTTAGTAGAAGAGCTTTGTGATCGGTTATATATGATTCACCAAGGATCAAAAGTGGTGTCAGGAACATTATCCGAAGTGAAAAAAGAATACGCTAATTTTAAATGCACGATACATGGAGATAATGAACCTGCCCTCCTTGAAAAAATTCCTAATGTATTAAGGATTGAGCAAAAAGGAAAGCAAACCATCCTTTATTTATCTGCTGAAATGGATATACCAAAGTGGGTAAAACAATGGCCAGAGGGAATTCAGGTAGAGGAATTATCTATTGACCGTACAACACTTCATGAAATTTTCATTCAAATTGCAACAGGAACGGGAACAAAGGAGGGAGTACAAGATGCGTAATAGTTTTAAGGTAGCGAAATGGGAAATGAAGCGAAACATGAAAAATAAATCTTTCATTATTTCCTTGTTTTTAACCCCGATTTTATTTATTGTATTTGCCACGATTCCGACACTACTTGAAAAATTTAATAATGATGAACAGGATAGTGTAAATGTATATATTAAAGATGAATTAAATAGTTGGACTGAAATGGAGAAAGTGCTCGCTTCTTTAGAGGTAGATTGGAATGTTCAGATAACAACTGAACAAGAGGCAAAGCTACTAGAAGAATTAACCGAGCAGGAGAATGCCGCGTATATTCCTTTAACGGAAGCTGCGCTAGAAGAAGGGAGAATTCAAGTTTACTTAAGTGAGGACGTAGATGACACGTTTATCTATCAGCTGAGTGTATTAGAAGGGCCCCTAAGGCAGTTGCAATTTCAGAAGTTGGGGTTATCAGCAGAGGAAATTGAGGTTTTAACCAAAGGTGTAGTTTTTGAAGAAGCTTCGGTTTCAGAAGAAACAGATGAAGCTGGTATGGATCATCCTGTTGGCGAGGTTGGTATGGAAAATCAACTTGAACGGATTGTACCAGGCGCGACTGCTGGCATCGTTCTCTTTTCAATTGTTATAACGGGGATGATGATTTTCCAAAGTGCTTCGCAGGAAAAGAAAGAAAAGGTGGCTGAAATTGTTCTTTCTTCATTAACCCCTGAAGAATTAATGAACGGGAAAATTATCGGTTACTTTGGGCTGGGAATGGTTCAAGTATTTGTGTGGATGTTATTCGCTATTCCGATTATCACTTGGTTTTTTGAGTTTCCACTCTTTAGCTATTTATTTGTTCCTGAACTTCTGCTTCTATTATTTATTTCGTTTGCAGGCTATCTTCTTTTTGCCGCCATCTTTGTTGGTGTGGGTGCGACAGTAGAAGACATGACGGCTACAAGCAATTTCCAAGGAATGGTCATGATGCTTCCGTTTCTTCCTGCCATCCTTATTGGGCCAGTACTCTCAAACCCAAGCGGATTGATTGCTCAAATTGGTTCTTATTTTCCGCTTACTTCACCAGCCATCTTGCTCTTCCGTCTCTCGGTTTTGGAAGAATGGCCATGGCTTGAAATCATCATTTCTTTGGTGATCCTGGTCCTAAGTATATGGCTCTTCATGAAGCTCGCAGGGAAAATATTCAAAACCGGCATCCTTATGTACGGAAAAAATGCAACCCCACAAGAAATTTGGAAGTGGATCAGACAGTAATGAAGCAAGGGGACAGTTCTTTTGCTTCCTTCGATGCGGAAGCAAAAGAAGAACGAAATCGCTCCGCGATGGCTCTCAAAACAGTCTTGAAAATTAAAAATTAATAAAAAAAGAAAAATACTCTTTCTTATGGTATTGTCTAATCGCCTAACCAAACAATTCCAAGAAAGAATACTTTTGCGTTAAGCTGAATCACAATACAGAAAAAGGCACCGCGAGCAGTTAAAACCGCTTGTGGTGCCTTTTTTCGCGCAAAACTTCCGATTGCCCGCTATAAGAACCGTCCCTTTTATTCTAAACTTTTTTTGTTCATTCTTACACCTCTTTGTCTGTTCTAAGAGAGAAGAATTGACAGATTTTATTAGATATACAGAGTATGCGAATGAACAGCATACCCTGATAAGAAGAAGGACGGAAGCAAGAGAACCGTCCCTAGTAAATTCGATTTTCGGCTTCATGATCAAAGAAATGAGCTTTATTCATATCAAAGGCTAGCTGGAGGGTTTGACCATTTTTTATATCCGCTCTGGAATCGATGCGTGCAATTAAATTTTGATCATTGATCGTTGCATAAAGGATGGTTTCTGCGCCCATTAATTCGACGACATCGATTTTCACATCGAAAGTGGAACCAGATGAAGCCTCAATAAATAGGAGTTCATCATGGATATCTTCTGGACGGATTCCAAGGATGATTGGTTTATTTTGATAGCCTTTTTCTCGCAAAACTTTCAATTTTCCCTCTGGGACTTGGAAAGCAAAGTTATTCATGATGAACCGATCTTCTTTTAATTCTCCTCGGAAAAAATTCATGGCAGGTGAACCGATAAATCCTCCGACAAAGACATTATTTGGTTTGTCGTAAATTTCCTTTGGGGCTCCGATTTGTTGAATCACCCCATCTTTCATGACAACAATGCGAGTAGCCATGGTCATGGCTTCCGTTTGGTCATGGGTTACATAAATGGTAGTGGTATTTAAACGTTGGTGAAGTTTAATAATTTCAGAGCGCATTTGGACCCGTAGTTTAGCATCAAGATTCGATAAAGGCTCGTCCATCAAAAATACCTTTGCATCGCGGACAATCGCGCGTCCAAGTGCAACACGTTGCCGTTGCCCACCAGATAAAGCTTTAGGCTTCCTGTCCAAATATTGCTCGAGTCCAAGGATTTTTGCCGCTTCTTGAACCCTTCTATCAATTTCTGATTTATCCATTTTTCGAAGCTTAAGCGCAAAAGCCATATTATCATATACTTTCATATGTGGGTACAGAGCATAGTTTTGGAAAACCATCGCAATATCTCGATCTTTAGGTGCAACATCATTCACACGTTGGTCATCAATATAGAAATCACCTTTAGAAATATCTTCGAGGCCAGCAATCATCCGTAAGGTGGTTGACTTGCCACAGCCCGATGGGCCTACGAATACAATGAACTCCCGGTCCTTTATATCTAAATTAAAATCCGTTACAGCCGTTACATTCCCGTCATAAATTTTATAAATATGTTCTAACCGAAGTTCTGCCATTAGGTTAAAATTCCCTCCTACTAGGTTGTGATTTTAAATGCACTTTCTATTTTCCTAAGTAGTATTGGAAATGAATGACATGACTATACATTTCATTTAGCTCGTAAACAGCTGTTTAGTTGTCTGAAATAAGGAAAGCTGGGAAATATACAGCGATGTTTTCTTGAGTCGGAAAAGAATAATTTAGTCCTCAAGGAACACACTATGCTTTAGGTTTTAATTTAACCTAGACATCTAGATTTGGCACTAATTTATTTATGGACTATAGGAGGGAAATTGTCATGAGTTATTTTGGGAATATCAATCAAGTGAAATTTGAGGGGCCAGATTCCAAAGAACCGTTTGCATTTAAATATTATAATCCTGAAGAACAGATTAACGGTAAATCAATGGAAGAATTACTACGCTTTGCTGTTTCCTACTGGCATACGTTTACCGGTGAGGGTTCGGATCCATTTGGACAAGGCACAATGGTAAGACCTTATGAAAAATTCACAGGGATGGATTTAGCAAAGGCACGTGTAGAAGCTTCTTTTGAATTTTTTGAAAAGATGAATGTTCCTTATTTCTGTTTTCATGATTTTGATATTTCACCTGAAGCAAATTCCTTAAGTGAAACGTTCCAAAATATCGATACAATTGTCGGAATGATTAAAGATTACTTAAAAACTAGTAAAACAAAATTACTTTGGAATACGGCAAATATGTTCTCCCACTCCCGCTGGTTACATGGAGCAGCTACCGCTCCAAATGCGGATGTTTATGCTTATGCTGCGGCAAAAGTAAAGAAAGGTCTGGAAATCGGAAAGGAACTAGGTGCAGAAAATTATGTATTCTGGGGTGGTCGTGAAGGGTATGAAACATTGCTTAATACAAATATGGAACTTGAACTAGATAACTTAGCTCGCTTTTTCCATATGGCACTAGATTATGCGAAGGAAATTGGTTTTGATGCGCAATTCCTGATTGAGCCAAAACCGAAAGAACCGACAAAGCATCAATACGATTTTGATGTGGCAACAGGAATCGGTTTCCTTCAAAAATATGATCTTCATCAAAAATTTAAATTCAATATTGAAGCGAACCACGCCACGCTTGCAGGACATACCTTTGAACACGAGTTACGTGTGGCGCGCATAAATGGGATGTTGGGATCTGTCGATGCAAACCAAGGTGATCCATTACTTGGATGGGATACAGATGAGTTTCCAACAGATTTGTATTCTAGCACCTTAGCGATGTATGAAATCCTCAAAAATGATGGCCTTGGTACAGGTGGTTTAAACTTTGATGCAAAAGTGAGACGAGGATCATTTGAACCTGATGATTTATTTCTTTCTCATATAGCTGGGATGGATAGTTTTGCGATTGGAACAAAAGTTGCACAAAAACTAATAGAAGATAAAGTGTTGGATAACTTTATTGATGAGAGATATAGCAGCTATAAAGAGGGCATCGGACGTGACATTGTGGAAGGAAAAGCAGACTTTCATAAATTATCCGATTATGCGCTTAGCTTAGGTGAGATTGAAAATAAATCCGGCCGACAGGAGCACTTGAAAGCAATTATCAATCAATATTTATTGAATGCTGTTCGTGGGTAAAATCTAGAAATAATGAACTTGTTTCGAGAAGGGTCTTTGGTTCACTGGTTTAAAAAATAAGTAGAACTCTTTGTGAGGACGGCATTCGTAAAAGAGTGCCTGACCCCTTTTATTTTATTTTTATACTGGCTGTGTTAAAGGTCAATGTTGTTTAGAGTTTAGTTGGAGCATAAATCAACAGTTGCGTTTAACACAGCCTAAAATAAGTAAGGTGGTGAGACAATGAAATATGTGATTGGTGTAGATCTTGGGACAAGTGCAGTCAAGGGAATCTTGCTCAATCAAGACGGGGACATTGTCCTTGAAGTTTCGAAAGAGTATCCTTTAATTCAGGAAAAAGATGGTTATAGTGAACAAGATCCAAAAGAATGGATTGATAAGACTACAGAGGCTTTAAAGGAGCTAGTTGATAAGTTTTCTGGGGATGTTTCTTCGATTGAAGGGATTAGTTTTTCTGGACAAATGCATGGTCTCGTATTGCTTGACGAGGAGAAGAAGGTTCTAAGAAATGCAATTCTTTGGAATGATACCAGGACAACAGAGCAATGTAAGCAAATTTATGACCTTGTCGGCGAAGAAAGGTTATTAAGTATTACGAAAAATCCCGCCTTAGAAGGGTTTACTTTACCTAAGATTCTTTGGGTAAAACAATATGAGCCTGAGTTATTTAAACAGGCTTCTGTTTTTATGTTACCTAAAGATTATTTGCGCTATGTCATGACAGGAACTATACATAGTGAATATTCCGATGCAGCAGGAACCTTGCTGTTAGATATTGCTAAAAAAGAATGGAGCAAAGAGATTTGTGATGTAGTAGGAATCTCTTCACGACTCTGCCCGCCATTGGTTGAATCGACCGCTCAAGTAGGTACGATTACAGAGGACTTTTCGCGAAAAACAGGGTTGTCCAAAACAACCAAAGTGTTTGCTGGTGGCGCGGATAATGCGTGCGGTGCGACAGGTGCATCGATTTTATCAGATGGGAAAACCCTTTGCAGCATTGGTACATCAGGTGTTGTGCTTTCTTATGAGCAAACGAAGGATAGAGATTTTGGAGGAAAAGTTCATTATTTCAACCATAGTAAAGAAGATGCCTACTATACCATGGGTGTAACGTTATCCGCGGGACATAGTTTAAGTTGGTTCCGGGATACGTTTGCAAAAGGGGAAAGCTTTGAAACTTTTCTAGAAGGATTATCAAATGTGCCGATTGGTAGCAATGGACTCCTTTATACCCCATATCTAGTAGGGGAAAGAACGCCCCATGCGGATGCTGTGATTCGTGGGAGTTTTATCGGGATGGATGCCTCCCATAAAAGGATAGACTTTGCTCGGGCGGTGATTGAAGGGATTACGTTCTCTTTACGAGAGTCTATTGATATTTTTAGAAAAGCAGGCAAGAAGATTGATCAAATTATCTCCATCGGAGGAGGCTCCAAAAATGATACTTGGCTTCAGATTCAAGCGGACGTATTTGATGCCAAGATTATTAAATTAAAAAATGAGCAAGGTGCAGCGATGGGAGCAGCTATGTTGGCTGCTTATGGTTGCGGATGGTACGCCTCTCTAGAAGAGTGTGCAAATCAATTTGTTCATTACGACAAATTCTTTGAACCAATTGAAAATAATGTAAAAAAATACAATGAGTTATTTGCTTTATATCAACAGGTTTATAAACAAACAAAAGAGTTAAATGCAGGCTTAAAGAGCTTTCGGAAAATATAGGTTGTTTATGAGTTGAAAAGAAATGAAAGAAGGAGGAAGCTTTTCTTCTTCTTTTTTACATGGTTTTGCAACGAATCAATCGATTATAACCAATGCAAGTTTTTTTATTTTTACTAAAATTCAAGAGGTAAGTTCAAGCTGCAAACATAAAGCATTCTGTCTAAGGCGAATAAACAAGGAAGTATTAGAGGAAAATATGCATGTCTATATTGATACATATTTAAATAGGAGGGATTCATTGTGTATAAGAAGAAAGTTACAGCCATTTCTTTGTTGCTTATGATGATAGTTTCTATCGTTTTAAGTGCTTGTGGTGGTGGTGGAGACGAGGACAATGCAGGCACCACCGATGGAGGTGGCGATGATCAAAAGACAGTGAAATTTATGCATCTCTGGCCAGAAGGTAGTGCAAAACAGCATAACATGATCGTTCAAGACATCGTTAACGCGTATGAAGAAGAAAATCCAAATGTGAAAGTTGATGTTGAAGTTTTATCTAATGATCAATATAAGGAGAAAATCAAAGTACTTGCTTCCTCAAATCAGCTTCCTGATGTGGGCTTGACTTGGGCAGCGGGGTTCATGGAACCATATATTAGAGGTGAAAAGTTTACAAGTCTTGATGATGTGCTAGAAGGGGATTTAAGCGATTCCTTTGTTGCAGGGACAGTAGATGCTTTTTCATCAAATGAAACAGCGTATGGACTTCCACTTGAGTTAAACATTGCGCCTATCTATTATAATAAAAAGATTTTTGAAGACAATAACCTAGAAGTTCCTAAAACCTTTGAGGAATTTAAAAATGTTGTCACAACACTTAGGAAGAATGGAATTACACCAATTACGGTCGGGAACAGAGAACCTTGGACAGGTTCGATGTGGTATATGTATTTAGCAGACCGCATAGGTGGACCAGAAACATTAACGAATGCCATCAATCGAACGGGAACATTTGAAGATCCAGGATTAATCCAAGCGGCGGAAGAACTTCAAAACCTAGTTGACTTGGATGCTTTTGTAAAAGGGTACAACGGACTTGGAAATGAAGAAGCAAAAGGTCCATTTATGAATAACCAAGCTGGAATGTATATGATGGGTACTTGGGAGTTACCTAACTACACAACGAATGAAGATGTTCCACAAGAATTCAGAGAATCAATTGGTTTCTTTAAATTCCCAACGTATGACGGTGGGAAAGGGGATATCAATAGCTTTGTTGGAGGCCCTGGTGTAGGGTTATTCGTTGCTGAGCAATCAAAGGTGAAGGATGAAGCAAAAGACTTTGTTAAGTTCTTCGTTCAAAGATGGGGAGAACGGTCGGTAACGGATGCGGGTGTAATCCCAGCGACAAAAGTGGATACAGCTGAGTTAGACTTGCCTCAAATGTATATTGATGTATTAGATGAGTTAAACAATGCCTCTAATATTACTTTGTATGCAGATGTACAAATGAGCGCAGCTGCCGCACAAGAACACTTGAATTTAATTCAATCATTATTTGGTAAGGAAATTCCTCCAGAAGAATTCGCAAAACAACATGAGCAGGTACTAGAAGCTGAAGATTAAAAACAAGTTGAATTTAAAAAGGGCATATCGAGAATTTACGGATATGCCCTTTTTTCTACTATAAGTAAACAGAGAGGGGATGAACATATGAACAAAGTAATGTCAAATAAATTTGTCATTGCCTTATATATTTTACCAGCACTTCTCTTAATTCTGGTACTCGTGTATGTTCCTATCGTCCTGACCGGATATTATGGGTTAATGGATTGGGATGGAATTGGAGAAATGAGCTTTATCGGATTGGAAAATTACACAAGGCTATTATCCGATCCGAAATTTTGGGGAAGTGCCCTAAACTCTTTGTTATTAGCAATCTTCTCTGGAGTAAGCTTGATCGGTTATCTAGCGATTTCACTTGTTCTAGCCGCTAAAATAAAGGGAGCCAATCTGTTAAGAAAAATCTACTTGATTCCGATGTTACTTTCTTCCGTTGCGATTGCGCAACTTTGGTTAAAGGTTTACCACCCGATTAATGGGCTATTAAACAGCTTCCTTGTCAATATAGGGGTGGACAATCCTCCGTCATGGCTAGCCAATCCAGATTTGGTCTTAGGAGCCATTTTTGTGCCGATTATTTGGCAATATGCCGGCTTTTATATATTGATCTATTACGCGGCTCTGAAAAATATTCCTGATACTGTGATTGAAGCAGCTAAAATTGATGGCGCAAGTCCCTTACAAATTGCCTATCGAATTAAGCTGCCGCTTATTCTTGGTGTTATTAAAGTAACGATTGTTCTATCTTTTGTTGGTTCCTTAAAATACTTTGATTTAATTTGGGTAATGACAGGTGGAGGACCAAATGGAGCAAGTGAGGTTATTGCCTCTTATATGTATAAACAAGCATTTAATAGCTACAACTTTGGTTACGGTAGTGCGATTGGGTTTGCTTTATTATTGCTTTGTTTATTAGCAACGGTATTTATTCAAAAACTAACTAAGTCCGACGACGATATTCAATACTAAGGAGGCTAACACCAACATGAATGGGACAGAGCATGACGTATCCCGTAAGAATAATAATGAAGGAAATATGTTGGGGAAAGTTGGGTATGGCATTCTGTATCTGATCCTAGGGATTATCGCCTTCCTCCAAATTTACCCACTTATTTGGCTAGTGATATTCTCGCTGAAGTCAAACCAAGAAGTTTTTAATGCATCTCCATTTGCATTACCAATTGAACCTAGATGGGAGAATTATACAACCGTATGGACACAAGGAAATATAAGCCTATATTTCTTCAATAGTGTGTGGATTACCTTAGTTTCTGTTATCTTAACCGTGCTTATCGCGAGTCTGGCTACGTTTGCGATTACGAGAATGGTTTGGAAACTAAATAAACTAGTCTTAGGTCTATTTATGGTAGGGTTAATGATTCCTGTCCATTCTACGATTATTCCTTTATTTAACTTTTTCTTAAACATTAACTTAATTGACCATCCGTTAGCTTTGATTTTAACCTACACAGCCTTTAATCTTCCGTTGACGATTATGATCTTACTTGGTTTTTATACGACCTTGCCACGTGAGATTGAGGAAGCAGCTATTATTGATGGAAGTTCCATTCATCGAATTTTTGTGCAAATCATCTTACCGCTGACGATGCCGGTCATGTCAACGACATTTATTATTAACATGATTTATAACTGGAATGAATTTGTGTTCATTAACACGTTTATCAGTTCAGATCGTTTTAAGACATTAACCGTTGGGATTCAAAATTTCATTGGGCAATATAGTACGGATTGGGGAGCCATTGGGGCAACGTTAGTGATCAGTGTTTTACCAATCCTCATTGCTTTCGTTTTCCTTAGCAACAAGATTGTCGAAGGAATCGCTGCTGGGGCAGTTAAAGGATAAGCAGAGAACAGAAAAGAAGAATAACTTCTCAATGAAGTTATTCTTCTTTTATTAGGAATGAAAAGAGAATTTGTGGCCTTTAAGGCTCTTTCGTAATGTCTTTTCGTTTTGCTTTTTTTCGATCAATAGTTAAAAAGCTTTGGTAACAAGACCACATAATCACAAATGCAATCGCACTTCCTCCAAAGAAAATCGAAAAAGGAGGGAGGATATTGGCCATCAAATAAATCAATGCTAAACCTAATAACATGATGACATTATAAACTGGATTGATCAACATGATTAAAAAGGCATTCTTTAAAACATTAAAAAGGCTTACATTATAATGAACAAACGAGGGGAAGGCATAAAGCAGAGCTAAACTAAAACTGATGACCAAGATAAGCAAAGGATACTTACTCCATTGAAGCAAAGGATCGGAACTATGGTAAACAATATTCAAATCAAAATAGATTAAGAAACCGATAACCAAGAGGATTGCGCCAAATAGATTGCTTCTTAGCCACTCTTTTCTGTAGGTATGCCAAAAGGTTTCAAAAATAGAGATATCCGATCTTCCCATAATCCATTTCCGAATAACAGCAAACATGGCTGTGGTCGCAGGAAAGAATCCGAGCAAAACTAGACCTAGTAGAGAAAAGAGAAACCATAATAAATTAACCAAAGCAAACCGCATTACCCACTCATTTGCACGGTAGAAACCTGAAATGAACGAATTCACCAGTAACAACTCCTTCCGTACTGTTTACGATTAGTATTTCTTGGAATTTGAAATCCATACGTATGAGCAAGCATTTTCCATAGAGAGTAGTCAAGCTTGAAGGTAGAACTGTGGAGAGCAACAAAGTGTGCAAAAACACCCTTATTTATAAGTTTCGTATTACACACATAAACCCATTGTTAATTGGAGCAAACTAACAGTAAGTAATTCAAATAGGAGTGATGATAGTGCAAACATATAATCAAAATGCCTTTCCACCATTTAGACGGGGACCCGAGGCTGAACCAATAAAAAATGCTCACGATCAGTATGATGTTTATGTTAATGAAGAGTATATTGGGAAAAAGACGTTACTGACGCAATCTGAAGAGGTTGAAGATATTGTTGATTTTTTAAAGGTACAAGGGATTGAAGGGGTATCGACTCACTTAGATGGTGATCATTTTGTCATTAAATCGGAAGAACCTGAGCATCTTAAACAGATCTTGCAAACCTACCTGAATAATCTATAATTTAAACAAGGCTATGTTATACGTAGATGTTGATTTCCGCTCCAGGCACTTCGCTTTCCGCGGGCAGTCCGGGAGCCTCCTCGTCGCTACCGCTCCTGCGGGGTCTCCCTTGGTCTTGCACTCCCGCAGGAGTCTTCGTGCCTGGAGCTCCAATCAACCTGCTCAAAATCAACATTGTCCTTTAACACAGCCTTAAACAAAAAGAATGGAATGGATTTCCATTTAGAAAAGGGTATCCATTAGGCCGAAATGCCTTTGCGGATTTTGATTATTTTATATATAAACATCTTGAGTAATCACGGAAAAGGCGCCTCCTATCATTTTTACAAGGGGGCGTCTTATTTGATTTTTATTCTTTAGGTCTTGTAGAGTGAAAAATGGTTGCGGTATAGTGAAAAGTAAATCAGTTAGTTCACCCTGCTGTAAACCAGCTACTTCTATCAGCCAACAAATACCTTTATTACTTGCAGATGGAGTTTGAAAACTAAAAGATCCTTCGGTTTCGTTAAAGCATAACGTGTTTTTAATCATCAAATCGTCAGTGCTATAACCTCCGAAAGTAGAATTGTCTTAAAATCAATGAAGCTGATGAACCGACCCTTTAATTAAAAGACTTGGAGTTTATTATGCAAAAGAAAATTTATCTAAATTTATTTTTGGTCAGTTTTGTGATCATGGGATTAGAGATGACGGCGACGAGGTTGATTGCGCCGTCGTTTGGGAATACCGTCTACACATGGGGGATTGTCATTTCTGTGTTCCTGATTGGTTCCTCGATAGGGTATTCGCTAGGGGGAAATCTTGCAGACAGGAAAAATGGACTTGAATGGATGCGCTGGTTCTATATATTAGGCATCCTTTTCATCGGTCTGATCCCCTTGATAAAAAGCGGAGTATTCCCGTTTTTAGAGTTTGTGTCGAGTGTACCAGGTACGACGGTCGGTGTCCTAATTCTCTACTTTATCCCCAATATTCTCTTCAGCATGATTGTGACGATGCTGATGAAAATGGGGCTGGATAAAGAGTTGAGCGGAAAGGCGATTGGAAATCTTCACACAGCTTCTGCTTTAGGCAGTGTTCTTGGAACACTGGTCACTACTTTCTTCTTTATCCCTTTGACCAACATAAATACCGTCATAGCGATATTTGCTGCGATGATCTTTCTTCCTTATTTATTTTATTTTGATACCAAGAAAAAGATGGAGACCATTCTTTTAGTGCTACCGATTATGGGGATTTTCCTTCCTTTTGTGCCGGGAAACCTCTCTTCATCAGGCATCCTTTATGATGAAACAAGCCTTTATCATGAGATTCAGGTTTTTGAAACGAGGGAGTTCGATGGGATGACAGGTGATCTCCGCTACATGAGATTTGGGATTGAGGACACGGTACAAGGGCTCATGGATATGGAAGACCCGGAAACCTTAAAATTGGATTATACCCAACATATTTGGGAAGCAATTGAGCGGCACGCACCAAACAATGAAAGTATTTTTATGATTGGGCATGGAATTGGTTCATTAACGAGGCAGTTTGAAAACGAAATCGAAGAGGTGAAGGTGGTGGAATTAGATCAAGCGGTTCTCGAAGTTAGTAGGGAGTATTTTCTATATGAAGGCGATAGTGTTGAAATTGGTGATGGACGTAAAATTCTTCAAGAGCAAAGGCGCTTATACGATGTCATCGTCCTTGATGCCTACCATAATACGAACATGATTCCGTTTCACTTGATAACAAGAGAATTTTTTACACTAACAGAGGAGAAATTGCAGGAGGACGGAATTTTGATTATCAATGCGATCGGAAAGCCTGCAGATGACCCGGTGATTGAAAGCATGGACACCACCTTGAAAAGCGTGTTCAACGAAGTACAGATACTCGCAGAAGATGAACGTAGTGAATGGCAAAATCTATTAATCATGGCAAGCAATAAACCTCTGACCTCGCAAACATTTAAAGGGCTGACGCCTGTAAAGGTAAAGGGTGGGGAACTCATTTCAGACGAGGATACGAAACTGAGAAACTTAAATTAATCAATCGTAAGGAGAGGGCTGGTGAATAATTTTCTCCAGCCCTTCTAAGGTATTTATTCCAGTGGGAGCTTGAACTCTAGATTGCAATTCCCAATCTACTATTGGGATTTTTCTATTGTTGTAATAAACGTTTTTCGAAGTCTGTTTTTACTTGAGCCCATTCTTCCCGGATGATGCTGTACATGACGGTATGACGGATTTCTCCTTCTTTGCGAATCATATGGTTTCGCAGGATACCTTCTTTAACTGCGCCAATTCGTTCGATTGCTTTTTGGGACCTGATATTTTCATGTCCTGTCTTGATTTGAACACGGTTTAGATTCAGTTCCTCGAAACAATATTTCAGCAGCAAATATTTGCAATGGGTGTTGATGTTTGTTCGCCAATACCGGGGATTGATCCAGGTTGAACCGATTTCAATGCGCCGATGATGTTTGGAAATATCAAGGAACCAGGTAGCACCAATGATTGATTGGTCCTTTTTGCTGATAATCACATAAGCAAAATCAGTTTCGTTCTCTCGTTTCCTAAGCGCATCCTGTACATATTGAATAACACTATTTTTATTCGTCAAATCAACGGACATATGCTCCCATATTCGCTGATCCTGAGCGGCTTTAAAAATGCCTTTGATATGATTCAGTTCCATCGGAATTAATTGGACGACCGTATTTTCTAATCTTTTCATTCTTATCACTCCTCATATGTTTATTAAACTTCAATTCTGGTATGATGGTTAGAACCAAAACTTAAAATAAAAATAATACCAGGTGACCTATTATGGAACTTCAAATCATTTTCAAAGGAAATCATCCCAAGTATATACAAATCTATCAATCCATCCGCCACTCCATCCTCGACAAAAGGATGCCAGCTCATCACAGACTCCCTTCGAAACGAAATTTGGCACAGCAATTAAACGTGAGTATCATGACGGTGCAACTAGCTTATGAGCAGTTGCATAGCGAAGGCTATATCTATTCCGTTGAACGAAAAGGATATTTTGCCGCAGTAATTGATGAGGATTGGCAATATGTAGAGAAGTCCACTGTACTAGCGGTGGAGAATAGAAACACGGACAGTTATATCAATTTTAAAAATGGTCAGGTGGATGCCAGCGCTTTTCCTTATAAGCAATGGCTTAAGCTCTATAAGAGGGAACTGCATGAAGGCAATGGGGGTAATGCACCGTGGCAAGGAGAGATTTCCTTAAGAGTGCAAATTGCCCATTACTTGCAGCAAGCAAGAGGGCTTTCATGCCAGCCGGAGCAAATCTTTTTGTTCAGCGGTTTTCAACAACAGCTGATGAATATAAGCCTGTTTTTTCAGAGGCCGGCGATCGGTATGGAGGAACCTGGATTTGTCCGGGCCAGGTCTGTTTTTGAACAATTGCAGATGGAGTGTCACCCTATACCAATCGATGCGGAAGGCAGTTCTATTCCGAAGCAAGCAGTAAAGCTTTTATATACAACACCTGCCCATCAATATCCGACTGGTGTGATTATGACTGCAGCCAGAAGAATGCAATTACTGAAATGGGCATTAAAGAATGATTCGTATATTCTCGAAGATGATTACGATGCAGAGTTCCGTTATACAGGTGCGCCTATTGCAACTTTGTCCCATTTGGATCATTGTGAGCGCGTGCTTTATTTTGGAACCTTTTCAAAAACCTTGCTGCCGTCTCTTCGAATGAGTTATATGGTCATACCTACAACCCTTGTAGCCAACTACGAGAAATTCAACGTTTTTCAGAAGTCCTCCGTTTCAAGAATCGACCAGCAAGTGCTTGCCATGTTTATGGAAGAAGGCCATTATGCGAGACATATCGCTAAAATGAGGTCATTGTACCGAGCAAAACGAAAGGTTTTAATTCAATGTATTGCCGATTCTTTGGGAGAGGAATACCAGGTCATAGGGGATTCAGCAGGTTTGCATATCCTCCTGCAGCTTCCGGGAGGATTGGAAGAGGCGGAAGCGATAGACCGGGCGAAGAACGCTGGAGTCGACATCGATGCTGTGTCAATCATGTACCAGCTTGCAAAGCCAAAGAACCAAATCATGCTAGGTTACGGTGCCCCTTCGATGGAAGAAATCTCCGAGGGAGTTCAGCTGCTGGCAAGTGTTTGGAGAAAAGGGTAGTATAGAGGTTTATTTTATAGATTTTTTTAAAGGTAAAAAGTTTCGGTAGATGATCAAATCAACTACCTTGAAGAATGTGAACTGTTGTCGGGAAAGCCATTGAAGTGGGCTATCGTTCGATTGATCCGCTCAAGCTTATGGGGAGGGTCAAGGGACAGGCAACGTGGTCTAAGTTAGGACACGGTGCCTGTCCCTGAATCCGACTTCATTCTTTGGGAGCAGGATGGTCGCCAATCTGCCAGCTTTGGAAATCAACCACTTTTCCATCCTCAGAAAGGCCTTTGACGGCATTAATCTGTCCTATTGCGAGGTAATAACGCCGGCCATCTTTTTCGACAACCGTTGCTTGCTTGTATTCTTCCTCTCCAAGTGAAAGGGTTTCAATCCTAGTGATCTCGAGATTGTTTATTTCACCGATAATGGTAGGGATGTTGATCACTTCCGTTCCGTTATGGTCAGTCTCGGTGTAATAATCATGATACACCGTAAACTGGTTATTTTCTTGATGTTCCCATCCATTCCCACCTGTATTTTCCCACTTCCCCCTTTCATTCTTTTTAAAATAGGCACGTGCTAGAACAGCCCCCTTGATATGGGGCATTTCCTCCTGATCAGGAATGGTCGTGTATAATACGATACTGACTCCGTTTATTTCTTTAACGAGGAGCACATCTTCGACTTCATAAGGAAGGTCCTTCGCAATCGCTTCATCAAGAGTTTTGTACCCGCAGCCTGCCAACAGAATCCCGAGAGAAACAATCATCAGTAAAAATCTCATTTTTATCAGACCTTTCATAAAAATCAATCATCTCCATTTTACAAGGAAAGAACAGAGTAAGCTACGTTTGGCTTCCAATACCGTGATTAGATGGAGGAGACAGTTTGGTCACTTTAATCGGGGGCATAAGACCTTGCCAAACCCCACATGAACAAGCTTCCAAATTTCTAGAAATCCTTCTATACAACCCATTTTTTTTGTCATATTGTTAGGTTAATAACTTCTTTAAGGAGATGGATAAATGAAGAATTCATTAAAAAAGAAACTAGCAAATAATGAAAAGGTTTTCGGAACTTTTATTATGACAAATGGTTTGGATACGGCTGAGATATTAGCACATGCTGGGGCGGATTGCATTATGATTGATGGCGAACATGGGTCAATGGATCTCGAAACAGCGGGGCGCATGGTTTCGATCATAAGAGGGACATCAACCGTTCCCTTACTACGAGTAGCCGGAAATGAGCAATCGCTGATTAAAAGAGGATTAGACACCGGTGCTGCGGGGATTATGATTCCGATGGTGAACACAAAAGAAGATGCCGAGAAGGCGGTGAGGTTTTGTAAATACCCGCCACTCGGTGTCCGTGGCATGGGAGCAGGCAGGGCGATTTTGTTTGGAGCTGGAGCAGAAGAGTATGAGAACTATTTTAAAGCTGCCAATGACGAAGTATTGGTCATAGTTCAAATTGAGCATTATACGGCGGTTGAAAACATTGAAGAGATTCTATCGGTCCCAGGAATTGATCTAGCATTTATCGGACCAATGGATTTGAGTACCTCGATGGGACTACAAGGACAGATAAATCATCCTGAAGTTCAAAAACAATGTCAGAAGGTCATCGAAGCGTGCCAGAAACATAATGTAACCCCAGGAATCATGACCTGGTCAGGGGCAATGGACCAACATTTAGACATGGGATTTACCTTCCTATTAGGAGGAATCGATGCTGCGATTCTATATCAAGGAGTCAGACAGCTAGTTACCGAGTTTAAGAGTACTGGGAAATAGGAAGCAGGGGGACGGTTCTCCTGCTTCCTTGTCCTGTTTAATACTTCCTCTTAAGTTTCAAGCGATGGAAGCAAGAGAACCGTCCCTAGGGCAACAAAAAACAAAAGTTGACAATTTTCGAGTGATTCCTGCGAAAGATTAGAAAGCCGATTTATCCTACTGAAATTACGTTAAAAAGGATTCAAATACCGGATTGATACACTCTAGTAAATCTCGTTAGACGCCCCTTACGTTTAAAAACAAAAAAATAGAGAATATAATTAAAAAACTATTGTAAAAAACAAAGGGGTTTCTAGTAAATGAATAAATTAAGTGATGATTTTTTATTAGAGGTTTACGAGAAGGCAATCGCATTAGATGTGGACCAAGAGTTTATTAACCTACTAAAACAAGAGATGAAACGAAGAAAAGAAATCGGTCACAAATATAACCAGTCCGCTTCCTCCCCGCAGAGTTAGGAGGTTGAGGGCTTTTATAAATAAGTGGAATTTATGGTAAATACTTGCCAATTCCTTAAGAGCGACAGTTTCTCAAAGAATGAATGTTACAATGGGAGTGTTCACAAAAACGCCACAATCTTATATAAAGGAAGAACTCATCAATTTAAGCCTTCCAAACTAGGAAATTAGGCAACCAAGAGAGAAGGTGGCATCTGAAGTGAACTCAAAAATCAAAGTAGCGATTGCAGAAGGTCATCCAGGCGCTAAAGAATGCTTTGCGACTTTTATTGAACCTCTCGAATCCTTTGAAATAGTAGGGTTTGCTGATAATGGAGAAAGTTTGCTTGATTTGAATAGTAAACTAAAGCCAGATATAATCATTGCAGATATGAATATGACGTTAATAATTGGAAAAGAAGCGATTGCAGCCTGTTTAGTTGTTAACCCTCATTTAAAGTTTATCTTTACGTCAGCCCATAGTGAGTATGCTGTCCATGCGTTTGACTTGAATGCCGTTGACTATGTCATCAAGCCAATTAAAAAAGAGCGGTTATACATTGCTTTAGAAAAGGCGAAAATGGCCATCTCAAAACAGAATCTAGCGGGAAAGAAGAAAATTCTAACCTTACAGATTAATAGAGATTCCCATTTTATTCATTTTTCAAAGATTATTTATATAGAAAAAGCGAATCGCAAAACGATTGTTCATACGCTTGATAAAAAATACGAAACAAATGAATCTTTAGATAGTATTTCTAAGAGACTGAACAGCGACTTTTTTCGAACACACCGCGCTTTTATTGTTAATCTATATTACATTTCACAAATTACTACGGAGGGCGAAGGTTATCTTGCCTACCTAGAAGATCATCCCCACTTTGTACACATTTCCAAGCTTCGGATAAAAGAACTATACAAAGAGATATCCTTTATTTCAGGAGAATAGGCAGGGGACGGTTCTTAAAGCGGACAATCGGAAGTTTTGCATGTAAAAAGGCACAACTAGTGAGAATGAGCTAGTTGTGCCTTTGATGTTTTTTAGGCTGAAGATCCATACGCAAAATTTTTGATTGCCAGAGAAGAATGAAGTCGCGGCCCCTGGCCTATGGGAATTCAACCTTTCGGTTTCATTTCTTTTTTTGCCTTTTGATCCTCTTTTTAGGCCTGATCATATAGATTTCCCTAATTTTTATTGGTTTTGAATATAATTTCCCCCTCCCCAATTAAGAGGCTTTTTTTACAGATGTTCAGTTTGATTGTTTTAAGATG
>NZ_FOBW01000019.1 GCF_900109925.1 Mesobacillus persicus | reverse complement strand
CATAGCGCAAGCTAGTAAGATCCCTGAAAGATGATCAGGTTGATAGGTCAGAGGTGGAAGCGCGGTGACGTGTGGAGCTGACTGATACTAATCGATCGAGGACTTAACCTTATAAAGTTAAGATTGATATGAATGACTTTACCTTCTGATTACATTATCTAGTTTTGAGGGAACAAGATTTTTTGCGCAAGCAAAATAATTTTCTCTTAATTAAATAGTCTGGTGGCGATAGCGAGAAGGTCACACCCGTTCCCATGCCGAACACGGAAGTTAAGCTTCTCAGCGCCGATGGTAGTTGGGGGTTTCCCCCTGTGAGAGTAGGACGTTGCCAGGCAAAATGAAAGAACAGCTGATTAATGGCTGTTCTTTTTTTGTGTTTATCTAAAAAGGTCATTTTTACTTAATCTTTTAGTAGTTTTGCTTGTTTTAAGTTCTCTTTTGAAGGGGAAACAGTCAGAATAATACTAGTTACTACTAGTTTTTCTAGAGGTATTATCCTAGTACTCGGAGTAAAACCACTTTTAGAAACTTTAATCTAAGAAAAGACCACTTAATGTTCGTACAAAGCGGTTTAATCCTAGTACTGGGATAAAAATAATTTTGGAAACCATATAAAGCATAGGTTAATTTAAGCACTAGCATTAATCTAACGGGTTCTATTTTGAATCATAAAAATACGAACTAACATTGATGCTTTTCGTATAGTAGTTCGCAGTAGAATTAAAAGGGAACTTGGCGGGTAAATCAATAAGAAAAATGCTTTGAGACATTTTATATGCCCAAAGTATTTTTTATCCCAAGAAAGCAACGGTTAGGGATTTCCAGCTCTTCAAGAATGGCCAGCAAATATGCTACTGAAATAAGGGGAGAAATTCCCCTTATTGAGTAAAAGGCACGAAAAATAGAGTAAATAGAGGGAAAGATTCCCCCTATTTACTCCAAAAACATTAAAATGGATCATTTGCTTTGTCTTAACGGGAAAAACTCCCCTTATTTCCTCTGAACCGGGCCCTATTCTGCAGGATAACGGGAAAAATTCCCCTTATTTAAACAATCAGAGTTCTGCTTCATTTATCTACCTCAGACATCAACACCCAGCCTGCTAGTTATATATCATTTGTAGCACACCAATTGATATAACCATCAGAATGGGAATTTTCATGCTGACAGAAACTAATGTCATTTTGTTAAAAGAGGCAAAATTAAGTGTGTATTTACCTTCATTATATAAACCCATATATATATAAATCAGCAGTCTCATTCAGTTGCGATTAAGACTGCTAATTTAGTTTTTGTATTCTGAACCTGAACCCGAACCCATTACATTATATCTCCTGTTTTTTAATAATAAAATAGTGCTCTTATTAAATGGTTTTTTGAACAAAATTATACTCCCTCTACAGGGAGTATACCTCCCTATTCTACATCCCCCTCACCACCCCAACAGTGAATCCTGTAGCTAATTGTCGAACGAAAAAATGTTTAACAAATAACTGCAAGGGTACTAGATATAATCAGTAAATACCTAGTTTTACCATACATAAAAATGGGCAAAATAGAACTGTTGCATGAATTGCATAGGGATTTGATTTTATGTATAATTAATGTCAAAGATAGTCAAAGTCAGATTGGGGGAGGTTTTGTGAGGAATATATCGGATATCATTGAAAATTACCTAAAAGCGGTATTGGAGATGAGTGAGCAGGATCTCGTTGAAATTAAACGGAGTGAAATAGCCGATAAATTCGAATGCGTACCGTCCCAGATTAACTATGTAATTAATACTAGATTCACCATTGAACGCGGTTATATCGTGGAAAGCAAACGCGGTGGCGGGGGGTATATTCGAATTATGAAGGTACAGTCCCATGATGATGCCCACCTAATTGAACAGCTGTTATCGTTATTTAATCAACGAATCTCACAAGCTGTTGCCGAAAACATCATCTTCCGCCTTGTGGAAGAAAAAGTAATAACCGTAAGGGAAGCAAAAATAATGCAAAGTGTTTTAGATCGATCAGTTATCCATCTAGATTTGCCACAAAGGGATGAGCTACGCTCGAGAATGTTGAGGGCAATGCTAATGGCCATCAAATATAAGTAATTTTTCACGAGTTAAGAGGTGAGAGTAGTATGGTATGCCAGGAGTGTAATGAAAAACCGGCAACTCTCCATTTTACTAATTTCAGCAATGGAGAAAAAACGGAGTTACATTTGTGTGAACGATGTGCACAGGAAAAAGGCGAAATGTTTTTACTGAGTCAAGGCCCAATCAACAACTTCTTGCAAGGTCTTTTGAATATGGACTCTCCCTTTCAAGCAAAAACAAAGGAACCGTTTCAACAGGAAAGCATTCTACAGTGTGAGAAGTGCTCAATGACCTTCCCGAAATTTATCAAGGTTGGTCGATTTGGTTGTAGCAATTGTTATGAAACATTTCGTGATCAGTTAGTCCCTGTTACTCGCCGACTACATAGCGGGAACTCAACCCATATTGGGAAAATCCCAAAAAGAGTTGGCGGAACCCTTCAATTGCAGAGGAACATTGCAAGTTTGAAACAAACGCTAAGTGAGCATATAGATAAAGAAGAGTTTGAGGCGGCAGTAGAAGTCCGTGACCAGATACGCTCCTTAGAAAAAGAATTAGCAGATGAACGTAAGGGAGGGGAATAGGGATGTCTTTGGAACGATTTATCAATCAGGCAGTAAGTTCCTGGATGAGTGAAGACGGACCAGATTCAGATATTGTACTTAGTTCCCGTATCCGCCTTGCGAGAAATCTATTAGAATTTGAATTTCCGACGGTCGCGAGCAGAGATTCCTCCGAAGCTATTATAAATGCGGTAGAGGAACGAACAATTAGTGGGATTGTCCCAGAATTCGGGCCACTAGAACTTCATAAAGTTGATGAAATTCAACCACTGCAAAAGCGGGTTTTAGTTGAGAAACATCTTATTAGTCCCCATCTTGCTGAACATTCTATGCATGGCGCCTTTCTTTTATCAGAGAATGAGGAAATTAGCATTATGATTAATGAAGAGGATCATATTCGTATCCAATGTTTATTTCCTGGATTGCAGTTAACAGAATGTTTAAAGGTAGCCAATGAGGTGGATGACTGGTTAGAGGAAAAATTGAATTATGCCTTTGATGAACAATATGGGTACTTAACAAGTTGTCCTACCAATGTTGGTACGGGTTTAAGGGCGTCCGTCATGATGCATTTACCAGGGCTTGTGATCACCAGACAAATGAATCGAATTCTTCCGGCAATTAATCAACTCGGACTGGTTGTAAGAGGAATTTATGGTGAGGGTAGTGAAGCTCAAGGGAATATTTTTCAAATCTCAAACCAAACGACTTTAGGGAAATCAGAAGAAGACATTGTTGAAGACCTAAAAGGGGTTGTTTCCCAACTGATTTCTCAGGAAAGGTCAGCTAGAGAAGCATTAGCGAAAACATTGAACATACAATTAGAAGATAGAGTGTTCCGTTCCTATGGAATTTTAGAGAATAGCAGGATAATTGAAACAAAGGAAGCTGCTAGTTGCCTCTCTGATGTTCGGTTAGGAATTGATATGGGCTATATTAAGAACCTGTCGAGAAGCATTTTAAATGAGCTGATGATTCTGACTCAGCCAGGTTTTCTGCAACAATATGCAGGGGGTCCTCTCCGCCCGGATGAAAGAGATATCCGCAGAGCGGCTTTAATACGAGAAAGAATTCGAATGGAAACGAACCAATAATTTAGGAGGTTGAGCTTTATGATGTTTGGACGGTTTACTGAAAGAGCGCAAAAGGTGCTAGCTTTGGCACAGGAAGAAGCAATACGCCTTGGTCATAATAATATTGGAACGGAGCATATCCTCCTTGGACTTGTTCGTGAAGGTGAAGGAATTGCCGCTAAGGCTCTTTACGGATTAGGGTTAGGGTCAGAAAAGATTCAAAAAGAAGTTGAGAATTTAATCGGCAAAGGCCAGGAAGGTTCTCAAACAATTCATTATACACCAAGGGCTAAAAAGGTGATTGAACTTTCAATGGATGAAGCGAGAAAGCTCGGCCATTCTTATGTAGGTACTGAACACATTCTACTTGGGCTCATTCGCGAAGGAGAAGGTGTTGCAGCTAGAGTATTGAATAATCTTGGTGTTAGCTTGAATAAAGCCCGTCAGCAAGTCCTCCAGCTTCTTGGCAGCAACGAAACATCAGGTCATCAGGGTGGGTCTGCTGTTAATGCCAATACTCCAACACTCGATAGCCTTGCTCGTGATTTAACTGCGATTGCAAGAGAAGGAAGCCTTGATCCTGTTATCGGCAGAAGCAAAGAGATTCAAAGGGTCATTGAGGTTTTAAGCAGACGGACTAAAAACAATCCTGTTTTAATTGGTGAACCTGGTGTTGGTAAAACCGCAATTGCTGAAGGTCTGGCTCAGCAAATTGTTAATAATGAAGTCCCTGAAATCCTTCGTGATAAAAGGGTTATGACCTTAGATATGGGAACCGTGGTTGCAGGTACAAAATATCGCGGTGAGTTTGAAGATCGCTTGAAGAAGGTAATGGACGAAATTCGCCAAGCGGGGAACATCATCCTCTTTATTGATGAGTTGCACACCCTAATCGGCGCAGGTGGAGCTGAGGGGGCCATTGATGCTTCTAATATCTTAAAGCCATCTCTAGCCCGTGGTGAGCTTCAATGTATCGGAGCAACGACTCTTGATGAATACAGGAAGTATATTGAAAAGGATGCAGCGTTAGAAAGACGTTTCCAACCGATCACTGTTGATGAGCCGACTCCAGAGGAATCCGTTCAAATTTTAAAAGGATTACGAGATAGATATGAAGCTCATCACCGAGTATCGATTATTGATGAGGCCATTGAGGCAGCTGTTAAACTCTCTGACCGCTATATCTCTGACCGTTTCCTACCGGATAAGGCTATTGATTTAATTGATGAGGCGGGTTCAAAGGTTCGTCTTCGCTCTTATACAACACCACCTAATTTAAAGGAACTAGAGCAAAAACTTGAAGAAGTTCGCAAGGAAAAGGATGCGTCTGTTCAAAGTCAGGAATTTGAAAAGGCTGCATCTTTAAGAGATACAGAGCAACGTCTTCGTGAACAATTAGAGAATACGAAGAAAACTTGGAAAGAAAAGCAAGGGCAGGAAAACAGTGAAGTAACAGTTGAGGATATTGCGAGTGTTGTATCAAGCTGGACTGGGATCCCTGTCTCGAAAATAGCCGAAACAGAAACACAAAAGCTCCTGAAGCTTGAGGAAATTCTACA
Source organism: Mesobacillus persicus (assembly GCF_900109925.1). Taxonomy (GTDB): domain Bacteria; phylum Bacillota; class Bacilli; order Bacillales; family Cytobacillaceae; genus Mesobacillus_B; species Mesobacillus_B persicus. The sequence continues at coordinate 58,280 of NZ_FOBW01000019.1, read as the reverse complement.
CTCCCGTTTAATTGGTCAGGATGAAGCAGTTAAGGCCGTTTCGAAAGCCGTTCGTCGGGCAAGAGCGGGGCTTAAAGATCCAAAACGCCCTATTGGGTCATTCGTTTTCCTTGGACCAACAGGTGTCGGTAAAACCGAATTGGCTCGTGCGTTAGCTGAAGCGATGTTTGGTGATGAGGATGCGATGATTCGTGTAGATATGTCCGAATACATGGAGAAACATTCTACATCTCGTCTTGTCGGCTCACCTCCAGGCTATGTTGGGTATGATGAAGGTGGACAGTTAACAGAAAAAGTACGGAGAAAGCCATATTCAGTCGTTCTTTTAGATGAAATTGAGAAAGCTCATCCAGACGTATTTAATATCTTGCTCCAAGTGCTTGAAGATGGACGATTAACCGATTCCAAAGGTCGCACAGTGGACTTTCGAAATACAGTTCTCATTATGACATCAAACGTAGGTGCTGAAGCACTGAAACGAAACAAATATGTTGGGTTCAATATCCAAGATGGTGAACAAGATTATAAGGATATGAAAGGGAAAGTAATGGAGGAATTAAAAAAGGCCTTCCGTCCAGAGTTCCTGAACCGTATCGATGAAATTATTGTCTTCCATTCTCTAGAAAAGGAACATCTAAAACAAATTGTTACACTAATGTCAGAGCAGTTGACGAAGCGACTTAGTGAACAGGATATTGATCTAGAAATAACAGATGCGGCCAAGGAGAAGATTACAGTAGAAGGGTATGATCCAGAATATGGAGCTCGTCCATTGCGTAGGGCGATCCAGAAGCATATTGAGGATCATCTATCAGAAGAGCTTCTGAAAGGGACGGTGCTTAGGGGGCAAAATGTCACTATTGATGTTGAAAATGGTGAGTTTACCGTCAAAACGCCTGATAAAATCGTGAATAAGTAACCTACTCGTAAAAGCCAGTTAAGTTCAACGACGATGGGGGGATTCCCCCCACTGTTGGAAGTTGAACCGAATAATAAGAGGTATACGTATGACAGAGTACGTATACCTTTTTTATTAAGGGCTTTTTATTTTACAATAAGATTAGTATTGTGATTTTGGGGTAGTAGATATTGGAAGGGAAAGAATGAAAATGGCAAAAAGAAAAACCAAATTTATGTGCCAAGAATGTGGATATGAATCACCTAAATGGATGGGGAAATGCCCGGGTTGTGGGCAATGGAATAAGATGGTTGAGGAGACAGAGAGTTCAGGCTCAGGGCGTAGAGGGGCTTTTAACCATACCACCAGTACAGGTGTTGCGGCGAAAGCGACTCCAATTACCACGATAGAAACACTTAGTGAGCCACGAGTTCAAACGGAATTGACTGAATTGAATCGAGTTCTTGGTGGGGGAGTAGTCAGAGGTTCTCTTGTCCTAATCGGTGGTGATCCAGGAATCGGGAAGTCGACGCTGTTACTTCAGGTGTCGTTTCAGCTAGCAAAAACGAATCAGTCTGTTTTATATATCTCTGGTGAAGAGTCCTTAAGGCAAACAAAGCTACGGGCAGACCGTTTAGGGGTCACTTCTGATAGCTTACTTGTATATGCGGAAACGAACCTTGAGGAAATCAGCCGGACAATTGAGAAGAGCTCTCCAGAGTTTGTCATCGTTGACTCCATTCAAACTGTTTATCATCCTGAAGTGACTTCTGCACCGGGAAGTGTGTCACAGGTTAGGGAATGTACGGCCGAACTCATGCGAATTGCTAAAACAAAAGGTATTGCCATTTTTATTGTCGGTCACGTGACTAAAGAGGGCTCGATTGCCGGACCACGGCTCCTCGAACATATGGTCGATACAGTTCTTTACTTTGAAGGAGAGCGTCATCATACCTATCGGATTTTGCGTGCTGTTAAAAATCGCTTTGGTTCGACGAATGAAATGGGGATCTTTGAAATGAAGGAGGGTGGACTTGAAGAAGTAGCTAATCCCTCGGAAATCTTCCTTGAGGAACGTTCCCAAGGCGCTTCAGGTTCGACGGTAGTAGCCTCAATGGAAGGGACACGTCCTGTGCTCGTAGAAATTCAATCCTTAATTTCACCGACCAGCTACGGGAATCCTAGGAGAATGGCTACTGGGATGGATCATAATCGGGTAAACCTCCTTATGGCTGTTCTGGAAAAAAGAGTCGGACTATTGTTGGGTAACCAAGATGCTTATTTAAAAGTAGCTGGAGGAGTGAAACTTGATGAACCAGCCATTGATTTAGCCATTGCGGTCAGCATTGCATCTAGCTTCAGGGATAGGCCAACTCGGGCTTCCGACTGTATTATTGGTGAGGTAGGCCTCACAGGAGAAGTGAGACGGGTTTCACGGATTGAACAGCGTGTTCAAGAAGCCGCGAAATTAGGTTTCGAGAGGGTCATCCTACCAGAGAACAACCTCGGGGGATGGACAGCACCAAAGGGAATTACCCTCATCGGTGTATCTTCTGTCAGCGAGGCATTAAAGGTCACACTGGAGGGGTAAGGTTGGAGAACCGGATGTCAGAAGATAAAGCATTAAGTGAAATTTTGCAGTTTATTGCCCCGGGGACACCGTTAAGGGAAGGCATTGACAATGTCCTTCGTGCGAACACCGGAGGGCTTATTGTGATTGGTTATAATGAAAAGGTCAAAGAGCTGGTCGATGGCGGGTTCGAGATCAATTGCAGATTCAGCCCAAGTTCTTTATATGAATTAGCCAAGATGGATGGAGCAATTATTTTAAATGATACAGGCAATCAAATTTTATTTGCAAATGCACAGTTAGCCCCTAACCCCGGTATTCCCTCTTCTGAGACAGGGATGCGGCATCGGACGGCAGAGCGGGTTGCGAAACAAACGAAGGCTCTTGTCGTAGCTATCTCGCAGCGTAGGACTGTCATCACCCTTTATCAGGGTAATCGAAGGTACTCGTTAAAAGATATTTCCGTAATACTAACAAAAGCAAATTTGGCTATTCAAACGCTTGAAAAATATAAAATTGTTTTGGAACAGAGCATTACGAACTTTGGATTGCTAGAGTTTGAAGAACTTGTTACTTATAATGACCTCCTTCAAGTGATGCATCGTTTTGAAATGGTATTAAGAATCAAAAATGAATTGTTAGCCTACTTGAGCGAACTAGGCATTGAGGGACGTCTTATTCGCCTCCAGATGCAGGAATTAATGACAGACATTGAAATTGAAGCCAATTTGATGATTAAAGACTATGTTTCCAATGCGGCGATTGACTCTGGGGATATAATGGTTCGCTTATTGGATATGGCAAGGTCAGGTCCAATAGAGGATACCGTGATATTAAAGATGCTAGGCTACCAAGGTTATGTTCATCTAGAGGAGCCAATCAATCCTCGTGGATATCGGATGTTGAATAAGATCCCTCGGTTACCACCCATAATCGTTGAAAATCTTGTAAGTCGCTTTCAGAATCTACCAACGATTGTCTCGGCGAGTGTGGCTGATTTAGATGATGTGGAAGGGATTGGAGAAGTGAGAGCGAAGAAAATAAAAGAGGGATTTAAGAGGATATTGGAACAACTTATTTCAGACCGCCATCTCTAACAGAAGATTTTGCTAATATTTGACACTACCTAAAGCGGGTGCTACTTTTAAACCAAAGGTAAGCACTATATAAATATGACAAATGAAGTGTTACAGATTTATTTTAAAAATGACATTCTGTTAAAAATGGACAAAAATCTCTTTAAGCGAAGGTTTCAATTTATGGAATTTGTTTATAATGTAAATAAGGAGGTGATGTGATGTTAAGACGCATTATTCAAGCTTGTTTTTTAATTATCGGAGGTACGTTAGGTATATTCTTAATCCCTGATTTGCTTTCCTTAATCAGCTTGGGAGATTTCCCGTTTCTAGCGAATCCGTATGTTTCAGCTATTCTTGGTGCACTTATTTTTTATTTCATTACTTTTTGGGCAGTCGATTATGTAACCAATTTTGTTAAATGGCTCGAAGAATCCTTGATAAAAGCACCGCTAGCCGACCTAATTACCGGTGGTGTTGGTTTATTCTTTGGTTTATTGGTTGCGTTTTTAATTGGTTTTGCCTTTAATGCGATCCAAGTTCCGGTTTTTAATACGGTTGCGCCAATTCTATTAACTCTCGTAATAGGGTACCTTGGTTTTCAGGTTGGGTTTAAGAAACGTGATGAACTGTTAAACCTCTTTTCTAGCCGTAAGAAAAAGGGTGGGGAAGAAGAAACGGAAGCGGAGAACAAGTCGGAGAACACTTGGAAAATTCTCGATACTAGTGTCATTATTGACGGGAGAATCGCTGATATCTGTCAAACTGGTTTCCTTGAAGGAACGATTATCATTCCACAATTTGTACTAGAGGAATTACAGCATATTGCGGATTCATCTGATGTGTTAAAACGCAATCGCGGTCGTCGAGGTCTTGACATCCTTAATCGTATTCAGAAAGAATTGAAGATTAAGGTTGATATTTATGAGGGTGATTTTGAGGAAATTCAGGAAGTGGACTCAAAGCTTGTTAAACTTGCGAAACTGACAAGTGGTGTCGTCGTCACAAATGATTTTAACTTAAATAAAGTTTGCGAACTTCAAGGCGTATCGGTACTGAATATTAATGATCTTGCGAATGCGGTGAAACCAGTTGTTTTACCAGGTGAGGAATTAAACATTCAGGTAATCAAGGACGGTAAAGAGCATAATCAGGGGATTGCCTATCTTGATGATGGCACGATGATTGTCGTCGAAGAAGGCCGAGATTATATCGGGAAGCGGATTGAAGTCCTAGTAACGAGTGTTTTACAGACCTCAGCAGGACGGATGATTTTCGCAAAGCCAAAGTTACTTGAAAAGGCGCTTTAGATAGATAGGAGATATGAATATGGCTTACCAGGTTATTCTCCCTGCTGCAGGGCAGGGAAAAAGAATGGGAGCAGGAAGAAACAAGCTTTTTTTGACACTTGAAAATACACCAGTATTGATACACACGTTGAGAGTATTTGAACAAGACCCTGAATGCGCAGGCATCATACTCTCAATTCATAAGGATGATGAGGAAACCTTCAAGGGACTATTGAAGGAATATCATATTCAGAAGGTGACAGACCTTGTCCACGGGGGCAAAGAACGCCAGGATAGCGTTTATAATGGCGTGAAGGCAATTCGGACCGATGGGATTGTTCTTGTCCACGATGCGGCAAGGCCGTTTGTTACATTGGATACCATTCATCAACTTGTGAAGGCAGCGGAAATAGATGGGGCTGCGATTGCTGGTGTTCCTGTCAAGGATACAATCAAAAAGGCTAAGGGTCTTCTAGTAACAGAAACAATTGAGCGTTCCAGCTTGTGGGCAGTCCAAACCCCACAAGCTTTTCTAGTTTCTGTGCTCCGAAAGGCACATGAAAAGGCGACAGAGGATCAATTTACCGGCACAGACGATTCAAGTCTTGTCGAAAGGCTGCCGCATAAAGTCGTTATTATTGAAGGAGATTATGATAATATAAAGCTGACAACGCCTGAAGATATTTATTTCGCTGAAGCCATTATAAAAAAGCGGAAAAGTTTGCGTTAAATAGAGAATTAGAGGAAAATATCTGTGACTTTAAAGGAGTAATTTTAAGATGTTTCGAATTGGACAAGGTTTTGATGTTCACCAGTTGACCGAGGGTCGCCCGTTAATTATTGGGGGAGTGACAATCCCTTATGAAAAGGGATTGCTAGGCCATTCAGATGCAGATGTCCTTTTGCATACAATTGCAGATGCCTGTCTAGGGGCAATCGGTGAAGGGGATATAGGGAAGCATTTTCCAGACACAGACCCTGAATTTAAGGATGCCGATTCCGCCAAATTGCTTGAGCATGTTTGGGGAATTGTAAAAGAAAAGGGCTATCAACTTGTTAATATTGATTGCACGATTATTGCCCAAAAACCGAAGATGGCTCCATACATGGATTCTATTAAGGAACGGGTTGCTGCTCTCCTTGAGGGTCAAGTAGGTCAGGTGAATGTAAAGGCAACGACAACCGAAAAGCTTGGATTCACGGGCCGTGGTGAAGGGATTGCGGCACAAGCGGTCGTCTTGCTTCAAAAAAGGTAAAGCTTTAGATTGAATGCCGAAATGGTAGATAAATAGTAGGAGGATTTTTATGTCAGAAATTCGTGTGCGTTATGCCCCGAGCCCAACGGGACATTTACATATTGGGAATGCTCGAACAGCACTTTTTAATTATTTATTCGCTCGTAACCAAGGCGGAAAGTTTATCATTCGAATTGAGGATACAGATTTAAAAAGGAATATCGAAGGTGGAGAAGAAAGTCAGCTCCAGTATTTGAAATGGCTCGGAATGGACTGGGATGAGAGCGTTGATGTTGGCGGGGAGTTTGGTCCATATCGTCAATCAGAGCGTATTTCTATTTACGATGAGTATACAAAACAGCTATTTGAAAAAGACCTTGTATATAAATGTTATTGTACCGAAGAGGAGCTTGAGGCTGACCGTGCGGCGCAAATGGAACGCAATGAGACACCTAAGTACTCCGGTAGATGTCGCCACTTATCAGAAGAAGACAGGGCGCAGTTTGAAAACGAAGGTAGAAAACCGAGTGTTCGCTTTAAAGTTCCTGCGGGGCAAGTCCTTCGCTTTGATGACATGGTTAAAGGTGAAGTCTCGTTTGAATCTGAGGGCTTTGGAGACTTTGTCATTGTAAAAAAAGATGGGATCCCTACATACAACTATGCAGTTGTCCTAGATGATTACCTAATGAAAATTTCCCATGTTCTTCGCGGAGATGATCATATTTCCAATACGCCAAAGCAATTATTAATCTATGATGCATTTGGTTGGAAAGCTCCGGTATTTGGACATATGACGTTAATTGTGAATGAAAGTCGGAAAAAGCTAAGCAAACGTGATGAGTCGATTATTCAGTTTATCGAACAGTATGAGGAGTTAGGATATTTACCAGAAGCTCTGTTCAATTTTATTACCTTACTAGGTTGGTCACCATCAGGCGAAGAAGAAATTTTTACGAAGGAAGAGATTATTGAGAAGTTTGATGCAGCTCGCTTGTCTAAGTCTCCGGCCCTGTTTGACCGACAGAAACTTTCCTGGATGAATAATCAGTACATGAAGAAAGCGGAACTTGAAAGAGTGATTGAGTTAGCTCTTCCTCATTTAGTTCAGGCGGGTAAAGTAAAGAATGATCGGACAACTGATGAAGAAACATGGGTTCGTAGCCTCATTTCTTTATATCAGGAGAAAATGAGTTATGGAGCGGAAATTGTAGAGCTTTCGGAGATCTTCTTCCAAGAGGAATTGACTTTTGAGGATGAGGCAAAAGATGTCCTTGCAGGAGAGCAAGTACCCGAAGTCCTACGGGCATTCCTACAAGAGATTGAAAGTCTTCCGGAATTTACTGCAGTGCAAATTAAAGGTGCTGTTAAAGCTGTTCAAAAAGGGACAGGTCACAAAGGACAGAAGCTATTTATGCCAATCCGTTCCGCTGTGACAGGTCAGACCCATGGGCCAGATTTAATGCTTGCCATTGAACTTCTTGGCTTTGATAAAGTAAAAAAACGAGTAGAAAATCTCCTAGCATAGAAATTTTTCAATCAAGATAGTTAACATTAGCTCAAAAATATAATATAGTAAGAGTAATTCGTATAGTTCGAAAGTGTGGAAGAGGAAAAGTAGAAAAGTGAAGCTTTTTAGAGAGAACCATCATCGGCTGAAAGTGGTTTAAGCCGCTCGCTTTTTGAAAATGCACCTCGGAGCCCCTGTATGAACGGAAATGTTCTAAGTAGTTCAGGGCGGGTCCTCCCGTTAACAGGTAAAGTTGAGGCTCTATTTCAGGGCTTAAACAGAGTGGAACCGCGCACCAAGCGTCTCTGTCATTTGACAGAGGCGTTTTTTTATTGTTTAAGGGAAATTGGGTCAGGTTTTTCCGGCACCCAGCTCGAGCTCACATAAGGACTTGAGCCGCTTACGCTTTTGCATTTTTGGAAATACTGGGGGATGGTAAACATGTTTAAAATGCTGAAAGAAGACATTGAAGTTGTATTTGACCAGGATCCAGCTGCCAGAAGCCGGTTAGAGGTAATCCTGACCTATGCTGGTTTGCATGCCATTTGGTCTCACCGACTAGCGCATGCCTTATTCAAGAGAAAGCTTTATTTTATTGCTAGAATCATCTCACAAATTAGCCGATTTTTTACCGGAATTGAGATACATCCGGGCGCGAAGATTGGAAGCCGGTTATTTATTGACCATGGGATGGGAGTGGTCATTGGGGAAACTTGCGAGATTGGTGATAATGTCACCATCTATCAAGGTGTGACATTGGGAGGAACAGGTAAAGAGAAGGGAAAACGCCACCCTACTGTGAAGGACAATGCCCTTATAGCAACTGGGGCTAAGGTTTTAGGGTCAATAACGATTGGTGAGAATTCCAAAATCGGTGGCGGCTCTGTGGTATTAAAGGACGTTCCGCCAAACTCAACCGTCGTTGGGGTACCGGGCCGTGTTGTCATTCAGGATGGGGTAAAAATCAAGAAGGACTTAAATCATTCAGATCTTCCAGATCCAATTTATGATCGATTTAAAGCGATGGAAATTGAGATTCAATTGCTTCAACAAGAGCTTAATGGATTAAAGGAAGAAAGGAGTAAAGTGAATGTCAATTCAAATATATAACACCTTGACTCGTCAGAAGGAAAAGTTTGTTCCCCTTGAAGAAGGGAAAGTAAAGATGTATGTATGTGGCCCGACCGTTTATAACTATATTCATATTGGAAATGCGCGACCACCGATTGTGTTTGATACGGTTCGCCGCTACCTTGAGTATAGAGGTTACGATGTAAGGTATATCTCTAATTTCACTGATGTTGATGATAAATTAATTCGTGCAGCAAACGAACTTGGAGAAGATGTTCCTACCATCGCTAATCGCTTCATCGATGCCTATTTTGAAGATATTACGGCATTGGGCTGTAAACGCGCCGATGTACATCCACGAGTTACAGAGACAATGGATCTAATTATTGAGTTTATTCAAGCACTAATTGACAAAGATTATGCGTATGAATCTAATGGGGATGTTTATTTTCGTACAAGGAAATTCCCTGAATATGGAAAGTTATCTCATCAATCCATTGATGAATTGAAAATTGGAGCTCGAATTCAAGTTGGTGAGAAGAAACAGGATGCTTTAGACTTTGCTCTGTGGAAAAAGGCAAAGGAAGGGGAAATTTCCTGGGAAAGTCCATGGGGAGAAGGAAGACCAGGTTGGCATATTGAATGTTCGGCAATGGCAAAGCGATATTTAGGAGATACCATTGATATCCATGCTGGTGGTCAGGACTTAGCTTTTCCGCACCATGAAAATGAAATTGCCCAATCAGAAGCACTAACAGGCAAATCGTTTGCACGCTATTGGATGCATAATGGATATATTAATATTAATAATGAAAAGATGTCTAAATCACTAGGGAACTTCGTATTAGTTCACGATATTATTAAGAATCACGACCCGCAAGTGTTAAGGTTTTTTATGCTATCTGTACATTATCGTAATCCAATCAACTATAGTGACGAGCTATTAGAGAATACAAAGGCCGCTTTTGAGAGGTTAAAAACATCCTATCAAAACCTGAAGCATCGTTCGGGCGCTAGCACAAACTTAACGACAAATAATCAGGAATGGTTAGATAAGATCACAGATCTTCATCAACAGTTTGTAAAAGAGATGGATGATGATTTTAATACAGCTAATGGTATATCCGTACTCTTTGAGCTATCAAAGCTTGCCAATCTGTATCTGTTGGAGAAAAATACAGCCGAGGTAGTCATTAAAAGCTTTTTAGATGAATTTGAATTGTTATTTGATATTTTCGGGTTGTCGCTAGCAGCAGAAGAACTTCTTGATGAAGAAGTTGAAGCAATGATTGAAAAGAGGATACAAGCTAGGAAGGATCGAGACTTTAAGCTAGCTGATGAGATTCGTGCTCAGTTAAAAGAAATGAACATCATCCTAGAGGACACAGCGCAAGGTACGAGATGGAAAAGAGGATAGTGAATGCTTTCATATAGTCAAAAGGTTGATGAAAAGCAGTTGAACAGCCTGGCTCTAGCTTATATGGGTGATGCCGTATTTGAAAAATATGTGCGGCTTCACCTCCTTCAAAGCGGTAGGGTAAGGCCAAATAAACTTCATAAAGAGGCAACGCGTTATGTTTCCGCTAAAGCACAGGCGAACATCATCCATGCCTTTATCGAAAACCAGCTTTTATCAGAAAAAGAAATAGCTGTGGTCAAGAGAGGGAGAAACGCTAAATCAGGGTCAGTCCCGAAAAACACAGATGTACAAACCTACCGCTACAGCACCGCATTTGAAGCACTAATAGGATATCTGTTCCTAGGGGGAAACGAAAAGCGCCTAGACGAATTAATTGAGGCCGCTTTTGCAATTATTGACGAGGGAGGAAGTTCATCATGAGCGAAGAATATATCGGTGGAAAAAACCCAGTTATCGAGGCACTCAAATCACACCGCGATATTAATAAGATCTTAATTGCAGAAGGTTCCCAACGTGGGCAGATGCAGCAGGTAATTGGATTAGCAAAAGAGGAAAATGTGATTGTCCAGTTTGTTCCGAAGAAGAAACTGGATCAGATGTACGAAGGTAGTCATCAAGGGGTCATTGCCCAAGTGGCAGCATATGAGTATGCGGAATTAGATGATTTATTCTCAGTAGCAGAAAAAAGGAATGAGACACCATTTTTCCTGTTGCTAGACGAGATTGAGGATCCACATAATCTTGGTTCTATTATGAGAACAGCCGACGCTTCTGGAGCACACGGGATAATTATTCCGAAAAGAAGGGCTGTTGGCTTGACGGCAACGGTTGCTAAATCTTCGACAGGCGCGATTGAACATATCCCTGTTGTAAGGGTCACGAATATGTCCAGAACAATAGATGAATTAAAAGAACGCGGTATCTGGGTGGCGGGTACAGATGCAGCTGGTAAGGAAGACTATCGTGCTTTTGATGGAACGATGCCGCTAGCACTAGTCATTGGTAGCGAAGGAAAGGGAATGGGCAGAATCATTCGAGAAAAATGCGATTTTCTTCTACGGCTTCCAATGGTAGGCAAGGTTACATCCTTAAATGCCTCTGTTGCAGCGGCCTTATTGATGTATGAGGTTTACCGCAAACGTAATCCCCTAGGGCAGTAAGATGGACATCCTGCTTGTAGACGGATATAACATTATCGGGGCTTGGCCGGAATTACGAGCATTGAAAATGAAGGACTTGGCAGCGGCAAGGGATCTTCTTGTTGAGAAAATGGCAGAATATAAGGCCTATACAGGGTATCGCGTGATTATTGTTTTTGATGCTCATTATGTTCAAGGTACGGAGCAGAGATATAAGAATCATCAAGTAGATGTCATTTATACCCGGGAAAATGAGACGGCTGATGAGCGAATTGAAAAGTTGGCAATAGACCTTAGCAATCGTAAAACTCAAATCCATGTAGCTACATCTGATTTTACAGAACAATGGGCGATATTTGGACAGGGTGCTTTAAGAAAATCAGCACGAGAACTGTACACAGAAATGAGTGTTATGGAACGGAAAATTGAAAAAAAGGTGCAAACAATCCAGAAAAAAAAGCCTGTTAGTAGAATCCCACTTAGTGATGAGGTAGCTGAATTATTTGAAAAATGGCGCCGTGGTGGAAATTAACTAGGTTGACGCCTAAAAAATTCCTGCTGTATAATATTTCTATCCATGGAAAAGTCCGGTGGGGGGATCTTGGTGAATGCTGATTTCGGAACGAAAAAGTCCTTGAAGTATGTAGAGTTAGAAGATGAAGAAATAGTAGAAGCGGTTCATAATGGTGAAAGTGAGGCGCTTGATTTTTTAATCAATAAATATCGAAACTTCGTACGAGCAAAGGCTAGATCCTATTTTTTAATTGGTGCAGATAAAGAGGATATCGTCCAAGAAGGCATGATTGGGCTCTATAAAGCGATTCGCGACTTTAAAGAGGACAAGCTTGCTTCATTTCGGGCGTTTGCTGAATTATGTATTACCAGGCAAATTATCACCGCAATTAAAACGGCTACCAGACAAAAGCATATCCCACTTAATTCATATGTCTCCTTAGACAAACCAATCTATGATGAAGAATCAGATAGGACCTTAATGGATGTCCTTTCAGGAGCAAAAGTCATGGACCCAGAGGAGTTATTCATTAACCAAGAAGAATTTGATCGGATAGAAATCCAGATGGAGGAACTTTTAAGTGACCTGGAACGAAAGGTACTCGCCCTTTATTTAGATGGTCAGTCCTACCAGGAAATTTCTGAAGAGTTAAACAGACATGTGAAATCAATCGATAACGCTCTTCAACGGGTAAAGAGGAAACTGGAAAAGCACGTTGAATTGAGAGAGTTCACGCCATAGAATTAACAAGGAATAGTCATAATACAGCCTTCAATCCAATTCGACAGTTATTGACACCGACCTTCAGGACATGATAAAGTTTTAAAGACATAAATTAGTAGGTGTATGATGAAGAATAAGATAACGCTTGCTTGTGCAGAATGCGGGACACGCAACTATACCACCACAAGTAGTAGCGAAAATCAAACAGAGCGTCGTGAGTTAAAAAAATTCTGTAAGAACTGCAATGCACATACAGTTCATCGGGAAACAAAATAACTTTAATAATAGCTCTTTTCTCAAAGTTTGTTACTCCCTGAGATAAAATAGGATTCTTCTATTAGTTTTACCTGATAAATAACTTTTTCTGTGTTAAAATCGGCTTTAGGATTTTAACAACAATCTTTACGAAAACAGCCTTATTAATAGATTGCTCGCTATTTACAAGTTGGAGGTTACAAAATGCGCATCACTAAGTTTTTACCAGAAGTAGCTCGTGAAATGAGGAAGGTTAGTTGGCCTAAACGTAGGGAACTATTTCGTTATACAATTGTAGTTTTAACGACCGTCATCTTTATGGCGCTATTTTTTACTGTTGTAGACCTCGGGTTTTCTGAATTGATTCGTTTAATCCTTGAATAACCTATGCGTTCTCATGGTATAATGGAGAATAACGCAGGAAGTTTTTTTAAAACCCGGATAACGGGTTTTTTGTTTGCTGAAAAAAGAGGGAGGGACGGACGCTTAAGTCCTCTGTGATGGAAAAGAATTGGTATGTTGTACATACGTATTCAGGATATGAGAATAAGGTAAAGACAAATCTTGAAAAGCGTGTTGAGTCAATGGGTATGCAGGATAAAATTTTCCGTGTTGTTGTTCCGGAAGAAGAAGAAACAGATATCAAAAATGGAAAAAAGAAGGTTGTTAAGAGAAAGACGTTTCCAGGTTATGTTTTAGTTGAATTGGTTATGACGGATGACTCTTGGTATGTTGTTCGAAATACACCAGGGGTAACAGGATTTGTCGGATCATCAGGACACGGTTCTAAGCCCTCAGCTTTACTTCCAGACGAAGTGGCCATGATCCTAAAACGCATGGGTGTTGAAGAACGCCGCGTGGACATCGACTTTGAATTGGGTGAAACAGTACAAGTAAGTGAAGGTCCATTTACGAACTTTACTGGCTCAATAGAAGAAATAGATAAAGACAAAGGCAAGCTTAAAGTACTAGTTAACATGTTTGGTAGGGATACCCCAGTTGAACTGGAATTTTCACAGATAAAAAAATTATAACTTGAAATTAAAAACGATAAGTGGTAATATTTCATAGGTCAGTATGTCTCGTATATGGGACAAACATATAATATGTTCTTTATCTAAGAGGATAAAGACTGAACTGAGTGGGAGGGGAACACCCTATTACCACATCACGGACTTTAAGGAGGTGTGTCTCGTGGCTAAAAAAGTAATTAAAATTGTAAAATTACAAATCCCTGCTGGTAAAGCAAACCCAGCGCCACCGGTTGGTCCTGCACTAGGTCAAGCAGGTGTGAACATCATGGGATTCTGTAAGGAATTTAATGCACGTACAGCTGATCAAGCTGGCTTGATTATTCCTGTTGAAATCACGGTATTTGAAGACCGTTCATTTACATTTATTACGAAAACTCCCCCTGCTGCCGTTCTTTTGAAAGTAGCAGCTGGAATTCAGTCTGGTTCTGGTGAACCAAACCGTAATAAAGTAGCAACAGTCAAGCGTGACAAAGTGCGCGAGATTGCGGAACAGAAAATGCCTGACCTAAACGCTGCAAGCGTTGAAGCAGCAATGCGCATGGTCGAAGGTACTGCCCGCAGCATGGGTATCACGATTGAAGACTAATTGCTGATGCAGGAAATGTAGGGGTTGCGATGATGAATAGTTTCTCTCGCAACCTTTACTTTGTTCGAAATTATAGTCTATCGCAATTGAGTGATGGACTTTTCTAGATGTCTGGCTGCGGCGCCTAGCTCCTCGGGTCATAAGTCAATCCGTCATTAAGGTTAAAGAACAACCTTTATGCCGGCTTGCCTTATGCCTGTCGGAGCTGACCGAGGCGCCTTCGCCTTTCTGAGTGGGAGGAAATTCCGCTAAAACCACATTATAGGAGGAAATAAATATGGCTACAAAAGGTAAAAAGTATCAAGAAGCCGTGAAACTAGTAGATCGCACAAAAGCATACTCTGTTTCAGAAGCTATTGAACTTGCGAAAAAAACAAGTGTTGTTAAATTTGATGCAACTGTTGAAGCAGCATTTCGCTTAGGAGTTGACCCTAAGAAAGCTGACCAGCAAATCCGTGGAGCAGTTGTGCTTCCAAATGGAACTGGTAAAACTCAACGCGTTCTAGTATTCGCTAAAGGTGAAAAAGCAAAAGAAGCAGAAGCTGCTGGTGCAGATTATGTGGGTGATTCTGAGTTCATCAACAAAATCCAACAAGGTTGGTTCGAGTTTGATGTAATCGTAGCAACACCTGACATGATGGGTGAAGTGGGTAAATTAGGTCGCGTATTAGGACCAAAAGGTTTAATGCCAAACCCTAAGACAGGCACTGTTACTTTTGATGTGACTAAAGCTGTTAATGAAATCAAAGCTGGTAAAGTTGAATACCGCGTTGATAAAGCTGGAAACATCCATGTTCCAATTGGTAAGGTTTCTTTCGAAGATCAAAAGCTTGTTGAAAACTTCAACACAATTTTTGAAACGATGATGAAAGTTAAGCCTGCAGCTGCTAAAGGAACATACATGAAGAACGTTGCTGTATCTACAACAATGGGACCTGGCGTTAAAGTTGATCCTTCAACCGTTAATGCAAAATAATTCCAATTGACATTCTGAGTTACATTTAATATAATGTATCTTGTTGTGATAATAGAATAACATTTGTACCGCAGACAGCAGGTGCTTAACCGCTTAATTTCCTGCCGAGGTCATACGATAGAATTACTGATTCACTATTGTATACAAACCTCCCTGCCTGTAAAGACATGGAGGTTTTTTTATTGACCGGTATGAGTGTAGATAAATCTACAGGAGGTGTAAAGATGAGCAGTGTTATCGAAATAAAGAAACAACTAGTTGACGAGATTGCCGATAAGTTAAAAGCTAGTAAATCAACAATCGTTGTTGACTACCGTGGTTTAACTGTAGGTCAAGTAACTGAACTTCGTAAACAGCTTCGTGAAGCAGGCGTTGAGTTCAAAGTTTATAAAAACTCTATGACTCGCCGTGCAGCTGAAGCAGCTGATCTTGCTGGTCTGAATGAAGTATTAACAGGCCCTAACGCAATTGCATTCAGCACGGAAGATGTTGTTGCTCCTGCGAAAATTCTTAACGATTTCGCTAAGAAAAACGAAGCGCTTGAAATTAAAGCGGGTGTCATTGAAGGAAATGTCGCTTCCGTTGAAGACGTTAAGGCTCTTGCTGAACTACCGTCTCGCGAAGGTTTACTATCTATGCTACTCAGCGTGCTTCAAGCACCTATCCGCAACCTTGCTCTTGCTACAAAGGCAGTTGCAGAACAAAAAGAAGAACAAGGCGCGTAAGCTAAGCTACCGTTAAAAAAATAAAAAACTCAACCAACCTTAAGGAGGAAATTAACAATGACTAAAGAACAAATCATTGAAGCAGTTAAATCTATGACTGTTTTAGAACTAAACGATTTAGTAAAAGCAATCGAAGAAGAGTTTGGCGTAACTGCAGCTGCTCCTGTAGCTGTAATGGGTGGCGCTGTTGCAGACGCTGCTGCTGAGCAAACTGAATTTGATCTAATCCTAGCTTCTGCTGGAGATCAAAAAATCAAGGTTATCAAAGTTGTACGTGAAATCACTGGTCTTGGGCTTAAAGAAGCAAAAGAACTTGTTGATAACGCTCCAAAACCACTTAAAGAAGGCATTGCTAAAGAAGAAGCTGAAGAGCTTAAAGCTAAGCTTGAAGAAGTTGGCGCTAACGTAGAAGTTAAGTAATTAAACAATGAAGAAAGCTCGCTATCTAGCGAGCTTTTTTTAGCTGTTTATTTATAAAAGTAGAATGAGAACTTCTAGAAATGGTCATGCTTTTTATAGGTGGTGGATATCGTGTCAAATCATTACTATTCTAAGAATCCGGAAGTGAAAAGCAATCCTATGATTTGGGATTTTAAGCTTAGGGGAAAATCCTTTCGGTTTAAAACAGATCGTGGAGTATTTTCAAAGAATGAAGTCGATTTCGGTTCTCGATTGTTAATAGAAGCTTTTCAAATTGAAAAGAATGATAGTCTCATTTTAGATGTTGGCTGCGGTTATGGACCAATTGGTTTATCTTTGGCAAAGAGTTATCCGGATGCGACTGTCCATATGGTTGATGTTAACCAGAGGGCGATTGACCTTGCAAAGGAAAACGCAGTCTTAAATCAGGTTGAAAACGTCAAGATTTATGAAAGTGATCGCCTTTTACAGGTAGTTGGGAATCAGTTTCATGCAATCTTAACGAACCCTCCTATCCGAGCGGGCAAAAGTGTTGTTCATGAAATTTTTGAGCAGAGTTTTGATCGTCTTGAGGCTTCGGGAGAATTATGGGTTGTTATTCAGAAGAAACAGGGTGCGGCTTCTGCAATTGATAAACTTGAGTCAATGTTTGGTGAGGTCGAGATAGTCGAGAAGAAAAAGGGCTATTTTATTCTAAAAGCAAAAAAAGTTGACGTTGAAAATCTGCTATGATAACATTATAAAATGCCATAGATTAGTTTTCTTTTCAATTGCTAAAAATAAACTTATTAAGTATATTTTAGCGTGTATGGGGAAAACTAACAAAATAATGTACGCCTAGGAAATGTGGTTTTTAAACTTGAAAACCCTTTTTCTTTTTGTCTTATGAAAATAGTATCAATGAAGTACAAGAATAATGGAATAATTACGCTTGATTTGAGGGGTGAATCAGTTGACAGGTCAACTAGTTCAGTATGGACGACACCGCCAGCGGAGAAGCTACGCGCGCATCAGTGAAGTTTTGGAACTGCCGAATTTAATTGAAATTCAAACAGCTTCCTATCAATGGTTCCTGGATGAGGGACTACGGGAAATGTTTCAGGATATTTCCCCGATTGAAGATTTTACTGGGAACTTATCGCTAGAGTTTATTGATTATAGTCTTGCCGAGCCAAAGTATCCAGTAGATGAATCAAAAGAAAGAGATGTTACATACTCTGCTCCATTAAGGGTGAAGGTCCGTCTTGTCAATAAAGAAACTGGAGAAGTAAAGGATCAGGATGTCTTTATGGGGGATTTCCCACTTATGACAGAAACTGGTACCTTTGTTATTAATGGTGCTGAAAGGGTTATCGTATCCCAGTTAGTACGTTCTCCTAGTGTTTATTTCAGTGCGAAAATGGATAAGAACGGAAAAAAAGGATACTCTGCTACTGTTATTCCTAACCGTGGAGCATGGCTTGAGTACGAGACTGATGCGAAGGATGTTGTATACGTTAGGATAGATCGTACGAGGAAACTCCCTGTTACGGTTCTTTTGCGTGCTCTTGGCTTCGGATCTGACCAAGAAATCATTGATTTAATTGGAGATAACGAGTACATCCGCAATACACTTGAAAAAGACAATACAGAGAGCTCTGAGAAAGCGTTGCTCGAAATCTATGAGCGTCTTCGTCCGGGTGAACCCCCTACCGTTGATAACGCTAAGAGTCTCCTTGTCTCAAGATTCTTTGATCCGAAGCGTTATGACCTAGCTAATGTAGGTCGTTATAAGATTAATAAGAAGCTTCATATTAAAAATCGTCTTTTTGGGCAAAAGTTAGCTGAAACTTTAGTTGACCCTGAAACAGGCGAGATTATTGCAGAGCAAGGTGTAACCCTTGATCGTAGAACTCTAGACAAAATTCTTGATAGTCTTGAAAAGAATGTCGGCTTTGAAACGCATAATCCGTTTGGTGGCGTTGTTGAAGAAGATATCCAACTTCAGTCAATTAAGATTTACGCTCCAAATGACGAAGGAGAAAAAGTCATTAACATCATCGGCAATGCCTATGTTGAGGAGCAAATTAAAAATATTACACCAGCAGATATTATTGCTTCAATTAGTTATTTCTTTAATTTATTGCATGGTGTCGGCGATACAGATGATATCGACCACTTAGGTAACAGACGTCTACGCTCTGTTGGTGAACTTTTACAGAATCAGTTCCGTATCGGTCTTTCTAGAATGGAACGTGTGGTTCGTGAGAGAATGTCAATTCAAGACACAAACACAATTACACCACAGCAGTTAATTAATATTCGTCCTGTAATTGCCTCTATTAAGGAGTTCTTTGGTAGTTCTCAGCTTTCTCAGTTTATGGATCAAACGAATCCGTTGGCAGAACTAACACATAAGAGACGTTTATCAGCATTAGGGCCTGGTGGTTTAACACGTGAGCGTGCAGGGTTTGAAGTCCGTGACGTTCACTATTCACACTATGGTCGTATGTGTCCGATCGAAACACCAGAAGGTCCAAACATTGGTTTGATTAACTCCCTTTCTTCTTTTGCAAAGGTGAATCGTTTTGGGTTTATTGAAACGCCTTACCGCCGTGTCGACCCTGAAACAGGTAAGGTAACATCCCACTTTGATTACCTAACTGCAGATGAAGAAGATAACTATGTTGTGGCTCAGGCAAATGCGAAACTATCTGAAGAAGGAGATTTCCTTGACGATATGGTTGTCGCACGTTTCCGTGGTGAGAACACAGTCGTTCGACGTGAACGCATTGATTACATGGACGTATCTCCAAAACAGGTTGTTTCTGCTGCGACAGCGTGTATCCCATTCCTTGAGAACGATGACTCTAACCGTGCTCTAATGGGTGCGAACATGCAACGTCAGGCTGTGCCATTAATGCAGCCGGAAGCGCCTAGAGTAGGTACAGGGATGGAGCACGTTTCAGCGAAGGATTCTGGTGCTGCTGTCATTTGTAAGCACGAAGGAATCGTTGAACATGTTGAAGCACGTCAAGTTTGGGTGCGTCGTATTACAGAAGTAGATGGTCAAGAAGTTAAAGGTGACCTTGATAAATACAAGATGCAAAAATTCATCCGTTCAAACCAAGGTACATGTTACAACCAACGCCCAATTGTGAGTGTTGGCAACCGTGTAACTAAAGGGGAAATTCTTGCTGATGGTCCATCGATGGAGGCTGGAGAACTAGCACTAGGAAGAAACGTGCTTGTAGGCTTCATTAACTGGGATGGCTATAACTATGAAGATGCCATCATCATGAGTGAGCGTTTAGTGAAGGATGATGTTTATACATCTATCCATATTGAAGAATACGAGTCAGAGTCTCGTGATACAAAACTTGGACCTGAAGAAATTACTCGTGATATTCCAAATGTCGGTGAAGATGCCTTGCGTAATCTTGATGAACGTGGAATTATCAGAGTTGGTGCAGAAGTAAAAGATGGAGATCTACTTGTAGGTAAGGTAACACCAAAAGGGGTTACTGAATTGACGGCAGAAGAACGTTTACTTCATGCAATCTTCGGAGAAAAGGCAAGAGAAGTACGTGACACTTCGTTGCGTGTCCCACATGGTGGCGGCGGTATTGTACTAGATGTTAAAGTCTTCAATCGTGAAGATGGCGACGAACTTCCACCAGGTGTTAACCAATTAGTCCGCGCTTATATTGTTCAGAAGCGAAAAATTTCTGAAGGGGATAAAATGGCTGGACGACACGGTAACAAAGGGGTAATCTCTCGTATTCTTCCTGAAGAGGATATGCCGTTTTTACCTGATGGTACACCAATTGATATCATGCTAAACCCACTGGGTGTTCCATCGCGGATGAATATCGGACAGGTGCTTGAGCTTCATTTAGGAATGGCAGCAAGGTACCTTGGCATCCATGTAGCATCACCTGTATTTGATGGTGCACGTGAAGAAGATGTTTGGTCTACCATTGAAGAAGCTGGTATGGCACGTGATGCAAAAACAGTCCTTTATGATGGTCGTACTGGTGAAGCATTCGACAACCGTGTTTCTGTTGGTGTTATGTACATGATTAAACTTGCACACATGGTTGATGATAAGCTTCATGCTCGTTCGACCGGCCCTTACTCACTTGTTACGCAACAGCCACTTGGTGGTAAAGCACAGTTTGGTGGTCAGCGTTTCGGAGAAATGGAAGTATGGGCGCTTGAAGCATACGGTGCTGCTTATACGCTTCAAGAAATTTTAACAGTGAAGTCTGATGATGTTGTCGGACGTGTTAAAACATACGAGGCAATTGTTAAAGGCGAGAATGTTCCTGAACCAGGTGTTCCTGAATCTTTCAAAGTATTAATGAAAGAACTTCAGAGTCTGGGTATGGATGTTAAGATTCTTTCAGGTGATGAAAAGGAAATCGAAATGAGAGACTTCGATGAAGATGAAGAATTACAGCACGCTGAAACTTTGACGATTGCTCCTGAGACTGAAGGTTCTGATTCGGAAAAAGTAGGTACAAAGGAATAAAAGAAACGATAGTTGGTGTGATAGCCAGATAGCTAGCAAGGCTGTTTGGCATCACTCCACTTTTGTAGTGTCTAGCTATAGCGCTTGGCTCCACAAGTCAAAGCCAACCCCTACATGAAGGTAAAGAATACCTTTTATAGGGGCGTCAAGATTTGTGGAATCAACCTAAGCGCTTCCGCTTTCATATTGCCCGAGTTGTAGCGCTTAGCTTCTCGAGTCATAACCCACTCTTCATGAAGGTGAAAAAACACCTTTTTAATAGGAATAGGGGGCGTCTAGACTCTAGGAGCTGCCAAAAGTGCTTCCGCTCTCATTAAAGGGATTAACCCTAGATTAAAAGGGAGGTAGGCCCCTTGCTGGATGTCAATAATTTTGAATACATGAAGATTGGCCTTGCTTCACCAGATAAGATTCGTTCTTGGTCATTTGGTGAAGTTAAAAAGCCAGAAACTATTAACTACCGAACATTAAAACCGGAAAAAGACGGCCTGTTTTGTGAACGCATTTTCGGCCCAACAAAAGATTGGGAATGTCATTGTGGTAAGTACAAGCGAGTTCGTTATAAAGGTGTAGTATGTGACCGTTGTGGCGTTGAAGTTACACGTGCAAAAGTCCGTCGTGAGCGTATGGGTCATATTGAATTAGCAGCACCTGTTTCCCACATATGGTATTTTAAAGGAATTCCTAGCCGAATGGGTCTTGTCCTTGATATGTCACCGCGAGCACTTGAAGAAGTTATTTACTTTGCTTCATATGTAGTAACGGATACAGGCGACACGGCTCTTGAGAGAAAACAGTTACTTTCTGAAAAGGAATATCGTGCCTATAAGGATAAGTACGGCAATAAATTCCAAGCAGCAATGGGTGCTGAAGCGATTAAAAAGCTTCTATCTGATATCGACCTTGATAAAGATGTTGAGGGATTAAAGGAAGAGCTAAAGACTGCCCAGGGACAACGTCGTACACGTGCGATTAAACGGTTAGAGGTTTTAGAAGCATTCCGTAATTCTGGAAATGAACCGTCTTGGATGATTCTTGATGTCCTACCAGTTATTCCACCAGAACTCCGCCCTATGGTTCAGCTTGATGGTGGTCGTTTTGCGACTTCTGACTTGAATGATCTATACCGCAGGGTTATTAACCGGAACAACCGCCTTAAGCGTTTGCTTGATCTAGGTGCGCCAAGTATCATTGTACAAAACGAAAAACGGATGCTTCAAGAAGCGGTAGATGCCCTTATCGATAATGGTCGTCGCGGCCGTCCTGTAACTGGACCGGGAAATCGTCCATTAAAGTCTCTTTCTCATATGTTGAAAGGGAAACAAGGTCGTTTCCGTCAAAACCTACTAGGTAAACGTGTAGACTATTCAGGTCGTTCGGTTATCGTAGTTGGTCCTAATCTTAAAATGTATCAGTGTGGACTTCCTAAAGAGATGGCACTTGAGCTTTTCAAGCCGTTTGTAATGAAAGAGTTGGTTCAAAAAGGACTTGCTCATAATATTAAATCGGCCAAACGTAAAATTGAAAGAGTTCAGCCAGAAGTGTGGGATGTTTTAGAAGATGTGATTAAAGAACATCCGGTATTACTGAACCGTGCCCCAACGCTTCATAGATTGGGAATCCAAGCATTCGAACCTACATTAGTAGAAGGTCGTGCGATTCGTCTTCACCCGCTTGTTTGTACTGCTTATAACGCAGACTTTGATGGTGACCAAATGGCTGTCCACGTACCACTTTCTGCCGAAGCACAAGCAGAAGCTCGTTTGCTCATGCTTGCAGCTCAAAACATCTTGAACCCTAAAGATGGTAAGCCTGTTGTAACTCCGTCCCAGGATATGGTTCTTGGTAACTATTATTTAACTTTGGAACGCGATGGTGCAGTTGGTGAAGGAATGATTTTCAAGGATAGGAACGAAGCGTTGATTGCCTATCAAAACGGCTATGTTCACCTTCATACAAGAGTAGCTGTTCATGCCGGATCATTAGGTAACCAAACGTTTACGGAAGAGCAAAATACTCAACTTCTGTTGACAACGGTTGGTAAGCTTATTTTCAATGAAATTTTACCAATTTCGTTCCCATATATTAATGAGCCGACTAAAACAAATCTTGAAGAAAAAACTCCTGAAAAATATTTTGTTGGTAAAGGAACGGATATTAAGGCCGTCTTTAAGGAAAGAGAGTTAGTCGATCCTTTCAAAAAGGGAATCCTAGGGAATATCATTGCTGAAGTCTTCAAGAAATTCCAAATCACTGAAACTTCAAAAATGCTAGACCGTATGAAGGATTTAGGTTTCAGATATTCTTCTAAAGCTGGTATTACGGTTGGTGTATCAGATATCGTCGTTCTTCGTGAAAAAGAAGAAATCATTAATGATGCTCAAACCAAAGTTGACAATGTCATGAAACAGTTCAGACGTGGTTTGATTACTGAAGATGAACGTTATGATCGTGTAATCTCCATTTGGAGTGCAGCGAAAGATACAATCCAATCTAAGTTGATGAAATCCTTGAGTAAAACGAATCCAATCTTTATGATGAGTGATTCCGGAGCGCGTGGTAACGCATCAAACTTTACCCAGCTTGCTGGGATGCGAGGACTCATGGCCAACCCGGCTGGACGTATTATCGAATTACCAATCAAATCAAGTTTCCGAGAAGGACTTACAGTATTGGAATACTTTATTTCAACTCACGGTGCCCGTAAAGGTCTTGCTGATACAGCCCTTAAGACAGCTGACTCTGGTTATCTTACTCGTCGTCTTGTTGATGTGGCACAGGATGTCATTGTCCGTGAAGATGACTGTGGAACTGACCGTGGACTAAATGTTTCGTCATTGAAAGATGGAACGGAGGTCATCGAAGCTCTTGAAGAAAGACTGATTGGTCGTTATTCAAGAAAAACTGTAAAACACCCTGAGACAAATGAAATAATTTTAAGGGAAAATGACCTTATTACTGAGGATTTAGCACTGGAAATTGTTAATGCTGGATTTGAGGAAGTTTGGATTCGTTCTGCCTTTACATGTAATACGCGCCATGGTGTATGTAAGAAGTGTTACGGACGTAACTTGGCTACTGGTCAAGAAGTTGAGGTTGGGGAAGCAGTTGGTATTATTGCCGCTCAATCTATCGGTGAACCAGGAACACAGTTAACGATGCGTACATTCCATACTGGTGGTGTTGCTGGAGACGATATTACCCAAGGTCTACCTCGTATTCAGGAGATTTTCGAAGCGCGTAACCCTAAAGGGGTAGCGGTCATTTCTGAAATCAGTGGAGTAGTTGTTGGTATTAACGAGGGTCGTGATCGCCAGCATGAAATTATCGTTCAAGGTGAAGTAGAATCGCGTACGTATAACGCTCCATATACAGCAAGATTAAAAGTAGCTGTGAACAGTCAAGTTGCACGTGGTCAGGAACTAACTGAAGGTTCAATTGATCCGAAAGAGCTATTAAGAGTAAAAGACGTGAAGTCTGTCCAAGAATACCTGCTTAGTGAGGTACAAAAGGTTTACCGTATGCAAGGGGTAGAAATTGGCGATAAGCACGTTGAAGTAATGGTTCGTCAGATGATGAGGAAAATTAGGGTTGTCGATGCAGGTGAGACCGAGGTTCTACCAGGCACACTGCTTGAAATCCATCAGTTTACTGACGCTAACCGCCGAGCATTACTTGAAGGAAAATTGCCAGCAACAGGACGTCCGGTTCTTCTAGGTATTACGAAAGCTTCCCTAGAAACTGACTCATTCCTATCAGCTGCATCCTTCCAGGAGACAACTAGGGTTCTTACTGATGCAGCCATCAAAGGTAAGCGCGATGAACTTCTAGGGTTAAAGGAAAATGTTATCATCGGAAAACTTGTCCCTGCTGGAACAGGTATGCAAAGATACCGCAAGGCAGAGCCAATTTTGGTGGATGAAACACCAGATGATGCAGTACCTGTTGAGTAACCTCAATTAAAAGTGCGGTACTTCCAACTTAAAGGAAGTACCGCATTTTAAATAAAGCATATCCATTTTATTTAAAAAAATGAATATAATGTTGACATCTTATGAATGAGGTGCTAATATAGCAAAGGTGCTCCTACTTAACTGACACTTTGTAGATATAAGGTCAGGGAAGCCTGCAAGACAGATCCTGGAGCTGCTGTGTCGTATAACTATTGTAAAAACTGTTTTTGTGGTGAGTCACTGCAAGGACTTTGTTTTTTAGCAAAAAATGAACCACCTGGATGTGTGGGTCTACCAAAGAAATGAAAGGAGGAAAAACAATGCCTACAATTAACCAATTAGTACGCAAACCTCGTAAATCTGCCGAGGAAAAATCTAAATCACCAGCGCTTAACAAAGGCTACAACAGCTTCAAGAAGGCGCAAACTAACCTTACATCTCCACAAAAGCGTGGTGTATGTACACGTGTTGGTACAATGACACCGAAGAAGCCAAACTCAGCGCTTCGTAAATATGCTCGTGTGCGTTTGACAAATGGAATCGAGGTAACAGCTTACATTCCTGGTATTGGCCACAACTTACAAGAACACAGTGTTGTTCTTATCCGTGGTGGACGTGTAAAGGATTTACCAGGGGTACGTTACCACATCGTTCGTGGAGCACTTGATACTGCAGGCGTAAACAACCGTATGCAAGGTCGTTCTAAATACGGTACGAAGCGTCCTAAAGCACCTAAGAAATAATAACAACAAATTACACCCTTTCTGAAAGGAGGAAATATAATGCCACGTAAAGGTCCAGTTGCAAAAAGAGACGTTTTACCTGATCCGATTTACAAATCAAAGTTAGTTACTCGTTTAATTAACAAAATGATGGTTGATGGCAAGAGAGGTAAATCTCAAAAGATTTTATACTCTGCTTTTGATATCATCGCTGAGCGTTCTGGAAAAGATGCAATCGAAGTATTCGATCAAGCACTTAAGAACATCATGCCAGTACTAGAAGTAAGAGCACGCCGTGTAGGTGGTGCTAACTACCAAGTACCAGTTGAGGTGCGTCCAGACCGTCGTACAACTCTTGGTCTTCGTTGGTTGGTTAACTACTCCCGTCTACGCGGAGAGAAGACAATGGAAGAGCGTTTAGCTAACGAAATCCTAGATGCTGCTAACAACACAGGTTCTGCTGTTAAAAAGCGCGAAGATACACACAAGATGGCTGAAGCAAACAAAGCATTTGCTCACTATCGCTGGTAGGATAATCTTCAAAACTAAAACACTCATACAAGGAAGGAGAAATACCCAATGGCAAGAGAGTTCTCCTTGGAAAGAACACGTAATATAGGGATTATGGCTCACATTGATGCTGGTAAAACAACAACAACAGAGCGTGTCCTCTATTATACTGGTCGAATCCACAAGATCGGCGAAACACACGAAGGTGCTTCTCAGATGGACTGGATGGAGCAGGAGCAAGAACGTGGTATCACGATTACTTCTGCTGCTACAACAGCTTCATGGAAAGAACACCGCGTAAATATCATTGATACACCGGGACACGTAGACTTCACAGTAGAAGTTGAACGTTCCCTTCGTGTACTTGATGGTGCAGTTGCTGTACTTGATGCACAATCTGGTGTAGAACCGCAAACAGAAACAGTTTGGCGTCAGGCTACTACTTATGGAGTACCACGCGTAGTTTTCGTAAATAAAATGGATAAACTAGGTGCGGATTTCTTATACTCTGTAGGTACAATCCATGATCGTCTACAAGCAAATGCACACCCTATTCAGCTTCCTATTGGTGCTGAAGATGAATTCAGCGGAATTATCGACTTAGTTGAAATGAACGCTAGATTCTACGCAAATGACCTTGGTACAGAAATCACTGAAGGTGATATTCCTGAAGAATACAAAGAACTAGCTGATGAATACCGTGAAAAACTTCTTGAAGCGGTAGCAGAATTAGATGAAGAATTAATGGAAAAATACCTAGGCGGAGAAGAGTTAACGACTGAAGAAATCAAAGCTGCAATCCGTAAAGGTACTACAAACGTTGAATTCTATCCAGTAATCTGTGGTTCAGCATTTAAAAACAAAGGTGTTCAGTTAATGCTAGATGCCGTTATTGACTACCTTCCATCACCATTAGATGTACCTGCGATTCAAGGTCATCTACCTGATTCTGAAGAAGTAGTTGAGCGTCATCCAGATGATAACGAGCCATTCTCTGCATTGGCATTTAAAGTTATGACTGACCCTTATGTTGGTAAATTAACGTTCTTCCGTGTGTACTCAGGAACACTTGATGCTGGTTCATACGTAAAGAACTCAACAAAAGGTAAACGCGAACGTGTTGGTCGTATCCTACAGATGCATGCAAACAGCCGTCAGGAAATCTCAACTGTGTACGCAGGAGATATTGCTGCAGCAGTAGGTTTAAAAGATACAACTACAGGCGATACTTTATGTGATGAAAAATCTGAAGTTATTCTAGAATCTATGCAGTTCCCAGAGCCAGTTATCCAGCTTTCTGTTGAACCAAAATCAAAAGCTGACCAAGATAAGATGACTACTGCACTGCAGAAACTTCAAGAAGAAGATCCTACATTCCGTGCGCATACTGACCAGGAAACTGGACAAGTTATCATCGCGGGTATGGGTGAGCTTCACTTGGACATCATCGTTGACCGTATGAAACGTGAATTTAAAGTAGAAGCAAATGTGGGTGCACCTCAGGTTGCCTACCGTGAAACTTTCCGTGGTTCAGCTCAGGTAGAAGGTAAATTCGCTCGCCAATCTGGTGGACGTGGACAATATGGACACGTTTGGATTGAATTCTCTCCTAATGAAGAAGGAAAAGGCTTCGAATTCGAAAATGGTATTGTCGGTGGGGTTGTTCCTCGTGAATACATTCCTGCTGTACAAGCTGGTTTAGAAGATTCACTTGATCGTGGTGTACTTGCTGGATATCCATTAGTTGATATTAAAGCAAGACTATACGACGGTTCATACCATGACGTTGACTCCTCTGAAATGGCGTTTAAAATTGCTGCTTCAATGGCACTTAAGAATGCTGCTTCAAAATGTAAACCGGTTATTCTTGAACCAGTCATGAGAGTCGAAGTTGTTATCCCTGAAGAATACCTTGGAGATATCATGGGTATGATCACTGCTCGTCGTGGACGAGTTGAAGGTATGGATGCTCGTGGTAACGCACAGGTAGTTCGTGCGATGGTTCCACTTTCAGAAATGTTTGGTTATGCAACAGCTCTTCGTTCAAGTACTCAAGGACGTGGTGTATTCTCAATGCACTTCGACCACTACGAAGAAGTTCCTAAATCTGTTTCTGAAGAAATCATCAAAAAAAATAAAGGTGAATAATTGATTTTCATCGTTTAATCAAGTATAACTACTATGTAAGCCATAGCTATGAGGAGGGTATCCCCCTTTTCATAGCCTAAAATATACTTAACTTTTCTAATAATAAGGAGGACTCCTAAAATGGCAAAAGCTAAATTCGATCGTTCTAAGCCACACGTAAATATCGGTACAATCGGTCACGTTGACCATGGTAAAACAACTCTAACTGCTGCAATCTCTACAGTTCTTTCAAAAGCTGGTGGCGGAGAAGCACGCGGATACGATCAAATCGATAACGCTCCAGAAGAAAAAGAGCGTGGAATCACAATCAACACTTCTCACGTTGAGTATGAAACTGCTAACCGTCACTATGCACACGTTGACTGCCCAGGACACGCTGACTATGTTAAAAACATGATCACTGGTGCTGCGCAAATGGACGGCGGAATCCTAGTTGTTTCTGCAGCTGATGGTCCAATGCCACAAACTCGTGAGCACATCCTACTTTCTCGTCAGGTTGGTGTTCCTTACCTTGTTGTATTCATGAACAAGTGTGACATGGTAGATGACGAAGAGCTTCTTGAACTAGTTGAAATGGAAGTTCGTGACCTTCTTTCTGAATATGATTTCCCTGGCGATGACATCCCAGTTATCAAAGGTTCTGCTCTTAAAGCTCTTGAAGGAGAAGCTGAGTGGGAAGAAAAAGTTCTTGAACTTATGACTGCTGTTGATGAGTACATTCCATCTCCAGAGCGTGACACTGAAAAGCCTTTCATGATGCCAGTTGAGGACGTATTCTCAATCACAGGTCGTGGAACAGTTGCTACTGGACGTGTTGAGCGTGGACAAGTTAAAGTCGGTGACGTTATCGAAATCATCGGTCTTGCTGAAGAGCCAAAATCTACAACTGTAACTGGTGTAGAAATGTTCCGTAAGCTTCTTGATTATGCTGAAGCTGGTGACAACATCGGTGCACTTCTTCGTGGGGTTGCTCGTGAAGATATCCAACGTGGACAAGTACTTGCTAAGCCAGGTTCAATCACTCCACACACAAACTTCAAAGCAGAAGTTTATGTTTTATCTAAAGAAGAAGGTGGACGTCATACTCCATTCTTCACAAACTACCGCCCACAGTTCTACTTCCGTACAACTGACGTAACTGGTATCTGTAACCTTCCTGAAGGTGTAGAAATGGTTATGCCTGGTGATAACATCGAAATGACTGTTGAGCTTATCTCTCCAATCGCAATCGAAGAAGGAACTAAGTTCTCTATTCGTGAAGGTGGACGTACAGTAGGCGCAGGCGTTGTAGCAAGCATTCAAGAGTAATATTCTCTTGTTAAAAGACTGATGAGTGACGACTCATCAGTCTTTTTTTATGTCCATTTTCTCAAGTTTAGTTTCTTTCGGCGTTAATGGAATTATGGCTTCCCATTTTCAAAACGATGAAGATCTTCTGTAGGCCTTCCAAATCTTCTCGGGGATGAATAAGTGGCTTCTGATTGCCTCCTGATTGCCTCCTGGATGTCTTTTTATTCAATGGTTTTACATCCGTTAAAGCCATTGAAAATATCATTGGTAACGCATATAGGAATTGTGTTTGTTTTTATAGGTTTTACTGGCGGGATACTCCAAACCATATATGCATGACTAACTAAGACCGTTCACACCCTGTTTATATAGAAGAAACATGGTTTAATTGGACCAAAAATTGATTGTTTAATCACAGTAAATCAAACATTTATATAGCAATATGCTACAACTTGGAGAGTTTATGATGAATTGGTAAGAGTTGCTGTGAATAAATCCTTCAAATAATAGAAACTAGACTTGAAATCCTTAGAACTAGGCACTATAATAGTAAAAGTGTGCTAAGCATGCAGGAAAACATATTAAGTGTTGCAAATGCAATTGTTTTTCTGTATAATAGACAATGTTGGTCTTCGACTGCGATGATGCGGAAGGTTGCCGACACACCCGGCCGCTTTGCCATGGCGAGTGTGTGGGAAATTTTCGCGGAGAATGTCTATTTCAAAATAGGCGAAAAGGAGGGAAAATAATGGCAAAACAAAAAATTCGTATCCGTTTAAAGGCGTATGATCATAGGATTCTAGATCAGTCTGCAGAAAAGATTGTTGAAACGGCGAAACGTTCTGGGGCAGCTGTATCAGGACCGATTCCGCTTCCAACTGAAAAGAATGTTTACACAATTCTTCGTGCGGTTCATAAGTACAAAGATTCTCGTGAACAGTTCGAAATGCGTACGCATAAACGTCTAATCGATATTGTGAACCCAACACCGCAAACAGTTGATTCATTAATGCGTTTAGACTTACCATCAGGCGTTGATATCGAAATCAAATTATAATTAGATAAATATAAACTATGTAGGAGGTGTGACTAATGACCAAAGGAATCTTAGGAAGAAAGATTGGTATGACTCAAGTATTTGCTGAGAACGGTGATCTTATCCCGGTAACAGTTGTAGAGGCGACTCCAAACGTTGTCCTTCAGGTGAAAAATGCTGAAACTGATAACTACGAGGCAATCCAACTAGGTTTTGAAGATAAGCGTGAAAAGCTTTCTAACAAGCCAGAGAAGGGCCATGCGACTAAAGCTAATACTACTCCTAAGCGCTTCGTACGTGAAATCAACGGAGTTAACTTAGCAGAATATGAAGTTGGTCAGGAAGTCAAAGTTAATTTATTCGCTGAAGGCGAATTAGTGGATGTTACAGGAATCTCAAAGGGTAAAGGTTTCCAAGGTGCTATCAAACGCCACGGACAATCACGTGGACCAATGGCTCACGGATCTCGTTACCACCGTCGCCCTGGTTCAATGGGTCCTGTTGCTCCAAACCGTGTATTCAAAGGTAAATTATTACCTGGACGTATGGGTGGAGAACAGATTACAGTTCAAAACTTAGAAATCGTAAAAGTTGACGAAGAACGCAACCTTCTATTAATTAAAGGAAACGTTCCTGGTCCTAGAAAAGCATTACTAAAAATTAAAAGTGCGGTAAAAGCGAAGTAACGTTTAGAGAAAGGAGGAAAAAGGAATGCCTAAAGTAGCATTATTTAACCAAGCTGGATCACAAGTTGGCGACGTAGAACTTAATGATTCTGTCTTTGGTATCGAGCCAAACAACCATGTAATGTTTGAAGCGGTTGTTGCGCAAAGAGCTTCCTTACGCCAAGGAACTCACAAAACAAAAATTCGTTCTGAAGTAGCAGGCGGTGGGCGTAAGCCATGGCGTCAAAAAGGTACAGGACGTGCCCGTCAGGGATCGATTCGTTCTCCACAATGGCGCGGTGGTGGTACAGTATTTGGACCAGTTCCACGCAGCTATAGCTATAAACTACCTAAAAAGGTACGTCGTTTAGCAATCAAATCTGCACTTTCTTCAAAAGTAGTTGCAGAAGAAATCCTTGTGCTTGAAAGCTTAAGCTTTGATGCACCAAAAACTAAGGAATTTGCAAGTGTATTAAAGGGTCTTTCAATCGAAAAGAAAGCATTAATCGTTACTGCTTCTCTAGATGAAAATGTAGCTCTTTCTGCACGTAACATTCCTGGAATCACTGTTGTTTCCGCTGAAGGAATCAATGTATTGGATGTTTTAAATCATGACAAGTTAATCATGACTAAAGCAGCCGTTGAAAAAGTAGAGGAGGTGCTTGCATAATGGATGCACGCGATATCATTAAGCGCCCCGTAATCACTGAACGTTCATCTGACTTAATGGCTGAGAAGAAGTACACTTTCGAAGTTGATGTTAGAGCGAACAAAACACAAGTTAAAGATGCAGTTCAGGAAATCTTCGGTGTTACAGTTAAGAACGTAAACATCATGAACTATAAAGGTAAGTTTAAGCGTATGGGTAAATTTGGCGGCTATACAAATAAGCGTCGTAAAGCTATCATTACGTTATCTCAAGACAGCAAAGAAATCGAATTATTCGAAGTCTAATTAAATAGAAGAGGAGGGAATAACATGGCGATTAAAAAGTACAAACCTACCTCCAATGGTCGTCGTAACATGACAGCGTCTGATTTCGCTGAAATCACTACTGACAAGCCGGAAAAATCCTTACTTGCTCCGTTGCATAGAAAAGGCGGCCGTAATAACCAAGGTAAGTTAACTGTTCGTCATCAAGGTGGCGGCCACAAGCGTCAATACCGTGTCATCGATTTCAAACGTAACAAAGATGGCATTCCTGGACGCGTTGCCACGATTGAGTATGATCCAAACCGTTCCGCAAACATTGCGTTAATCAATTATGTAGACGGTGAAAAAAGATATATCCTAGCACCAAAAAACCTAGTAGTTGGAATGGAAATTATGTCCGGCCCAACAGCAGATATTAAAGTAGGTAATGCGTTACCACTAATTAATATTCCTGTAGGTACTGTTGTTCACAACATCGAACTTAAACCAGGTAAGGGTGGACAATTAGTCCGTTCAGCTGGTACAAGTGCACAAGTACTTGGTAAAGAAGGCAAATACGTTCTTATTCGCTTGAACTCAGGTGAAGTACGTATGATTCTTTCTGAGTGTCGTGCAACTGTTGGTCAAGTTGGAAATGAACAACATGAACTTATCAACATTGGTAAAGCAGGACGTTCACGTTGGTTAGGCAAGCGCCCAACAGTTCGTGGTTCTGTAATGAACCCTAATGATCACCCACACGGTGGTGGTGAAGGTCGTTCTCCAATCGGACGTAAGTCACCTATGTCTCCATGGGGTAAACCAACTCTTGGATTCAAAACTCGTAAGAAGAAAAATAAATCCGACAAGTTTATTGTACGTCGTCGTAAAAAATAACGGGATTGAGCTACGGTTCAAAAGAGCCGTAGGACAATCACGAAGGGAGGTTCAATCATGGGTCGCAGCTTAAAAAAAGGACCTTTTGTTGATGATCATTTAATTAAAAAGATCGAAAAGCTTAATGAGACTGAGGGTAAGCAGGTTGTAAAAACTTGGTCCCGTCGCTCAACGATCTTCCCGCAATTCATCGGACACACTATTGCCGTTTATGACGGTCGTAAACACGTGCCTGTATATGTGACAGAAGACATGGTAGGCCATAAGCTTGGAGAATTCGCTCCAACTCGCACATATAAAGGCCATGCCAGTGACGATAAGAAAACAAGACGTTAATGAGAGGAGGCTATCCTAATGCAAGCAAAAGCTGTTCTTAATACAGTTCGTATTGCTCCTCGTAAAGCTCGTTTAGTACTAGATTTAATTCGAGGAAAGCAAGTTGGCGAAGCGGTGGCGATTTTAAAACTCACCCCGAAAGCTGCTTCACCAATCATTGAAAAGTTACTAAAATCTGCACTTGCAAATGCAGAGCATAACTACGAAATGGATGTAAACAACCTTGTTGTATCTCAAGCGTTCGCAAATGAGGGTCCAACTCTCAAGCGTTTCCGCCCACGTGCACAAGGACGTGCAAGTGCAATCAACAAGCGCACAAGCCACATTACAATCGTTGTATCAGAAAAGAAGGAGGGATAATTAGTGGGTCAAAAAGTAAATCCAGTCGGTTTGCGTATCGGTGTCATCCGTGATTGGGAGTCCAAATGGTACGCAGGTAAAGACTACGCTGATCTTTTACACGAAGACATTAAAGTTCGTGAGTACATCACTAAGCGCTTGCGCGATGCTTCTCTTTCTAAAATTGAAATTGAGCGTGCTGCAAACCGCTTAAATGTAACAGTTCACACTGCTAAGCCAGGAATGGTAATCGGTAAAGGTGGTACTGAAGTCGAAGCACTTCGTAAAGCCCTTAACGCACTTACTGGCAAACGTGTTCACATTAACATCCTTGAAATCAAAAGAGCGGACGTTGAAGCTAAACTAGTAGCAGAAAACATCGCCCGTCAATTAGAAAACCGTGTTTCTTTCCGTCGTGCTCAAAAGCAAGCGATCCAGCGTGCTATGCGTGCAGGCGCTAAAGGAATCAAAACAATGGTATCAGGCCGTCTAGGCGGAGCAGATATCGCTCGTTCTGAACATTACAGCGAAGGAACAGTACCTCTTCATACTCTTCGTGCAGATATCGACTATGCAACGGCTGAAGCTGACACTACTTATGGTAAGCTAGGCGTAAAAGTATGGATTTATAAGGGAGAGGTCCTTCCAACGAAGAAGAAAACTGAGGAAGGAGGCAAATAATATGTTATTGCCAAAACGCGTTAAATATCGCCGCGAACACCGTGGAAAAATGCGCGGACGCGCAAAAGGTGGCACTGAGGTAGCATTTGGTGAATTCGGTCTACAAGCTACTGAAGCGTCCTGGATTACAAACCGTCAAATCGAGGCAGCTCGTATTGCAATGACTCGCTATATGAAACGTGGCGGTAAAGTTTGGATTAAGATTTTCCCTCACAAGCCTTATACAGCAAAGCCTCTAGAAGTACGGATGGGTTCCGGTAAGGGTTCTCCAGAAGGTTGGGTAGCTGTTGTTAAGCCTGGGAAAATTATGTTTGAAATCGCGGGAGTATCTGAAGAGGTAGCTCGTGAAGCATTACGTCTTGCGTCCCACAAGCTTCCTGTTAAGACGAAGTTTGTAAAACGAGAAGAAATTGGTGGTGAATCCAATGAAAGCTAATGAAATTCGTGACCTTACCACTGCCGAAATCGAACAAAAAGTGAAATCTTTAAAAGAAGAGCTTTTTAACCTGCGCTTTCAATTAGCGACTGGGCAACTTGAAAACACAGCTCGCATCCGTGAAGTACGGAAGGCGATTGCCCGTATGAAAACTGTGATTCGTGAAAGAGAGATCGGCGTTAATAATTGATAACCAGAGAGGAGGCCCTTCACAATGAGTGAACGCAACCAGCGTAAGGTCTATACTGGACGTGTTGTTTCTGACAAGATGGATAAAACTGTCACTGTTCTTATCGAAACATACAAAACACATTCTCTATATGGCAAGCGCGTAAAATACTCTAAAAAGTTTAAGGCTCATGATGAGCAAAACGTTGCAAAAATCGGTGATGTAGTTCGTATTATGGAAACTCGTCCACTATCTGCAACAAAACGCTTCCGCTTAGTAGAAGTAGTAGAAAAAGCTGTTATTATCTAAATCGTTCGGATAAAGGCATTTCCGAAGGGAGGTTACTCGCATGATCCAACAGGAAACTCGTTTAAAAGTTGCTGACAATTCAGGTGCTCGTGAAGTACTTACTATTAAAGTACTAGGTGGTTCTGGTCGTAAGACTGCAAACATCGGCGATATTATCGTATGTACTGTCAAACAAGCAACACCAGGTGGCGTTGTTAAAAAAGGTGATGTAGTGAGAGCTGTTATCGTTCGTACAAAGACAGGCGCACGTCGTTCTGACGGTACTTACATCAAGTTTGACGAAAACGCATGTGTAATTATTCGTGACGATAAAGGCCCACGCGGAACTCGTATTTTCGGACCAGTTGCACGTGAGCTTCGTGAAAACAACTTCATGAAAATCGTTTCATTAGCTCCAGAAGTATTATAATTTAAATTCAAATGGCTTTAAGGAGGTGCGACAGATGCATGTCAAAAAAGGTGACAAAGTAATGGTCATCTCTGGTAAGGACAAGGGCAAAACTGGGAATATCTTAGCTGCATTCCCTAAGCAAAGCCGCGTTCTAGTAGAAGGTATTAATATCGTGAAGAAACACGCTAAACCTTCACAGGAGAATCCACAAGGTGGAATTCTCAGCCAAGAGGCACCTATTCATGTATCAAATGTTATGCCTATCGATCCGAAGTCTGGTAAACCAACCCGTGTTGGATACACAGAGCAAAACGGTAAGAAGGTACGCGTAGCAAAAAAATCCGGTGAAGTTCTCGATAAATAGTTTATAGAAGAAGGGAGGTACTCATAAATGAACCGCCTAAAAGAAAAGTACAGAAAAGAAATTTCTCCTGCTCTAATGAGCAAGTTTAACTATAAATCCGTAATGGAATTACCAAAGTTAGAGAAAATTGTAATCAACATGGGTGTAGGTGACGCTGTTGCTAATGCAAAGTCATTAGATAACGCAGTTGAAGAACTAGCTTTAATTTCTGGTCAAAAACCACTTGTAACTAAAGCTAAAAAATCAATCGCTGGCTTCCGTCTTCGTGAAGGTATGCCAATCGGAGCGAAGGTAACTCTTCGTGGCGAGCGTATGTATGAATTCCTAGACAAATTAATTTCAGTATCACTTCCACGTGTACGTGATTTCCGCGGTGTTTCCAAGAAGTCATTTGATGGTCGCGGAAACTACACAATGGGTGTGAAAGAACAATTAATCTTCCCTGAAATTGATTACGATAAAGTAAGTAAAGTACGTGGCATGGATATTGTTATTGTAACGACTGCTAACACTGATGAAGAAGCTCGTGAACTATTAACAGCATTCGGAATGCCATTTCAAAAGTAATCTCTAAATAGAGGGAGGCGAAAACGTGGCTAAGAAATCAATGATTGCGAAACAAAAACGCACGCCTAAATTTAAGGTACAAGAGTACACACGCTGTGAGCGCTGCGGACGTCCGCACTCTGTATACCGTAAATTCAAGCTTTGCCGTATTTGTTTCCGTGAATTAGCATACAAAGGACAAATTCCTGGTGTGAAAAAAGCAAGCTGGTAAACCCCGATTTGGGAAGGAGGTAAAAACAATGGTCATGACAGATCCGATTGCAGATATGCTTACTCGTATTCGTAATGCGAATATGGTTCGTCACGAAAAATTAGAAGTACCTGCTTCTAACATGAAAAAAGAGATCGCTGAAATCCTTAAGCGTGAAGGTTTCGTTCGTGATGTAGAATATATTGAAGATAACAAACAAGGCATCATCCGTATCTTCCTAAAATACGGTGCCAACAACGAGCGTGTTATTACTGGTCTTAAGCGTATTAGTAAACCTGGTTTACGCGTATATGCTAAGTCTACTGAAGTACCACGTGTACTTAACGGCCTTGGTATCGCACTTGTGTCAACATCAAACGGCGTATTATCTGATAAAGAAGCTCGCGCTAAGCAAGTGGGCGGAGAAGTATTAGCATACGTCTGGTAATAGATTTTTCAAAGAATGGAGGTGCAATGAATGTCTCGCGTAGGTAAAAAACCAATTGAAATCCCTGCTGGTGTTACTGTTACGAATGAAAACAATCATGTTACAGTAAAAGGACCAAAAGGCGAATTATCTCGTACTTTTAACCAAGATATCCAAATCGTAATCGAAGAGAATGTAATCACAGTCTCTCGTCCATCTGATGCAAAGGATCATCGCGCGCTGCACGGTACAACTCGCGCAGTCCTTTCTAACATGGTAGAAGGTGTAGCTAAAGGCTTTGAAAGATCATTAGATCTTATCGGTGTCGGTTACCGTGCTTCAAAGCAAGGTAAAAAGCTAGTATTGAACGTTGGATATTCGCATCCAGTTGAAATCGAACCTGAAGAAGGTATCGAAGTCGAAGTTCCAACTAACACGAAGGTAATTGTTAAAGGAACTGATAAAGAACGTGTTGGTGCTCTTGCTGCCAATATCCGTGGAGTACGTCCACCAGAGCCGTATAAAGGCAAAGGTATTCGTTATGAAGGCGAATTTGTACGCCGCAAAGAAGGTAAGACTGGTAAGTAAGGCTGCTTAAAAAGCCTAACGAAAGGAGTGACGTAAATGATTACGAAAGCTGATAAAAACGCTACTCGCCGTAAAAGACATGCTCGTGTCCGTTCTAAAATCAGCGGTACAGCAACTCGTCCTCGTTTAAATGTGTTCCGTTCTAACAAACACATTTATGCTCAACTAATCGACGATGTTAATGGAGTTACTTTAGCGAGTGCTTCTACTGTAGATAAAGAAGTAAGCCTAGATTCTTCTAGCAATCTTGATGCAGCTGTTAAGGTTGGAGAGTTAGTTGCTAAGCGTGCTGTTGAAAAAGGTCTTAGTGATGTTGTATTTGATCGTGGAGGATATCTATACCATGGCCGTATTAAGGCTTTGGCAGATGCTGCACGTGAAAACGGCCTACAATTTTAAAACAAAAAGGAGGGACATAAATAGATGCGTCGCATTGATCCAAACAAACTTGAACTTGAAGAACGCGTAGTTACGGTAAATCGTGTTGCGAAGGTTGTTAAAGGTGGTCGTCGTTTCCGTTTCACTGCTCTAGTTGTAGTTGGTGATAAGAACGGTTATGTCGGATTTGGTACTGGTAAAGCACAAGAAGTACCTGATGCTATCCGTAAAGCAATCGAAGATGCGAAAAAGAACTTGATTCATGTACCAATGGTTGGTACTACTATCCCTCACCAGGTAATCGGACACTTTGGTGCTGGTGAAATCCTTCTTAAGCCTGCTTCTGAAGGTACAGGAGTTATCGCTGGCGGACCAGTTCGTGCGGTATTAGAACTTGCGGGTGTTCAAGACATCCTGTCTAAGTCTCTTGGAACAAACACGCCTATCAACATGGTACGTGCTACTATTGATGGGTTAACACAATTAAAGCGTGCTGAAGACGTAGCGAAATTACGCGGAAAATCAGTAGAAGAACTGTTAGGATAAGGAGGGAAATCAAATGGCAACTAAATTAGAAGTTACCCTCACACGCAGCTTGATCGGTCGTCCGCAAGATCAGCGTGAAACAGTTAAAGCTCTAGGACTGAAGAAAATGCACCAAACAGTTGAGCACCAAGATAATGCTGCAATCCGTGGCATGGTTAATAAAGTGTCTCATCTTGTAAAGGTGACTGAAAAATAATTAAAATTGCTTTTAGAACAAGGAGGTGCCAACATGAAACTTCACGAATTAAAGCCTGCAGAAGGTTCTCGTCAAGAGCGTAAGCGTAAAGGCCGTGGTATCGGATCTGGTAATGGTAAAACAGCTGGAAAAGGTCATAAAGGTCAAAATGCTCGTTCAGGTGGTGGAGTTCGTCTAGGTTTTGAAGGTGGTCAAACACCTTTAGCAAGACGTCTACCTAAACGTGGTTTTACAAATATTCATCGTAAGGAATATGCAGTTGTGAACCTCGATACTTTAAACCGTTTCGAAGACGGAACCGAAGTGACTCCAGAACT
Source organism: Mesobacillus persicus (assembly GCF_900109925.1). Taxonomy (GTDB): domain Bacteria; phylum Bacillota; class Bacilli; order Bacillales; family Cytobacillaceae; genus Mesobacillus_B; species Mesobacillus_B persicus. The sequence continues at coordinate 18,962 of NZ_FOBW01000019.1, read as the reverse complement.
TTTGATTGAAACAGGACTAATCAAGAAGGAACTAGCAGGAGTTAAGATTCTTGCAAAAGGTAACTTGGAGAAAAAGTTAACTGTTAAAGCTCATAAGTTTTCTTCAGCAGCACAAGAAGCAATTCAAGCTGCCGGCGGTCAAACTGAGGTGATCTAATGTTTCAAACAATCTCCAATTTTATGCGCGTGGGTGAAATCAGAAGCAAAATTCTCTTCACCCTTTTAATGTTGATTGTATTTCGACTTGGCGCATTTATTCCTGTGCCAGGTGTGAATTCTGATATATTAAAAGCACAAGATACAATGAGTGCTTTTGGTGTACTCAATGTCTTTGGCGGCGGTGCACTTCAAAATTTCTCCATCTTAGCGATGGGAATCATGCCATACATTACGGCATCTATTATTATTCAGTTGTTACAAATGGACGTAGTTCCAAAGTTTACTGAATGGTCAAAGCAAGGGGATGTTGGGCGTAGGAAACTTGCTCAATTCACCCGATACTTTACAATTATCCTTGGTTTTATTCAGGCCCTTGGGATGTCATACGGGTTTAATAACCTCGCTGGTGGACTATTAATTAGTGATGCAGGGATTGCTAGTTACTTGATGATTGCTACTGTACTTACAGCTGGTACTGCATTTTTAATGTGGCTCGGTGAACAGATTACAGAAAAAGGTGCTGGAAACGGGATCTCAATTATCATTTTTGCTGGGATTGTTGCAGGACTTCCAACGATTGTTAATCAAATCTATTCTCAACAGCTTGAAAATGCTGGGGAAGCACTTTTCTTACGTATCCTTACGGTTGTTCTTATTATTCTAGCAGTAATTGTTATTATTGTTGGGATCATCTTCATCCAAGAGGCGTTAAGAAAGATTCCAATTCAGTATGCTAAAAGAATGTCAGTTGGTAATAGCCAAGCTGGTGGACAATCAACGCATCTACCTTTAAAAGTTAATGCTGCAGGGGTAATTCCTGTGATTTTCGCCATCTCTTTTATCATTGTGCCTCCAACGATCGCACAGTTCTTTGGAACAAATGATGTTACCATCTGGATTCAAAATACTTTTGACTATACTCGACCGCTCGGAATGATTATCTATGTTGCATTAATCATCGCCTTCACATACTTCTATGCTTTCATCCAGGTAAACCCGGAGAAGGTTGCTGAGAATTTGAAGAAACAAGGTGGTTATGTACCAGGTATTCGTCCAGGTAAAAACACCCAGGAATACTTAACGAAAGTCTTAGGACGTTTGACATTTGTGGGTGCAATATTTCTGGCTGTCATTTCCGTGTTACCAGTCTTCTTTATTAAAATCGCTGGCCTACCTCAATCGGTGCAAATCGGTGGTACAGGTTTACTGATTGTTGTCGGTGTTGCACTTGATACCATGAAAAAACTTGAAGGTCAGTTAGTGAAGAGACACTATAAAGGTTTTATAAAATAGATGGTTTAGGGGACGGTTGTCCCTTAATCCTTCATTAGAGACTAAGGGGGGAATTCTTGTGAATTTAGTTCTAATGGGGCTACCGGGTGCTGGAAAAGGTACTCAGGCCGAAAAAATTGTTTCAAAATACAACATCCCTCATATCTCAACAGGAGATATGTTCCGTGCGGCTATTAAAGAAGGAACGGAACTTGGTATGCAAGCGAAGTCCTTTATGGACCAAGGCGCCCTTGTGCCAGATGAAGTTACGATTGGGATTGTCCGTGAAAGACTAAGCAAGCCGGATTGTGAAAAAGGCTTTCTTCTTGACGGTTTTCCACGCACTGTTGCACAAGCTGAAGCACTAGAAACAATGCTAGCTGATCTTGACAAAAAAATTGATTATGTAATCAATATTGATGTCGATCAAAGCATTTTAATGGAGCGTTTGACTGGACGTAGAATCTGTAAAGATTGTGGTTCTACTTACCATTTGGTCTTTAATCCTCCAGCGAAGGATGGCGTATGTGACCGTTGTGGAGGCGAATTGTATCAGCGTGCTGATGACAATGCAGACACTGTTCAAAATCGTTTGGATGTTAATATCCAACAAACGAAACCATTATTAGATTTTTATGAAGGCAAAGGCTACTTACGCAATATTAACGGGCAACAAGAAATCAATACGGTTTTTGTTGAAGTTGAGAAATTGCTAGGGAGCTTGACTTAATGATCAATTGCAAGACTTCTCGTGAGATTGAACTCATGCGGGAAGCCGGGCGCATTGTTGCATTGACCCATCAGGAGTTAAGAAAACACATTCATCCTGGTATTACAACAAAGGAACTTGATGCCATTGCTGAGGATTTCATCTGTAGGCAAGGAGCAACTGCTTCTTTTAAAGGATATAATGGTTTTCAAGGTAGCATATGTGCTTCGGTAAACAATGAGCTAGTTCACGGGGTTCCTGGAGGACGGGTACTTAGTGAAGGCGATATAATAAGCATCGACATCGGTGCAAATTACGATGGATATCATGGTGATTCTGCCTGGACATATCCAGTTGGGGAAATCAGTGAAGAAGTGCAGCGTCTCTTGGACGTAACTGAGGAGTCACTCTACCGAGGCCTAAACGAAGCTAAGCCGGGTGTACGACTAACGAACATCTCCCATTCCATTCAATCGTATGTGGAAACAAACGGCTTTTCGATTGTGCGTGAGTATGTCGGACATGGAATCGGGCAAGAATTACATGAGGAACCACAGATTCCACATTTTGGACTGCCTAATAGGGGGCCAGTACTTAAACCCGGTATGGTTCTGTGTGTCGAACCAATGGTGAACGCTGGAAGCCGATATGTGAAAACACTAGCTGATAATTGGACCGTTGTGACAGTCGATGGGAAATTATGTGCTCATTTTGAGCATACGATTGTAATTACCGATACTGGATATGAGATATTGACAAAGCTAGATTAGATAAAAAGATGTGCTGTCAAATCTCAAAGAAGCGATCTTCATTTGCTAGCATCATATTAGCAGACGGATACAATCCAATGTGTTATAATCAGAAGGTTGACGAAAGCCCTGTTTGTAAACCACATTTGACGAGAAGGGAGATAAAGTTCAATGGCAAAAGACGATGTAATTGAAGTGGAAGGCACGGTATTGGAAACTTTGCCGAATGCCATGTTTAAGGTAGAATTAGAGAACGGTCATACAGTTTTAGCTCATGTATCTGGTAAAATCAGAATGCATTTTATCCGTATCTTACCTGGAGATAAGGTAACAGTTGAGCTTTCTCCATATGATTTGACTCGCGGAAGAATTACCTACCGCTTTAAATAAACTGGTTGCTCCGTACTATTAAGGAGGTTAGAGTAATGAAAGTGAGACCATCGGTTAAGCCAATTTGCGAAAAGTGCAAAGTCATCCGCAGAAACGGCAAAGTAATGGTGATCTGTGAAAACCCAAAGCATAAACAAAAACAAGGCTAATCCTAAGGAGGTGCACATAAGTGGCACGTATTGCTGGTGTAGATATTCCACGTGAAAAGCGTGTAGTAATTTCTTTAACTTACATTTTTGGAATTGGTAGACCAACTGCTGAAAAGATTCTTTCTGAAGCTGGTGTATCAGTAGATACTCGTGTTCGTGATTTAACTGAAGACGAGCTAAATAAGATTCGTGAAATCGTTGATAGATTAAAGGTTGAAGGTGACCTTCGTCGTGAAGTTTCCCTAAACATCAAACGTTTAATGGAAATTGGTTCATTCCGCGGATTACGTCATCGTCGTGGACTTCCTGTTCGTGGTCAGAACACGAAGAACAACGCACGTACTCGTAAAGGTCCTCGTAAGACTGTAGCTAATAAGAAAAAATAATTTGTAAAGGAGGTCAACAGTTAAATGGCTCGTAAAACTAATACACGTAAACGCCGCGTCAAAAAGAATATTGAGGCAGGAGTTGCGCATATTCGTTCAACTTTCAATAATACAATTGTAACTATTACCGACGTTCATGGTAATGCTATTTCTTGGTCAAGTGCAGGTGCTCTTGGATTCAGAGGATCACGTAAATCTACTCCATTTGCTGCACAAATGGCTGCTGAAACTGCAGCTAAAACATCTATGGAACATGGTATGAAAACTCTTGAAGTAACTGTAAAAGGTCCTGGTGCTGGTCGTGAAGCTGCTATCCGTGCTCTACAAGCTGCTGGACTAGAAGTTACAGCTATCAGAGACGTAACTCCAGTTCCACATAACGGCTGCCGCCCACCAAAACGTCGTCGTGTTTAATTTTTCTGTATAGAATTTGTATCTGTGTCAATAATGGGATATGATACAAAATATTCGTGCAGATCATTAGTCCAGTTGTTGTGCACATACGGGAACGTATACATGGGGACTTTCGGTTAGGAAAACCTACCGGGGTTTCGACGTTTTGAAGGAGGGTATATTTGATGATCGAAATAGAAAAACCAAAAATCGAAACGGTTGAGATCAGCGATGATGCCAAATACGGCAAGTTTGTCGTAGAACCGCTTGAGCGTGGATATGGTACAACTTTGGGTAACTCCTTACGTCGTATCCTATTATCCTCACTCCCAGGTGCCGCTGTTACTTCCATTCAAATCGATGGAGTACTTCATGAGTTTTCTACTGTTGAGGGTGTTGTAGAAGATGTTACTTCTATCATTCTTAATGTCAAGAAACTAGCATTGAAGATCTACTCTGATGATGAGAAAACACTCGAAATTGATATGCAGGGTGAGGGAGCTGTAAGTGCTGGGAATATTACACACGATAGCGATGTAGAGATTCTGAATCCAGACCTTCATATTGCAACTCTTTCAAGCAAAGGTTCATTACGGATGCGTCTAACTGCTAGAAGAGGCCGTGGGTACACGCCTGCTGATCAAAACAAACGAGAAGACCAACCGATCGGGGTTATCCCAATCGATTCCATCTATACTCCGGTTTCACGTGTTACCTATCAAGTAGAGAATACACGCGTGGGACAGATGACTAACTTTGATAAGCTGACATTTGACGTATGGACAGATGGAAGCAACGGACCTAAGGAAGCAGTAGCACTTGGGGCCAAAATCCTGAATGAGCATTTAAACCTGTTTGTCGGTCTTACCGATGAGGCACAAAATGCAGAAATCATGGTTGAAAAAGAAGAGGATCAAAAGGAAAAGGTTCTAGAAATGACTATCGAAGAACTTGACCTTTCTGTTCGTTCATATAACTGCCTAAAGCGTGCTGGAATTAATACTGTTCAAGAACTTGCTCACAAGACTGAAGAGGATATGATGAAGGTTCGTAACTTAGGAAGAAAATCATTAGAAGAAGTAAAAGCAAAACTAGAGGAACTAGGCTTAGGCTTACGTAAAGATGACTAGTTAACTTGAGATTAACTAGGCATTTTACTGTCACCTCTTAAAATACTTCTACTGAACTTCAAAAAAGGAGGGAAAACTCATGGGATACAGAAAGTTAGGACGTACAAGTTCACAGCGTAAAGCTATGCTGCGTGATTTAACTACAGACCTAATCATCAATGAGAGAATCGAAACAACTGAAACTCGTGCGAAGGAGCTTCGTTCAGTTGCTGAAAAAATGATTACTTTGGGAAAACGTGGTGACCTTCATGCACGTCGTCAAGCTGCTGCTTGGGTTCGTAATGAAGTTGCTGATGCAGAAACTAACCAGGATGCACTTCAGAAGTTATTTGCTGACATCGCACCACGTTATGCAGAGCGCCAGGGTGGATACACTCGTATCATGAAGCTTGGGCCACGTCGTGGAGACGGTGCACCAATGGTAATCATCGAGCTAGTTTAATAATTTAAACTCTCACAACAAGGGCGATGGACAGTTTAAACAAACTTGTTTCATCCCCTTTTTTTATTAGATATTCAATTTTAATAGACCGAACAAGCCAAATCGAGCGTTACGATGAGCATACCTAAAAAGGGAAAAGCGAATCACTGATTTAGTGTAAAGGTATCATTCTAGCTGATATATAGCTAGCATCGTTTTTCTTGTATGACTCGTCTAGCTCATGCACCTCCTCCCCGTCCATTAAGGATGTTATGTATTTGCGGATAATCTTTCCGCTGGGACGAGGTGCAGGCTTTTTTTGTATATAAAGGAATATTCTTTATGGGTATATTGTGACTTATGATAAGGTTTTAATAGATAAAGTAAAGATTAGCTGAGTTAAGGGGAGGAAAGGTATGGAATTGCCTTTTGTAGTTTTAGAAGATATAAGCTTTCAATATGATTCGCAAGAGTCCCTGGCTTTAAACAAGATTAATTTGAAAGTTTATGAAGGGGAATGGCTAGCGATTGTCGGACATAATGGTTCCGGAAAATCAACGTTGGCTAGATTATTAAATGGGCTCCAATTTCCTAAAGAGGGTTCTATAACAGTAGCGGGTATATCGCTTGGTGAAGATACGATTTGGGATATACGGAAACATATTGGAATGGTTTTTCAAAATCCTGATAATCAGTTTGTTGGTACAACCGTCCAGGATGATGTGGCTTTTGGTCTTGAAAACAGTGGCGTATCGGTGGATATTATGGCTGAGCGAGTGGTTGATTCATTGAAAAAGGTAAATATGGAATCTTTTCTAGATCAAGAGCCACACCAACTGTCAGGGGGACAAAAACAAAGAGTAGCTATAGCTGGAGTACTAGCCCTAAGGCCTTCAATCATTATCCTTGATGAAGCTACTTCGATGCTTGACCCTAGAGGTAGAGGGGAAGTCATTGAAACCATCATGAAGTTACAACAACAGGAGAATATTACAGTAATTTCAATCACCCATGATCTCGAAGAGGCAGCAAAAGCTGATCGGATTATTGTAATGAATCAAGGGGAAGTTTATCGAGAAGGGACTCCAGTAGAAATTTTCCAAATGGATGAAGAACTTGTGGGGCTTGGTCTTGATATTCCCTTCCCAGTTAAAATTAGTAAAATGCTTAAACATAAGGGAATCAACTTAGATAGGCATTACTTAACAGAAGAAGAGTTGGTGGCAGAATTATGGACATCTCACTTAAAAATGTAGAATACCGCTATTCAGCCGACACTCCATTTGAGCGCTTAGCCATTCAAGATGTATCGATAGATATCCCATCAGGATCCTATACGGCCATTATTGGTCACACAGGCTCTGGTAAATCAACAGTCCTTCAACATCTTAACGCCTTATTAAAACCGACCAAAGGCACCGTTCTGATAGGTAATAGAGAGATAAAGGCAGGTCGGAAGGAAAAAAACCTAAAAGGGATTCGCGAAAAGGTTGGAATTGTCTTTCAATTTCCTGAGCATCAGCTTTTTGAAGAAACGGTTGAGAAGGATATTTGTTTTGGTCCGATGAACTTTGGTGTCTCAGAGGCAGAAGCAAAGAGGCGGGCAAAGGAAGCAGTTAAACAGGTTGGTTTGCCAGATAATATTCTGGAAAAATCACCATTTGACTTATCTGGTGGTCAAATGCGACGTGTAGCTATCGCAGGTGTATTAGCGATGGAACCGGAGTGTATTGTCCTTGACGAACCAACGGCAGGGCTGGATCCACGTGGTCGTAAAGAAATTATGGACTTATTTTATAGTCTTCATAAAGAACGAGGACTAGCCACGGTACTTGTCACTCACAGTATGGAGGATGCAGCAAGGTATGCTGATAAGATTATTATTATGCATAAAGGAACAGTTTTAAAAATAGGTACTCCTTTGGAGATTTTTTCTTCACCGGAAGAATTGATTTCCCATGGTTTAGATGTCCCGGATGTTGTTCGTTTTCAAATGAAACTAGAGAAGGTTTTTGAGACGAAATTTGATAGTATCTGTTTAACGGCCGATGAGCTAACTCAACTTGTGGCTACTTTCCTAAAAGGGAGGAAACCACAATGATGGAGAAAATGATTATAGGTCGGTATGTACCCGCAGATTCCATGCTTCATCGTATGGACCCACGATCAAAATTAATTCTTGTGTTTCTATTTGTTTGTGTGATATTTTTAGCCAACAATAGCTGGACTTATGCAATATTAGTTATTTATACTCTAGTGATGGCTGGCTTTTCAAAGATCCCAGCTAGGTTTTTAATAGGGGGATTAAAGCCAGTACTCTGGCTAGTCATATTTACCTTTTTCCTTCACTTGTTTTTAACAAAGGAAGGGGAGGTCATTCTTGATTTAGGTTTGTTTAAAATTTATGAAGAGGGACTTAGACAAGGTATTTTTATATCGTTAAGGTTCTTTCTGTTAATTTTAATTACGTCGTTGCTAACCTTGACAACGACCCCTATAGAAATTACCGATGGTCTTGAAAGACTGCTAGGACCATTGAAAAAAGTGAAGTTTCCCGTACATGAGCTTGCTCTAATGATGTCGATTGCGCTTCGGTTTATTCCAACCTTAATGCAGGAAACAGATAAAATTATGAAGGCTCAGACGGCAAGGGGCGTTGAATATTCGAGCGGCCCGATTAAGGAACGTCTAAAGGCAATTGTCCCATTATTGATCCCTTTATTTATTAGCTCCTTTAAACGCGCTGAAGAGCTTGCTGTGGCCATGGAAGCTCGTGGCTATCGAGGTGGTGAAGGTCGGACAAAGTATCGGCAGCTGTCCTGGTCCAAGGTTGATACAGGAATGCTTTTATTTTTAATGGCTGTAACAGCTTTGCTGGTTGTATTTAGAGGATGAAGAGGTTTTCATTATGCGATTGAAATGCACAGTTTCTTACGATGGAACAGGATTTGCAGGTTATCAAGTCCAACCCCAAAAACGAACCGTCCAAGGGGAGATCGAGGCGGCACTTGCCAAAATTCACAAGGGTCAAAGGATAAAAATCCATGGGTCTGGAAGAACTGACGCTGGTGTTCATGCAAAAGGTCAGGTGATCCATTTTGATACGCCCTTGAATCTCCCAGTGACTAGGTGGCCCATTGCAATTAATACAAGCTTACCAGAAGATATTGTGATTCTTTCAGCTGAGGAAATGGATCCAGAGTTTCATGCTCGGTACGATGCAATTGGTAAAGAGTACCGTTATATGATTCAACTATCAAAGCAACGTGACCCCTTTCTGCGCCATTATGCCTATCAATATTCTTATCCAATTGATGTTAGATTAATGGAAGAAGCCGCTAACTATTTAACGGGAACCCATGATTTTACAAGTTTTTGTTCGGCAAAGGCAGAGGTAATAGATAAAGTGAGAATAATCAAAACGATTGAATTTCTTGATGAAAACGGACTGCTTGTGATTCGTTTTGTTGGGAATGGATTTTTATATAATATGGTCCGAATCCTTGTTGGTACCCTTCTTGAAGCGGGACGAGGAGAACGAGAGCCGAGCACATTTAAGGAGATTCTTGAAAAGAAGGATCGGAAATATGCTGGTAAGACTGCACCTGGTCATGGCTTATATCTTTGGGAAGTTTTTTATTAAGTTGTAATAAAAAAATCTATGACAACTAATCCTGGTGTTGACATTAGGACTCTAAAGTTATATCATATTCAGGTATGATATTTTTAAACCCACTGGTAAGCCCCGGAACTTATCTGTGTTGTAATATATCAAATGACTTGCGAAATGAAAAAAGATTTTAATGGATAATTTAGGAGGGACTCATATGCGTTCAACATTTATGGCTAATGCCAAGAATATCGAGCGTAAATGGTATGTAGTAGATGCAGAAGGCCAAACTCTTGGTCGTCTTGCAAGCGAAGTTGCAGCCATCTTGCGCGGTAAACATAAACCAACTTTCACTCCACATGTGGATACTGGTGATCATGTAATCATCATCAATGCTTCAAAGATTCATTTGACTGGTAATAAAATCAACGACAAGATTTACTACCGTCACACAATGCACCCAGGTGGTTTGAAGCAAAGAACGGCTCTTGAAATGCGCACAAACTACCCTGAAAAAATGCTTGAGCTAGCAATCAAAGGAATGCTTCCAAAGAACTCTCTTGGACGTCAAATCTTCAAGAAGCTTCATGTATATGCTGGTAGTGAGCATCAAAATCAAGCACAAAAACCTGAAGTTTACGAACTTCGCGGATAATTATTAAGGAGGTTATTTACTTGGCACAAGTTCAATATATCGGAACAGGTCGTCGTAAGAGCTCCGTTGCACGTGTTCGTTTAGTACCTGGCGACGGCAGAATCATCGTAAACAATCGTGAAATTGAAGATTATATCCCATTCGCAGCATTACGTGAGGTTGTAAAGCAGCCATTAGTGGCAACTGAAACTCTTGGTGCTTATGACATCCTTGTAAACGTTAATGGCGGAGGATACACTGGTCAAGCTGGCGCAATCCGTCACGGCGTTGCTCGTGCATTGCTTCAAGCTGATCCTGAATTCCGTCCAGCTCTTAAGAGTGCAGGACTATTAACACGTGACCCACGTATGAAAGAGCGTAAGAAATACGGTCTTAAAGGTGCGCGTCGTGCTCCTCAGTTCTCAAAGCGTTAATTTTCGCTATCAAAACTCTCAAACCTATTATTGGTTTGGGAGTTTTTTTGTGTTTAGGAATGTTGAGCTAGGATATATAATCTGCCAGTGTAAAAGGCTGTTATCGTGTTGCTAATGAGGATATTAACTTGCGAAAAAGCTAATTTGAACGTTATAAGTAAATTTGCAAAAAAATAATATAAGTTGGCTTGATTTTTTGAAATGACAACTTATCTTAATTCCTTTAATAAGAAGTCATTTCATCATTCAGAACAGCTATAGCAATAAAAGCGGAATTTTCCCGTTAAATTCTGAATGAGCCCTTCAATATGACCGTTTCTCTGATTTCATTTGCGTTTTGGTCACATTGAGCCCTTCAATGTGACCGTTTCTCTGATTTTACTTGCGTTTTGGTCACATTGAGCCCTTCAATGTGACCGTTTCTCTGATTTTACTTGCATTTTGGTCACATTGAGCCCTTCAATGTGACCGTTTCTCTGATTTCATTTGCATTTAGGCACATTAAGCCCTTCAATGTGACCGTTTCTCTGGTTTTACTTGCATTTTGGTCACATTGAGCCGTTCAATTAGAGCTCATTTTGGGGTAAGGTAAATAAGGGGAATTTTTCCGCCATGCCCACATCTCGAAAATTTTACCCTTCCACCCCTAATGCCATCCTCAAATACTCAATAAACATATTGGATTGTTCTTTTAATTTAACATCCTCGTTTGGTAGGATGGCATACTCTAGGGCAAGGCCGTCAATAAAAGCAACAATGGAGCGGGCGAGGATATCGCTAGAATATTTGCTGCTAAACTCTCCGCTTTCCTGGCCTGCTCTAATCACATCTTGGTATACCTTAATACCTAGCTGATAACGCTCCTGACCATATTTCCGCCGTCGTTCGTCGAGTCTGCCTGTAATGAAGAATTCTAAATTACTCGGTGCCATTTCATCCATTTCATCGTTGGGCTCCATGTCATCTCCAAATATGCTTTTTAAGAGTAACTTCCAGTAAGAGCCCTCACTCATATTAAGGACGTTCTGAATATTTGCATACTCGCTTGATAACCTTTCCTCTAATATGGCTTCATAAAGCTCCTCTTTATTAGAGAAATACTGGTACAGGCCGCCTCTGCTAACTCCGGCTGCGTCCATCACATGCTTCATTGTTGCCCTTTCATATCCATGTTCGATAAAAACAGCTCTGGCGGCTTCTAAAATTTTAGCTCGACGTTGTTTCAGGTGTTCCTTGCTGACTTTTGGAGACATTTAACTTCCCCCGATTTATTTTGTTTTTTGCTAGGAATCCAATGAAGGAGACCGATAGTAAGAGTGAGGCTGTAATAATAAATGTCGGAACGACCCCTAAGATCGTAGCGAGCCATCCTCCCAATAAAGGTCCTATTATGGTTGCTGTTGTGGTTACACTATTGATTACACCAAATACTCTCCCAGTCATATGAACTGGAGTTTCAATTTGTACCGCTGTTTGAAAAGGAACAAATACGAAGGTCGCGGTAAACCCTGCTGCAAATCCTAATAAAGGGCCCCAGATGCTTGCGTTGGCCATATCAATATGTGTTAATACAGCCATCATACCAAAGCTTACTCCAATTCCACAAACGCCAATTAGCATTGAATTGAATGCATTATACTCTGTTCTTTTTGCTAAAATAAATCCCGCAAGTAACATCCCAGTCCCGGAGGCAGTCACAATGTATCCAAACAAATCTGGAGAAACAGCCGTTAGTTCTCTTATCAACACGATGATTTGTGAATCTGAAAGCTGGAGAATAAGAAGGCTGAAACCTAGGAAGAACATACCTACCAATAAAAATGCATTTGATCTGATAAACGTAAAGCCAACGAGTAATTCTTCCTTAAAGGAAACGTTAATCTGTTCACCCTGGTCAGAGTCTATTTTTACAGGGTGTACTGCATTCGGTAAGAAAGCGATTAATAGGGCTGAGAAGAGAAAGGTGGAAGAATCAATGATAAACACCGTTTGTGCACCAAAGGCAGTAACTAAAGCTCCGCTTAATAAAGGACCTAGGATTTTTGTGCTTGAATCAATCATTGAGGTGATTGCCATCGCACTCTTCATATCCTTTTCAGGAACCAATTCTTTTAATTTTCCATTCTTAGCGGGGATAAAGAACGAAGAAAATACACCAATGATAAACAGGCATATATACACCATCCAAATGGTATCAGCTATTGTTAGGAGAAGAATTAGGCTTGCACGAACGAGGTCAGAAGTAATCATTAGAGCCTTTCGGCTAAACCGGTCGGCAAGCGTTCCCGTAATAGGACCAAACAGTGCCATTGGAACGGCAAGACATAAGATAATCAGCGATACCTCCATCGGCGAAGCATTCCACTTTAATCCGACAAGCGTAATGATGGCAATAATGCTTAGCCAATCCCCGATACTTGAAGTTGCTTGAGCCAACATTAACATGATATAACCTTTATTTTTTAACAACCCTTTTGTCACTAAATCCAACCCCTTTAAAAACGACACCAGTGTCGCTTATTTGTAATCTCATTATAACGACACTAGTGTCGTTTTTCAAGCCTAATTATTAATGGATTTTTATTTTAAATTTGGAAATGGAATCCCCGGAGAACTTTGCATTTCTTGGATAAGGTGGTATCAAACTAGTTGCAAGGGGTGAGTATTGAATGAATGTGGTAACAACTTTTAATGAGAAAAAGCGAGAAAAGCAAATTAAATATGAACGCTCATTGTTGCGGGAGTTATCGATACAAAGGCTACATGCAAGCGTAAAGGCTTCATTCGGATCATCAAGGCTGGCAACTGGCCTCCTTATGAATTCAGGAATTGAAGAAGCGTGTTATGATGTTGCAATTGAAGCTTATTTACTTGGTGGAAGATATAGTCGCTTCGGTTATTTCGGTGAATCGCTTGAGATGGCTCGCGAACGCTCTTATGACGAGGAAAAGCATCTTATTGATACCTTATATAACTTTTTCCTCTTTTGGGGAAATGGGGACGAAGGAATGGCCGGAGAATCACTCTATTATTTATGCGAGCGGTATGTTGAGGGGTGGTGGAAAGAGGGATTTCAAAAAGGCGAGAAGAAGCACAAGTTGAAAATGCATTAAAACAAGGTTCTAAACATCCTTCCTGTCCCATATATTTTTAAAAATGGGACGAGTAAGATGGAAGGATGGTTTACCTTATGAGAAAAAAACTAAGGGTCGTGCTGTTTGTCATTGCACTTATGTCTTTATTTATTATTTTGCAGTATGACTTTGAAGAAAATGATGCATGGAAAATGCAAAACCTTCCTCTTTCCGGGAAAATCATATTATTAGACCCTGGGCATGGTGGTCCAGACCCTGGCGCTGTAAAAGAAGATGGGATTGAGAAGGACATTTCCTTAAGTGTCAGCTTAAAACTCCGCGATTACCTACAACAACAGGGTGCGCTAGTGATGATGACTCGTGAGACGGATATTGATCTCGCCGATAAGGAATTAAAGGGATATAGTAAAAGAAAAGTACAGGATCTTAAAAGGCGTTTAGACATGATAAATCATTCTGATGCCGATTTTTTTGCGAGCATCCATTTAAATGCGATTCCATCTGCAAAATGGAAGGGTGCTCAAACCTTTTATTCGGGTCATTATAAAGAGAGTAAGCGGGGAGCTAAATTTATTCAGGAAGAGCTTCGGAGAAATCTTGAAAATACAAACCGGGAAGCAAAGACATCAAACGATATATATTTATTAAAAAACTCAAAGATACCTGGTGTTCTTGTTGAGATAGGTTTCCTTTCGAATCCTACAGAACGGGAAATGTTAAAACAAGAGCAATACCAGGAGCAGGTTGCTGCCTCCATTTATCAGGGGATTATGCGGTACTACACAAATGAACGGAAAATTTTTAAGTGAAGGGGCCAAAGCTCCTTCTTTTCTTTTTTAGGTAATATAAGGTAAGATAGTAGGAAGCGGTTTCAAGTGTGATTGGATTAACATCTTGTCACGAAAGCCTTATGTTATAATTTAATAGATAATAATAGAGGAGGGTTTACTTTTATGTTAACAGAGGGACAAGTAAGAGAACTCATCGGCGAATTGAATGAGCCTTTTTTACATAAAACACTTGGTGAACTTAACGCAATTGATGAGGTTAAGATTAAGGAAGAGAAAAATCATATTAGTGTGAAAATATCAATTGCTAAGACGGGGACAGCCGAACAACTTCAGCTACAGTCTGAAATTGTTAATGTTTTAAAAGAAGCAGGTGTTGGAACAGTTGGCCTTCGTTTTAATCAATTCCCTGAAGAAGTGCTAGCCCAATATCAGTCAGAAAGCGTTGGTAGTAGTGCAGATGAGGGCCTTCTTTCTCCTGCTAGTAAAACTACCTTCATTGCGATTGCGAGTGGAAAGGGTGGAGTTGGTAAATCGACGGTTTCTGTCAATTTAGCTGTTTCGCTAGCTCGCCTAGGTAAGAAGGTCGGGTTAGTAGATGCTGATATTTACGGTTTTAGTGTTCCTGATATGATGGGAATTACTCAGCGGCCGGTTGTTCGAGGAGAAAAAATCATTCCAGTCGAAAGATTCGGGGTTAAAGTCATTTCCATGGGCTTCTTTGTCGAGGATAATGCACCGATTATCTGGCGCGGACCGATGCTAGGCAAAATGCTAAATAGCTTTTTTAATGAAGTAGAGTGGGGCGACCTAGATTATTTACTATTAGATCTACCTCCAGGCACAGGAGATGTCGCATTAGATGTTCACTCCATGCTACCTGCATGTAAAGAAGTCATTGTTACGACTCCACACCCAACCGCTGCATTTGTTGCGGCTCGTGCAGGTGCGATGGCATTGCGGACAGACCATGAACTCCTTGGCGTAATTGAAAACATGGCTTATTTTGAGAGCCAATTAACAGGCGAGAAAGAATATGTGTTTGGCCAGGGCGGTGGCGACAAGCTTGCTGAAGAACTGAACACGGAATTATTAGGAAGGTTGCCACTAGGACAACCCGATTGGAACGCGGAAGACTTCGCACCATCTGTTTACCAGGAAGATCACAAACTAGGTGCGATTTACATGGATGTAGCGAAGCAAGTTGTAAACAGCTTAGAAAAATGATAAACACAAGACAAGCCTTTCCTAAAGCAGGGAAAGGCTTGTTTTTTACATTATCGAATACTCGTTCGGTATTAGGATTCTTCTTCTTTCTTCTCTTGTTGTTTGCTTATTTCATCAGATGCTTTTACAACAATCTCCTGAATTTTAGCTTGAAATAGAGGGCTTTCAAAGGTTTCGGTAATGACGGTTTGCATATGTTGGCGATACTCAGTGCTCTTTAGCAAGGTAATCAACTCTTTTTCCAGTTCAGGATCCTTCAGTATTTCCACCATCATTCCGCGATATTCCGGGTCTTTCATCAGGTTCTTTATCAAGGTTTCATGCTCAGTCTGCATACTTTTTGCGTAGGCCTCAGCAAACTTTGGATCTTCGAAGGCGGTTTTCCAGAATTCCTTACCCTTTTCAGACGTCAATGTTTGTTCGATTGTATCCGAAACCACTGTCTGCTCCATTATCAAGTTTTGTTGCATTTCTTTATCTTTCATGATTTCTTGAATGGCCTTTTTCCCATCATCTGTTTTAAGTATATCGACAACCATCTTCTTAGTTGCATCATAGTCCATTTCTTCCCCACTTGTTTCCATAGGTGCACAGCCAGATATTAGACCTAATAATAACAATAAAATGGGGATAAGGAACTTAGAGCCATTAAACATATTCATACCCCTTTCAAGAGAAATACACCCTACACTTATGATGCAAATATCTTTTAAATATTATGCAGTCAAGCGTCTATACCTAGATTTTTCTAGTTGTGATTGGTACAATCAAGGAGTGAATTTTATTATTGGGGGAAAATATAGTGACAAGCAGGAATTGGGTAAAATTATTCATCTCCACCTTGCTTATCGGGGGCCTCGCTACAGGTGTTACAGGATTTATTGTGCGATGGGCGGAATTTGCAAGGTTTTTCAAGGAATTCAACATCATTGAAATTCTCGCTATTTTATTTTGGCTAATTGGTGTCGGCTTTATTTTCAGTCTTTTAAGTCAGGCGGGCTTCTTTGCTTACCTTACAATCCACCGATTTGGTCTAGGTATTTTTAAATCCGTTAAACTCTGGAATGCCATTCAAGTAGTCCTAATTGGTATAGTCCTATTTGACCTCGTATATTTACGCTACGAATTATTTGCGGCGGATAACGACAGTCTATTACCATACATAGGTCTCATGCTGCTTGTGCTTATTCCAGGTTTGATTGTGGCTTATCTAAAGGCACGCCAAACGAATAAGTCAGCGTTTATCCCTGCGTTATTCTTTATGATTGTCGTTACAGTGCTTGAATGGGTTCCGATTTTAAGGGTAAATGAAGAGAGTTGGGTTTACTTAATGATCTTCCCTTTGCTTATTTGTAATGCTTATCAGTTACTGATGCTGACAAAGATAAACGAAAAGTCGCTTGAAGAGCGGAAATCGATTCAGTTAAAAACAAATAAACCAACCAAAAAACCGTCCAATGCTTAACGGACGGGTTCTATTTGAAGTGCAATAGGCTTTTCGTACAGTAATTTAATTCGGCAAGTAAATTAGAAATGCTTGGAGACATATGCTCCAAGCATTTTTTATCCCAAAATAAAGACCAGTTCAGCGGTTTCCAAATCTTCAAGAATCGCTAAGCAATAATATAAGCGGAGAAATTCCTCTTAATGAGGAAATAGCACGAAAAAAAGCCTAAATAGACGGAGATATTCCGCCTATTTAGTCGAAAAGCATGAAAATGGACCATTTTCCTATGCTTAACCGGAAAAACTCCGCTTATATCCCCCGAATCGAGCTCTATCATGCAGTCTAACCGGAAAAACTCCGCTTATTGGTGTGCCAATTTAATTTTGTATTCGAAAATCGAACCCGCCAGGATTAGTCCTGACGGTTTTTTCTTTATTAAGCGAGATAGTTATTCTACCTCTGCTGATTGAGATTTCCCATTTGCGATCATTTCTGAGACGGTTAACATTTTTAGGTTCTTACCTTGAATTTCACTTAAAACCACCGGCAATGCATCTGCTGTTTGCTTTGCGGAATCAGAGGCATGCATTAGGATAATATCCCCTTTCTTAGCCTTTTTCACATTATTGACAATGACTTCTACACCAGGATTCGTCCAGTCTTTTGAATCTAAACTCCAATGAACAACGGTATACCCCATTTTCTCAGCGACATTTAAAGTTTTTTTGTCGAAGTGCCCAGTAGGGGCCCTGAGTAACTCAATATCCTTGACATTCAATTTCTTAAAAACTTCCTGAGCTTTTGAGATGTCTTGCCTGATTTTTGATTCTTCCAACTCGGTATAATCCTTGTAGTCATAACCTAGTATGCCGATTTCATACCCTTCCTTCACAATTCGGTTAACTAAATCAGGATGCCTTTCTGCCCATGCCCCCGATAGAAAGAAGGTAGCGGAGGGGGTATTCTTGTTCTTCAAAATATCGAGAATAGGCTCTGCCTTCTCATCCCCCCAGCCAATATTAAAGGTTAGGGCAATATCCTTCTCACCTTTATAGATTGCTTTTGGACCTTCTTTCGTCGAAAAAACAGGAACTTGCGCAATACTTTCTACATAAAAGAACCATGCTGTGAATAATGCTGCAACAACAATAATTAAAGCTTGTTTAATTGATTTTCCATTTAACACTAAAAAGAATTTCAAAATTACCACCTCGTCCCATTGAACTCCTTGTCTAATTTTTATGAGCAAATTATGAGGATATGTATAAAACTTGTGAATATAAAGCGAATGGTTGGAAAAGATACAAGAACTAACAATTAATAGGAGTGTTGTTATGCTAGGTTTTCTAGTCAGTCAAAAGGAAAGAAAAGAATTAGAGTATCTTATTAAAAGAGAGATGGATGAAATCTTGTTTGATATGAAAGATGAACGGATTGACCATGTTGTAAAAAGATCTATGAGCGAGAGATATAAGATCTTATTTTCTTTGTTTAAAAGAGTTGCACCTCCAGCTGAATGTATGAAGTATATGACTACTGAAAAAGGCGCCTCAAAAAAATCCTATTAAAAAAATTAGTTTAAAAAAAGTGGGTAGAACATGTTGACTTTATTTGTGATGCCTGTTATATTAATAAACGTCGCCGACAGATGACGGCAAAACAACTTAACAAAAGTTGTTGACATTAAGCTCGGCAACGTGTTATAGTATTAAAGTCGCTTTGAGCGAATGTTCTTTGAAAACTAAACAAACAAGCGTCAACAAACAATATTTATCATGACTTCTATTATAGAAGTACATGAGCCAACGTTTTATTTTATGAGCTAATCACTCTTTATTGGAGAGTTTGATCCTGGCTCAGGACGAACGCTGGCGGCGTGCCTAATACATGCAAGTCGAGCGGACTGATGGGAGCTTGCTCCCTGATGTTAGCGGCGGACGGGTGAGTAACACGTGGGCAACCTGCCTGT
>NZ_FOBW01000013.1 GCF_900109925.1 Mesobacillus persicus | reverse complement strand
CGTGCCATGGTCACCGACTCCGAGGAAGTTGTTATTCTCTCGCCATTTACGAGAATAACAATATTGCCTTCTACACTCCTGAGTGCATCGGCCTTCCCAACTAACGCGAAATTTCGAAGCTCAATCCCTTCAACCTAACGGCTTACGGCCCATTACCTAGCTGTCTACGCTTAAAAGCAGAGTGTTACCACCTGCCCTCCAAGACTCGCTACGAGTGAATGGCTAATTCTTTCTCGACGGGAATCCCACCCGCTATATATTACGACCTATGCTCGGTCGCTCCAGGAGTCTTCGTGCCTTCCACTCCAATCAACAATAGGTAAAATCAGTAATGTTCTTTAACACAGCTAAAAAAGATGTTGCCGTGGATCTGGTTCAGGCAAATAGTGACAATCTCTTTTACTGTATAAACCTTTTCACTTCCAGTTCGGGTAACTTGAATACCATCGGCGGGAACTAAAGGTGTTTACTAATAACCAGCCTCTGAATCTCGCTTGTTCCTTCATAGATTTCGGTTACTTTGGCGTCACGGAAGTAGCGTTCGACTGGGTAGTCTTCTGTGTAGCCGTAGCCTCCAAAGACTTGGATGGCTTCGGTTGTGACGTCTACTGCGGTTTTCGAGGCGAATAGTTTTGCCATCGATGCTTCTTTGCCACATTTTTCACCCTGCTGGCGGAGATGGGCGGCCCGATAGATTAGTAGTTTCGCTGCCTCAACAGCTGTACCCATATCCGCGAGTTTAAAGCCGACTCCTTGCTGAGAAGCAATTGGTTTCCCAAACTGACGGCGCTCTTTCGCGTAATCAACCGCCGCGTCCAAAGCAGCTTCGGCAATACCGAGCGCTTGAGCGGCAATCCCAATCCGTCCTACATCCAGATTACCAAGGGCAATTTTCAATCCTTGGCCTTCTTCCCCAAGCAGGTTTTCTCCTGGAACTTTCATATCCTCAAATGTAAGCTGAACGGTTCTGGAGCCATGAAGCCCCATTTTCTGTTCATCCTTGCCAATCACCAACCCTGGGGTATTTTTATCGACAATAAAAGCGGAAATCCCTTTTGAGCCTAGATCCGGATTGGTTGATGCAAACACAATATACGTATCAGCTTCCCCGCCATTGGTGATAAACACCTTTGACCCGTTGAGAATGTAATCATCCCCCGATTTAATCGCACGCGTTTTAAGACTGGCTGCATCTGACCCTGCACTTGGTTCTGTGAGGCAGAACGCGCCAAGATATTCACCAGAAGCCAGCTTCGGCACATATTTCTGCTTTTGCGCATCATTTCCATAGTATAGAATCGGATTGGTCCCGACAGATGTATGAACAGATAAAATCACGCCAACAGTCGCACTTACCTTTGACAGCTCATGGATGGCGATGATATAGGAGGTGAAATCCATGCCGGAACCGCCATACTGCTCAGGGATGGGAATGCCCATTAAGCCAAGCTCGCCCATTTTCTTGAGGATGTCCCGTGGGAATTCTCCGCCCTCCATCTTTTCGACAAACGGAGCCACTTCCTTTTCGGCAAAGTCGCGGACCATTCTGCGCATCATTTCTTGTTCTTCAGTAAACCTTAAGTTCATTCTGAGTACCTCCCTGAAGGAGCGTTATTTTTTATTCGTACACATAAAAACCGCGACCGGATTTCTTCCCGAGCCAGCCAGCCTTCACGTATTTACGTAGCAATGGGCATGGGCGATATTTCGGGTCACCGAAGCCTTCATATAAGGTTTCCATGATATAGAGGCAAGTATCAAGTCCGATAAAATCAGCCAAAGTCAATGGTCCCATTGGATGGTTCATGCCAAGCTTCATGACTGAATCGATGTCTTCCTTAGAAGCAACACCCTCATACAAGGTGTAGATTGCCTCATTAATCATCGGCATTAAGATACGGTTCGCGACGAATCCTGGAAAGTCATTTACTTCGACTGGTACTTTGCCAATCTTTTCCGTGATGTCTTCAATGGTTTGATAGACTTCGTCTGCCGTTGCCAGGCCGCGGATGATTTCGACCAACTTCATGACTGGCACAGGATTCATAAAGTGCATTCCGATTACTTTTTCCGGACGGTTTGTTGCCGCTGCGATTTCTGTAATTGGAAGCGACGAAGTATTTGAGGCTAAAATTGTGTGCTCAGGAGCAATCTCATCAAGCTGAGCAAAAATCTTTGTTTTAATGTCCATGTTTTCAACGGCTGCTTCAATGACAAGGTCAACTGACTTCGCATCCTGAAGGTCGTTTGAAGCCGTAATTCTGCCAAGGACCTTATCCAATTCCTCCGCTGTCATCTTCCCTTTATCCACTTGACGAGATAGGTTTTTCTTAATGACACCTAGCCCACGTTCCACAAATTCCGCCTTGAGGTCATTCAATGTCACCTCGTATCCAGCCTGTGCGCAAACCTGCGCAATCCCCGAACCCATTTGTCCGGCACCAATGACCATGATCCGTTCCATCTCTTTTTCCTCCTTTTAAAGTACAGACTTTTTACTTAACCTCAATCATCACCGCATCACCTTGACCGCCACCAGAGCAGATCGCTGCGATACCAATTCCGCCACCACGGCGCTTAAGTTCGTTCATTAGGGTTAAAATAATTCTTGTTCCGCTCGCCCCGATTGGGTGACCTAATGCAACGGCCCCACCATTGACATTGACTTTATCCGGATCGACTCCAGCAATTTGTCCACTGGCTAATACGACTGCAGCAAAGGCTTCGTTAATTTCGAATAAATTGATTTCCTCGATGGACTTGCCTGATTTCTTTAATAACTCATTAATAACGATTCCAGGTGTTTTCGGGAAATCTTTCGCTTCAGTGGCCACAGCGGCATGTGCAAGAATGACCGCCTCCGCTTTTCTGCCTTCCCGAGCCGCCCGTTCCTCGCTCATCAGCACAAGGGCAGCTGCTCCATCATTGACTCCCGGCGCATTACCCGCTGTAATCGTGCCATCATGGTTAAACACTGGTTTTAACTTGCTAAGTCCTTCAATTGAAGTGTCTTGACGAGGGGCTTCGTCTTTATCGACGACCACTGGATTCCCGCGTCGTTGCGGAACTTCAACCGCAACAATTTCCTCAGCGAAACGCCCTGACTCAATGGCTTCAAGTGCTTTTTGATGACTTCTTAATGCCCATTGGTCCTGATCTTCACGGCTAATCTCCATCTCTGACGCCACACCATTGCCGTATGTTCCCATATGAACACCAGTAAATGAGCAAGTCAGTCCATCATGAATCATTAAATCCTTCACCTGAGCATCGCCCATCCGCAACCCCCAACGCGCCTTCGGTAAAATATATGGAGCATTGCTCATCGACTCCATGCCACCGGCGACAATGACTTCTTCCTCACCTGCGCGAATCAACAGGTCAGCTAAGGTGACACTTCGCATTCCAGAGGCACAAACCTTATTTACAAGCTCGGTTTTGACTTCCCACGGAATTCCCGCATGTCTTGCAGCTTGACGGGATGGTAGTTGGCCCTGTCCTCCTTGGAGAACGTTGCCGAGAATGACTTCGCCTACTTCAGCAGCATCCAACCCAGCACGGTTCAGTGCTTCTTTGATTGCAAAACCACCCAACTCAGAAGCTGTGAAGCTACTTAAACTTCCACCTAATTTTCCAAACGGAGTTCTTGCTCCAGATAAAATCACCGTTTTTCCCATTTCCCATCGCCCCTTTTTTAAAATTACCATCAACGTTTAATGTCCTTTAACAAAGCACAAAGCAAATACTTTATTTAAAATAATCCAAAAATAAAATCGGCACCGACTGAACGCTCGCTCGAGTTTTCGCCATGCTTAATGATGTTATATATGTAAGCGCTTAATCCAACTGTTGTAAAAAAACAAAAACCTATACAATTTTATGAGATTCAGCGGCGAAACATTCCACCGCTGAATCAAAGCTGTACAGGTCTGTGATGATCTTCTTGCAATCTAGTAGTCTATCTTTATGAAACAAGCTGTTTTTCTTCACCAAACACAGACTTCTCTAGAAGCTCAGCAACATCGTACGTTCCAACTGTTTCTTCGACTTCTTTTGCCTTCGTACCATCTGACAACATCGTCAAGCAGTAAGGACATCCAGATGAAATGACGGTTGGATTCACCGCAAGTGCCTGTTCTGTACGAGTAACGTTGATGCGGTTGCCTGTTTCTTCTTCCATCCACATCAAGCCTCCACCAGCTCCACAGCACATTGCGTCTTCACGATTACGCTCAATTTCCTTCAGGTTAACCCCAGGAATAGCCTTCATGATGTCACGAGGCGCATCGTACACTTCGTTGTAGCGACCAAGGTAACAGGAGTCATGGAAAGCAATCGTTTCTTCAACAGAATGCTTCGGTACAAGCTTCCCTTCTTTTACAAGATCAGCTAATAGCTCCGTGTGGTGATATACTTCTGCTTCGAAACCGAAGTCAGGATACTCATTTTTAAAGATATTGTATGCGTGCGGGTCAATCGTAACGATTTTCTTAACTTCGTTCTTCTCGAATTCCGCAATATTGTTAGTAGCTAGCTCTTGGAATAGGAACTCATTTCCAAGACGTCTTGGCGTGTCGCCTGAATTCTTTTCTTTGTTTCCTAAAATTGCAAACTTAACGCCTGCTTCATTTAGAAGCTTCGCAAAGCTAAGTGCGATCTTCTGGCTGCGGTTATCGAATGCACCCATCGAACCAACCCAGAATAAGTACTCGAATTCTTCGCCGGATTTTTTCATTTCTTTTACCGTAGGAACGACAACATCGTCGCGAAGGTCGCGCCAGTTTTCCTTTTCCTTACGGTTTAAGCCCCATGGATTTCCTTGACGTTCAATATTCGTCATCGCACGTTGTGCATCGGCATCCATTTTTCCTTCTGTTAAAACAAGGTAACGACGAAGGTCAATAATTTTATCAACATGCTCGTTCATAACTGGACATTGATCTTCACAGTTACGGCAAGTTGTACAGGCCCAAATTTCTTCCTCAGTAATAACATCACCGATTAAGCTCGGGCTATAAGCAAGGCTCGCTGCTGCTTCTTCTGCACCGGCTCCAGTTCCTGCAAGTGCAAGTTGGTTGCCTGTTGTATTTCCAAACGCAAATGTTGGTACCCATGGCTGCTTCGAAGTAACCGCCGCACCGTGGTTAGTTAAATGATCACGCATTTTTAGGATTAAATCCATTGGTGATAGCATTTTACCTGTACCTGTTGCCGGACACATATTCGTACATCGTCCACATTCTACACAAGCGTAAAAGTCAATCATCTGTTCCTGAGTGAAATCAGTGATTTTTCCTACCCCAAAGCTCTCTTGTGTTTCATCTTCAAAGTCAATTTTACTTGGCTTAGCTGCAGGACCTACACGTGTAAGATAAACGTTTGCTGGTCCAGCAATCAAGTGCGCGTGCTTACCTTGTGGAACATACACTAGGAAAGTTAATAAGAACAGTAAGTGAACCCACCATGCAACGTAGAAAATGGTAATTGCCCCGGCTTCAGGAAGCCATGCGAAGGCAGCCGCAATCAGCGATGCCACTGGTTCTGTCCATGTTCCTGGATGGTCATGCCAGATTAAGCTCATTCCATTCCCTAGTAGAACAGATAGCATTAAGCCACCGATAAAAATAAGAACAAGTCCATTTTTAATGCCGCGCTTTAAGCGAACTAGTTGTTCAATATAACGGCGATAGTACGCCCATACAACCGCGACGAGAATCGTTAAAGTTACAATTTCTTGGAAGAAAGTGAATCCAGGGTAAAGCGGTCCAAGTGGTAAGTGAGAACCTGGAACAAGACCTTTCCAGATAAAATCAATTGCCCCAAATTGAACTAAAATAAAGCCATAGAAGAACATGACGTGGATTGCTCCACTTTTCTTATCCTTCATTAATTTCTTTTGGCCAAATACCATGACCCAAATCCGGTTCCAGCGTTCTTTCACATTGTCATTAAACTCGGATTTCTTCCCTAGCTTAATATACTCAATCCTTGTCCTGACCACGTATACAAACAAACTCACCGCGTAAGCGATTACAAATAAAGTTGCGATCAGGTTAATCCATAAAAGTCCGTTCATGATTACACTTCCCCTTTCATTGAAGTTCGTGAAGAAAATTTCAAAACAATAAAATTTTCTGACTATACCTGTACTTCCATTATAATATGAATGAGCGTTCAGTCAACGATTTTTCACAAAAAATTTCCTTGTGTTTTAAATCACTAAATGCATCATATATATAATAATTTCGGTAACACTAAATAAAACTCGCTATCACTTTAGCGAAAAAATTACATAAAGGAGCCGGATTGCTGTGGAGATTGCATTATGGATAATTGTCATTTTACTTGGAATTACCCTGCTGCTGGCGCTGGACTTTACCATCGGGAGAAAAAAGCATTTAGCTAAGATCAACAAACAAATTTTCCCCGAAAGAAATAGCCAGCTGGACATCTTCACAACTGGACCCGACTTGTTTGAAGATTACTTCGCCGAGTTAAAGCGCGCGAAAAAGCATATTCATGTTCTCTTTTATATAGTGAAAGACGATAAAATCAGCAAAGAATTCCTCTCGATTTTAATGGACAAGGCTAAGGAAGGGTTAGAGGTTCGCCTGCTCGTGGATTGGGTCGGAGGAACGATTTCCCGAAAGTCAAAACAGGACTTAAAGACAGCTGGTGTCGAGTTCGTTCAAAGCCAGACACCGAAGTTCCCCTTCTTGTTTTATTCATCACAGGTAAGAAATCACCGGAAAATCACTGTGATTGATGGAAAGATTGGCTACACCGGTGGATTTAATATTGGCAAAGAGTATATTAATTTAGATAAAAAATTATCCCCATGGCGGGATTATCATTTAAAGGTGACTGGAGAAGGAGTCCAAGATCTCCAGAAGGAATTCCTTTTAGATTGGCAGAGAGCGGCGAAGGTTAACCTTTTGCAAAAGAGGGTTTATTTTCCTACCACACTGGGAAAAGGTCCGGTTCTCCACCAATTTATCCCGTCTGAAGGCAATCTACTTGAAGACACCTTATTTGATTTAATTAGCAAAGCGGATAAATCGATTATGATTGGGACCCCTTATTTTATCCCAAGCCAAAAGATCTTTAATCAATTGCTAAAAGCGATTGACCGTGGTGTCTCCCTCACCCTTCTTGTACCATTCACGGCCGACCATGCATTAGTAAAAGAGGCCTCTTTCACGTATTTACGACAGTTGCTGAAACGAGACGGAAATGTGGAAATTCATCAATATAAAAAGGGATTTTATCATGCGAAAGTCCTTGTGATTGATGACAAACTATGTGATCTAGGGACAGCAAACTTTGATAAACGGAGCATGTTTCTTAACTTTGAATTGAATTGCTTAATCTACAATCAGGAATTTATTCAGCGTGTCAAAGCAATTTTATATAATGATCTATTGGAATCTGAACAAGTTCATCTTGACGACTTAAATGGGTTCAACCCTTTTCGAAGTCTTAAAGAGAGAGCGGCACAGACGGTGTCCTACTTTCTCTAGGAAAGGAGATCGAGATGATTATACGTTTCGGCTATGTCTCGACTGCTATATCTCTTTGGGAGGCCTCTCCATCGCGAACGCTCACTTTTACTCGCTATAGTAAAATGACGGAAGACGAGCGGATGGACAAGTTAAAGTCTCTTACCTATCAAAATTTATTAAGCACAGAAAGAATGGTGCATTACAATATCGCCCATGAAATTGCCTTGTATCGGTTTTCTAGCTCAATTGCCCCACTCGCGACCCATCCAGAGGTTCTTTGGGACTTTGTCTCTCCTTTCGCAGATAAGTGGCAAGAGATTGGCCGACTCGTGAAAGCAAAGGGATTGCGGACAAGCTTTCATCCAAATCAGTTTACTTTGTTTACCTCCCCGCGCCCAGAAGTGTCGGACAACGCGGTAATTGATATGGAGTACCATTACCGTATGCTTGAGGCGATGGGACTTGAAAATGAGGGCGTCATCAATATTCATATCGGTGGCGCCTATGGGAATAAAGAGGAAACCATTGTTCGTTTTCATGAAAATTTGCGCAAACTGCCGCTTCACATTAAAAATCGAATGACCTTGGAGAATGATGACAAGACCTACAATGGTGATGAAACTTTGAGCGTCTGTCAGAAAGAAGATGTTCCGCTAGTTTTTGATTATCATCATCATATGGCGAACCTTGGCACGATGGCATTGGAAGAGCTCCTTCCTGCCGGCTTTGCCACTTGGGACCGGATTGGTATTCGTCCCAAAATCCATATCTCTTCGCCCAAATCTGAAAAAATGTATCGCGCACATGCCGACCATGTCGACCCTGAATTTATTAAGCCACTGATTAGCGTTTTGCGCGGGATTGGGCAAGATGTTGATTTCATGATTGAAGCAAAGCGAAAAGACCAAGCTGCCTTAGCCTTGGTCGAGGATTTAAGTAAAATTCGTGGGGTCAAACGGATTGGCGGGGCGACGTTGGAGTGGAAATAAGGTAAACAGGGGGAATTTTGTGGTTTCCCCTGGGTTAACCCATTTACCCCATACCGTATTTAAAAAAAACACCTACCTCAATGTTCCCTTTTGTAATCGAAAACTACAAAAAAACGAGGTTTCATCCAAAAACCTAATGACTTTTACTAGTAAAGGACTTTTTGGGAGGGTATTTTTAGCCTGAATTGATCGTTGAACTTAAATTTTGAAGTGAAATCGTCCAATAATACCCCCACCGAAGACTGTTTTTGCTAGTAACCGTAATTTTATTCCCTATTATGAGCATTATATTCCCGGTTTTGGACAGTTTATTCCCTGTACAGGGAATAAATACTAGATGGGGTATCGACCACTCCACCCTTACAGACAAAAAAACCTCCCCGCACAAATTGGCGAGAAGGCCTTTACACTACTTTACATTTTCTCCGGAGCAGAAACTCCAATCAGATCTAATGCGTTTTTCAACGTAATTTGAACCGACTTCACAAGTCCTAAACGTGCAGCTGTACGCTCTTTTTGCTCCATTTCCAACACTTTTTCCGCATTGTAGAAGCTATGGAACGTTGATGCTAGTTCAAAGATATAGTTTGTCACACGATGGGGCACGCGCTTTTGAGCCGCCTCAGCCACTGCTTGTGGGAATTCACCCAATTTCTTCAACAGGTCAACTTCTTTCTCAGCACCAACTAAGCTAAAGTCAGCACTAGTGTCGACCGCAAGGCCTTGTTCTTCCGCTTGGCGAAGAATTGAACAAATCCGTGCATGCGCATACTGTGCATAGTAAACTGGGTTATCGTTCGACTGTGACACTGCAAGGTCAAGGTCAAAGTCCATATGCGTATCAGAGCTTCTCATCGCGAAGAAGTAACGAGTGGCATCGAGTCCGACCTCATCAATCAAATCACGCATTGTAACAGCTTTCCCTGTACGCTTACTCATCTTCATTTTCTCGCCATTTTTATAAAGCTGTACCATCTGGATGATCTCAACTTCAAGTGTATCGCCTTCATAGCCAAGCGCTTGAATCGCCGCTCTCATCCGTGGGATATAGCCATGGTGGTCCGCTCCCCAGATATTAATCAACTTTTCAAATCCACGTTTCAGCTTATCCTGATGGTAAGCAATATCCGGCAACAAGTACGTAAATGAGCCATCTTGTTTAATTAACACGCGGTCTTTGTCATCGCCAAAGGTCGTTGAGCGGAACCAAGTCGCTCCGTCCTCTTCATAGATATGGCCTTTTTCCTTCAACACTTCAAGAGCTACTTCAATCTTGCCGTTTTGGTATAGCGACGTTTCTGAGAACCACACATCAAAGCCGACACGGAATGCTTCAAGGTCCTTCTTTAATTTTTCAAGCTCATATTCTAAGCCATGCTTACGGAACGCGTCAAAGCGTTCTTCATCGCTCATTTTCGCAAATTTATCGCCGTGCTCTTCTGCTAGATTCTTCCCGATGCCAATGATGTCCGCTCCATGGTAGCCGTCCTCTGGCATTTCACGCTCTTCACCAAGCGCTTGGAAATAACGTGCTTCCACCGATAATGCCAAGTTATTGATCTGATTTCCAGCGTCATTGATATAATATTCACGTGAAACATCATAGCCTGCCTTCGCAAGCACATTGCTTAATGAATCGCCAACAGCGGCACCACGGGCATGTCCAAGATGCAAATCACCTGTCGGATTTGCCGAAACAAACTCGACCTGAACCTTCTCGCCGTTACCGACGTTGGTCTCACCATAACGGTTACCAGCTTCTAGAATCGTCGCGATCAAATCCGTTAAGTAACTATTATTCATATAAAAATTAATAAATCCTGGTCCGGCAATTTCAATCTTTTCAATCGAAGCTTTGTTTTTATCAAAATGCTCGACAAGCTCTTCTGCAATCTTACGTGGTGGCTTTTTCGCCACACGAGCTAGCTGCATCGCCATATTCGTCGCATAATCTCCATGAGCCTTTTCCTTCGGCAGTTCAAGAACAGCATCCGGAATCTGCGCTTCCTCCGCTAGACCCGCTTTAATAACGGCTGCTTTAATTTCTTCTTTTAGCTTGATTTGAACTTGTTCAACAACGTTCATTCCGATACCTCCTCATATTCAATCTTCATCTCATATGTACCTGCTAAAGACCCTTGAATGGTAAGCTCATAAGCTACCTCGACCCGGCCTTCCGCTAACAAGATCCTCTTCGTATCTGCTTCCGTCATCATTAGACCGTGCGTTGTTTTTATGTTCCCAGAGGTTTTTTTATCCAGAATAAAATGAAGCCTCATATCCACTGCGCCTTTGCGAAGGATGAGTACCTCCCCTTCCTTCACCTTGACGGTTGTATGAGTGGTTCCTTCAGGCATGACCTCATCGTATTGAAGATACCTACTAGCTCCCTTTTCTGAATAGCGACCAAAGGCAGTTAGTTCGTACAGCTCTTTATTAATCATGTTTTTCACATGAACCTTTACAGGAATTGTTTCAACGGCATTAGAAGACACCGACCACACATCCTAACTTATCTTTCTATTATAACTTTCTAGTATAAATATTGTCTTATAAAAGCGCAAGAAAGTTCAAACGGAAAAAGAGCCGACCAAGCCAGTCAGCTCTCCTCTATTTTAGGCAAATATTGTTTACCTTAAACTACTTTACAAATCCAAGGAGCATCTCACGAATCAGTTTACTAGCCGTATTTGCTGTTTGCTCGGAATGATCATAAATCGGTGCCACTTCCACTAAATCAGCGCCAACGACATTGACCTCGGAACGAGCAATTTCATGGATAGAAGCTAGTAACTCTTTTGAGGTAATTCCGCCAGCATCAACCGTTCCCGTACCAGGTGCATGCGCTGGGTCAAGAACATCGATGTCAATCGTCACATACACGGGACGTCCAGCTAATTTTGGAAGAATCTCTTTTAATGGCTCAAGCACTTCAAACTTAGAAATATGCATGCCTACTTCTTTTGCCCAATCGAACTCTTCTTTCATTCCGGAACGAATTCCAAATGAAAATACATTTTCCGGTCCAATATGCTCGGCAATTTTACGGATTGGCGTCGAATGCGAGAGTGGCTCCCCTTCATAATCCTCACGCAAATCGGTGTGGGCATCCATATGGATAATCGCAAGGTCTTTATATTTTGCGGCAACAGCCTTCATTACCGGCCAAGAAACAAGATGCTCCCCACCCATACCAAGCGGGAATTTATCCTCAGCCATCAGCGTGCCAACATATTCTTCAATTAAATCAATGCTCTTTTGCGGATTGCCAAATGGCAAAGGAATGTCGCCCGCATCAAAGTACTTCACATCATGTAATTCACGATCAAGGTACGCGCTGTATTCTTCAAGACCAACGGAAACTTCGCGAATTCTAGCTGGACCGAAACGAGACCCAGGGCGGTAGCTAACCGTCCAATCCATTGGCATGCCGTATAGGACAGCCTTGCTTTCTTTAAAATCAGAGTTCGTCGCAATAAATACATTGCCCGAATAAGCTTCATCAAATCGCATGTTCAAATCCCTCTTTCTTTCTACTATATAAAAGGCCCTCTAAAAGAACCCTTATTCCTTATTTCAGTAAATCCCCGACAAACTTCGGTAGCACGAACGCCGCTTTATGAAGTTCTTTTGTGTAGTACTTTGTCTCGATTTCATGGAAACGATCTTCGCTTACTTCAAGCGGATCGTGTTTCTTTGAACCAATTGTAAACGCCCAAAGGCCGCTTGGGTAGGTTGGGATGTTAGCCACATAAAGACGTGTAATTGGGAAGATTTCTTTTACATCTTTTTGGACATTGCGGATGAGGTCTGCCTTAAACCATGGGTTGTCTGACTGAGCAACAAAGATGCCTTCCTCTTTTAATGCTTTTGAAATCCCCGCATAAAATCCCTTAGTAAACAGATTGACTGCCGGTCCAACAGGCTCGGTTGAGTCGACCATGATGACGTCATACTCGTTTTCGCTTTCCGCGATATGCATAAACCCGTCGCCAACTTGTACGTCAACCCGTGGGTCATCTAGTTTCCCAGCAATTTCAGGTAAAAATTTCTTGGAGTATTCGATGACTTTTCCGTCGATATCCACGAGCGTTGCCTTTTTCACTTGCGGATGCTTCAATACCTCACGAATCACTCCGCCATCGCCGCCGCCAACTACAAGAACGTTTTCCGGATTTGGATGTGTGAACAATGGAATATGTGCAACCATTTCGTGATAAACGAATTCATCTTTAACGGATGTCATGACCATGTCGTCAAGCAGAAGCATATTGCCCCATTCTTCTGTTTCTACCATATCTAACTTTTGAAAATCGGTTTGCTCTGTATGTAATGTACGGTTCACCTTCATCGTAATCCCGAAATGATCTGTTTGCTTTTCTGTAAACCAAAGACCCATTTGAAACCCTTCCTTTCGGTAAAAATAAGCATTGTTTGACAATAATTCTTATATTTCCCCAAGAAGTGATTTCAAAACACAACATTTTTTATGTACAACAGAAAAATTATAGAGCAAAGTTTGATAATAGGAAAGAATAAATTACTATGAATTGTTTCTTTCTTAAAATAGATAAAGGCAACTGTTCAACAAAGTTGTTGATTTCCGCTCCAGGCACTCGCTTTCCGCGGGCGTGCCGGGGAGCCTCCTCGGCGCTTCCAGCGCCTGCGGGGTCTCCCCTGCCCCGTACTCCCGCAGGAGTCGAGTGCCTTCCGCTCCAATCAACATTCGGAGAAAATAACATTACCCTTTAACACAACCTAACAAAAGGAAACATCCTCTACTTATTGGCCTTCATTTTCAAACACCGACACCAACTTTCCTAATTAAATAAAAATCCATCACCAGGGGTTTAAACTGTCTTAAATTTTTCCATAATGGTTAATAGTTTTGATTTTAGGGGGTGCATGTGTTGGAGATTATGACGGATCAGCGGTTTCGTAAGACGGCTAAGGTTTTTAGGGCTGCTCTGTTTATTGGCATGATTTGTGCGGCCTTATTTTTTCTTGTTTATTTTTCAATTATTGGCTATGCCAAGATCCTTGGCCCACCACCACTTGCTGTGCCCCAATCGACTCTTTATATGGCAGATGACGGGAGCGTTATTGGTGAAAGTAACAGTGGCCAGAAGCGATATTGGGTGCCGCTTAAGGATATTTCGCCTGACCTTGTGAAAGCGACGATATCCATTGAGGATCGTAATTTCTATGCGCACAACGGATTTGATTATAAGCGAATTGCTGGTGCGATTATCGCTGATATAAAAGCAATGGCAAAAGTGCAGGGAGCGAGTACGATTACTCAGCAATATGCCAGAAACCTTTATCTCGAGCATGAAAAGACATGGAAGCGAAAGCTAACTGAAGCCTTTTATACGCTTAGGCTTGAAATGAACTATTCGAAAAATGAAATTCTTGAAGGCTATTTAAATACAATCTATTACGGGAGCGGCGCCTATGGTGTCCAGGCTGCTAGTCAATTTTATTTTGGTAAAGATGCTCGTGACCTAACCCTAGCCGAAGCGTCGATGCTTGCTGGTGTGCCTAAGGGGCCAAGTATCTACTCCCCACTAGCGAATGAGAAGAAAGCCAACGACCGACAGGCAGTCGTTTTACGGTCAATGGAAATAAAGGAGTATATCAGTCGGGCGGAGGCGGATGAAGCAGCTGAGGCACCATTAAAGCTAGTCGGTAAACACCAACGAGACTCCGTTGGGCAGGCCCCCTATTTTCAGGATGCTGTTCAAAAAGAATTAAAGTATACGCTGAAGCTCGATGATCGAACGATTGCTTTAGGTGGGTTAAAAGTATATACCACTGTGAATCTAGAACAGCAACAACTTGCCGAAGAGATGGTTGCAAAACATATTTCAGAGGACTCAGAGATTCAAGCAGGTTTTGTTGCGATGGATCCTCGAACTGGACATGTAAAGGCCATGGTCGGTGGAAGGAATTACGAGGAAAGTCCGTTTAATAGAGCGATGCAGGCGGTACGTCAACCTGGTTCTACCATGAAGCCGCTTTTATATTATGCTGCTCTTGAAAATGGTTTCACCCCTTCGACGACGATGAAAAGTGAGCTGACCACGTTCCGGTTTGATGACGGCAGTTCAGAGTATACGCCACATAATTTTAATAATAAATATGCCGAAGACGAAATCACGATGGCTCAAGCGTTAGCGTTGTCCGATAATGTCTATGCCGTCAAAACCCATCTGTTTTTAGGGGAAGAAATGCTAGTTGACACAGCGAAAAGGTTTGGTTTGTCAACCAATATGGCCCAGGTGCCATCTCTTGCCCTCGGGACTTCTGGTGTACGAGTGCTTGAAATGGCTTCTGCCTACAGCCTGTTCGCGAATGGCGGGCAATACGTTGAACCTGTACTCATTGAACGGGTTGAAAGCCATGATGGGACTGTGCTGTTTGAAGCTGAAGAAAGTGGAAAACAAATTTTGAAACCTGAGCTTGCATCGGTCATGAACCATATGTTAACTGGGATGTTTGATCCAAAGCTTAATGGCTATTCATCTGTCACCGGCATTACTATGGTGGATGAAATGAGCCGGCCCTATGCTGGAAAATCTGGTTCCACGAATACAGACAGTTGGATGATTGGGTACACCCCGCAACTTGTCACCGCTGTTTGGACTGGCTATGACGTAGGAAAGCCCATCGTGAAATCAACAGAAAAAGTTTATAGTAAAAATGTCTGGTTTAATTTTATGGAAAAGGCGCTTGAAGATGAACCGGCTGCACCTTTTAAAACAGCTAAGGGAACAATTGGGGTATTCGTCAATCCTGAAAACGGGAAGATTGCCACGGCGAACTGTCCGGTTAAAAGACTGACCTATTTCAAAGATGGCACCGAGCCGCAGGAATACTGCACCGATCATCTTGATGCAGGTGAGGAACACCCGAAAAAGCCGGCCAAAGAACATGAGGAAAAGCCAGAGAAGAAACCTTGGTATAAGCGGATATTTAGCCTTTAAAAAGGGCTGTTTCGAATAAGTTCCATTAAGTCCTCTAGAGCAACAAAGTTATGAAAAAGCCTTTAAAAGGAAAACGCCCGAGCTTCAAATCGAAGCTCGGGCGTTTTCGTGTCCTAGTTAACGTGTGTGTCACGTTGACATTTAGTTTACAATGTCTTTTTCTTTAACGCAAGAAAGAAATTCCTTGAATCGACAACTTTTTATGCATTTAAGTCCTTTTTCAACTGTTCAGGTGACCGTTCCCACATGCCAGCGTCGTGGGTTTGCAAATAGTTGACGAGGATTTGCTTGGCTTTATCATCCATATGGTCGACAATGATGTGACGTTTGATTGATTTATCTAGACGATTCACATGCTCTGGTAAAGATTTATAGCCGCGGCGGATTTCGCGATTCACCGTCATATCACATGCCGTTACGCCTGCATAATATGGGCCTTCTTCTGAGCGGTCCATTGTAACCCAAACTAACCAATAAAGCTTAGCATCTGGAACTTCATCGCGGTTTGGCAAGAATTTAATTCCCTTTTCGACCACGCTGCGTGCATGCATCGCACCAACATCAACAGTTGCATCGCCTTCCTCAACATCAATGATCACAGGGGAAACATTATCCAACGTAAGACTCCCTTTTCCGAAGCCTTTGTGATTGTCCATCGGGTCCGATTTAATAATATTAAAGCCAATACTCTTCTTCTTTTTTTCTTCCATAAAAAATACCTCCTAGCTAAGAAACAATTTGAACGAAAAACTCCGTTATTCCACCTAATAAGAACGGGATGACCGTGTTAAACAACGGTGAGATTGTATACTGGTCAAGTGGCGTGATGACCAAAACTAAAAAGATGATAATCCCGTAATTTTCATACTGCGTGAGCTTTGCTCTAATGTTTGCCGGCGCTAAATCCTCAATGATTCGATACCCATCAAGCGGCGGAAATGGCAGCAAATTGAATACGAATAAAACCATATTCAAATAAACAAACACATTGATGAACTCAAGCCCTGCTTGTGGAATCATTGGGCCAAACCCTGCAGCAAGCAAACCATACCAAATGGCTAAAGCGATGATGACTAGTAAAAGATTACTGAGCGGCCCCGCAATTGATACCAACACGCCAGCAAGGCGAGGATTCTTAAAGAAGAACCGATTCACTGGCACAGGCCGTGCCCATCCAAATCCAGCGATGAAGATAAGAATCGTCCCGATTGGGTCTAGGTGCTTCATTGGATTCAAGGTTAGCCTTCCCTGCCTGGCAGCTGTGTGATCCCCAAACTTATAGGCGACAAATGCATGGGCAAACTCATGGAGCGTAAACGCAAAAACCAATGTAATCGCGACATAAATGAACTGATCTAATGAATACGCAAGACCCACATTGTTAACTCCTTTATTTTAGGTGGCCCTAATAGATGCTTCAAGTATACCTTATTTTTTTATAAAAATGAAAACACGACAGCTTGCACATTTCATGAAAATATGGAAAACTCAAAACAGGAATATTACTAGCATATATTGAAGGAGGACCCATCATGCCATTTGTCACTATCGAAATGTTACCTGGACGCACCGACGAACAGAAAAAAGCCCTCGTTGAAAAGGTCACTGAAGCGGTTAGCGAAACAACCGGTGCTTCAAAAGAAAAAGTTTATGTTTTTATCGAGGAATTAAGGAAAGATCATTACGCAGTGGGCGGAAAGCTGCTGAGTGAGGAATAGAGTGTTGTTTTTTAGATGAAAGCTGGCCATGTTGGTCAGCCTTTTTTGTTTTACTAGCGCATTAATGACGTTTTACAGCTGATTTCATTCAGCAAGATACAGACTTTAAGCTAACTAAATACCTAGCTTATCTATAAACAAAATTAAGATATTTGGGACCGTGAGAGTTCGCTCTTATCGGTTAGGGGATCAGGTTAGGCACTTTGACTTTGATTTGAAAAATAGAGGGAAAAACTCCCCTTAATTTATAATTGGCACTGAAATCTAGCCTAAATAGAGGGAGAGATTCCCCTTATTTGACTTGAAAACATAAAAATAGGTAATTTTTCTTTTGATAGCGGGAAAAACTCCCCTTATTTACCCCAAAACAGGCTATAATCTTCATTTAACGGTAAAACCTCCCTTTATTTTTTTTAGATTGAGATTGTCGCTTGGAATATGCATTGATGAATACGAGTTATTGATTGATTTTCAGAGAATATGCATTGATTATTGCAAGTTTGCATCGATTATTCGAAGTTATTGAAAAAATGGCGACATTTCTGTGACAACGGCGTTTACTGGACCGAAAAGATTCCCCATATCAACCACATCACGCCCCATGTTCAATGACAATTACCTATTTTAGGAAAACCTAACCCCTTTCCCAAAATTCACAAAATCAAGCTTTAATCTTCCCTAAACCAAGACAAAAAGAAAAACCAGACAATTTCCCTTATTGTCTGGTTTGGCCTTTTAAACTCTCAATATATTGGTACGCAGTTTCGAATTCTTCGTCGGTGAACTTCTGGCTTTTTTTAACGGTTTGAACCTTATCCTTTACTTCACCTTGCGGAAGATTATCAAAATATAAAATCGTCGAGACGAGTTCAAGGAATCTGGCATTTTGTGTGTTGATGTCGGTTAGGCAATTGCCAAGTTGCGGCATATCCACATCGTTCTCTCCTAGAAACTCCTCGCCTTCCTCGGTCAACGTGTAGCGGTATTGGTAGTAACCGCCCTTCTTTTCTTTCACTTCATTAAGAAAACCCATATTGCAGAGCTCTTCCACCCTGAGAGTTAGCTCCTCGGAATATGGCCCGTAAAAATGGAACTGAAATCTCTCTTGAAAAGGAAAATTCATCTTCTTCGCAATATAGATCATCTTTTGCAGCTTCTTCCGTCCAATGACTTCCCCTGAAAGCGCAATTGCATGAATGATTTTTGCATGATCTTTTAACAAAACTAGTCAACTCCTGTTTCAAAAGTTCCGATTCTACCATTGGCTACTAATCAAGAAGCTCGCATATTTCCTCATGGCCAGCTACTAAATCAGCTGGGTAATATAATTTATGGTCGGTCCTGCGCTTCCCTGAAATTGAATCTACGATATCGGATTCCCTAGATAGCTCGCGCAACTCCCCATTTTTCATTAAAAGATGAATCGGTAAACGCTCCTCTTCCTCACCAGGACGATAAAAGTCATAAGGTAAATCGGAAGATGAATCGACGACAAGATAGTACTCAGGGTCAATCCCAGCCTTTTCAAAAAGCTTGGACAACTTCGTTAATTTTTTATATTCCTTGGCCGGGTCAAATTCAACATACTTATAGAGGTTTCGGTTAATAAACCGCGCACACAGGTCTCTAAGCACGTCATCCTCTTCCTCAAGCCAAATCTGAAAATAATACTGAACAATGCCTTCGTCTAGTTTTAGATAGTCTTCTAATGTAACTTCTTCTTTAAAGAAGGAATAAAAATGATGCGGCTTATGCTTGAAGGAATATCCTTGTTCGTGGAGATGCTTTGCTCTGTGGAGGATTTTCGTCAAGATGACTTCCGCGCTCCGCGTAACCGGATGAAAATACACTTGCCAGTACATTTGATAGCGGCTCATAATATAATCCTCAACGGCATGCATACCGCTCTGCTTAAAGACGACCTGGTCCTCTCTAGGCCTCATCACGCGCAAAATCCGCTCCATATCAAAATGTCCATAACTAACGCCGGTATAATAGGCGTCTCGTTGCAGGTAGTCCATCCGGTCGGCATCAATCTGACTCGAAATCAGGCTCACCACAAGCTTGCTTTCATAGGTCTTATCAATGACCTCAGCGACCTTTTTTGGAAAATCAGCGGAGATTCGCGATAACACTTGATTCACTTCGGTATCTCCAAGGACAATCGCTTTTGTAAAGTCCTCATGGTCAAGGTCAAACACTTTTTCAAACGAATGGGAATAAGGCCCGTGACCCAAATCATGAAGCAAGGCTGCACAAAGGCTGAGCATTCTCTCCTCTTGGTCCCATTCCGGACGTCCGACGAAAACCGTATCAGTGATACGACGAACAATTTCATAAACGCCAAGCGAGTGGTTGAACCGGCTATGTTCGGCGCCATGAAAGGTCAAAAAGGTCGTTCCCAGTTGTTTAATCCGCCGTAACCGTTGAAATTCCTTTGTTCCAATCAAGTCCCAAATCACTCGATCTTGAACATGAATATAACGGTGGACAGGATCTTTAAACACTTTTTCTTCGTGTAATTTTTCCGCCGAATAGTCCATTGCTTCCCTTCTCTCACGTTAACATATCTCTATCTATTATAGACCGTTTCTATCACCAAATCATCCCAAAATCTTGCAAATTTCAACATACTTCAGCTTGACCTTGGATAATCTTGGATGGTTGTTCTTTTAAAATTTGCATACCCTATTCATTACTAGGGTAAACTCAATGAATCAAATTTTGACAAATTACTAGATTAACACAGATGTTAAACGAGGTTGTTGATTTCCGCTCCAGGCACTCGCTTTCCGCGGGGCGTGCGGTGAGCCTCCTCGTCGCTGCGCTCCTGCGGGGTCTCACCTGTCCCGCTGCTCCCGCAGGACTTTGAATAACTTCCTCGAATACGCCCACGCACGAGAAAATGTGTAGTTCATTTTCGAGGAGTCAAGCGCCTGGAGCTCCAATCAACGGTTAGTACAATTAGCAATGCCCTTTAACAAAGCCCAAAATAAAATAAAAAAGTCACCTTTATGCTAGTGGCTTAAAGATGACTCTATTGATATTTCTTTTTTAAAAGCTGTTGTTCCTGCTTTATTTAAGTTTTTTTTCGATTTTTTCCATTAGCTCTTCTTCGGTCAGAGCAGCGACGGGGCGATTATTCACGAACGCAAAGGTTTTTTTACGTCCAGGGCCGCAGTATGATTGACACCTAATATCAATCGTTGCTTCTGAATCTATTTCCTTTAAGCGTGGAATCAATGTCTTAAGGTTTACGGCCTGACAATCGTCGCAAACACGAAATTCGTTTGCCATTTATGACAACCCTTTCTATATAAAAGTTCTGTATGGTTTATAAGCGTTGGCTCAGACGCTTACGTATATTATGTCGAATTTTTTTCACTAAAAGGTATTTTACCTCTTCCATTCGTCGATTGCAACTTGGCCTTTCTATGAAAAAATGGAAAAAATCTACTATCCTTTTAATCAGGAATGTATAAACCTTTTAAAAACGGGACATCCTTTGACTAGAACTTCATTCATTAAGGGATTTTTTAAAGGGAGTTGAAGAATATGAAAGTTCGCCAGGATGCCTGGACGGAGGAAAACGATTTATTGCTTGCTGAAACTGTATTGAGACATGTTCGTGAAGGAAGTACCCAGTTGAACGCTTTTGAAGAAGTTGGTGACCAACTTGATCGCACGTCAGCTGCATGTGGTTTCAGATGGAATGCGGTTGTCCGCCATCAGTACGAAAAAG
The DNA here is from genome assembly GCF_900109925.1 of Mesobacillus persicus. Taxonomy (GTDB): domain Bacteria; phylum Bacillota; class Bacilli; order Bacillales; family Cytobacillaceae; genus Mesobacillus_B; species Mesobacillus_B persicus. Next base: position 133,286 of record NZ_FOBW01000013.1, on the reverse strand, counting down.
CGTTACAGCTTGCGAAAAAACAACGCAAGCAACGACAAAGAATTCTGGGAAAAGACCAAGGTGGGAAGAAGAAGCTACTTTATTCACCGCCAGTTCCATCGTTTGATGACCTAGGAATTCAACAATCAACAGAGATGTCTAGTGAACTCACCCCCGAGGTCGAGGAGCCAAAGGTAGATTCCACAGAATCATATAGTTCATTGAATACACTAGAAATGCAGGATGCTTTTGGGCTAGACGGACTACAAGATTTACAAGAGTCATTGCTTTTAAAAGAATCTGATCGCTCTTCCGATTCTGAAGAGGAGGATGCAGTCTCAGAAACTTCTGAATTAGAACAAGACTTAACGATGGAAGAGGTTGAAGTGCCTCAGAAACAGACTTCCCAAGAAGAGATTGTTGCTTCAATGCCGCAACCTGTACAACAACCAATGCAACCAACTCGCACAACAGCCTCAGGACTAACCCTTGGCCATGTGATTGCTTATTTGCAAAACTTAAACAGTACCAATTTCCACGCGGATATCTTTAAGAGTGAGAATGAAAGATTAATGCGTGAAATCGTGACGTTAAGGAAGGAAAATGACGCACTTAAGGGGAAAGTTAAGCGCCTCGAAGATAACGCCACAACGATGCAAGAAGATTACGAGACACTGATGAAAATTATGAACCGTGCCCGTAAACTTGTGTTATTTGATGAAGAAGAGGATCGCCCAGCAACAAAATTTAAAATGGACCGCAATGGGAATCTCGAAAAAGTTGCGGAGTAATTTCATTCATATATGGAGTAGGAGCAGGCAACACCATCTCATATATCAGACAGGCCGTGAATTACGACCTGTCTTTTATTTTGCCTGTTCAAGAAATTTGCCGTTCCGCTCAATCACTCTATCATAATAGTGGGTAAACTTTTCAAACTCCTCTGGGAGCAGTTGTCCAGAAATCAATTCCTGACTATGTTGATTTAAAAACGTCATAAAGCGCAGCATCACATCTTGAATCGTTAGTGGCGTGCCAAGTAGTTCTGACAAAGACGACATCACTTCCGGCTTTACTTCTGGATAGTGAAACTTTGTGTCTTGTCCATTTTTAGCATGCCCATAAAACTGCCTAATGACCTCGGCGCGCTCGCTACCGCTTCCTGTCACACAAAGGTAAATCTGAACTGCGACTCCCTTCTTCATGCGCCGCTGGGAAATGCCCGCAAACTTCCTGCCGCCGATGCTTAAATCATAGCTCCCCGGACAGTATGATCCAGTAATTTCGCGTGCCTCTATCTCTATATCAAAATCAGAAAACATCTTTTTTACTAAAAGCCACATCGCATCATAGCCACGATTGATGTCAATTCCCTTTTCAGCTTCAGGTAAAATTAATGAAATGTTCAGCACACCCTCATCAAGAACCACGGCCAATCCACCGGAGTTCCGAACAATGTATTGATACCCTTGCTGTTCGAGAAATTGTAAACCCTCCTGTAAGGACGGAAGCCTTGTATCCTGAATGCCAAGCACAATCGTCTGATGATGGACCCACGCTCTTGCCACTGCAGGCGATTGCCCCGCTCCGACCGACTCACAAAGCGTATCATCAGTCGCGAACGATTGGAGTGCGTGAAACTGTGGTCCCATCGCCGATTGGTCGATCAATCTCCAACGAGCCTGACGCAATAATTGAAGCGCCTCATCCATTTGTGATTCTCCTTTAAAAATAAATAATAACCTTGCTATTATAGCATTTTATTGATTGGGAAGAAATTTGGGTGAACAACCAGAAAAAACTGGTTTCCCCGAAAGAAAACCAGTTTCCGACTAATTATTTAGCAGCAAGTGCCTGACCAGCTGTTATTAATGCAAGTTTATAAACATCTTCCTCGCTACACCCACGGGAAAGGTCGTTTACTGGACGGTTTAAGCCTTGGAGGATTGGACCGACTGCTTCAAAATTACCTAAACGCTGGGCAATTTTATAGCCAATATTCCCTGCTTCTAAGCTAGGGAAGACAAATACATTCGCATCCCCTTTGATCACAGAATCCGGTGCCTTTTTCGCTGCCACTGAAGGAACAAAGGCTGCATCGAACTGGAATTCCCCGTCAAGCACAAGCTCTGGTTCGCGTTTCTTTGCTTCAACAACGGCTGCGGATACTTTTTCCGTCTCCGGTGAAACAGCTGATCCTTTTGTAGAGAAGCTGAGCATCGCAACGCGCGGATCGACATCGAACATTTTTGCCGTCTTTGCACTTTCAATTGCAATTTCTGCTAGGTCCTGGCTGTCTGGCGAAATATTGATGGCACAATCAGCAAACACATATTTCTCATCGTCTCGAACCATTATGAACACACCAGAAGTTTTACGTACGCCTTCTTTTGTCTTAATGATTTGTAAAGCAGGTCTTACCGTGTCCGCCGTTGAATGGGCAGCTCCACTAACAAGTCCATCTGCACGGTTTGTATGTACAAGCATTGTTCCAAAATAGTTTTCATCTAACAATATTTTTCTAGCTTGTTCCTCTGTTGCCTTTCCTTTTCGTCTTTCAACGAAAGAAGCAACAAGCTCGTCCATAAACACAAAACTAGCAGGATCGTATATTTCAACAGCGTCAAGTGCAACACCTAGACCACTTGCCTTCGTTTGAATTTCCTCAATATTCCCTACTAAAATTGGGGTAATTACTCCATCAGCAGCAAGACGTCCGGCTGCTGTTAAAATTCTCTCATCCAGCCCTTCTGGAAAAACGATGCGGAGATTTTGTCCGCTCACTTTTTCTTTTAGACCGGTAAACAAATCACTCATTTTAAATCCTCCTCTAAAAACTATACTTCCCTAGCATACTTTACCAAACTTAAAATTCAAGAATGTTTCCTTTTTCGACAATAAGTTTAACTTTTGTTAATTTTATAAAAAAATTACATTAAAGCCCTCTTCATTATTTACATAAACGCACTAAACTATCCTAATTTTCTCCATGATTCGATTCTTACAATGAACCTAAGGTGTTAACCGCATGACGAATGGCAAAACTATGATATAGTATTGTTGTAAATTATCGATTTTAGGAGTGAGATAAATGAGTGAAGCAGCACAAACGCTTGATGGTTGGTATTGTTTGCATGATTTCCGTACAATCGATTGGACGACTTGGAAAATGACTCCTAGCGAAGAGCGCCAGGTAGCTATTAACGAATTTCTAGGTCTTCTTGAAAAATGGACAAAGGTTCATAACGAGAAACAAGGTAGCCACGCTCTTTACAGCGTCGTTGGACAAAAAGCTGATTTTATGATGATGATTCTTCGTCCTACAATGGAAGAGCTAAATGAGATTGAAAACGAATTCAATAAGTCTAAGCTGGCTGAATATACTGTTCCGGCTCATTCTTATGTTTCCGTTGTCGAACTTAGCAATTACCTTTCTGATGGTGAAAACCCATACGAGAATCCGCATGTCCGTGCTCGCCTATATCCTGAGCTACCGAAAGCAAAGCATGTTTGCTTCTATCCAATGGATAAGCGTCGCCAAGGAAATGATAACTGGTATATGCTTCCTATGGAAGATCGTAAGAAGCTAATGTACAGCCATGGGATGATTGGTCGTCAATATGCAGGAAAAGTGAAGCAGGTTATCACTGGTTCTGTTGGTTTTGATGATTATGAATGGGGCGTTACCTTATTTGCGGATGATGTCCTTCAATTTAAAAAGCTCGTTTATGAAATGCGTTTTGATGAAGTCAGTGCGCGTTACGGTGAATTCGGTGCCTTCTTTGTCGGTAACCTTCTTGACGTTGAACGTGTTGAATCATTTTTAAGTGTAAATTAAGCTAAAAAGCATCTAGAACCTCTAGATGCTTTTTTATATGGCTCTGTTAACCTAGTGTGTTGATTTCCAATCCAATCACCCTGGTCAACTGAAGTGCTCGTTAACAAAAAAGACTGAAAAACTTTTTGTCCCGCCGTACCGGGCTTTTCCGATTGTTCGGATTCTTTTTAGTCATAATTCTCTCATTCCCTCCATAAAGTTGAAATAGTGAAATGAATCTTCCTATTTTTCGGGACTAATTTTTCAATCAGGAGGGAAAAAGATGAGTCAATCGAATTATCCATATTATAATGCTCAAATGTATCCGCAAGCCTATACACCGCAAGCACCTGCTGGTCAGCAGCCACAACAAGGGTATGCCCCTGCACAGCAGGGCTATGCTCCTACGCAGGCCGGGGGTTATCCATATCAACAGCCTACCCCGACGGTACCACCCGCTGGCGTATCACCATCAGCAGGTGGTACGGGTGTGCAAGTCCCAGGGATGCTGCCAATTGAAGCATCTTATATTGAAAACATCCTGCGCCTGAACAAAGGCAAACTAGCAACCGTGTATATGAGCTTTGACGCTAGTCAAGAGTGGAATTCTAGAATTTTCAAAGGGATTATTGAGGCAGCAGGAAGAGACCATCTCATCCTGAGTGATCCACAAACAGGAATGCGTTACTTACTATTAATGGTTTACCTCGATTATGTGACATTTGATGAGGAACTAGAATATGATTACCCATTCGGGGGTGCAAGTGGATTAACTGCTTACCCACCACGTTAAATAACATCCATAACAAAAGCTCTGCAGTAATGAACTGCAGAGCTTCTTTTTTTACATATATCTTATAGCTGCAATGATAAGCAAAACCCAAGCAACGAGGAAGGATACTCCTCCAAGTGGAGTAATCGCTCCAAGAATGCCAATTTTCGTTAAGGTAAGGATATATAAACTACCGGAGAAAATCACAATTCCGATGAGCATTAACCAACCTGACCAGGTGAGCAAGGACGTCGCCGGAAGATTGCCCAACAAGATCCCAATAATTAGAATCCCGATTGCATGGAACATTTGGTATGTTACGCCTGTTTTCCATATTTCTAAATATTTTGGTTCAACTTTCCCTTCCAATCCATGAGCTCCAAACGCTCCCAGGGCTACTGCAAGAAAAGCATTGACGGCCCCAATAATAATAAATAGTTTCATATTGATTTCTCCCCCATTTTTATTTTAAGGCTCTTATAACTAAGTATGTTGATCTCCGCTCCAGGCGCTTGCTTTCCGCGGGGCGGGCGGTGAGCCTCCTCGTCGCTGCACTCCTGTGGGGTCTCACCTGTCCCGCTGCTCCCGCAGGACTCTGACTAGCATCCTGAATCAGCCCACGCACGAGAAAATGTGTAGTTTCATTTTCGAGGAGTCAAGCGCCTTCCGCTCCAATCAACCTGTGCAGAATCAAAATTGACCAATACAAAGCCAGTATCTTAAAAATCCAATAACGAATCGCCATTGGCACCATCTTCCATATCAATTCGTTTTGCTTGATTTGGCATGGTGGTTGGTTGTGGCTGCGGTTGTATCACTGGTGGTATTTGATAGGGAACATTTTGGTTTTGAAAGGTAGCCTCTGTTGGTACACTTGGTCTGTATGTTTGTTGAACGGCATGTTGTGGCCGATCTGGTACTACCATATTTTGTGGTTCATCTAGGACGAGTTCACACAAGGTTTTAAGTGAGTGGATTCGCTCTCGCAATGCCGACTCAGACTCTGCACTTTTTGCACTCTTAAGCTCCGCATCCATTTTTGATAGAAGTTTTTGAAGTGAAATATTCACGGTATCACCACGCTTTATGATTTCGTTCTTGGTTTCCATTTTACCTTAGTTCCTCAAAATTCACACGTTTCATCGACCATAATTAGACAAACTGTACGGAATTTTGTCTGTTCCACGTGGAACATGTCGAAGATTTAGGTGAGCTCCCAATCAATCTCTTTTTCACCTTGCTCACGGAGATAAGTATTAATTTTAGAAAAAGGCTTGCTTCCAAAAAATCCGCGGCTAGCAGATAACGGACTAGGATGTGGTGAGGTAAGAATGATATGTTTCTTCCGGTCAATCAACTTTAGTTTCGCCTGCGCTGGCCTTCCCCAAAGCAGAAAAATGACCGGCTTTTCACGTGAATTTAACTCAATAATTACTCTATCTGTTAACTGTTCCCAACCTTGACCTCTATGGGAATTTGCCTCTCCTTCTCGAACTGTGAGTACCGTATTCAGCATCAGCACTCCCTGCTCAGCCCATCTTGTTAAGTACCCATTACTAGGCGGACTGACCCCTACATCCGCCTGTAATTCTTTAAAAATGTTTCTTAATGAAGGGGGAATTTTCACACCTGGTTTAACAGAGAAGCTTAATCCATGGGCCTGCCCAGGACCATGATACGGATCCTGTCCAAGAACAAGCACCTTTACATCCTCATAATCTGTATAGTTTAATGCGTTAAATATATCTTCCTTTACAGGATAAACGGTCTGCTCTGCATATTCCTTTACCAAGAATTCCTGTAATTTTTGATAATATGGTTTAGTAAACTCCTCGTGAAGAACCTCTCCCCAGTGGTTATGTAAACTCTTATGGTGCATGCTTTCTTCCCTCTCAATCTATGGATAAGCTTGGTTTAAAACAACCTCTATTTTAACAGAAATCAGGTACGATTCCTTCTTGATTGTTGATCTGGTGTAATGGTTTTCTATTAATTCCCATCGTATAGGAAATGCGGCCATACAGAAGTATTACTAAGAATCCATACTTTGTAGATATCATCTGCAGGGATTAACTGTGATTTATCCATGTATATCAATAAATACCTAAATTTACTGACAATAGTAATATACCAGTTCGAATAAAAGGGGTTAGCGAGGCACACCCAAGCCTTCATAAATGACCCTATATGAAGCTTCTACCTACCCTCAAAACCTCATTAGAACAAAGTCATATCTTTATGATAAAATCCAAGTCTAAAAGCCATTGAAGTGGATGTATAACGCGAAAGACCTCTATCCTGTTGGGTAGAGGTCTTTTATTTTATATATGGCTCTTTTCGCCAATAAATATAGGGCTTAAACTTAAATAGCCGGAATCTCTCCGGTTTTTTAAGCTATTTTCTCCACTATTTCTAAATTAACCGGAACTTTTCCGCCTATTTTATTTTTTATCTGGATTACCCTAATAACCGATTATATAAACTCTTTGCCTGGGCTAAGTCCTTTGTGCCATGAATTAAGGCCCGTCCGTCTTGGAATAGGACGAAGCGATTATCCTCTAACTCTGCAGAGAGAAGATAGGGATTTCCTTTCACCTCATATCCGAGTGCCTTCAGTTTCCCAGCCATATCTTTTAAGTCGACGCCTTCGGTATGTGGTGGTCGAATCTGCACTGTATCCCTTCCGCACAAGACCGTCGTTTTCGTCATATTTTCTGCCTCTAGATAAGGATACTCTGGATGCTCTCCGCATGATAAGCAACCTGGATCCTTCGCACGTGACATCTTCATACTTGTGTATTGGTTCCGCCACATATCAAAATTAACGAAGGAAGTTCTCACTGCCTCCCAATCCTCAACTAGAATCTTTAGGGCTTCCGCTGTTTGGTGAGCTATTACCATTTGTACAGCCGGTCCGATTATGCCACCCGTATCGCATGTTAACCCTTGGATTGGCACTGTTTTTAACAAGCAGTTTAAACATGGCGTCTTTCCAGGGATAATCGTAAAGCTCATCCCGAAGCTTGCCACACATGCCCCATAAATCCATGGAATTTGATATTTCTGAGCAATATCATTAATCGCCATTCTTGTCTCAAAGTTATCGGTCGAATCAATGATTAAATCGACATCTCCAGCAAGCTCGGCTAACATCTCAGGAGTTGCATCCCCGATGATTGACTGAATCTCGACCTCTGAGTTGATTGCCTTTAAGCGTTTTTCCGCAGCAGCAGCTTTTGGAAGCTTCTCTGCGACATCTTCCTCTGTATAAAGCTGTTGACGTTGAAGATTACTCGCTTCCACATAGTCACGGTCTACAATGGTCAGCTTGCCTACCCCTGCCCTAGTCATCACTTCCGCGTTTCCAGAGCCAAGGGCACCTGCCCCTATGATTAACACATGCTTTGTCCTGATTTTTTCCTGCCCCATCTTGCCAATTGGAGGAAATAGTGTCTGGCGTGAATATCTATTTGACATGGAGAATTCCTCCCATTATAAAGGTATTTTTTCGCTCTCCTTAAGGACTTAAGGAGAGGATAAACAGGGTTGTTGATTTCCGCTCCAGGCACTTCGCTTTCCGCGGGCAGTCCGGGAGCCTCCTCGTCGCTCACGCTCCTGTGGGGTCTCCCTTGGCCTTGCACTCCCGCAGGAGTCTTCGTGCCTTCCGCTCCAATCAACCTGCTTAAAATTAAACATTGCCCTTTGACCCAGCCAAAAAAGACCTTTTAGAAAACACCCAAAAAGAAAAACACGGAGACATCAGCCTCCGCTTACTGGCGGTATTAAAGCAATAACGTCTCCATCTTGAATGACTTCTTCGTTTGGGGCAAACTCTTCATTGATTGCCGTCATCGCGGTGTCAAGCTTAGCAACCTTATACTGTTCAGCCACGATTGCTTTCACTTCGGCAACTGTCTTCCCGGCTACTTCTAATTGAACGGATTCTTCCCCGACTTCATCACGCAAGTGGGCAAAAAACAAGATCTTATTCATTTAAGTCACCCTCCTCTGGTTTTCCGGTTGGGTATGATACGGTTTCTAATTGGTTTCCAATCCACTCTTGGCCATCTTCCCAATGCTCTTTTTTCCAGATTGGGACGATTTCTTTGATTCTTTCAATCGCATAGCGGTTCGCTTCATAAGCATCAGCACGATGCGGCGTTGATACAGCAATCACCACGGCAATATCGGTAATATCAAGTCTACCCACACGGTGAGTGATCGCAACTTCCGCGCCTTCCCAGCGTTCCTTAATCTCAGTGCCAATTTGCTCTAACTTTTTAACGGCCATCGATTCATAGGCTTCATATACGAGAAATAGGGTTTTCTTTCCCTTTGTCAATTCTCTTACTGTTCCAATGAATGTTGTGATGGCGCCTGCTTCGCGTTGTACGACTTTATCTATCACCGATTGGATGTCGATATTTTCTTTTGCTATTTCATACATCAATTCTATTCACCTCAAGGTTCTGGTTAATCTAAATATAAATCGGCTCTGCATCACTAGCGACTGCGTAGCCTCCAATTTTATCTACTTCTATTTTAAAAGCTTCTGATTGGATAATTGATACAAGCCAACGACCTTGTTCACTTTCAAAGAAGGCTTTTGTCATTAATAGATCATACGATTCGTCCGCGACTGGGATAAAGTCTAGATTCATCGCTTTTGCGGCTGGGTAAATTCCTAGACCGGCGGCCTTTTCATTCCCCTTTACTTCCGCTGCTACACTTAAATGCGAGAACATTTCACGGTCATACCCATTAATTTGTTCTGGGGATATTCTCTGTTCTTTTAAAAGTAAATCAAAGAGAATTCTTGTTCCTGCCCCCTTCTGCCGGTTCGCATACTCAGCTTGAGCCTCTGCTAAACCAGCTACATCGTTGACTTTTAAAGGATTTCCTTTTGGAACAATCCATCCTTGGGTTCTCTTCAAAAATGGATAAAGGACGACCTCTTGACCGGCAAGAAGTTTTTTTACATAGGAAACATTATATTCCTTCGTCTCCGGGTCAAGCAAATGAATGCCCGCTACATGGGCTTCCCCTTTTCTAATTGCCATGACACCAGCCATGCTGCCTACGTGGGAAGAAACAATTCTCATGTCATTCCGCTGTCTTTTAAGTTGAGAAGAAAGCAAGTCAATCGTTAAATCATGGCTACCTGAAAAGACGATGCTATTTCTAATCTCTTCAAGAGGGCGAAGTAATTCAATCTCAACCGTGTCCCCTTGCTCATAACCTAAAAGATCAGGAGATACAACGAGAAGGCCATCTGCCCTTACTAGCGACATCGTTACTCCTGCTGCTCTCGTAAGCGGATTGGCAATAAATTGTCCATTCACATAGCCGATATTCATTCGAACAAAGTCCTCTGCTCCCATTGTCGAAACAATGCGACGACCTAGTTTCACTTCTAATGTTTGCCTTTTTGGGACTGGAATCTGTAGATACTGACAAACGAGCGGTCTCACAAACCATTCGAGCGCTAAATAGGCCGACACTGGATACCCAGGCACACCAACAACAATTTTCCCGTTGATTTGGCCGAGAATCACTGGCTTTCCTGGTCTAGTGGCCACTCCATGGGTAAAAACGGTGCCGAGTTCTGCAATAATATGAACGGTATAATCCTTTGAACCTGCTGATGACCCAGCATTTATGACGACAATATCGGAAACTTCGACCGCATCTAACAGCGCTTTTTTAATATTTTCTGGCTCATCTCTGACGATCGCCTTTAAATCAGGCTCCCCGCCCCACTCTTTTATATAGTTGGCAAATACCGTTCCATTAAATTCAATTATTTTACCAGAAGTCAATGATGATTCTGCTTGGATCAGCTCGCTTCCAGTCGGGATAATAGTGACTAAAGGCTTTTTTGCGACCGGTACCTCGGTAATTTGCGCAGCCAGTAAAGCACCAAGATCGGCCGGCCTTAACCTGTGCCCCTGTGGAAACAACATTTCCTCTTGAACGATATCCTCACCAATCGGCCGAATATGCTGCCATGGGGTAGCTGGCTCAATGATTTCAATTGTTTCATCGTCTAAAATTTGAACGTTCTCAATCATAATGACCGCATTAAACTGCTGCGGGATAGCATTTCCTGTATCAACGTATACAAACTGCTCTCCCTTACTTAAATGTAAAGGACGCTGTTCATGAGCCTCATACGTATCCTCCGCATTCACTGCAACGCCATCCATCGCGGAGGCATGGAAATGCGGCATCGAAACTTTGGCGAATACCGGCTCCGAGGTAATTCGACCAAGGGCTTCACTCGTTGGGATGAATTCGGTTTTCGGCGACAAGCTGGCGGCTTCAAGAATTTCATTGACCGCTTCGCCTCTAGGCTTATCTTCCAAATAAATTTTCCGCTGGTATCTCTTTTCATCCATTTTTAAGCTCCCCCTCATTTCGATGCTAAAACAGGTACGTATTCTCCCTGTGAGATTCCTTCTTTTTCTGAGACAATCTCAACAATCCCATCACTTTTTACAAGTGTTGTAATCAAACCGGACTTCCCAATAATCGGATCTGCCCACCATTCGCCATCCTTTTCAACTAATCGAACACGAATATAATCAGAGCGTCCCGGTGCGGAAGCGATATTCTTTGTGATTCGTGCAAGAATTCGTTCGGGCTTTCTCTCCAACCGTTCTCCTTGAAGCTGTTTAATGACCTTTTCACCGAACAATCTAAAAATAATCATTGCAGACGCGGGATGTCCCGGTAGACCAATCACTGGCTTGCCTTCTGCTACGGCTAAAATCGTTGGTTTTCCCGGCTTGATGCTTATCCCATGAACAAATACCCCAGGGTCTCCAAGCGATTGTATGACTTCCGTCGTATAGTCCTTGGCACCTACCGAACTTCCCCCTGATAAAATTAAAATATCTGCTTGTTCATATAGCTCCCGAGCCTTCGCCGAAAAGATCTCATAATCATCGGTTGTAATCCCGCCGTAAATGACCTCAACGCCCCATTCACGCGCAAGTCCGGACACGGTTAAATAATTGATATCGCGAATTTGTCCGATTTCAAGGGTTTCTGTGTCGTAAGGAACAATTTCATCTCCAGTGGATAAATACGCCGCTTTTATTGGGCGAAAAACGCTTACTTTCGAGATGCCAAGCGATGCTAGAGCTCCAATTTCTTGGGGACGAAGCTTTGTACCAACTTCAAGCAGAACCTCTCCAGCCTGAATATCTTCGCCAGCCCGTATCACATTTTCACCAGGGGCAATTTGTTTATACGTATTTAGTAACCCGCCGATTTCCTCACAATGTTCAATCATTAATACACTGTCGCTGCCAGGAGGGAGCATGCCTCCGGTCGGAACATAAATCGCATTCCCTCTAGAAAGCGGAATGGATGCCTCTTCCCCCATTTTCACTTCACCAGCGACGTTTAAAAAGCCAGGCATCGATTCGGATGAACCATAGGTATCTTTAGAAAAAACGGCATATCCATCCACGGTTGATCGGTCAAATCCTGGCACATCCTCAGCTGCTACAACCGGTTCCGCAAGAATGCAATGGAGAGCCTCTTCAAGGTTGCAGACGAGCACCTCCCTAATTTTCGGGATTTTCTCCTCAATTAAGGCAAAGGTTTCCTCCACGGTTTTCACTTTAAAGAATTGCATCTCCACTCCACCCTTTCTTCTGACCAAACGTCTTTATTCCCCTAATTCTACCCGCTTTTTTGCGTCTTCGTATTCCTCTGGAAAATTCATATTGAAAAAGATTTCTTCTAAACGACCGTCCCCGTATGCATGTAAATCAACTTCCTCCAGATAACGGACATTGAGCTTGTCCAATAAATGAATCATACGTAGGCGATCTTCTTTTAAACAACCTTCAATCTCTGAGGCAATCCGTTTTTGATAGGCAGCAAATAACGGATGTTTTTTTCCACTAATCACTGGAATAATCGCATCAAAATGTTTTAAATTCTGAACAAGTGTGCCTGCAAGGTCTGCTGATACAAAAGGCATGTCACAGGCAACCACGATGTTCTCTTCATAATCAGAGGCCATCAATCCAGCATGAACACCCGCAAGAGGTCCCTTGCCTGGATATTTATCGCTGACCGTTTTTATGTTTAAAAATTCATAGGCATTAGGATCATTTGTTACTAGAATAATATCATCAAACAGGGAGCGAAGTTCGTCCCTGATTCTTTCAATATTTGTTTTTTCATTGAATGGTAGTAGTGCTTTGTTGGTTCCCATTCTGCTTGATTTGCCACCGGATAAGATAATCGCTCCAGCTTTCATTAATCGCACCTTCTTTTTTCAATAGCTCTGTTAACTTAAAAGATGATTTCCGCTCCAACCAACGGTTAGAAAAATTAACAAATCTCCTGTAGCAGAGCTTTTTAATAAAAAACTGGTCTTAGTTAGACTCACTTTCCCTCGCTGAAACTGTGTAACCATTTTCTTGAGCAACAAAATCTAAATGAATAGTGTTTAAATCAAGAATAGCAGAAGATGGCTTAGAAATGAATTGTCTTGTATCAATAACCTTCACATATCCATGGCATTTTTCACAAACTTGGATTTGTGAGGTGGGGTCCCCCTCAATGGTTATATTTTGAATGGTCTTATGATCATCGTTTCCACAATGTGAACAGCAAACTCTTTTTTCAGACCAATGTGCTAGACAACGTGGACAGTTTACCACCTTTTTCCCTTCACCCTCTAATTGTGCCAATCGTACAGGTTCTCCACATACAGGGCAGCCTAATCCTGGAATAGCCTGTGTGATTTCATCCTTAAGCACTTCCGCTACAAGTTGTAGATAAGGTCTTAATGCTGTCTCAGCAAAAAACTGTGGGATCCATTCTTCGATTTCGTTTTCCTGTGCAAAACTTACAAAATAAAATTGGTTCAAAGAGAAAGCCTCGTCAATCCATCGAATGGCTGTCTCTGAGTCTAATAATTCACCAAGCTTTTTTACCCTTGGTCCTTGTTCTGGATTTTGTTTCGAAATTAAATCATTTATTTCATCTATCCACTGTAGGAATAGGGGAATGTCAAAGTCAATAGCCGTTAGAGCTGCAGCTGGCACTCCTGCCTCTATCGCTGCCTTATCAAGACTTGGTTTCACAATCTCAGGAGTAAGGCTTTGTTTCCACTGCTCTTGTAGCTTAATAATTTCTTTCTGTAAGTTTGTGTATTCTTTTGAAACAACGGATTTTTTCATTCCTGCTACACCTCTTTCGAATTTACAATCTCTTTATAGTGCTTTCCTCTAAGTTTAACTGCTTTCTAGTTCAATATATTAAGAAAGAATGACTTTTTTGTTACGATAACATAGTAGCATCTTTAGTTAGTATGAAAAGAATGGCTGTCCTTTGACAGACAGCCATTTTGGTTATAAAGGTTGCAGTTTACGCGCCTTTTTTCTTGTTATTCTTTGGATCATCTAAATCAGGGAAGTTGCCTTTTTTCACTTCTTCTTCATACCATTCAGTATAGTGGTCTTTTGCCCACTCTGCAGGAACTTTCCCTGTAATAACGCCGGTAAATCCTGGTCGTGAATTTTTATGAATAACACTCAGATAAATATGTCCAAGGACTACTGCAAAACCAAGGCCAAATCCAACATTATGAAGGAAATATCCCCACTGAACTAAAGCTGTTGGGAATGCATCTGGAAACCACATCGTGAAGCCTGAAGCAATTAATAGGATTGCACAGACAATCTGTAGAAGAGAGTTAATCTTCTCGCCAGCATTAAAGAATGTTTGTTTAACATGCTTAGATTTAAAGCCAAATAATTCCTTAACAAATTCTGAGAAAAACTGTAGATCTCTTTTCTTCCAGGTTACTAGTTCTTTCATCCAGTTCATAAACCCTTTAGGATCAAAAATTAAGAATATAAATGTTGGTAGTATAAACGCAACAGCAAGGACTCTATGGGCGAGACGAGCTCCCTCTGGTCCACCCATCAATGGATATAACCAATCGAAAAACTCTGTATACATTGGTAATGCTGTTATATATAGTCCGATAAATGCAATACCATTTATAGCATGTGCCCAAACAAATGCCTTTGAAAAACGCTTTACTTGCAATTGAGAGTTGTGTGTTTTACTCATGGTTGCCACCCCCATCCTCTTCTTGTCCTCCGTTCTTCTTATCAAAGAACTTATTGGCAACAAAAGCACCAGCTAGTGCCATTGCAACGCCGCCGACCATTGCCTTACCTATTGGCTGAGCATAGTCTTTCCATAGGACAGCAGATGTAGGAACCTTCGGATTCTCAGGTAAGCCATATACCGATGGCTTTTCAGCAAGCACATATATTGTGTGTGTCCCACCGACTCCTTGAGGGTTATACACTTGCGCATTTGGATAACGCTCTTTAATTTCTTTAACTCGTTTCTCGGCTTTGCTGATTATTTCATCCTTTTCACCGAATTCCATTGCACCGGTATGGCATGTTGTTACACAAGCAGGTTGTAAACCTTCATCTAAGCGATCAGTACACATTGTACATTTATGCGCCTTCCGGTACTCTTTGCCATTTTCATCCTTGTATGTTTTAAGGTGAATTACATCAAACGGGCAGTTTTGTTCACAGTATCCGCAACCAACACATACTTCCTGGTCAACAACAACCATCCCTTTATCAGTGTAACTAATAGCATTTTCTGGACAAACCTTTTCACAAGCAGCATCCGTACAATGGAAACAAGATGAATGGCGGAAAAGATAGTCTAAATTCCCTTTTGAATTTTCATGTTCGACAAAAGTAAGAACATTCCAAGTATCCGCTGTGACGTTTGCGTGAGACTGCATGCTTCCTAAAAAGTCTTGAGGCTCTGCAGGTAGATCGTTCCAGTTCTTACATGCAACCATACACGCACGGCAACCATCACACTTTGTTACATCAACATATTTTACATATTTAGTAGCCATCGTTAAGCCCTCCTTACATTACAGAGGAATGCTTTATATTCAGGAATCATTGTGTTCGCATCACCAATGTGAGGTGTTAAGCGATTGGCCGTATCTCCTGTTGCATACCCCTTATATCCAAAGTGCCATGGCATGCCAATGTGGTGAATAGTGCCACCGTTTAGCTTATATGGCTTAAAGCGCTTTGTAACCATCGCATAGGCAGTGACATCCCCACGTGCGGAGCTGACAACAATTTTATCTTTATTTTTAATACCTTTTTCTTTAGCAAGTTCTTCACTAATTTCAACGTACATATGAGCAACTAGCTCAGATAACCATTCCTGGTTACGGGTCATCGATCCTGATTGCCAATGCTCACTGACACGGTAGGTTGTAGCCACTATAGGGAAATCCTTATAATTTCCTTTTTTGTTAAAGTCTCCATCCCATACCTTTACTGTTGGATTCATCTCGACACTAGAGAAAACGTTCGGGACAGGGCTTTCAAATGGCTCATAATGCTCTGGGAATGGACCATCGTTTAAAGTTGGTACAAACATACCAGCAACTCCATCTCCTAACATGATGAATGGGTTTGTTCCACCCTCATCGGTTGGCGCCTTTGTTGGAACAAAATCAGGGATATCATTTCCTACCCATTTCTTTTGTGATGCATCCCAATTTATTACTGCTCTCTCTTCGCTCCACGGTTTACCACTTGGGTCAGCAGAAGCACGGTTGTATAGAATTCGTCGGTTTGCCGGCCATGCATATGACCAATTCAAGAAGTTGGTTCCACCATCTGTGTTCTTACTGTCACGTGACTTCGACCTGTTATTTCCTTCTTCTGGATAGAACCCAGAGTAAATCCAGTTTCCACTGCAAGTACTTCCGTCATCCATCAGAGCGCCAAACCCTGGAACTTGCTTGCCTGTTTTGTAATCATATCCATTGATTTCCTTACAGACGATGTCGATATCCGGATGGTCTCCATGACCATACTCCCAATGCAATGCTTTTATTGGCTGAGCCGCAGGAGTACTTTCGTTTTTATATAGTTCTTTAATTTTGGTAGCAAGGATATGAATAATTTCTAGGTCTGCTTTTGCTTCTCCTCTAGAATCAATTGCCTTCCAGCGGTACTGCATCCAACGTGAACTATTTGTAACACTTCCCTCTTTTTCAAAAGAAGAGGATGCAGGTAATAGGAACACTTCTGTCGCAATAGTCGATGGATCACTACCTGCTTCTTTTTGCCAGAAGGAGGAAGTTTCTGTCTCCCAAAGGTCAACGGCAACCATCCATTTGAGGTTGGAAAGAGATTCTTTTTCCTTTCCAGCATTTGGTCCCCCGACTACAGGATTCTGGCCAAATAAGAATGTGCCCTCTAGTTCGCCTTTGTACATAGCATTGAATAAAGAGATGTGTGAATAATTTTTGTTTCCTTTTGGAAGCATTTGATATGCAAACTCATTATCCTTTGTTGCATTTGGTCCATACCATGCCTTCAAGAGGCTAACCACAAATTTAGGTTTATTACTCCAATAACCCGCCTTAGGAGTTTCCTTTTCTAGAAAGGCTTCTAGGGTTGCATGTTCAGGAATTGCTTTTGGAGCTCCAATATATCCAGGCAGATCTCCCCATAATAGTGCGAAATCCGTTGAACCCTGTACATTAGATTCTCCACGAAGTGCGTTCACCCCGCCCCCAGGTAGTCCAATGTTTCCGAGCAATAATTGAAGCATTGCATAACTGCGTACGTTTTGGGTACCAACTGTGTGTTGTGTTGTTCCCATTGCATACATGATTGTACCAGCTTTGCCAGCTTTCCCTGTTGAACAGAATAATTCACAAACTTTTAAGAAGTCCTCTTTTGGTGACCCTGTTACGGTCGATACTGTTTCCGCATCATAGCGGGAATAGTGCTTTTTCATAAGTTGGAAAACTGAACGAGGGTTTTCTAGTTTTTCATCCCTTAGGGGTTTTCCATCCTTATCTGTTTCGAAAGCCCATTGTGTTTTATCGTAAGAGCTAGTTGCTTCATCGAATCCGGAAAATAAACCATCATCGAATTTGAAACTCTTTTTCACAATAAACGAGGCATTAGTATATTTTGCAACATATTCCTTGTGGAACAAGTTGTTTTGAAGCGTGTAATTAATCATCCCACCGATAAAGGCAATATCTGTTCCAGATCGTAGTGGTGAATATAAATCTGCTTGTGCTGATGACCTTGTAAAGCGTGGGTCAACGGAAATAATTTTCCCGCCTCTTTCCCTTGCTTTTAACAACCATCTAAAGCTAATTGGATGATTTTCTGCAGGGTTTGCACCAATGATCATTGCTACATCGGTATGTTGTAAATCATTCCAGTGGTTTGTCATTGCTCCACGTCCAAACGATGGTGCCAGACCGGCAACCGTTGAACTGTGTCATATTCGTGCCTGGTGTTCTATATAGGTAACGCCAAGCCCTCTCATTAACTTTGCAAGAAGATAAGTCTCTTCATTATCTAATGCTGCCCCACCTAGGCTAGCAATTGTCTCTGTTTTATTAACAGTAATCCCATTTTCTTTATGGACAAATGTTTTATCACGGGTTTCCTTAACTCGCTTAGCGATTGTATCGTACATCCAATCCCAAGACTTTTCTTCCCACTTTTCACTACCCGGGGCACGGTATAGTGGCTTAGTTAAGCGCTTTTCAGACGTGTATAATTGCCTTAATGTAGTACCTTTACTACAAAGCTTTCCTTCATTTATCGGGTTATCTGGATCCCCTTCCGTATAAACTACGGTTTCATCGTTTGTGTGTACCAAGATGCCGCACCCTACACCGCAGTAGCAACAAATGGTTGGTGTTACAGTTGTTTTAGCAATTTTGAATTCTTTTGTAGAGGCATGAACTTCCTTTTCGTTGAAGCCTAGTTCTACAACGGCTAGTGTCGCTGCAGTTGCCCCAGTCAATTTTAAAAATTGCCGGCGATTGAGGTTAATTTCAACCATCTCTCTCTCTCCTTCCCAAATTTAAAAAATAAACAGCCCTTATCCCTTTTTACTAATTGAAAATAGTGAGTACCTCACCCCTTTCAATTGATTTGCTTGTAACAGTCGTTCCTGTGACGTCATCATAGACTCTTCCTGATGAGGTATAGACTGTTGCCATTTTCCCTCTTAAATAACCCACAACTTCAATATTTAAAAATCTAGCTAATTGAACAGCTTGTTTAGTAGCTGCCGTTCGGGATCCTATCACAGCAAACCCAAACTTAGCTGCTTTAGAGAGCATTTCATATGAAACCCTACCGGTCGTTAGTAACACGAGCCGTTCGGGTTGCAAGCGCTTTCTAAGGGCGTAGCCGATAATTTTATCAACAGCATTATGCCTCCCTATGTCTTCACGAACGGTGATTATTCCATCCTCATGAATGATACAGGCACCATGCATCCCACCCGTTTCCAAATAAAGAGGTGTATTTTGTGCAAACTCACTTCTCTTTTTAAGCAGATAGCTTAGCGAATATTTCTCACGCGAGCTTACCTTCTTGAAATTCTTTACATCTGTCATCGAAAAGAATGTCACACCGCGACCACAACCAGCCGTGTAGTGCTTCTTTTTAGAAAACATTTGTTCAGGGTCAAAACTATTATTTAAAGAAACTTGTATAGTTCCCGTACCTTCATTGAACTCGACAGCCTCAACATCATTAGCACTGTCAATTAGCCCCTCTGAATAAAGATAACCATATGCCCAATCGACTAAGTCCTGATTTGTTAATTGAAAAACGGCAATTTCAAAACCATTGACAACTAGATTGATTGGATATTCATCTGGACAACCTTTCTTAAGCATTCTCTTCACCCCTTATCAGTTGCCGCCCTACCAAAACCAGCAAACTGTTTTGACTACATTCCCCTATGATTTTAGAAACTTTATAGATTATTTGCTGTTAAAATCATCACAGTTAACAATATTTTCATTCCTCAACAAAACAACAAGCAATAATGGTCAGCATCAATCTATAATTCCAATTTACAGGAAAGTCAGCCTATATCGTTGTCCGAATTGTTACAATCCCTTTTCGAAACTATGTCTATTATGTGTAGGTAAATAATGTAATTAAATAGCAAACGCTTGAAAACCGGGGGTAAAATGCAAAATACATAAATTATCCTAAAGGAATTTCTATGAGTTATCAGTTACATTTATCACCATCATTCGATAGATTTCTACACAATTTAAAATTGTGTTTCATTTTGGACTCCACTCACCTTATAAATGAGCTTCTAACCTCTAGCCCCGATTTCTTTATATCCTAATGTGCGAATGGTATAATCGTAAAAAGACCAAAAGGGCTTATATATATGGAAGAACTCCAAGGAGGAACAAAGAATGACATTGAAAAAAGTTTTAACCATAGCAGGTTCAGACTCCAGTGGTGGCGCTGGTATTCAGGCTGACTTAAAGACCTTCCAGGAGCTTGGTGTCTATGGAATGACCGCTCTAACTACGGTTGTTACAATGGAGCCTAATGGTTGGCATCATGGCGTATTCCCTCAATCCGTTGAGTTAGTCGAAAAGCAACTAGAAACAATCCTTTCTGTCGGGATCGACTCGATGAAAACTGGGATGCTTGGTTCAGTTGACATCATCGAACTGACAGCACTTAAAATAGATGAACATGGTCTCAATCGTGTCGTCATTGACCCAGTCATGGTTTGTAAAGGCGAAGACGAGGTGCTTCAACCAGAAAACACGGATGCAATGAGAGAACTTCTGTTACCACGTGCTACGGTTGTCACACCGAATTTATTCGAAGCATGGCAACTCGCTCAAACGGGTCCAATTAAAACGATTGATGATATGAAGGAAGCAGCAGCTAAAATCCATGATCTTGGCGCCAAAAATGTCATTATCAAGGGCGGCAGCAAGTTCAATCATGAAAAAGCAATTGACCTTGCTTATGATGGGAAAGAATTCAGGATATTTGAATCGGAGAAATTCGGAACAACCTACACACACGGTGCAGGCTGCACATTTGCGGCTGCCATTGCGGCCGAACTTGGCAAAGGAAAGAATGTTGACGAAGCTCTTGCAATTGCAAAGGATTTTGTCACAGAAGCAATTCATCATGGCTTTAAACTAAATGAGTATGTTGGTCCAGTCATGCATGGTGCCTACACACGCTATGGGGCCGGCCGCAAAGCGTAAATCCTAAAGAATTTGACTGGAAGGAGGAGAAAACGATGGATCCAGTTAACGTGAATTATGTACAAGAAGCCCTTGATGCTTTTACAGATAAAGAAGTCTATATTCATCTCGAAACAACAAATGGAGCCTACGCCTCCCATCATAATGAACGGTTTTTCTCAGCAGGTGCATATTTTCGTAATGCCAAGATTACATATGAGCGCGCGAAAATGACTGGTGCCGGGCCCTACCGGGTTGGATTGAAAATCCCGTACGGCTGGGTATATGCTGAAGGGATTACTCACTATGAAATTGATTCTAAGGGAAGAATTTTGTTAGCCGGCCATGATTTTGACGGCAAACTAGCCGTTGCCCTTCAAATAAGCGAAACTCCATTTGAGTAAGGCCCAGAAAGGAGCGTTGAAAGCAATTGGAAAAAGAACGACAAGTTTTAGTTGTGTTTCCCCATCCAGATGATGAAGCCTTCGGCGTTTCAGGCACAATTGCCTCACACGTCAATATGGGGACTCCTGTTACCTATGCCTGCCTAACCTTAGGAGAAATGGGACGGAATATGGGAAATCCACCTTTTGCAAATAGAGAGACCCTTCCAAACATTCGCAAGAAGGAATTAAAAGAGGCAGCCCGTGTTCTCGGAATTTCTGATTTAAGAATGTTAGGTTATCGTGATAAGACAGTAGAGTTTGAGGATCCAAATAAGCTCATCGCAGAAATAACGGCGATGATTGATGAACTCAACCCTTCCTTAGTTATTACTTTCTACCCGGGCTATTCCGTACATCCTGACCATGACGCTACCGGTGCTGCCGTAGTCAGTGCTATTGGAAAACTTCCAGCAGCAAAGCGGCCGAAACTTCATTGCGTTGCCTTCTCGAATAATTGTGTCGATGAACTTGGTGAAGCCGATGTTGTCCATGATGTCAGCGCGGTTGCTGACAAGAAATTCGATGCAATTAAAGCTCATCAGTCCCAAACTCAACTGATGATGGCTGGCATGGCAGAAGGCCTTAAGCAACAAGATCCTGAAGTAATGGCAAGGTTAAATTACGAGCGATTTTGGACGTATAAATATTAAAAAAACCTGACCCTTAGCGACTAAAGGGTCAGGTTTTTTTGTTTTCCCAAAATTTTCTTCTTCACAAACCTTTCACAAAACCCCCAAAAAAGTGTGAGCCTCGTCACACTTTTTCCACCTCCTGAAAGCGTACGATGAAATTGTAAAATAACAAAAAGGGGGAAAACGGTAATGCCAAATTCTGTAGCAAGCTTCATTATCTGTACCATCCTTGGCTTTGGAATTGGTTTTGCCGGTTTTGAGTTGGCTAATAAAAATGATGAAGCTTCCACTGAAACACCAACTGAAACCGCTACCAATACGAACACGCCTACCGACGACCATGAACCGGAAGAAACGGAACAACCAGCTCCCGAAACAGTGTCCGCAAGTAGTGAGATTTTAAATGCAAAAGGCTGTCTTTCCTGCCATGCTGTTTCTTCACTAGATTTAGACGGAGGGGCAACAGGACCAGATTTATCACAAGCCTTTACCGGTGTTGAAGATAAGCACGGTAAACCACTTGATGAATTTTTAAAGGAACCAACATCTGCTGTTATGTCGAGTGTCATCAGTGGAAGCCCACTTTCTGACGACGAAGTCCAGCAAATTGTCGATGCACTTCAAGAAGCTTCTGAAAAATAACATTTAATTCAGGGGCACACATCATCCGATAGATATCTTTCTCTTACAATTTAAAATTAAGGTGGTGCAAGGTAAATGAAAAAATGGATACCTCCCGTAGCCGGGATCGCAACTGGTTTACTCGCGGCGACCGTCTTTTTTGCAGACTTCTCGCCTGAGAAACAAACACAGGTAACCGCGGACAATAGTAACAGTGCAACCAAAACAAATGCAGAAAAGGTGTATGTGCCATTTGGGGAAAAAGATGAGTACTACTTAATGGCCTCAGGTGGACATTCAGGCCAAATGTTTATTTACGGAGTTCCTTCGATGCGTCATATTCGAACGGTTCCTGTCTTCTCACCTGACTCTGCAACCGGATATGGTTTTGACAACCATACAAAAGAGTTAATGGGTGATTTTACTTGGGGTGACCTCCATCACCCGGCCCTATCAGAAACAAATGGTGATTATGATGGCAAATATTTATTTGCTACCGATGTCGCAAACAGCCGTGCGGCGGTTATGAATCTTGAGACGTTTACAACTAGAGACATCATTAACGTCCCTAATACAAGTGGCCCACACTGTGCAGCCTTTGTCACTGAGAATACGGAGTACATGTTCCTCCCTACTCGTTTTGCCGTACCAATTGGTAGTGAGTATGCATCCCTTGACGATTATAGTGAACAGTACCGCGGGGTCATGTCCGCCGTTACTTTTAATGAAGAAAAAGAAGAATTAAACGTTGCCTACCAGGTCGCCCTGCCACCGTGGTCTTACGACTTATCCGATGCAGGTAAAGGAATGTCGAGCGACTGGGCCGTTATCACTACTTACAATACGGAAGAAGCAACAACCAATTTAGAAATCAATGCATCACAGGCAGACCGTGACTACATCGTTCTAATCAACTGGAAAGAGCTTGAGCAAAAGGTTGCTGAAGGTGATTATGATGAAGTAACTGGTCAAAAAATGATCTTCCCTGAAAAGCATAAAGGCGGAATCTATCTCGTCCCTGTTGCCAAGTCTCCACACGGTGTAGACGTTACTCCAGATGGCGAGCACTTTATCGCTTCAGGTAAATTGGCACCTGCGATGACTGTATTCTCATTCGAAAAAGCATTTGCAGCAATTGAAAATCAAGATTTTGCTGGCGAGCGCAACGGAATTCCAATCATCAACTACGAATCAATCATGGAAAGAGAAGTTAACCCAGAAAATGCTTTAGGACCACTACACACTCAATTTGATGACAAAGGCATGGCTTACACTACCATGTTCATCTCTTCAGAAATCGTAAAATGGGACCCTACTACTGGTGAAACATTAGACCGTGTCCCTGTTCAATACTCTCCAGGTCATGCTGTTGCAGCTGAGGGAGATACCGTTGCACCTGATGGAAAGTACATCATCGCTTTGAACAAAATTGCAAAAGATAGCTATCTATCTGTTGGGCCATCTCACCCAGAGTCAATGCAATTAATCGATTTACGTGGGGACAAGATGGAAGTGATTCAATCAGCGCCGGTGAACCCTGAGCCGCACTACGCCCAGTTGATTAAAGCGGATAAAATTAAGACCATCTCTGTTTATGACAAAGATGAAAGCAACAAATATGCCGTTTATAAGCAAGAAGATGCAAGAATTGAGCGAAAAGGCAATGAGGTCCATGTGTACGGGATTGCGATGCGTTCTAAGTTCATCTTTGACGCGAAAGCAGAGCGTCCAGACGTCATTGAAGTCAACAAAGGTGACAAAGTCTATATCCACTTAACAAACACAGACTTTGACCAGGATATCACTCACGGCTTCGCGATTAACCAGTATGACTTAAACATGGAAGTCCAGCCAGGCCAAACGAATACAATTGAATTTACAGCCGATAAAGCTGGAACCTTCCCACTTTATTGCACAAACTTCTGCTCGGCGTTGCACCAAGAAATGTCAGGTTATTTCTTAGTTAAGCCATAAGTCGAATTTTAAAAAATGGGATTGGGTATCAACAACTAGTTTGATGCCCTCTTCCTTTTAAAAAAGCTTTGTTAAAGGACGTTGTTGATTTTGTGCTAACCGTTGATTGGAGCTCCAGGCGCTTGACTCCTCGAAAATGAACTGCACATTTTCTCGTGCGTGGGCATATTCGAGGATGTGTTTCAGAGTCCTGCGGGAGCAGCGGGACAGGTGAGACCCCGCAGGAGCGAAAGCGACGAGGAGGCTCACCGCACGCCCCGCGGAAAGCAAGCGCCTGGAGCGGAAATCAACATATTTTTAAACATAGCCCTAAAACAGAAAGGCGTGTAGCAATTATGAATGGAAAACGACTTTCTCTTGTTTCATCGGTTTTAATTGTCGCTTCGGCTCTTCTGATTTTTGCCTCCTTGTTCTTTCCTTGGTGGCGAATGGAGTTTTTTGCTCCCCAATACCCAGAAGGCCTAAATATCATCGTCTACCCTGACAAACTCGAAGGTGATATCGATAATATCAATGCACTGAATCATTATATTGGGATGAAAAACTTTAGCGAAGAAAACTTCCCAGAACTGCAGTATCTAAAATATTTAATTATTGGTTTAGCCGTAATTGTTTTATCAGTAGCGCTAATCAGGAGAAAAGCGTATTTATATACGGTTATCGCCCTCTTTGCAGCTGGTGGGACCCTGGGCGTATGGGACTTAAGACGCTGGCTTAAAGATTTCGGAACAAACCTAGATCCCATGGCACCAATCGAGATGGAACCCTTTATCCCCCCGATCATCGGTGAGAATATCGTTGCAAATTTCACCACTTATAGCATTTTGGGAACAGGCTCCTATCTTGTCATGGCCGCATTTTTATTACTCTTAATTCCACTATGGAAGGACCGAAAAAGATGAAAAAAATCCTGAGCCTGCTCGTTCTGTTCGCCTTAATCCTCGGCCCCTGCAGGCCAGGAGCAACTGAAAATCTCCAATCGATTATCGATGAGGCAGAAGAAGGCGCAACCATCGAGTTAGAAAATAAGACGTACGAAGGAAACATTGTCATTGACAAGCCCCTAAAGCTAATTGGAGCAGATAAAACAGTTATCAGAGGAGATGCGACTGGGAATGTCATCTCGGTCCGGGCAGAAGGTGTGACTCTTTCGAACTTTGAAGTTGAAAATGGAAGTATGAATCGCAACAGCTCTGAGGAGTATGCAGCCATTAAGGTTTATACAAATGGAAACACATTGGAGCATTTATTGATTCAAAACTCGTTTCACGGAATCTATTTAAGCCAGGCGCATGAAAACACGATTGACCATGTTCAGGTCATTGGTAGTGGCGATGGTGAAATTGCCGGACAAGGAAATGGACTACACATTTATTATTCGAATAAAAACACTTTAAGTAATAACGAAATTGAAGGCACCCGTGATGGCATGTTCTTCGATTATGCAGATGGAAATGTTGTCTTAAATAACCAAATTTCAAAAACTAGGTATGGTCTCCATTTCATGTATTCGAATGAAAATGAGTTTAAAAACAACATATTCACGTTTAATACAGGCGGAGCTGCAATCATGCATTCCAATGGATTAAAGCTTGAAGAGAATGAATTTATTTTTAATTATGGTCACCGTTCATTTGGGATTTTGCTGTTATCGGCAAATGATAATTCTATTGAAAATAATACTTTCCGCATGAATCAGCGAGGTATCTATATAGATCAATCCACGAGAAACCTTATTCGTGGAAATCATATTTTCCAAAATCAAATCGGTGTAGAACTTTGGGCTAGCTCGAACGACCAGGTTTTCACTGAGAATCTAATAGATGAAAACACATTGCCTGCAGTTACGCTCGGGGGAACAGGAAATCATTTTTGGAGTAAAGACGGAAAAGGAAACAACTGGGGCAATGACTTCGCCTTACTTGATCTCGACCAAAACGGAATAGGCGACACTCCTGCAACCTACCAATCCTCCCTTTACGAGTTGATTGAGGACCAAGAATTAACCTATTTATTTTTAAAAAGTCCCGCCATTACTGTTTATGAAAAAATGAACGAACTCTTGAACAATAGCAAAATCATGTTTGAGGATGAGCATCCTTTAACAAGCAACACAGGAAAACAAAGCCTTCTATGGCCAGCGCTTCTCCTGGCAGGAGGACTATTATTCTTTTATAAAATTAAATCCCTCAGGAAATAAATTGATCCTAGAATTGAAAACAAGGGGAAATGGACTATGAACTACATTTGGAAGGAATGGAAGGAGAGTTTAAGAAGCAAGGGGCTCTGGCTTTCATTAGGAATCATCATCATTGTATCCTTACTGATGCTCTCCAGGTCTTCAGGACTTGGTGTTGATCAAGGCTTTTATATTCTCGTTGTCAATTTATTTGAGAGTCTAATTTACTTTATTCCAATCCTCTGCCTTTTCCTCGGTGCCTTTTCAATCTTCCAGGAGAAGGAGCAGAAAACACTTGTTATGCTATTAACCCGGCAGGAGAGCACGTTAAGCTTTTTATTTAAAAAAAGCCTTGCCATTCAATCTGTACTAATCGCACCAGTCTTCATCTGGTTTTTCATTTACTTGATTCCGCTGAAGTTTTTCTTTGCGATTCCATTTAGCCACTACTTTCTTTTCCTGGCGGCCCTTATAGGATTCATGCTTGTATTCACCCAACTTGGCGTGTTCATCGGCAGCATTAGTCGTTCAAGAATGCAGATTACTGGCATCGCGATTGTGATTTGGTTTTACTTCTTTTTCTTACATGACTTTGCCTTATTGTCGGTGCTTTCAAATGTAACCCATGACAATGTCCAGCTATTTTCGATTGCCTATTTCTTAAATCCGATTCAGGCGATCAGGATGTTTTTAGAATCAAGTCTCGGACTTTACTCCTTTGGAAACATGTCGAGATTGCTAGAGTCCTTTATGTGGCTCTCACCAACAATGTTTTTTACCTTGAATCTCATATTCTGGTTAGGGCTCTCTTTTGCCGGGGCCGTCATGTTGCATCGTAAGGAGGGCTTTGAATGATTGAAGTAACAACATTAACCCAATCCTTTGGTAAAAAAACCGTGCTCGATAATATCTCTTTGAAACTTGAAAAAAATGAAGTCTGTGCATTGGTTGGAAGAAACGGAGCCGGGAAATCAACTTTCATCAGTTGCCTCCTTGGTCTTTTACCAAGCAAAACTGGAAGTATTAAAATAAACGGCAAGGAACGTAGTAAAAAAACAACTTGGAAAAATGAGATTGCTTATCTACCTGAAAAGTTCATGCTCTATCCGTCATTAACTGGCTATGAAAACATGTTGTTTTTCGCTAAAGCTAGTAAAGGGATTGTAGACGAGCAGAGGGTAAAGGAAATCTTAACTTCCGTCAGGCTCTGGGAGGATAAAGACTCACATGTAAAAGGGTATTCCAAAGGAATGCTGCAACGGCTTGGTCTAGCGGTTACATTGTATCAGGACTCCGACATCATCATTCTCGACGAACCGACGAGTGGCATTGACCCGATTGGCCGTAGGGAAATTTTAGAGATCCTGCGAGATTTAAAAGGCAAGACCATCCTGTTATCCTCCCATCACCTTGATGAAATTAGGCAGCTTTGTACGCATGTCGCCTATTTGGAGGACGGGAAAATAACAAAATATCCTGTTGATGAATTTGTTGAGCTTCAACATTTGGGAGGAATTTAATTATGAAAAAATGGTCAATCGGGACACTTCTTTTACTAGTAGCACTTCTTTCCGCTTGCAGCGGGACACCAAATTGGAATCTTGACGTAACAAAAGAACCTACTTTTATTAAAGGGAAAGAGTCGACAATAGAAATAGAAATAAAAGATGGCACTGAACCAGTGTCTGATTTATCGGTAACAGCCGAGTTAGCTATGGTCGAAATGGACCACGGTACAGTCGAAGTCACATTGGAAGAAGTAGCAGATGGCATATATACAGGGCCAGCGGTGATGACTATGGCCGGCAAGTGGGAAGTTGTCTTCTCCCTTGAAAAAGATGGCGAAGAGCTAGAAAAAGTTGTTGAAATCACTGTCGATGAAGCCGGCGGCGTCGCCTCCATTAATGGGGAATGGGTCACGCAGGAAGACGTTGAGTTTTACCGTTTTATCAATACCCTCCACATCGAAATGGCTCGTGAAACAGATCAACAAAAATATACGGGCGCTGATTTAGAAGAAGCGATGAACTACTGGGATACACAGGAGCAGCTGAATGATAACCAAAACATGCTTGTCGCTCAAATTATTCGCCTGCGGGCAATGGCGATGTTGGGTGAAGAGAAGGGGCATCAAGTTAGTGAATCAGAGGTGAATGTGGAAGTTGAAAAAGTCCGCAGTCAGTACAATGAATCTGAAGTTGCGCAGCAACTAATCTCTGAATATGGCGAAGAGAAATTCTGGAGTTTTCAACAATCACAATATGAAAAAATTGTCTTAACACAGAAAGTACAGGCTGACGTGGTTGAATTAGTGAAAAAGGATAATCCAAAAGCCAGTGACCAGGAAGTTCAATTCACAGCCGAAAAGAAGTATGAAGAGCTACTTGTTTCACAGGTGGATTCACTGGAGATTGAGCTGCTATAACTATTAAAAGATGGCCATCGCTTTATACGTGAGCGAGGGCCATCTTTTTGCTTTTGTAGGCACGTAGCCCTTTTATAAGGTGACCACACACAATCAACATTCTGCTCCCTATGCAACCTTAAAAGAACGGACCCTGATGAGCGAATCAGCATGGATTGATAAATAAGCGGAGAAATTCCGCTTAATTTGTAAATAGCATTGAAAATAGCTTATATAACCGGAGAAATTCCGGCTATTCATTCGAAAAACGTGAAAATGGAGGGTTTTTTATTGTATAAGCGGAAAATCTCCCCTTATTTCCCCCAAAACGAGCTCCATTCCGCAATTAACCGGAAAATCTCCGCTTAGTATTATAAATTGAATATCAAATTGGAGGTAGAATTGTGGGGATACAACAGCCATTGTACCCCTACAATTTAGGGTGCATGTCCTTATACTTTTTTCTACAAATATCGCTTTACGTGTCTATGTTTGTGACCCGTTACAAAAACAGCTAATCTTCCTGCCTTCAATCCAAAGCCGATAATGAAAGCCTATAAAGCTGATCATCATTCTCCTGCGGCGTACCCCGCCCGTCCGTATTATTGCTTATAAAATAAAGCTGGTCACCTTCCACCCGGACATCCCGGATGCGGCCTAACCCACTAACAACTTCCTTGGTCTCTTTCGTTTCCAGGTTAAACTCGCGAACAGCATTCCCTCTTAATGTCGCCACATAGAGTTTGCCATCGTAAACAGCCACTCCTGATGGTGCCCATGTTTCGTCACCAGACTGAAAAAGCGGCGTCACCAACCCTTCTTGTGAGTCTTCACCAATGATCTTCGGCCAGCCGTAATTGCGGCCGGCTTCGATTATATTGATCTCATCATGGGCATTTGGTCCATGCTCACTTGCATACATCGTCCCGTCCTCAGCCCAAGTCAAGCCTTGAGGATTCCGATGTCCATAGCTATACACATAAGAACCGTCAAACGGGTTGTCCTCTGGTACAGACCCATCCAAGTTTAATCTTAAAATCTTTCCACCAAGTGATTCAAGATCTTGGGCGAGTTCTGGTTCGGACGCGTCTCCTGCTGTTGCATACAGTTTGCCGTCAAGTCCAATCGCCAATCGACCACCATGGTGAAAATTCCCGCTTGGAATGTGATCAAGCAAGACTTTCGTTTCTCGCCATTCATCATCAGCAAGCTTTAGCTCAATAATCCTGTTATATTGTCCACTATCTTCATAAGTGTAATAGCCAAAAGCCCGGCCAGTTTCCTCGAAATCAAGCGCCAACACAAGCCCAAGTAACCCAGCCTCAGAAGCTAGCGAAAGCGGCTTTTCAAGCACAACCTTTTGTCTCGTCTGCTCGCCATTATCCACCTTGGTAATGCTACCTCTCCGCTCGCTCATATAAAAGATGTCCCCAAGCTTATTGATGGACCATGGTACTTCAAGTTTATTTGCAAGAACCTCTACCTCAATTGGGCGGGCAGCAGCTTCCTGTTCATCGACCGTATCCTCACCCGTCTGCCCGCCGTTATTGGAACACCCGAATAAAAGCACGCCGACAATGGGAATAATCGTCCAAAGTTTCTTCATCGTAACCTTCCTCTCTGCTCTAAAAGTGAGGCAAAATGGAAGGGGGTTTACTTTTAGTCCCTATAATACCTCCAAGATTGCCTGAGCCACGCCACTCTCGTCATTTGTCGCAGTCACAACGTCACACTCCATTTGGATTTCAAATGAAGCATTCCCCATCGCAACCGCTCTTCCAGCACGATTCAGCATGGATAAGTCATTTTCATTGTCGCCAATCGCCATTGTTTCAGACATTTCAATGCCTCGTTCCCTAACAAATCGTTCAAGAGCAACACCTTTCTGGGCGTCTTCACTAGTAACCTCAATATTAAGAAAACCAGACGAACTAATGGCTAGGCCAGCAATCCCTTCAAGCGCTCGGCGTCCTGCCGTTTGCTTTTCTGCATCCATGGAGAAAGCTAGAAACTTATAGATTTGGTGCTCGTCATCATCGAAAAGTGATTCATAATTGTCTACAACATGAACAAGCCCTTGCTTGAAGCGCTCCTTGGCTCCTTCGACTATCATCTCCATCGGAGCCTCAGGGTTTGCACTTGAAAAGATATCAATGATCGCTGTAATTCCCTTATCCTCATTATCTGTGAACGTACCCTTGTTGGTGTAAACCTCAAAATAGATTCCTTGCTCTCTTAAAAGAGTAGCAGCTTCTTTCGCTAATGCCTTTGCTATCGGATTGGCGACAACAACCTCTCCGTCCACATTACGCACCTCTGCGCCGTTTACAGAAATCACTGGGCATTTTAACCCAGCTTCCTCCAATACAAACATAGCCTCTTGATAAGAACGCCCTGTCGCTACGACAAACTCGACTCCTTGTGCCTGTGCTTTTAAAATAGCTGCTTTATTCTCTTCGGTAATCTTCTGATAAGCGTTTAATAATGTTCCATCCATATCCGACGCGATGCATTTAATCATAGTTTTTTCACCTTCACTATCATATTTAATACTTAATATTTGCCATTCTATCATGGATTGGAAGTTTCATCCTAGAATTAGCTATTTTTTTGGTAAATGCTTTCCACCCTCACGCACGCTTAAGGGGGCTAGTTTATTCGTTTCGATAAAATTCCTAACAGATTCAGGATTTGTTTTTGAGTATTCCCGCAGTGCCCAACCAATTGCTTTTTGGATAAAAAATTCCTTGCTATCAGCATTTATTTTTATGTAGCGATAAAGCAAATTCTCATCTGTTTCTGCCTTATATTTTAGCTGAAAAATAATTGAGGTTCTGCGGAGCCACATATTTTCTGATACGGCCCACCTATCAAGTCGCTCAGTGATCAGCTCAGGGTGGTCGGCAACAATCTTACCAACCGGTTTCGATGCTAACGTATCGACTGAATCCCACCATGTCTTTGTTGTGATTAGTTGTTCCATTAAATCTATGTGCTGCTTCTTGAGGTTCTTCAAGTTATGTACGATATAATCGGCAGCAACCATTTGAAATTCTCTTTCAGGTTCCGCCCATAATGAGAGCACAAACTCTTCGCTAAAAGGCTTCTTTAATAGCTCCGTCTCATGAAAATAACCCTTAACTATTTCCCGTCTTAATGGTGTTTTTATCCCAAAGAACGTGAAATGATTTTTCAAATATTTGCTCATTTGCTCTGCATTTTCTTTATTTGCCTTTTCAGCAAATCTTTCTCGTATTTCACCAACAAGTTCTTTCATCGCTAACCTCCCTGTTGCTATTTTAGCATTGCTCCCCGCTTTATAATTCACCCCATTAAGATTAAACTAGAATTAGATGATTTTAGACAGGAGTACGTTTTATGAAAAAAGAAAAAGGTTTTGATTGGAAATCCCTCATTGGAATGATAAAAGACGCAAAAGTACCTAAATGGCTACTGATTATTGGCATTACCTTAAGTGTAATTGAAACAGCCGCTGGACTCATTGTTCCGTGGTTTACGAAGTCACTGGTTGATCAACTTTCGGTTGCCTCCCTCGAGCCTTCGGTGATTGCATTTTTGGCTGTTACATTTATTTTACAAACAGCGGCTGGTGCCTTTTCTTATTACTTCTTGGCCTATATGGGCGAAGCGGTGGTTGCATCGATCCGCCGCAAGCTATGGAACCAAGTATTGAATCTACCTATTCCCTATTTCGACCAGCATGAATCGGGCGAAACGATGAGTCGAATCACCCAAGATACGAATATTGTTAAAAATTTAATTACCCAACATTTGATTGCGTTTATTACTGGAATCATTTCAATCATTGGTTCGGTGATTATTCTCCTCGTCATTGATTGGAAAATGACGTTGATTATGATCACTTCCGTCCCGCTCGCCCTTTTAATCATCATGCCATTAGGTCGGAAAATGTATAAAATTTCAAAGGCAGCCCAGGATGAAATGGCTGGGTTTTCTGGCAATCTTGGTCGCGTGCTATCTGATATTCGTTTAGTCAAGGCGTACCATGCTGAGAAGGCGGAAGAAGAAAAAGGCGACAAAGGAATCACCCATCTTTTTCAATTTGGATTAAAAGAGGCACGCATCCAAGCGGTGATTTCCCCGTTTATGACCTTTATTATGATGCTAGTGTTGGTCATTCTAATTGGGTATGGTGGGGTCCGCGTTGCTTCAGGTACCTTGACCGCAGGGTCGCTAGTTGCGATTATAATTTACATGTTTCAAATTGTCGTTCCATTTAGCCGGATGGCTTCGTTTTTCACGGCCTTTCAAAAGGCCGCCGGTGCGACCGAGCGCATTCAGGAAATTCTTTTAATCAACCGAGAGGAGAATGGCCGAAACCTGGCTGTGCAGAACCCTTCTCAAGACTTGTTTTTTGATGGCTTATCATTTGAATACCAAAATCAAACCAATGTCCTAAGAAACCTCCATTTTCTGATCCCAACTGGTAAAACAACGGCGTTTGTCGGCCCTAGTGGAAGCGGAAAAACGACGATGTTCGCTTTACTAGAACGATTTTATCAACCTACTGGCGGGGCAATCAAACTTGGTGCCACGGACATTCGTGATTTTAACCTTCAATCCTGGCGAAGCCAAATCGGTTACGTATCACAGGAAAGCCCAATCATGTCTGGGACGATTCGTGATAATATTGCTTACGGACTGGAAAGGCATGTTACCGCTGAAGAGATTCAAAATGCTGCTGAACTAGCCAATGCGGCCGAGTTCATTGAGCGTTTATCAGAAGGATATAAAACAGAGGTTGGTGAACGTGGCATTAAGCTTTCCGGAGGGCAACGCCAGCGAATTGCCATCGCCCGTGCCTTAATTCGCAACCCAAAGATACTTTTACTAGATGAGGCCACCTCTAACCTAGACAGTGCCTCAGAGGTTCTCGTCCAAAAAGCACTAAATCGATTAATGGAGGGGCGAACAACGCTCGTGATTGCCCACCGACTCTCAACCGTCGTCGATGCGGACCAGATTGTTGTGCTAGAAAAAGGGGAAGTCACAGGGATTGGCCGCCACCGCGAATTGTTCACGACCCACAGCTTGTATCGGAAACTTGCTGAACAGCAATTGCGAAGTGACCAAATGGAGTGAATTAATAAAAAACACAGTCAAAAAAGCCCCATTTCACAGGAAATGAGGCTCTTTTGCTCCAACCAGCGGGGTATTTTTATCTTAGAAGACCAACTGGGGGACTTTTTTTCTGCTTTGAGGCATTATATACCCCTTTGGGAACGATATATTCCCGCTCAGAGACGTTTTATTCCCTCTCAGAGACGTTTTATTCCGGTTTGGGGAATATATATTCCCTGTCCAGGAATAAATACCCCAACCAGTATGGAAAAATACTTGTTTTACAGTTTCTAAAACACCCTAATCTTGAGGTCTAACATTATGGTTATGTCTAAACATATTCTCCGGGTCATATTTAGCCTTAATTTTAGCAAGCTTTCCATAATTCTTGCCTAATGTATTCATTGCCGCAACCTCATTCGCCCCAATACCGTTTAAATAGGACGTACCTTTATTAGATAAAGGCAACAAACCATCATAAACAGAATCAACCCATTGCTGACAAACTTCTGGACCAGCGCCCATATACATAAAATCTAGTAAAAGCACAAAGGATGAGTCCCGGTTCGAAAAGGCTGTTGCTTCTGGCGAAATACGATTCATTTGCCCACTTAGAGCCCATAGTTGAGCTAGATAGGTCGGCATCGGTGCATTGTCTAGCTTCGCCAACAACACATCAACGGCCTCTTCAGTAACTTCGGTAAAATACAAAGAAGTGCCATGCACAGCGACATGATCAGGAACCATTGCATCGAGATTTTTCTGTAAAGCGACATACGGTAGGACCCCCGTTTTGTCCACAATTGGCGTCGCCAGTTCTTGCAAAGGCTTTACCACGTTAACTCCCATTTGGGGATCACCTGCATACATTCCTCCAACCATGACGACTTTCCGATTGTGAAGGAATTCTGGTAAAAATGGAGCAGGCGGAAGCGCTGTAACGGTAACATTAAACGAGACCTCATCAGGAGCCTGGTTAACATACTCTTGTGCCTTTAAAATGATTTGCTTTGCATCTTGATAATCATACATGACATCAACAGCCAAAACCTCTGGGCCAATAGGATAAAGCTTGAATTCAAAATTCGTGACGATCCCGAAGTTTCCGCCGCCCCCA
Organism: Mesobacillus persicus; assembly: GCF_900109925.1. Taxonomy (GTDB): domain Bacteria; phylum Bacillota; class Bacilli; order Bacillales; family Cytobacillaceae; genus Mesobacillus_B; species Mesobacillus_B persicus. Next base: position 98,143 of record NZ_FOBW01000013.1, on the reverse strand, counting down.
CGAATGGCCCAGTAAAGGTCTGGATGCTGTTCTTCATTTACATATAAAAGTTGCCCATCAGCCGTCACAAGGTTTGCCCCAACAAGGTTGTCGCAGGTTAACCCATATTTCCCTCGTAAATAGCCTAGACCTCCGCTTAATGCTAAACCAGCTACTCCCGTTTTCGATACGGTACCTGTTGGCGTTGCGAGCCCAAACTTCTGTGTTTCTTCATCAATATCCCCTAATGTTGCCCCACCTTCAACAACAGCGACTAGCTGCTCTTCATTAACCGTTACCTTGCGCATGCCAGAAAGATCAATCACCATTCCCTCATCACAAGTACCAAATCCGCCTACATGATGGCCGCCGCCTCGTGGAGTAACCGACAAACCCTTTTCTTTCGCATACCGTACGGCCTTAACTACATCCTCTTCAGACTCACATACGACTATGACTCCTGGATGCTTATCAATCGTTGCATTCCAGACTTTTCGTTTCTTATCATATAACTCATTTCCCGGTAAAATGATGGATTCCATCTTTAAGCTTTGATCCAAACCAAATTCCCCCTTGGTAAATTTCTCCCATACCTATTATAAGACAATTTACCTATAAAACAAGATTATTTTTTTAATATTTTGACAAGTTAAAAACCAGTTGTTTTACTAGCATAATTCCTCCAATCAGCTGGTTAATTTAAAATCCAAAGGAAATAATATACGGAATTATCAGTTTGGGAAAACATGTTGGCAAAATCATTATTGTGAATTAAAATAAACAAGGTTTTATAAATATGTATTAAAGGATGAGTTAGATTTGGAACAAGCCCTACAAAATAAACGATCGAAAAAGAACTTTTTAATCTTTTTCCTGCCATCTCTTCTCGGGATCTTTTTATTTATGGTTCCGATTTCTTATAATGACCAAATTACCATTCCTATCGCTGTCTTAGCTGGTTGGGTACAAGATTTACTTGGCAGCTATTTGCCACAAATAATGACCGTGATTATCGTCGTAACCTTGTTGGGGACGGTCCTAGCAAAAACGATTCGCCCTGATATTATGAACCGAAACCAATTTTTAAAGACACTGTTCGATGTACCACTTATCTGGTTTATCGCGCGCATTCTGGGTGCCATTTTTGCGATATTGGTTTTATTTCAATGGGGACCAGAAGCCATTTGGTCTGAATATACAGGTGGCTTGCTTTTAAATGACCTACTCCCTGTTTTATTTGCCGTTTTTTTATTTGCCGGCTTATTTTTACCGCTTTTATTGAACTTCGGACTTCTAGAACTATTCGGTACCTTGCTTACGAAAGTGATGCGCCCGGTATTCAAGCTCCCGGGGCGTTCATCGATTGACTGCATCGCATCTTGGCTTGGCGATGGAACAATCGGAGTATTGTTAACGAGCAAACAATATGAAGAAGGCTTTTATACAAAACGCGAAGCAGCAGTGATTGGTACCTCCTTTTCCGTTGTCTCAATCACTTTCAGCTTAGTGGTAATTTCACAGGTGGGACTTGGCCATATGTTTGTCCCGTTTTATCTAACGGTTACGGTAGCTGGGTTCCTTGCCGCTATCGTCATTCCAAGGATTCCACCACTGTCGCGCAAGCCAGATACGTATTATATTGAAAAGTCTGATCAGTATACAGAAGATAAACTTCCACCAGGGTATTCTTCTTTTTCTTGGGGAATGACCCAAGCGCTCGAAAAAGCAGGAAAGAGTCGTGGCCTTCGTGATTTCTTCACTTCTGGTGTTAAAAACATTCTCGATATGTGGATGGGCGTTGCCCCAATCGTTATGGCGCTTGGTACGCTCGCACTCATTGTCGCTGAATATACCCCGCTGTTTCAGTGGCTTGGAATGCCGTTCATCCCGCTTCTCGAGCTCATGCAGGTTCCTGAAGCAAGAGCTGCTTCTGAAACACTTGTGGTCGGCTTTGCGGATATGTTCCTTCCCTCTGTCATCGGGGCCGGAATTGAAAGCGAAATGACGAGATTTATCGTTGCCTCTGTATCTGTCACACAGTTGATTTATATGTCCGAAGTGGGTGGCTTGCTATTAGGTTCGAAAATTCCAGTTTCCTTTTTGGAGTTGTTCATTATTTTCCTGCAACGGACACTGGTTACATTGCCAATTGTGGTTTTAGCTGCGCATATGATTTTTTAAAAACAAGGCTGTGTCAACCAAATATGTTGATTTGCGCTCCAGGCGCTTGCTTTCCGCGGGCGTGCCGGGGAGCCTCCTCGGCGCTTTCAGCGCCTGTGGGGTCTCCCCTGCCCCGTACTCCCGCAGGAGTCGAGTGCCTTCCTCTACAATCAACTATTTAGTAAAACCAACAATGTCCTTTTACAAACCCAAAACAAACAGAGCACTCAAAACGAGTGCTCTGTTTGTTTGCTTATTTTTCTGCAAGTTTATGAATTTCTTCATTCAACTCCGCAGTGATCTCATCAATTTTTTTATAATCCATTGCATCTATATAAATTTGCTCCAGGTCATCATGGAGGCTTTTGGCTGTGGCTAACGACGCGATGGCGTGATTCATATAGTCCTTATATCTTGCCGAAACGTCTTTAATTTCCGTTGCATATCTGTCATCTGTATCAGGTGCAATAATCGTCCCATACAAGTCAACCACTCGATCATTGACTCTCTCTGGAAAGTATTCATGTGGGGCTGTGCTATCAAAAATAGCGAACCCTAACTCCCTGACAATGATCATATCAAGACTATGTGGATCAAAACCACAATGATATACTTCCGTGTCGAAGCCTCTTCTTTCTGCTTCAGCTGCAATTTTTTTAAGCATAGTAGATTTCCCTGAACCTGGGCGCCCCTTAATTAAATACCGAACTGCTAAGCCTTGGGTTAAATTAGGAACAAAATCAACAGCGCCTTTAGGCGTAGCTGCGCCAAGATAGCGATGGCGAACATCTGCCTCTTTATTCACCCTTTTATCGCCAAAGAGATCTCCAAGCAACTTCTCTGTTAACTCATTGGCTTTATCAAAGTCCATATTCTCAATATAAATTTTTTCCCACTCATCATGAACATGGAGTGCTTCACCGAAAAGAGCGTATGCTCCTGAGAAAGCAGCCTTCATTTCAGTTGATATTTTTTCAATTTCAGCTTTTTTTGCTTGCAGCTTTGCCGAATCCCATGCTACACCTAGATTGATATACTCCTCCACCGCTCCTGGTAAGGAAGGCTCAATGACATGCGGTGCGGTACCATCCACAATCCCAAACCCTAAGGATCGAATGATTAAGCCATCAATCGAATCATTATCCGACGAACAGTGTAAATATTCGATATCATAGCCTTTCTCATTCCATTCCTTGCCAAGCTTTTTCATCAAGGAAGACTTTCCCGTTCCAGGCCCACCTTTTAAAATAAACAATCGAGATAGTCCTTCTAAATTTGATTCATATAAGCTATAAAAACCGCGGGCTGTATTCCCTCCGGCATAATAATTAAGTACTTTTCCCATGCAAATGCTCCTTTCGGCTGCGTTTATTTTTGCTTCTGCTGTAGCCTATGCAGATAAGGAGCTATGGGTGAATGCCTATTACCAAAAGGATTTCATGCTTTTAAAAGATCAACAAACTGTGCATTGACAGCCTGTTGTAAGTCTTGTGGCGCCAACTCTACTTGTAAACCTATTTTCCCGGCACTGACGACGATTGCCTCGAGACCTTCCGCTTTTTGATCAATAAAGGTGGGATAAATCTTTTTCATTCCTAGAGGTGAACAACCGCCGCGGATATAGCCTGTATAATTCTGAATATCCTTAACAGGGAGCATTTCGACCTTCTTTTCCCCTGCCGCTTTAGCGGCTTTCTTCAAATCCAACTCAGCCTCTACTTCAATAATAAAAACATACAATTCCCTTGGTCCCTGTGCCACTAGTGTTTTGTAGACTTCCTTCGGCTCTTTATTGATTTTGGCTGCTACGGAAACGCCGTCTATTTTGCCATCTTTATTGTCATAAGTATGTATGGTATAAGCTATCTCTTTTTGATCCAAAAGCCGCATTGCATTCGTTTTGATTCCAGCCATATTTGGTTCCTCCAATTGATATTTCCTTCATTTTACCGACAAGACTTCCCCTTGAGCAACAAATGACTAGTTATAAAAGTCAGGATTATTTTTAATTTTAAGGGAAAAATACGGCTATTCATGTACTTTTAGGAGGATTTACATATGACAAGTAATTCAATGCCGCAATTTCCAGAAGCTTATTGGACACAGAGTGCCGACCTTCCAACTTTTCCAAAGCTACAGGAAGACATCCAAACGGAAGTGGCAATCATCGGCGGTGGTATGACTGGTATCACTGCCGCGTACCTACTTGCGAAAGAAGGAAAAAAGGTTGCCTTGATTGAGGCTGGCCGCATCCTAAATGGTACCACTGGTCATACGACCGCAAAGGTGACCGCACAGCACGGGATGATCTACGATGAGCTACTTAATCATTTTGGGAGAGAACAGACACAGCTTTATTATCAAGCAAATGATGAGGCGCTCCAATTTATAAGAAACCTAGTGAATGAGCAGCAAATTGATTGTGACTTTTCAGATCAAGATGCTTATATTTATACCAATTCTCAACAAGAAATGCAGAAGCTCATTAAAGAATATGATGCCTATGAAAAGTTGGACATTAAAGGACGTGAATATCTCACTTCGATTCCACTTCCTGTCGAACATAAGGCAGCCATCGTGATGAAAAACCAAGCCCAATTCCATCCGTTAAAATACTTAAAACATCTTGTCGAGGAATTTACGAAAATGGGTGGCCAACTCTATGAGAATACGACCGCTGTTGATATTGAAGAAGGAACTGAGCCAAAAGTGACAACGAGGGATGGTCATAAGGTCAGCTGTCAGCACATGATTGTTAGCTCTCACTACCCTTTTTATGACGTAAAAGGATTTTACTTTTCAAGATTATCAATTTCAAGGTCGTACATCCTGGCAGTGAAAACAGAGAAGGATTTTCCTGGTGGCATGTATATCACCGCCGAGCAACCTACCCGTTCTTTACGTTATACCGAAATGAACGGTGACAAGCTTGTTCTTTTCGGAGGAGATCGTCATAAAACCGGTCACGATAAAAACACACATCAGCATTATGAAGCACTTGAAGCATTTGCCGCTGAAACCTTTGGGATAAAAGAAATCCCTTATCGCTGGTCAGCCCAAGACCCTGCAACCTTGGACAAGGTTCCGTACGTTGGCAACTATTCCGCCACGCTATCAAACATCTATGTGGCCACCGGTTACCGTAAATGGGGAATGACTAATAGCACGAATGCGGCACGGTTAATGACAGACTTGATTCTAGAAAAAGAGAACCCTTATAAGGAATTGTTTGATCCAAGTCGATTTAAAGCAGATCCGGACGTGAAGAAATTTTTATCTGTGAATGCATCGGTAGCAAAAGAGCTTATTAAAGGGAAGCTAGACCAACCAACAACGAAGCCTGAAGACTTAGCCAACAACGAAGGAGCTGCCGTCATGGTCAACGGCGAGCGTGCAGGAGCTTACCGTGATGAAGACGGTAAACTTCACCTTGTCGATACAACCTGCACGCATATGGGCTGTGAGCTCGAGTGGAATGATGGCGAACGTTCTTGGGATTGCCCTTGTCATGCCTCACGCTTTTCTTATACAGGGGAAGTTATGGAGGGGCCAGCTGAAACTCCGTTAAAAAGACTTTCAGAGAATGGATAAAAGAGAAAGCCCGCTGACTTTATTAGTTACAGCGGGCTTCTTTTTCTATTCTTCTAGCAACGTCTTATGAATCCAAATCGCAGCCTGTGAGCCGTCCCCCATCGCAATCGTCACTTGTTCCGAATGGGCAACAACATCCCCAGCGGCCCATACATGCTCAACATTCGTCTTTTTCGTTCTTGGGTCAACTAAAATATGTTTGTTTTCATGAAGTTCAACCCCTAGCTGTTTAGCAAGTTGTGACTTCACTTCATTGCCACCAAAGGCCACAAAGCCTCGCTCTCCCTTGACTTGTTCGCCGGTTTTAAGCTCGACTCCATTGAAATCGGGTCCATTGGCGATTACCCTTTCGATTGGCGTATTTATATACTTGATGTTTTTATCATGTAATTTCGTTAGAAGTTTCTCGTCCACTTCTGTCTGCTCATGATTGATGTAGATAATGTGTGGGGTCCAATAATGAAGCGTTAATGCCATATTTGCGCCTGGGTTCCCTGACCCCATCACGATTGTCTGACGGTTTGTGACCTCATATCCGTCACAGTCTGGGCAAACATAGACGCTAATTCCAAGGCATGGGCTAAGCTCCTTGAATGGTGGAATTCGATCAACAATTCCTGTTGAAAGGAGCAATCGCTTCGCTTGATAGGTCTTATTAGATTCAGTAGTTATAGTAAAAAGTCCCTCAGCCGTCGTTTCTGCTGCCACCGCACGGTCAACCGCAAACCCTACTCCCAGACTTTTCGCATGCTTCTGTCCAATACTCCGCAGCTCCGGTCCGCTGACTCCATCCGGATATCCTAAAACATTATGATAGCTCTGACAAAGAGTCGACCGCCCATCATTCGCATCAATCACCAAAACCTGATGTTTGTACCGACCTAATTGGATCGCCCCCTGCAAACCAGCAATTCCACCGCCAATAATGACGCAATCATATAGCAAAACCGTCACCTTCCTATTAAAATTGCTTAGTTTTTCGTTTCAAGTGATGTATTTCGGTTATCTTACGCTTTTGGGAGGGATTTATACAGGGATTTTGCTGTTGTTTTGGGGTCGCAGTGAGACGCGTGGAGGGTTATGCATCGATTTTCGTGAGAAATGGATTGATTATTTGGAGTTATGCATTGATTATTGAAAGTTATGCATTCATTATCCGAAGTTATTGAAAAAATGGTGAACAACTTGTGACAAAGAACTATTTATCATAAAAAAACTGCGCCCCACGGAATGGGACGCAGCATGTTGATTATTTTTTCTTACCGTTATTAGTTTTTAATTCTACCTCATAAGTGAAGTCGACCGGTTTTAATTGGTCAGCTGGTGCAGCATAAGATGTAATCATATAATTCTTCCCGTCTTTGAAGAGCTGACGCAATTGCAATGCATCTTCATCAGTGACATTAAACGGATCAACTGTGATTACTTTGTAATTTGTTTTTGCACCTTTCTTTTTACCTACTTCTTTTTCGTTAATGAAGGTAACTGTATACTCAACATATTCGCCTAGCAACTCACTCATTGATATAAAATCCTCAGTTGAACTACCATCATTGGTATAACCAATTTCAGGAATCTCGATATTATCAATGAACCAACCACTATCATTATAGCCCCAATCCGTTAAATAGCGGAAAGAAACTAAAACCTTTTGGCCAGCATATTCACTTAAATCAAAGGTTTCTGTCTGCCAATCTTCATAGTGACCTGTGAAACCTGGTACATTATCTTTAATTTTTGGATAGCCTTCTTCTACAACTTCAGAAGTAGTGTTTTCATTTTCTAAACTAGTCCAAGTTTGCCCATTATCTGTTGACACTTGAACAACACCGAAATCCCAATGTTCTTCAATATCAATGAAGTTATCGAATGTAAGCGTCGCTTCACTCAATCCTGATAAATCTGCTTCAAAAATAAGGGCATGGTCCGCTTCATGACCTTCTCCACCCCACAGAACTTTATTTCCTTCATCTAATGGATCGGAAACTGAAGTCCACGGAAGAGCTAAGAAATCGACTCCATCAAATTCAATTCCAGTAATCTTTTCTTCAAAATCTAACTCTTTAAAGTCACCGCCCCATGCTGGAACGCCTTCCTTTTCAAAGGTTACTGCTTTTTCATAGTCAACCGTTTTTCCACGTTTAGTACCCTCGCCGTCAACAATTAACTCCCGCAAGTCAATGCTATCAAAATTGTATACCCCATTGCCAGGCTTGTCGCTGTCTAAAGCTAGTGCCGTAATAAAGTTCTGATAGAGCTGAGTAAAATCTAAGCTTTCGCCATGAGCTTCAAGTATGTCATTCACACTATCGATACCGGTCGTTGTACTTGTAGCTAGATCACGTATGAACTCTTGTCCAAATTTATCATTCATGTAAAGCGTAAATAAATATACTTGTCCATAGTCAGCAATCGTTTCAGGACCAGTAGTAGCTCCTTGGTGCTCATCCCAATTAGTTATAGAGTTTTCCGGGTGATCAAGGTAAAAGTTAATAGAACCTTCTCCATGACCATAACCTCCTAGGTATTCAGAGAAAGTGGACATTCCTTCATTCAACCATGTTTCTTCTGCACCGTCATTATCAGCATGAATTAAATGCTGAAGCTCATGGATGGTTGTTGCAAAGAAAGTATCCTCTAATCTATCTTCCCAATTATTTGTATCAATTGTAATGATGTTACGGTCCATATAATTTTCTAATGTTTGCCAGAAGAAACCTGCAACAAAGAATGGATAACTTGGATCATAATAACCCTCGTCTTTAACATTATCTACGAGCATGATTACTTTATCGCTACCTTCGTAATAACCTTCTGGTAATCCTACCATTCCTGGAAGGGGTGAATTAGAACCGTCTAGTACATCTGGTGTTCCAAAAAATTCAGTCGCTACTGGATACATATTACTATCAAACTCAGCACGAAGCTTGTCCACTTGTTCTTGTGTAACAACCTGTGCAGGACGTGTATCACCTTCTGGGAAACTAAGGTCATTAGCTACCCAAATTTCAACGTTTTCACCAACACTGCGTAATGTAAACTCTTTAAAGGCCAAATCACGATCTAAGAATAATTTCGTCCCACCATCATATGTAAAAGTACTATCAGCTGATGAAGATTCAGCACTTTCACTTTCATCAAAATTAATTCCTCTAGCCTGCTTTTTCAGCTCAGCCTCAGCCTTCTTCAAAAATTCCTCATCCTGAGCAAGTCTGTTTAACTGCCCATCAATATCAACCCGATCGCCATAACGCTCAACATCCCATTTGGCTGTTGTGGCGGCCTCTGCTTTTTGTCCTGGTACCATTGTCGGAGCGAGTAATGATAATGCCAATGCTCCAGTAGAAAGTATCGATAATAGCTTGTTTTTCTTCATCGGTGTTCTCCTTTCGGGTTACGAATTAATTAGTGGATAAATCGTAACATATACAATATTCAGAAAACAGTGTAAATATGACTATACCAATATCATAAAATTCAGCAAAATTAGCCTCATTCCCTCATAGATAGCAGGATAATATACCTATCCATTATCAATAATTTACCAATAGTCTGTTATATCACACTAATAAAATAGGCCGAAGAAACTAGGCGCTCGACAAAAAAATCATTAGGAAATCGAAATATTTTTTCAATGCGCATGTAATCTTAACCAAGAATATGCTTTTAATACCAACACAGCCTTTGTGATAAACTATTGCTATCAAATATTTGGGAGTTGGATAAAAAGTGAAAGATCAAATCATTAAACGATTTACTTCCTATGTAAAAGTCGATACGCAATCAAATGAAAGTAGCGAAACGTGTCCATCAACACCAGGTCAAATAACACTCGCTAATCAACTAGTCGAAGAATTAATAGCAATCGGCATGGAAGACGTGACAATCGATGAAAATGGGTATGTCATGGCGACTCTGCCGGCAAACACAACCAAAGATGTTCCAACGATTGGCTTCTTAGCCCATGTCGATACCGCGACTGATTTTACAGGAAAGAACGTCAATCCTCAGATTATCGAAAACTACGATGGAAATGACATTACTTTAAACGAAAGCCAGCAGATCTTTCTATCAACCAAGGAGTTTCCTGAGCTCTCTCAATACAAAGGTCACACCCTAATCACGACAGACGGAACCACGCTTCTTGGTGCTGACAATAAAGCTGGGATTGCGGAAATCATGACGGCAATGGACCACCTGATCAAGCATCCTGAAATCAAGCATGGACGAATTCGGGTGGCTTTTACCCCTGATGAGGAAATTGGTAGAGGACCCCACCGTTTTGATGTCAAAGCTTTTGACGCTACATACGCTTATACAATGGATGGCGGCCCACTGGGCGAGCTTGAATATGAGAGCTTTAATGCGGCTGCCGCTAAAATTACAATCAAAGGAAAGAATGTTCATCCTGGTACCGCAAAAGGCAAAATGGTCAACTCCGCCAAGATTGCGATGGAATTAAACAGCCGCCTACCTGTAGAGGAAGCACCAGAACACACGGAAGGCTATGAAGGTTTCTATCATCTTATCTCTTTCCACGGAGACGTTGAAGAAACGAAGCTCGCTTATATCATTCGTGACCATGACCGTGAAAAGTTTGAAGATAGGAAAGCAACGATAACATCCATCGTGGATGACCTCCAAAAGAAATATGGACAAGACCGAATCACCCTTGAAATGAACGACCAGTATTATAATATGAAGGATAAAATTGAACCTGTGAAGCATATTGTCGACCTTGCTCATCAAGCCATGGTCAACCTTGGCATCCAACCTATCGTTAAACCAATTCGCGGTGGCACCGACGGCTCACAGCTCAGCTATATGGGATTGCCAACCCCGAACGTTTTTACCGGTGGAGAGAACTACCACGGACGTTATGAATATATTTCCGTTGATAATATGGAAAAAGCCGTGAACGTCATCATAGAAATCGCCAAATTATTCGAAGAAAAAGCATAAGAAAAAGGCTGACTCAAATGGAACAGAACCATTCGAGTCAGCCTTTTTATTTTTAGAAATATAAAAGATAAATAACTAGCGCCAGTACAATTCGATAAATCGCAAACGGTATAAGTTTTATTCTATTGATTAGTTTCAAAAAGAACCGAATCGAAATCATTGCAAAAACAAATGCGGTAATAAACCCAGTGATAAAGAACGGCAAGGCATCAATCGTAAAATACTGCCAATTCTTAACCAATGAGATGAAGCTTGCCCCGGCCATAATTGGTACAGCCATGATAAAGGTAAAATCAGCGGCTGCCCGGTGGCTCATCCCTAGCAAAACTCCTCCGGAAATCGTTGCACCTGACCGTGAAAACCCTGGCCACAGGGAAAAACACTGAATGAGGCCAACCGTAAACGCTTGTTTATAGCTAATTTGATCCACACTTTCAACCGATGGACCCTTTTTACGAGAAAGGTCTGCGATTATCATAAAAATAGCCCCAACTACTAAGCCGACCAAAACGGTATTAAGAGAAAATAAGTGCTCATCGATATAATCCTCAAATAACAAACCTAGAATCCCAGCTGGTAGGAGCCCGACAATTACTTGAGATAGCTTTAAGCGGCCTTTAGAGTTTTCTTCTCCTCGCGCCCCTAGGCCTAGCATTTCAATAAATCTATTTCTAAAAATAATGACAACGGCCAAAATTGAGCCGAGCTGGATAACAACCTTAAACGTGTTGGCAGCATATTTCCCAAGGAATTCTTTTGATTGGAGCCACATATCATCGACGATAATCATGTGCCCAGTTGAAGAAACTGGGGCGAACTCTGTCAGCCCCTCAACAATACCAAGAATAATCGCTTTTATTAAATCAAAGATCTCAATTGTCATCGTTCTACCTCTTTATGATCAAAATTATTCTTGGCTGCAAAAGTTATTAAACCGTATCTAGTGTAATCGTCACTTTAAATAAATCTCCATCGACCTCAATATCTAATTTCCCTTCATGAAGGTCAACAATCGATTTAGCAATAGCTAATCCCAATCCAGAGCCCTCTGTATGCCTCGACTCATCCCCCCGCTTAAACCGCTCGAACAGCTCATCTACGCTTTCGGCCAATTCATACTTCGTAATATTTTTAAACGTAATCATCGCTTTATCATCCACTTTTTGCAAGGCGATAAAAACTCTCGTATTTTCCAAAGAATACTTTAGAATATTGTTAATCAAATTATCAAAGACACGCCATAACTTTTGACCATCTACAATTGAGTATACTGGTGTTTCCGGGTTTGTCACGCGAAATTTTAGCGTAGTCTGATCTATATCTTCATTATGCTCCGCTAACGCCTGTTGAAGAAGCTGAACTAGATCCACTCGTTCCTTTATGAGCTCGACGCTACCACTGGCCATTTTGGAGGCTTCAAATAAGTCATCGATTAATACCTTCAACCGTTTCGACTTACGATCAATCACTTCAATATAGGCCGCACGGTCAGCCTCACTTAAATCTGGCGTTTTTAAAAGCTCGCTGTAGGTAATGATCGACGTTAACGGTGTACGCAAGTCGTGGCTGACATTTGTAATCAGTTCTGTCTTCATTCGCTCACTTTTAGCCTGTTCATTTTGGGAATTTTTCACTCCATGCTTGAGGACATTGATGTTTCCCGCAAGTCTTCCAAGCACCGACTTCCCCTTTATAGGTAGGTCTGCTCCCATTCTCCCTGCCGCTAACTCATCAGTATTCTCAACAATTTTATTAAAATAACCCGTAAATTTCAGCAAAACAACTAGCGATAATATTCCTACTATCACAAGGATGAAAAGGACCAATACAAAGGCTGGTTGAATCATAACGACAACCGTACAGGCCCCTAATAAAAAGACGCCACTTAATAGAATGAGCATTTGCACACCAATGCTACGGTTTAAAAAGAACGCTCTCAACAGTTCAAACAGTCTACTAATTAAGCTATTCTTCCATTCTTGTTGGAGTTGAGCTACCCTTTTCCAATCCGGTTCTGCACCCTTCTCCCAATCTCTTAGTAGCCATTTCCCTTGGAAGAGTAAGGCAAGCATCAGGAACGTAGCCAATACTATGACAACAAACGTTTCCCCTATTTCAAAGTATAGGATCGTGTCACTGATTAAAAAGAAACTAATCACCACAAAAATTGCTGTTAATCCTGCTAAAACCGCTCTGACGTCAATTGGAATTCGTCCATAATAATGGGTCAATTTCCTTTCTAGTTGTACTGGCATGCTTGCCCATCTTCTTAAAAAGAAACTCAGTATAAGTGCAGCTAGGCTAGCAATAGCAAAGATAATCATCCCAGCTTGCCTTTTTTCATAGTCACTGGACCAGCCTTTTACCACGCTGTTTGCTGCCTTTGACTTTGGTACCGCAATCACGCCTTCAAAGGTCTGTCCTCCATAGACCTCTAAAATGACATCATTATAGTAACCATACACATGGTGCTCTTCCCCAGTTAGATAACCAGTGTCTTTACTAGGGTAATATTGAATAAAATTAGAGTTTTGCTTAGTAATGAGTGCTTCAACAGGCTTATCCTCTATACCGGCTAAATTGGTAACCACTTTTCCTGTCTCTGTATTTTTCAAATAATAACTAAAAGAACCTTTGTATTGATTGTACAGACTACGATAGTCTTTAATATTGTGAAAATATTCATCTACTTGTTCTTCCTTCTCTTTCACAATCTTTTTACGTACGTGGTCGTCATTCTTGAAGTTTTCTGTAATGTCGGCAATTTTTGCATCGCGTTCTGCTCTGTAGATATCGGCTAATTCTTCATTTGCACCTTCTGCGTCTTCAATCTTAAAACGATACTGTTCTTCTATATTGGCTATTTGACTAGCTAAATCACCATATCGTATCCGGTGCTCCTCAACCTCTTCCGCACTTACCGTTATCGCCTTTTTTACTTCTTCCTTTGTCAATCTCTTTAATTCAAAAAGGGATAATAGATCGACAAACTGATAATATTCCTGACGAAACTCATCGGTATGATAGTAATTTTTAAAATACTTTCCACCGGATTTAACGGTTGTAAAAACCCCACTGATTCCAATTGTAAATAGACAGACCACTGCAACTAGTTTTAAAAGTTTATTTCTCGATTTTGTATCCAATTCCCCATACCACCTTTAAATACCTTGGATTTTTCGGGTTGATTTCAATCTTTTCGCGAATTTTACGAATGTGGACGGCAACCGTGTTTTCAGCATTAATGCCAGGTTCTTTCCAGACTCGTTCATAGATTTCGTCAATAGAAAACACACGGCCGGCGTTTTTCATTAATAGTTCAACGATGCGATACTCAATTGGCGTTAGCTTCACGATGTCCCCATTAACGGTGACTTCCTTGGCAATAGGGTCAATGGTTAGTCCGTTTAAATCAATGAGCTTGTTGGCCCCTTCAAACGTCCCTAGCGTTACATACCGCCTTAGTTGTGACTTTACTCGAGCGATTAATTCAAGTGGATTAAAGGGCTTGGTCACATAATCATCCGCACCAACTTGGAGGCCGAGGATTTTATCGGTATCTTCACTTTTGGCGCTGAGCATGATGATGGGGATATTCTTTTCCTCACGAATTTTAAAAGCCGTCGATATGCCATCTTGCCGAGGCATCATTATGTCAAGCACGATTAAATGAATCGTTTGTTCATTTAAAACTTCGATTGCCTCGATACCATCTTGCGCCTTAATCACTGTGATCCCCTCATTCTTAAGATAAATCTCAATGGCATCTCGAATTTCCTTATCATCATCAACAACCAAAACCTTATATGTAGACATGTTCCACTCTCCTGTCCTCAACCTTGTCTTTATTTTAAACAGTAAATCTTAATGAAAGGCGACCATTTTTCTTAAGAGTTTCTTAAGATTGGGGAGGCTAAAGGCTGTTTTCATAAACATTGTTGCTATTGAACAAGGAAAGGTTGATTTCCGCTTCAGGCGCTTGCTTTCCGCGGGGCGGGCGCCTTCCGCTCCAATCAACCGGTTTCATCCAAAGTTCTCATTCACAAAGACTATGTAAAACAACAATCTTTTAGAAAACAGCTTTCTTAAGAGTCAGTTGACTTTTAGTTCGTACATGTTGAGCTTTGCACCTATTTTCCAACCGACTTTGGGCAACAAGACCACCCATTGGTGACCTTTCTCCCTCTTCTTCAACCGACTTAGGGCATCAACACGACTCATTGGTGACCTTTCTCCCTCTTCTTCAACCGACTTAGGGCAACAAGACACCTCATTGGTGACCTTTCTCCCTCTTCTTCAACCCACTTAGGGCACCAAGACACCTCGTTGGTGACCTTTCTCCCCCTTCTTCAACCGACTTAGGGCACCAACCGCGGCTATATGTAAAAAGCAAATCTCAAAAGGTATTCTCAATCACTAACCATTTATTTCATATTAAAATTCACCTCGTGGAGTGATTTTTTGTACAAGTCTTTAATAGGATAGGTTATACATTCTAATGTAAAGGATTTGGAGCGTAATGGGGTTATTAATTATTTTAGTCATGGTGTTATTTTTGCCGTTTACTGTGCAAAAGGTTGAGCGCAATTTAGAGGTTTTTTTATTTGTTATGGGGATTGCTGCTGCAACAGTAAGTGGAATTATGAGCGAAGATTTAATGAAGAAGGCTCTGATTGATCCCATTAGGATTACCATTGCCGTTTTAGTAGCTGGTCTGCTCACAAAATGGTTACATGTCCAGCTTGAAAAATCGATTCAAGCATTAAGTAGAACATTGTCACCGCGCATATTTGCTGGGTTAACAGTCATGGTCTTAGGGCTTGTTTCAAGTTTGATCACGGCCATTATTGCGGCAATTATTCTGGTGATTATTGTGAATGTCCTGCCACTTAATCGTCAATCACGCGTACGTCTTACAATCATTGCTTGTTTTTCCATCGGTCTCGGGGCAGCGTTAACACCCATTGGCGAACCATTATCCACCATCACCGTTGGAAAATTAAATCAAGATTTCTTTTACTTATTTAAACTAATCGGTCCAGAGGTTGTCCTTGCAATTGTAGTATTTGGATTTTTAACAATGATTCTTGTGAATCCACGTAAAAATGCAAAAGGGTTGGACCTAGATCAACAGCCGGAGGGCTACGCCCAAATCCTATTACGGTCCCTTAAAATCTACTTATTTGTCATGGGCCTAACCTTTCTCGGCAACGGCTTCGAACCATTAATCACAACCTATATCCTTGATTTACATCCAACTATTCTCTATTGGGTGAATATGCTTTCAGCCGTTTTAGACAATGCAACGCTCGCTGCAGCTGAAATTAGCCCAGCAATGGATTCTGACACGATTCAAGCAATTTTACTCGGGCTGCTTATTAGCGGTGGAATGCTCATTCCTGGAAACATCCCAAATATCATTGCAGCCGGTAAATTGAATATTACAAGTAAGGAATGGGCCCAGTTTGCTGTACCACTTGGATTAAATACAATGGCCATCTATTTTCTCATATTATTTATTTTATATTAACCCTGTATTCTTTGGGATTCTTGTTAAAATCCTGAAGCTGATATTACTAATCAAAAAAGGTCATTTTGAAACTGGTTTAACTTCGAAAACAGTTCTTGGATAAATTCATAAAATACCACTTCTGTTGGAAGAAGCTTTCGCTCACTTGGTATAATAATGCCCACTGTACGGCTAATTTCAGGCTTAACCAATCGCTTCTTTACCGTTAGCCGTGGAAGGCTATCTACTAATGTGATTTCAGGGATAAGCGCGATTCCAAGGCCTGCAGAAACCAAACCCTTAATCGCGTCGATGTCCTTGCCCACAAAGCTTACTGTCGGTTGAAAACCCTGTTGCTCACAAGCATCAACAATCATGTCATGCAAAATGAACCCCTTTGGAAACAAAATAAATGAATCATTTCGAAGCTGGTCTAATTCAATATAGGGGAGTTCTGCTAAAGGATGATTTACTGGCAGCAAGGCTACAATTTTTTCTGTAAATAAGGTCTTCCCAGTGATTTTTTTTCCGTGTTTTGGAACTGGACCTATTAAGGCCAAGTCAAAATCTCCCTTTATCACACCTTCAGTTAACTCATGATAGGAACCTTGATTTAGCTGAAATTTTACATTCGGATATCGTTCCCTAAAGGCAGATATGGTTGTTGGTAGTGTATATGCAGCCAAACTACTTGGAAACCCTATCCGGATGGTCCCGCGTTCAGGGTCAAGATAGTCACTAATTTCTCCTTTGGCATTTTCAATGACTTTTTTTACCTGTTCCATATGCTCTAAAAAGTTCCTCCCGATTGGAGTTAACCGCACATTTCTTCCTTCCCTAATGAATAGCTCAACCCCTAGTTCTGATTCAAGGTTAAAGATTTGTCTACTCACTGCTGACTGTGCAACATGTAAATTTAAAGCCGCCTCCGTCACATGCTCCCGCTTTGCTACTTCAATAAAATACTCAATTTGTCTTAGCTCCAATTTACTCACCTCTCTATTAATCATCTCACATCGGCATCATTTTCATCTACTATTTATATTGATTAGATCAATAAATAGTTTTATAATTCTGCATATTAAAAACTAATTTTTTCCTTATCAGGTCACATATATACTTTTCATAAAACAAGGGAGGAACCTAAAAATGACAATGATGGTAAACAATACCCCAACATCCGAATTACAGGCAGCAAAGAAATATGTAGAAGAAGTATATGAAGCAGTAAAAAAGCGGAATCCCCATGAGCAGGAGTTTCTCCAAGCAGCAAAAGAGGTTTTTGATTCACTTATCCCAATCTTCGCCAAATACCCACAATATATCGAACACAATATTTTAGAAAGAATTTCCGAGCCAGAGCGTATGATTACATTCCGAGTTCCTTGGGTTGATGATCAAGGAAATGTACAAGTAAACCGTGGTTTTCGTGTGCAATTTAGTAGTTCCATCGGACCTTATAAAGGCGGCCTACGCTTCCACCCTTCTGTTAATGCCAGTATTATTAAGTTTTTAGGATTCGAACAAGTCTTTAAAAACTCTTTAACAGGCTTACCAATCGGCGGTGGTAAAGGTGGCTCTGACTTTGATCCGAAGGGCAAATCAGACGGAGAAGTGATGCGTTTTACGCAAAGCTTTATGAGTGAGCTTTATCGCCACATCGGCCAAGATACTGATGTTCCAGCTGGAGATATCGGTGTCGGTGCACGTGAAATTGGTTATTTGTTTGGTCAGTATAAAAAAATCCGCGGCGGCTATGAGGCTGGAATCCTAACAGGGAAAGCCCCTATTTATGGCGGTAGTCCAGCACGCCCTGAAGCAACAGGTTATGGAACCGTTTATTTCGTTGAAGAGATGCTTGCTGACAAAGGATTAGGCTTCAAGGACCATACAGTCGTCGTTTCAGGTTCCGGAAACGTCTCTATCTATGCGATCGAAAAAGCCTATCAGCTAGGTGCAAAGGTTATCGCTTGTAGTGACTCAAATGGCTATATATATGATCCTAGTGGCATCAAACTTGATACCGTTAAGCGCTTAAAAGAAATTGAAAGAAGACGCATTAGCGATTATGTACTAGAGCACCCAGAGGCAGAGTATTATGAAGGTTGCACAGGAATCTGGTCCATCCCTTGTGATATTGCCTTACCATGTGCGACGCAAAATGAAATTGACGAAGTTGCAGCTAAGACATTAGTTGAAAATGGCGTGAAGGCAATTGGTGAGGGCGCTAATATGCCATCTACCCTAGAAGCTATCGATGTATTCTTAGAAAACAAGGTACTGTTTGGACCAGCTAAAGCTGCAAATGCTGGTGGTGTAGCAGTATCGGCACTTGAGATGTCACAGAATAGCATGAGAATGTCTTGGACTTTTGAAGAGGTCGATGAAAAGCTACAGACCATCATGAAAAATATCTACCAAAACAGCAAGGTTGCAGCTGAAGAGTTTGGCCAACCAGATAATCTTGTGATGGGCGCCAATATCGCTGGCTTTATCAAGGTTGCTGACGCTATGATTGCTCAGGGAGTTATTTAAATTCAAATTCAAAAGGGTGGATATCCAATTCGGATTCCACCCTTTTTATATGCATTATGATTGCTTTCGAATAAAACAAACCTTCAAATAATCCCCTTCTGGAAAGGCTTTAATGGTTCTAAAGTCTTCTGGCAAAGAAAACTCCTCCATGAGGCTATATTGTTCATTGCTTTCCTTAAAGGCTGTTTTGATAAATCCTTTAAATTTATTCATGTCAAAATTGCTAGCGTTGGTTGAAGCGACAATGACACCGTTTTTCTCCGTAATCGCAATCGCTTCTTTTAACAAGTCCTTATAATCCTTCTCCGCACTAAAGACAAATTTCTTCGATCGTGCAAAGCTTGGTGGATCAAGAATAACCATATCAAACTTTAGGTTTTTCTTTACTGCGTATTTGAAGTACTTGAAAACATCCATGACAAGAATATCTTGCTCCTCGGCATCAATGCCGTTGATGCTAAACTGTTCTTGTGTCTTCGGAAGGCTACGGTTAGCTAGATCCACACTGGTCGTTTTTGAAGCCCCTCCTAAGGCCGCTGCGACAGAAAAGGCGCCTGTATAAGAGAAGGTATTAAGAACCGTCTTCCCGTTGGCATATCGGTCGCGTATCGTCCTTCTAACGTCCCTCTGGTCCAGGAAGACACCCACCATCGCACTTTCATTAAGGTAAACAGCATAATTGACCCCATTTTCCTTAACAATTACCGGGAATTCGCCTCGCTCACCCGTAACAAAGTCATCTTCTTCAATGTACTGGCCCTTCGTATCAAAACGCTTTTTCTGATAAATTGCTTTAAACTCTACTAATTCTTTTAAAGCACCAATAATTAACTCCTTAAAAGTATAAATCCCTTCGCTGTACCAATTAAATAAGTAATAGCCAGCAAAGTATTCAATGGTTACACCGCCAATGCCATCGCCTTCTCCGTTAAAAACACGAAAAGCAGTTGTATCTAGCTGATCGTAAAAATGCTGTCTCCGTTTAATCGCTTCCTGGAGCTTTTGCTTAAAGAAGTCCTGATTAAACTGCTCTTGTTCATTTCTAGTCAATACCCAACCATAGCCTTTATTTTGTTTTCCATAATAGCCTTTAGCAAGAAACTGCATCCGTTCATCAACAAGCTTGACGATTGAACCTTCTTCATTCACATCTTTCAAATTGACGATTGCTTCCTTAAAAATAAGCGGATAGCCACTTTTGTACTTATTTGCATACTTTGACTTCACTGTTAAACGATATTCCATTTGTTCCGTCCAATCTTATAGATTTTACTTGCCATTATACCGTTTTATAAGGATATCTCCAACTTCCACATTTGTTCAATAAAGACCACCTATTTTAAAATTAACGGGCTCGGATTTCGAATACAAAAACTAAATTACGAGTCCCATTAGCAACGGAATTAGACTGCTACCTTTTATTGATGATATATATTATGGGGATTAATTGTATAAATAAGGGGAGCTTTTCCCGTTATCCTGCAGAATAGGGCTAGGTTCGGGGGAAATAAGGGGAGTTTTTCCCGCTAAGGCAAAGGAAAGTGGTCCATTTTGATGTTTTTCAAGTAAATAGGGGGAATTCTTCCCTCTATTTACTCTATTTTTCGTGCTATTTCATAAATAAGAGGAATTTCTCCCCTTATTTTTGTAGTTTATTTGCTGACAATTCTTGAAGGTTTGTAAACCGCTAACCGGTGTTTTCTTGGGATGAAAAAAGCTTGGAGAATGTCTCCAAGCTTTTCCCTTTCCTAATTTTCTAGCCAGATTGCTTTTCAATTTTGGTGCGATTTACTATACGAAAAATCAAAAATCCTACTTATTCATATTCGCCAAAAACCCGCCGAGGAGGTCATCTGCGTCTTCTTCATTTTCATTCTCATCGGGTTCATCCTTTGATGACGCTTGCTCTTGTAGCGCTGTTTCCCAATCAAAGTCCATAAGGTCGTCTTCAAAGGTATCAGATTCAGCTACAACCTGTTCAAGCTCTTCTTCTGGTTTAAAAGGAGCTGAATTCTCCTGAAATTCCTCTTGAAGGTATAAGGCCTCATTGATGTCGAGGGATTTGCTATTCAAGGTAGCAAGGATTGCGGCTGCCCTTACTGGGTCGGCGAGCAACTGATAAACAATCGTTCCCAACATCGCTTCAGAATGAGAATGTTTCAGCCAGTTTCGTTGTTCCTTCGTTAATTGCTTCGGAAGTGGAATCGTAACGGACTCTTTTTCTTTAGCAAAGCTATTTCCGACGCCTTCAATAGCAAACTCGGCGATTTTACTAGAAAAGTTACGTTTCTCCGTTTCCTTAAGCCGCTGAAACTGCTTTAAGATATGGTCAGGGGTATCGGAAGGGAGGCGGAAGGTAATCGCCTGCCCCCTCTGGATGCCAGTTATTCCCTTGTTATCCATGAAATCACCTTAATCTTACTTATTTGCAGATTGTTTTACAGGTTCTTTGGCTACTTTGCTTGCTGCTTTCTCTGTTTTACGTACAAAGTCAGAGATCAATTTATAATAAGCATTAGCCATCATCCAGATGCTTTCCTTCTCATCTTCAAAGAACTCGATGTTGTAGCCATCTAGATTATTGTTAAGCGTCTTAAGGTACTCTTTCAAAACCATAGAACCACCACCAACAAAGTAGCAGATCTCAGTTTGGGAGTTTTTCTGCCAAACATTACGCAAATGACGATATTGCTTCTTCGCCAAATCTACTAAAATACGATCTGTAATATCATGTACACTTGTCCGGCTACCCCTAACCATAATATGGTTGCGGTCATTTTTTCTTGTGATGATGTCGACAACATCACGACGGCTGTCGAGTTCAATTCCATGCTTAGATCTAATTTCTTCTCTGATTGCCTCTAAAGCCTCAGCTACACCAAGGTTAAAACCCTGTGCTTTATCATCATCTACATTACGGTTTTTAATCACAGCGATATCTGTAGATAATCCACCAATATCTTGGATTAAAATATTTTTATCAATTAAATCACGGTTAATGATGTTTAAATCATTGTCCATTACTAGATTGATATACGCAGCAAAGCCCTCCGGGTAAACTTTCACTTGATCAAACTTAATATTTACTTTTAATCCTTGATATTTAGGTGTAACTAAGAACTCTACTTGGTGGACAGATCCTAGAAGCTGTGAGCGATATCCCACGTCTTTTCCTTCTTTTACTTCACGTAATGGAAGACCTGTTCCTAATGTATAGTTCGCATCAACCACATTATTATTTCTTTTGAAAATAGAAGCATTTTCTTCTCTAACAGCATCTAATGCTAACGAAGCAAAGAGCATAACAAGTGTTTGGTCTTCTTCAGACTTGCTGCTTCCTGGATCTAGTTCACTAGCATTATCACTTTTCGTAGCCAAGTCACCCACACGATAAATCGCATTATTATCCATTAGGGCAGGGGAGTGTACTCTAATATGAATTCCATCGATTGGATTCTTTTCATTTAAATCTTCAATTCCAATGACAGGACGATCTGCGGTATCCCTTGCAATCACATTCGGTATGTAAAGCTCATAGTCTAATTTTCCAAAGACTGCTTTCACAGCATCATTTCCAACGTCAACAGCACAAATTCTACTAATACTCATTCTATCAATCCTCTCAATAAAAATAATTCTATTATTTACAGATTATAGTAAGATACCCAATTGGTCAATCCTACTTTAGTTGTATTCATTTTTGTATACAAAACAAACAAAAACGTACACAAGTATACAAACGTGTACACATCCCTATAAATCAACATGTGTACACGTTTGTATACTTGTAAACACTATTGTAAACATAAAGATTACATTTTGTGTACATGTATACATATATGTACACATTGGTTTTATACCCACTTACTTCCATTTTATCTCTCTAAAGTCCCCTCCCCTACCTACGAAAGGTAGACACACCTCTGCTCCATATAGTTGGAGCAAACCAGAATAAAAGAGAACTAGACAAGCTAATTGGTTACCTTATCAAGCTATATTGATCCTTTAAGGAACAGTCGTATAACTTAAAGCCCCCTGCCCTCTTTAAATTAGATGGGTATTTTTATCGAAATTTTTGATATGATGTCTATATTAGTCGTTTTATAGGGGGGACCAACATGAGAAAGAAAAACGAGTCTAAGAGAACCACACATGAAGTTCACTCAGGTCTTCATGAAACAGCTGCAACAATAGCTTTAGAGAATACTAGAAGGCGCCCTACCCTTTTCCCATTCTTAAAGTTTAAATTGACCCTTCGTATCCTAAGCATTGTCACGATTCTTTTGCTTATAAGCAGCTTAGGTTTATTTACTTACACAAAATTATTTGCAGGCACCAGCTATAAATCTGAAACTTTCAGTATGGTAGAAAGCGTACAGGATCTAGCCACGCTCGCAACTGCCGAGGCGTATGTCACAACAGTTCTTAAAGAGGAAGATAATAAATTATTTAACAAGGATATCTCTGTTAATTTACCAGGGACAAAACGCACCTTGCTGTTGATAGTTCCCGCTACAGTATTAGCTGGAGTTGATTTACAACTAGTTTCAGTTGAGAACATGACTGTGAATGAAGAGACCAAGGAAATCTCACTGACGATTCCCCGTGCCCAGTTAGTACAGGAGCCATCCATTCAGATGGACAAGATTCAAACCTATTCGGAAGAAGGCTTGTTTAGAAGTGAAGTCCAGTGGGATGAGGGCTTTGACCTTGCAGCTAAAGCCAAACAACAAATAGAGCTAGAGGCAATTGAGTTAGGAGTATTAACTAAGGCGGAGGAAAGTGCGGTTCAAGTACTCCAATCCTTTTTCGAGCAGCTAGGTTATAGCTCTCAGATAGAGTTTGAGTAGAAATTAAAAAGGCTGTTTTCGTAAAGATTGTTGTAGAAAAGAGCCCTAAAAAAAGACAAGTAGAACCCGATTCACCTGGGGACCACTTGTCTTTTTCCTTTCACTCTATATATTCAATTAACGAACGCTCATCTTTAACTAATATTTTCTTATTCCCTACTAACGAGATTAGGCCTAAATCTTCGAATTTACCTAGCTTGCGGCTAATCGTTTCTCTCGTAACACCTACATAACTAGCAATTTCCTCGCGAGTAATCGGTAGTGAAATCAGGATCCCTTCTTTCACCTCAGTACCGAATTTATCACAATACTCCACAATCATTTGTGCAATCCGAACCTCTGGATCCTTTGTTGCGAGGCTTTGTGCTAAGTTTTCTGTATGTGCTAATCTTCTAGTTACTTCCTTTAATAACTTTATCGCAATATCCGGATGTGCGGACATAATAACGTCGATATCATCCTTTGTTAAAACACAAATCTCTGTATCATCAATCGCATATGCTGTAAAATTATTTACCTCTTCAGTATTAAAGAGGTTCATTTCGCCAAAGAAGTCCCCACAAGTCATGATATCAAGGATCTGCTCTTTCCCATTCACAGTAAATTTAGAGCGTTTTACTTGGCCCTTATTTATGATGAAGAGTTTATCCGATTTTTCCCCTTCATGAATGAGTGCTTGACCTTTTTTAAACTGCTTCTGGCTAACCATTCTTGTTATTTTTAAGATTTCTTTATCAGATAAAGAGATAAATATAGGTACTTTCCGGGGACATGGTCCACTATCACTATATTGGTCACACCGTGTACAGCTATGCTCTTTCATTTTTATCACCTAATAAAAGATATATTTTTTAAAAATGTCACCATTAACCAAAATATAGCATGCTACAAGGGTCGTTGGAGTGACCTATATCACCTTAATAGGTAACACAATCAGGGGTTTGTAGAATATTGTTCGATTCTCGGAGTTTATGCATTAATTTTTAGCAGGTTTGCATCGATTATTGAAAGTTATCGATCGATTCTCAGGAGTTATGGAAAAAATCGTGACCATCCTGTGACAACCCCAACATTACCTCCCCCCCCTGCCTCTTTCGTCCACCAAAAAAGGTATACTAGATAATAACTATCCATCACTTCCTCAAAATGCGTTCTATCTACAGCATACATCTAGCAAATAAGAACATCTGATAAAAAAAAACCAAAACAACCGAATGAGTTTTTCAAGATATTGCTCGGTATTCCTCATCTTAGTTGTGTATAATGAAACTCATAAAGTTAATCATTTAATAGACATGTTTTAGAAAAACTGGAGTGAACTTACATATGAAAACAAATAAGGCATTACCTATCCTATTTGCGGTTATGTTCCTTGTGATGGTTGGGTTTGGCATCATTATCCCGGTCTTGCCCTTTTATGCTGAGGAAATTGGTGCATCACCGACACAATTGGGATTATTAATGGCTGTTTATTCGTTCATGCAACTTCTTTTTGCACCTGTTTGGGGTAGGATTTCGGATAAAATTGGTCGAAAACCTGTCATTATGATTGGAATTTTAGGTCTTTCCTTATCTTTCTTAATGATGGCTTGGTCTACAGAATTATGGATGCTCTTTGCGGCTAGAATCGTTGGTGGAATTCTTTCCTCCGCAAATATGCCGACAGTCATGGCCTATGTAGCAGACATTACCTCCCCTGAGGACCGGGGGAAAGGAATGGGAATCATTGGGGCAGCCACAGGACTTGGCTTTATCTTTGGACCAGCTATTGGAGGGGTTTTCTCAGAGCAGAGTTTAAATCTTCCTTTTTATCTTGCTGCAGCCTCTTCTTTGCTAACGTTTTTCTTTGTGATGGTGGTTTTAAAAGAATCCTTAACGCCAGAACAAAGGAAAGTTCAGGAAACAGGAAAAAAGCCATCCTTAATCGAAGCATTAAAGGGGCCAAACTCCATTCTATTTATCCTGCAACTGTTTGTGTCCCTGTCGCTTGCAGGATTAGAAGCTACATACGCCTATTTTGCAGCGGCAACTGCGGGACTAGAAGCCGTGCAGCTTGGCTATATTTTCATGATTATGGGATTAGCTCAGGCCTTTGTTCAAGGGGGCTTGGTAGGAAAACTAACGAAGAGGTTTGGAGAAGGCTTTGTTATACAGCTTGGGATTGTGATTTCAGCCATTGGGTTTAGTCTGATTCTATTTACAGAGAACTTCTTTACAGCTGCTCTATTTTTAACGATTTTTGGGATTGGAAATGGCTTCATTCGCCCTGGTGTATCTTCGTTATTAACGAAAACATCGTCCGCGGGACATGGGAGTGTAACAGGGCTTTTATCTTCTTTCGATTCCCTTGGAAGAATTATTGGTCCACCACTTGGGGGATTGCTCTTCTCAATCACAATCGGATTACCTTATCTATCTGGAATGTTTTTATCTATTATTGCGTTAATGTTCTATCAGATTTACAGGGTGCGGATGAGAAAACTACAGTTTTAGAATTAATGAAAGGGTAGCAGTTTCTGCTACCCTTTTTCATGCTATGAAAGAAATAATCGCAATTCCAATAATCGCTACTATCGATAAATGTAACCCATTCGTACTTAGTCCTAAGCGAAATCCGGATATCCCAGAAAACCGGCTAATCATCAGATTTAACCCGGAAAAGGGACTTAATGCGGTTGAAACGACCCAGGTCAATAATAAGAGCATCGCCAAGCCAATATCGGTCATCCCCAACTCTGCTGCATTCAACTGCATCGCTAACGCTCCAATGGCAGCAATCTGGTGAATTCCAATATAAGTAATTGCCAGGACAATCAGCATCACGGCAATGGCAAATAAGAAAAACGACTGGTTGGCCAGAACGGCTAAATAGGAACTCACTTTATTGGCAAAACTCGTTCCCTGCAAGGCAAATGCCAGCATTCCTGCACTCATAAATAGCATAATCTCATTGTTCATCATCGGTACGGTTCGATCCCGGAAGTCTACCAATAGAGGCCGCATTGCTTCACGATTGGCTGGTTTAATGGCAAAAAAGATTGGAATAATAGAAGAAAGCAAACAAACAATGACAATCATTGACCAATTTGTCAGTTGCTCTATGAAAAGACAAGTACTCATAAGCAGAACAACAAAGAAACCTAATTTCATCAAGTTCGCCCGGTGCTTACGTTCCAAATTAACGACGGCATTGGCTTCGATCTTGAGAGGGTGACGCTTTTCCCAAAAGGCAAATAAAACATTTCCAACGATTAAGGATAACAAGGATAAACCTAGACCATATAAAATATATTCACTGAACGGAACATTTAAGTAATGAAGCACCAATGAGACAGAAGCAAAGTAAGGCGACCACGTCAGTGCCGTCGTAAAACCGACTAAGTAACCCTTTGCAGAGATTGCTGAAGGCAGCTTTAAATCCTCAATAAACTCATTAAGGATTCGTACAGAAGCTAAGCTTAAAATCGGTGTTAAAAAAAATAATGTCCCGGTAATCCCTGCATATAATTTCTTAGGTTGGTTTAATAATTTACGTAGTAAAATCGAAACAGACTCAAAGTATCCGCTGATTTTAAGCGGGATTGATAGTAATGGGGCCAGTGTAATCAAACAGATGAGCGGAAGGATTAAGAATATTCCTTGATTGATTCCTTCAATTCCGGTGCCTTTATTCCATTCTATCACCATTCCCGTTGTCATCATGATGGCACCTAACAGACGTGGGAAGCGATCCGCCCTCCCAGCACTACCAGCAAATGCAAGCAATGCCATGATGACCACCAAATATTGAAGCCAATGTAGTTGAGCAAAGTATTGAGTAATAAATACAGCACACATGCCTAAAACAAGGTAACTCCTCATGACCATTCTCCCCCATGTATCCAACGAACCTTTATCTTTTTATCGTAATTCCAAACGATATACTTTACAATCCATTTCTTTCCTTATTAGTAAAAATACCAATTTTACCTATACCCACACTTTATAAGGAAAAATCAGCAGAATGACTTAGCTTTGAAACTTTTTATGTTATAAATAAAGGAACTATCTTGTACTTTTTAACTATAGGAGGGCGATTATGAGCATCGAACAAAAGCCTGGAAAAGCCATGATGAAATTTCTCATAACGATGATTCGGACCTATCTTAATCGTCGTTCTAAAATTATCATTGAACACAACGACACGGTAGATTTAAAACCTCCATATATCATTCTTGCTAATCACGTCACCAACTGGGATCCGCTTTACATCAATCTCTTTGTCAAAGAACCGATCTCCTTTGTTGCCGGTGACTCTCTGTTTCGTAACCCCTTGTTAAAAAGGTTATTAGACTACACAGGGGCAATCCCAAAGACAAAGTTTAAAAGTGATACACGAACGATTCGTAGTGTGTTAAAGGCGAAAAAACATCATCGGGTCATCGGGCTTTTCCCTGAAGGGAATCGAAATTGGGACGGAAATACAGAACCCCTCACTTACGGGACAGCAAAGCTTATTAAAATGCTTGATATTCCCGTTGTAATTGCAACGATTTCCGGCGGACACCTTAGCCACCCTAGATGGGCTGTAAACCCTCGCAAAGGCTTAATCTCTATTTCTCTGCAAAAGAAATGGGCTAAAGGCGAATTATCCAAGGAATCAGCTGAAACCATCCATAAACTGCTTACAGAAGCATTAGCACACGATGAAATGAATTGGCAGAAGAAAGCTCAAGTTCCCTATTACGGTAAAAATCTTGCTCATTATTTGGAACGATTTTTATTTATTTGTCCTCATTGTCAGGAGTTAGGCCAACTTCGATCAGATGATAACCTGTTTCGCTGTAAAAACTGTGATTATACGGTCCGCTATACACCTTATGGGGTCTTCGAGGAAGTAATGCATCCATTAAGCATCACGACAACGCACGAGTGGAATCTCTGGCAGCTTGGAGTATTAGAAGGAATAGTAAAGGAGCCTAACTGGGGAAAAGCTTTAAAAGACCATGTAAAGCTATTTTCTGCTGAGGCTGAGCAACCCTTTACCCTTGTTGCCCAAGGTTATCTCGTTTGGAGGAATCATGGGATTGCCCTAGAATCGGATGATGGCCAGATTTACCCTTTTTTATTTAACGAACTTGAAGGCATCAATATTCACCTCCACCATCATCTTGAATTTTATATAAAAGAAAAACAATATCAAATCGAATTCTACCAACCGAGAACTTCAGCCTATAAGTGGCTGCAAGCTATTAAATTATTTGAGAAACTCAATTAAGTAGGTGTTTGAACAGTGACTGAATCTTGGGCTATTATTCTGGATTTTTCCCTTTTATCCTTGCTAATGGTTATTGCAGCCATTTTAAAAGCTAGAATCCCTTTTTTAAGAAGGCTAATTATTCCCACCTCAATGGTAGCTGGGTTCCTTGGGTTAATCATGGGTTCCGAATTACTTGGTTGGATTCTCTTTGATGCCGACCTATTAGGTAACCTTGTTTATCACTTAATGGGAATTGGCTTTATCGCCTTATCTTTGAAGGAACGTGACGTTCATACCAGCCCTGGAATTATTAACTCCGGGATGTTGATTGTTTCGACCTACTTGATTCAGGGTTTGGTTGGATTTGGTCTCCTTTTGCTACTAGGGGCCACGCTTTTTCTAAATATATTTCCTGGTGTCGGCCTGTTGCTTCCTCTAGGATTCGGCCAAGGCCCTGGACAGGCTTACTCGATTGGTACTCAGTGGGAAAAGCTTGGTCTTGAAGGCGGAGGAAATCTTGGGCTAACCATCGCTGGAGTCGGGTTCATCTGGGCTACGGTTGTTGGCATTATTTTAATGAATTTCTTAGTTAAAAATAAAAGATATCAGCAATTAACCGCTAATATAAAAGAGAACCAACCTTTGTTAGAAAAAATGGAACCTGATGAAATTCCTTTGAGTGATGCAATTGATAAACTTACTTATCAAATCGCTCTAATTGGGACGATTTATCTGGTTACTTATATTACCCTCTACGGGCTAGAAACGGTGCTAACCCCCCTAGGGACATATGGTGCGACCTTGGCACAGCTTTTAATTGGCTTTCATTTCTTAATCGGAAGTATGTATGCAATGGTGTTTAGACTACTTTTAAATAAATGGCGAGATGCTGGCTTTAAATTAGAGCACTCACCAAATAATTATTTATTACAACGTATTTCTGGGTTTTCTTTCGACTATATGATTGCTGCTTCCATTTCTGCAATTTCAATTTACGCGTTGGGCGAATACCTAATCCCTATATTGACGTTAACTACAGCTGGTGGCATTGTTACCATCGCCTTTTTACTCTGGATTGTTCCGCGCGTTTTCCCTGATGATCAGATGACGAACATACTAGGTTTCTACGGAATGCTAACAGGGACCATCTCTACAGGGCTAGCGCTTGTGAAGGCGGTTGACCCAAAGTTCCAATCGAACACCACTGAAAATTTAGTAATGGGCAGCGCCTCCGCAATCCTGTTTGGATTTGTCCTTTTGCTGATTTTAAATATACCCGTTGTTGGCTATATTCAGAATCAGCCGGTTATGTATATCTATACGTTTCTAATCCTATTGGTTTACTTTTTGTTACTGCTTTTTTTGTTGCTTTATCGGACAAGAAAAAGTACAGATTAATGAGTATAAAAAAAAGCTGTCCATGTACCTCTTATCTGTTTTTCCGGCTTAACTCAGTCTGTTGATTTCCGCTCCAGGCGCTTGCTTTCCGCGGGGCGGGCGCTGAGCCTCCTCGGCGCTTTGGCGCCTGTGGGGTCTCACCTGTTCCGCTGCTCCCGCAGGAGTCAAGCGCCTTCCGCTCCAATCAACAGTGGGCCTAAACATAGTCAGTAAAAAAAGCATATCCATCTTGTGGATATGCTTTTTTCTATAAGTTTTGAATAAATAAGCGGATTACGTCCGCTCCACCGATAAATGTCCCTAGTGAGCTTCCTAGGTTTGCTAGAACCACCACTAGTAGCACCCTCGTGACTTTGTTATGCCAGAATCCCTTAACGCTAAATACGTCGTCTGTAAGGGTCTCAAAGTCCCTTACGTTCGGTCGGCGCATATAGGCTTGTACAAATCCAGCAAACCAGCCTGCTGCGAGCAGAGGGTTCAGAGACGTAATTGGAGCCGCTATAAAGGCTGTTAAAATCGCCAGTGGATGTCCAAAGGCTAGCGCAGTGCCAATGGCTGACAGAGAGCCATTCCAGATTAACCAGCTAATTGCTTGTTGAGTTCCCGCTGATGGGTTGGCAATAAAGGTATAGGCAATAATTAAAAGAATCGCAATCGGGATCGACCAACCAATAATTTTAGGAGCCTTAGATTTAGGTGGAAGCTTTGTTAACTGTGCTAAATCATGGTCTTTTTTAATTTCCTCTTTGATACCAGGAACATGCGCTGCACCTAGAACAGCGACAATCTTTTCCCCTGGCGCTTTCTTAATTTTATGCGCTAAATATTGATCACGCTCATCAATTAACGGTGTTTTTAGCCTAGGAAAGCTTTCCGTAAATTCCTGTAGCATGGAGTCCAACATATCTTGTGATTTCATCTTCTCTAACTCTTCTTCAGATATGCTTTCTTTATTAAAAATACTATATATGATTTGGCTAAGCAGCATCGCTTTTCCCTTTAGACCAAGATTGCCCCAGATCCGGGAGAAGGTCACCTGAATATTACGGTCAGCAAGGATGAGCTTGGCACCATTCTCTTTAGCAGACTCAATTCCTTGAATCATTTCCTGACCAGCGCTTACGCCTAACTCCTTTGCCATTCGTTTTTGAAAAGAAGAAATTGCAAGGTTCATTAACAGCAAAGATGCTTTCCTTTCCTTAATCACCTTGAAAATATCCATCTCTTTCCACTTATTGCCTTCCATAATCGAATTGTATCTTTGTTCATCTAGCTCTACACAAACTGAGTCTGGCTTCTCAGCATCAATGACTTCCTTTACTAGCTCTGCACTTCTTTTTGAAATATGAGCGGTGCCAATTAAAATATATTCTTTTCCATCTAGGTGAATTCGTGTAATATTTCCATGTTCCTCAGGCATAATCTACCTTCCTTTTATCATTCATCAGATTATTATCATGATTCTATAAAATTTATAGATACCTTCCATTATACAATGATAATCTAAAATACCTGAAAAGAAAAATTATTTTACGGGCGAAGATTTTGGAATCTGGCGCTTAATAAATATATTGATTATTGACAATATTAAAATATTAGGCTAATATGTATACCAATACTTTAAAGCGTTGGTGCATTAACTAGTTACTCCGACCTGCATTTAGCTAAAAAAAATCCTCGCTGCAATAGCAACAAGGATTTTTTCATCTTACTTTATATTTAAATCTTTTTTATACTGCTCATATTCCTTCGTCGTCGCACGTACCCAGTGACCAGGCTTAATTTCTCTGAACTCAGCCTGTTCACTCATATCATGAGCACTAGGGTCATAGGTAATCCGTTGACGTTCGCGCTCATAGCGAGGATCTGGAAGTGGAATTGCAGATAATAATGACTTTGTATATGGGTGAACAGGATTGTCGTAAAGTTCATCACTGTCTGCTAGTTCAACTAGATTTCCCATATACATAACACCGATACGATCACTAATGTACTTAACCATTGATAGATCATGGGCAATGAATAAATACGTTAATCCACGGTCTTTTTGTAATTTCTTTAGAAGGTTAACTACTTGAGCCTGGATGGACACGTCTAAGGCAGAGATTGGCTCATCCGCAATAATGAAGTCAGGTTCAACGGCAAGGGCACGGGCAATTCCAATCCTTTGTCGTTGACCACCACTGAATTCATGAGGGAATCGGGTTGCATGCTCTTTATTTAGACCAACGACCTCTAGTAACTCTTCTACTCTTTTCTTTCGTTCGGTATCATTTTTCGCAAGGTTGTGAACATCAATACCCTCAGCGATGATATCGAGTACCGTCATTCGAGGGTTTAGTGATGAAGATGGATCTTGGAAAATCATTTGCATTTTACGATTGAATTTACGAAGCTGGTCTTTGGACTTCTTGCCATGTACATCTTCGCCATTAAACGTAACCTGACCACTTGTTGCATCGTATAAACGAATAATTGTTCTTCCAGCAGTAGATTTACCACTACCAGATTCACCAACTAGTCCAAATGTTTCCCCTTTGAAAATATCAAAGCTAATGCCATCAACAGCCTTAATTAATTTATCCTTACCTGCTGAAAAGTGCTTTTTTAAGTCTTTTACTTCAAGTACTTTTTCTTTCGACATTACTTGTCACCGTCCTTGCGACCCGTGTTAGCAAACCCCTGCATCCTCTGCATAACAGATTCAGGAGGATTGATTTTCGGAGCATCTTCATGCAGTAACCATGTCGCAGCATAATGTGTATCAGACACTTTAAACATCGGCGGCTCCATTTGAGTATCAATTTCTAATGCGAACTCATTACGAGGTGCAAATGCATCTCCTACAGGTGGCTTAAGCATATCTGGTGGGCTTCCTGGGATCGCATATAACTCTTCATCCGTGCTATCTAGGGTTGGCATGGAACCTAGTAATCCCCAAGTATATGGATGCTTAGGATTATAGAAGATATCATCAACTGTACCGATTTCGACGATTTTTCCAGCATACATTACAGCCACACGATCGGCCACATTGGCAACAACACCGAGGTCATGGGTAATAAAGATAATCGCACTATCGATTTCTTTTTGGATATCTTTCATGAGCTCGAGAATTTGTGCCTGAATCGTTACATCCAAGGCAGTTGTTGGTTCATCGGCAATTAACACTTTTGGATTACATGCAAGAGCAATTGCGATAACAACACGCTGTCTCATCCCACCAGAGAATTGGTGTGGATACTGATTGATTCGCACTTCAGGCTGTGGAATTCCTACTTGATGCAAAAGCTCAAGTGCTCGTTTTTTCGCCTGATCACGTGACATATTTTGATGCTTAATCAGACCTTCCATAATCTGATTGCCGATTTTCATCGTTGGGTTAAGAGAAGACATCGGATCCTGGAAAACCATTGAAATGTCTTTTCCACGAATCTTCTGCATTTCCTTATTTGACTTTTTTACCAAGTCCTCGCCTTCTAAGAGGATTTGGCCATCTTTAATAAATCCAGCACTAGCAAGGAGCTGCATTAATGCCATCGATGTCACAGATTTACCTGAACCTGATTCACCAACAATCGCAAGAGTCTCCCCTTTATTCAGATCAAAGCTAACACCTCGAACAGCTTGCACTTCACCATTGTAGGTGTTAAATGAAACTTTCAAATCTTTAACTTCTAATAATTTACTCATTATTTAAACACCTACCTTTTATTTATGCATTTTAGGGTCAAATGCATCACGCAGACCATCACCAACAATATTAAATGCAATCATGATAACCGAAATGAGGATTGCAGGGAATATTAGTAAATGTGGGTAAAGTGTCATGTTATCAAACCCAATGTCAATCAATGAACCTAGTGAAGCATCTGGTGGAACAATCCCTAAACCAATAAAGCTCAAGAATGCTTCAAAGAATATTGCTCCTGGGATTGTGAACATCGTATTGATAATAATGATTCCACTGATGTTTGGAACCAAGTGTTTTCGGATAATAGTACCGTTAGGAGTACCTAGTGTCCGTGCTGCCAAAACAAACTCTTGGCTTTTTACCTTTAAAACTTCACCCCGGACAATTCGGGCCATCCCTGTCCATCCGGTTATCGTTAACGCTATTACGATAGATACTATACCTGGCTGCAGGACAAGCATCATTAAAAGAATGATAACTAAGTTCGGAATACCAACAAGAATCTCAACAATACGTTGTAGGATATTATCGACTCTTCCGCCATAGAATCCAGATACTCCACCATAGGCAACCCCGACCACAAGGTCAATAGCGGCTGCAACAAAAGCAATGATTAGGGAAACTCTTGTCCCTTCCCATAGACGAGTCCACTGGTCACGGCCTAGCGTATCTGTTCCGATCCAAAAGTAGGTATCTTGTAGTTCTTTTGCTTCATAGATATGATAGGTAGCTTTTACTTCTGCAGAGTTTCTACTTCCGTCACCTTCATTAAGAACTTTGATGTCAATAAAGTCTTCCTGATTGTCATATCTCGCAATTGCTTTTGCAGTTGCTTGTTCAACATCTTTACCATTGTAGGTGCTGCTTAACGTTCCATCAAATCCTAACCAAGAAATATTCTCTAAGACAGGAACACGCGGAGGCATTTTTGCTCGAGATAAGTCCTGATCATCGGTTTCGTATTTATTGAACATCGGTCCAAAGATACTCATTAAAATAATAGCTATGAGAAGGAAAATACAAACCATAGCCATTTTGTTCGCAAAGAGGGTTCTTCTAGCATCCTGTCCAAATGTACGACTTGGACTTGAAATTTTTTCACTTGTATCTTCTTCTCGGACTAGTGGCTTAAATAGGTCTTTTGGAATTTTGTTTTGATTTTTGTTATCCATGTTATTTATTTCCTCCTGCTAGTCTAATTCTAGGATCAATTAATCCATAAAGGAGGTCGATTACCAAGATAATTCCAACAAATAGAAACGCAAACATCAAAGTTGTTCCCATAATCGTTGGATAATCATTAACCATAACAGACTTGACAAATTGCTCCCCGATTCCAGGAATAGCAAAGATTTGTTCGATAACCAATGAACCAGTCATTAAACTTACAGCCATCGGACCCGTTACCGTTACTAATGGGATTAAAGCGTTACGCAGTCCGTGTTTCCAGATAATTCCGGATTCATTGACACCCTTAGCACGGGCTGTCGTAATATAATTCGAATGAAGGACTTCTACCATTTCCGTTCTTGTAAAACGAGCAGCTGTAGCCATTGGATGGATTGCTAAAGCAATTGTTGGTAGAATGGTATGCTTGAACTCACCCCATAATGCTACTGGCAATAAACCCCATTTAACAGCTAAAAGATATTGTAATAATCCTGCAAAGACAAAGGACGGAATGGAAGTTCCTAATACAGCAATGATTGTCGATGAATAATCTAGAGGACCGTTACGGAAGATTGAGGCAGTTAAACCTAAGAGGATTCCGAGTAGTGTCCCTACTATGAGTGCCTGGAAGCCTATGATTGCAGATGGCCCAATCCGATCCGCCAAGATATCTGTTACTGGTGTATTATCAAAGGCAAAAGAAATACCTAAGTCACCTTGAACTAAACCACCAAGATATTTTACATACTGAACTGGAACGGGATCATTCAATCCATACTTCTCTAAGATAATTGTCTTTTGTTGTTCGCTCAACTTATCCTCAGCGTTCAACGGGCTACCTGGCAGCAATTTCATAAGGAAAAAGGATACCGAGGCAATGATGAATAACGTGATGAACATATACCATAAACGACGCAGAATATAGCGAGTCATTCCTGCACCCCCTAATTTACTTCAATATTTTTTTATCATGTCCAAAGCAATTTTTATTATTATCTGATATTTCTCTCCTAAAAAGGAGAAAAGAGAGTATATGCCTTTTAGAGCACACACTCTCTTGTTCTTATTACTAGATGGAATAATCTTTAGAAAAACCTCTAATGAATTATTCTACAGATACTGCCTTAGACCATTTGTACTCATAAGTTGCACCGAATGGGTTAACGAAAACACCCTCAACTTTAGGAGCAACTAACTGTGCCATTGCACGTTGGTAAATTGGTGCGATTGCTGCATCTTCAAATAGAATTTTTTCCGCTTCTAGGAAGTTTTCATAACGAGCATCGTTATCTCTTGCTAGAGTAGTTGCTGATTCATTTAATAACTCATCATACTTAGCATTTGAGTAGCCCATTTTGTTGTTTCCACCATCAGTAATCCAAAGGCTTAAGAAGGTGTATGGATCAAGGTAGTCAGGACCCCATCCAGCAAACTGGATATCATAATCCATAGCAGTATCTAAATCTAAGCGTTGTTCGAATGGTACTTGCTTTAATGTAACTTTAAGACCTGGTAGGTTTGTTTGTAACTGATTTGCGAGGTATTCGTTCATTACTTTAGAAGTTTCAGTGTCTCCACCAAGGAACTCAATTTCAACTGAATCTGTTCCAAGTTCTTCTAAACCTTTTTCCCAGAATGCTTGTGCTTCTTCTACATTATGAGCAGAAAGAGCGCCGCTTGTCTCACGGAAATCATTTTCTGTTCCAGGGATATTAACGAAGTCTGCTGGTACAAGACCATCAGCAACGATTGAACCGTTGTTTAAGATTTCATCAACTAAATCTTGCTTATTAAATGCACGAGCAATAGCAGAACGGATATTTACGTTTGCAAGAGCTTCGTTTCTAGTTTGGTTAAACTTCAAGTAGAATACAGAAGTTTCTGGAGTGATTACATAATCATCATGTGTTGAATATTGGTCAACTAAGTCAGAAGATAAACCAACACGGTCAACTGTTCCTTCTTCATATAGACGTACAGCTGTAGTTGGGTCTTTACTTACTTGGTATGTCATTTTTTCTAATTCTACAGTTGCTGCATCCCAGTAAGTTTCATTCTTTACAAGATTCCACTGACTTGCAGTACTTGTCCAGTTTTCTAACTTGAATGGTCCGTTAGCTAGTAGAGTTTCTGTGCTAGTAGCGAAATTATCGCCTTGTGATTCAACAAACTTCTGGTTCAACGGTAAGAAAGTACCGAAAGTTGTTAAAGAGTGGAAGTAAGGAGTTGGGTTCTCAAGCTCAACAACTAATTTGTAGTCGCCATCTGCTTTAACTCCAAGATCTTCAAGAGCTGCTTCACCTGTGTTAACTTGTGTAGCGTTTTTAATAACGCCACCCATCATGTATGGACCATACTCAGATCCTGTGTCAGGGTTTACTGCACGCTGCCAAGCATAAACAAAGTCATGCGCAGTTACAGGGTCACCATTTTCCCATTTTGCATCTTCACGTAGTTCAAATGTCCAAGTAAGGCCATCTTCACTAACTGAGTGAGTTTTTGCAATACCTTCAGCAGGTTCTGCATTAGCATCTAGACGGTATAAACCTTCCATTGTTGCACCCAAGAATTGGAAACCGTATTCATCAGTCGCCATTGATGGGTCCATTGATGGAATAGTATCTCCGTTAAGTAGGTTGAAAACCTGTTCTACGTTTTCTTCAGCAGCTTGATCTTTTCCTTCATCTGCTGGTTGTTCTGCATCATCTCCGCCGCCGGAGCATGCTGCTAAGAACATGCTTAGCACTAGGCCAAGTGTTAATAGCCAAGATAACTTACGCTTCATATTTGAGACCCCCTGTTTTTTTTATTTTCTGGCAATTCTCTCTTCGAAAGAAGCTAATGAAAGTATACTCTGTTTTAAATAGAGTTGTAAAGCGTAAATAAATAAAAAAATCTAAAAATACTATTTTTGTAATGGGTTAAATTATCAGAAACCCTTTATTGTCAGGGTTTCTAACAGGATTTTAATATTTCTAAATAGTAGAAATTGGATGGTTTACATATTAGTAGAATACTATTTTTATGCAGAAATTGCTTTTAAAAGCTGACTTATTTACCGGTAACTCGACATCCTTTGCTAGATTCTGTTTGCCTTCCCTAAAATAGGTCATACAGGGATGGGCAAATTTATAGTATAATTTGCAGGTAGACTGGACATCTATTGAAATGTACATTATTATCACAATAACTTTTTAAAAGGTGATTAGGATGCTTAACAAGAAATCTACCGTGTTAATGGGGAACCTTTTACTTATCTCCATTCTTTTTTTAATCTTTGCTCCCGAATATACCCTTCTTCATTATATAAACGCATTATTTTATATAACGATTTTTTATCTCATACTGTTTCTAGTTATGTATACGATAAAAGGCGGTTTTTTCGACGGTGTCACCTTTGGATTTAGGAGATTCAATCATGTTATGTTTAACAGGAATGATCATCTTGAGGAATGGCGTGATAAGCCGCTCCCATCAGAGAGGATTGGAGTAGGCTTATATCCAATCATAAAGGTTCAGACGATTGGTTTAATCCTTCTTCTTTCTATATTGTTGATTGTTTGGTTTATATAATTAAATCCTTTTTCACAAAAGAAAGTGCTCCCTCGCCGGAGCACTTTCTTCTATTA
This sequence comes from Mesobacillus persicus, assembly GCF_900109925.1. GTDB lineage: Bacteria > Bacillota > Bacilli > Bacillales > Cytobacillaceae > Mesobacillus_B > Mesobacillus_B persicus. The sequence goes on along the minus strand of NZ_FOBW01000013.1, from coordinate 59,427 downwards.
TATACACAATTATTTAATAACAACTTTTAGGACTAGCTATTAATTATAAATTTGCTTCCTCTTTTGGAAGTGCATATGCGCCTTCTTCATCATGTGTTTCTTTACCAGTACATGGAGGGTTAAATACACAAACCATCCTCATATCGGATTTCGTTGCACGAAGAAGATGTTTCTCATGTCCCACGAGTGCATACATAGTACCTGGTCTTATTGGATGAATTTTACCTGTTGTTAGATCTTCAATTTCACCCTCACCCTCAACACAATAGACCGCTTCTTGATGATATTTGTACCAGAACATAGATTCAGTTCCTTTATAAATAATCGTATCGTGAACGGAGAAACCCATTCCTGCGTCTTTTAGAATGATTCTTCTACTTTCCCAAGTTTCACCTTTTACATGGTCTTCTGTTCCAATTACGTCGTCTAAGTTTTTTACAATCACGATGATTCCTCCTTTAGTTGATTTACACTAATACTTGCTAGCAACTGCTTGATTTCTATTCTCTTTTAAACAAGAGTGTTGATTACCGCTCCAATCAACGATTTACAAAATCAACAATGTTCTATATAAGAGCACTATTTCAAGCAAGCTTTTATACTAGCTTCTACTATTGCAAAGCCTTTGTTTAAAGCTTCACGATCAATGTTTAATGGTGGCATGATTTTAAATACTTCACTGCTCGGTCCTGATGTTTCCATAATAAGGCCTTTTTCAAATGCTTGAGCACAGATTTTATCTGCTAAGCCTTCGACACCACATGCAATTCCTCTGAAGAGACCTTTCCCACGTACTTCCCCTTCTAGTTCAGGATATTGCGAAACGATTCTTTTTAAGAACTCGTCAACTAGCAGACCCTTTTCAATGATATCTTTTGAGAACTCATCGTCTTTCCAGAAGTTTAAAGCCTCTGTTGCAGTAATGAACGCAAGATTATGTCCGCGGAATGTTCCATTATGTTCACCTGGTCCCCAAATATCATATTCAGGCTTAATAAGGGTTAACGCCATAGGAGTTCCATAACCGCTAATCGATTTAGATAGACAAACAATATCCGGGTTAATATCCGCTGATTCAAAGCTAAAGAATGTTCCCGTACGACCACAGCCTGCTTGAACATCATCAATAATCAGTAAGATGTCCCATCTGCGGCATAATTCCTCGACTCGTTTTAACCATTCTGGATTGGCAACATTTAAGCCACCCTCACCTTGAACCGTTTCAAGAATAATCGCTGCAGGTAATGCGACACCGCTTCCACTGTCCTCAAGGAACTTTTCAAGATAATCTACCGTATCTACTTCATCGCCTAAATATTGATCAAATGGCATTGCTACACTGTTATTTAGAGAAACCCCTGCTCCGTGACGCTTAAAGGAATTCCCTGTGATCGAAAGTGCACCGATTGTCATACCATGAAAAGCATTCGTAAAACTAATCACTAATTCTCGTCCGGTCACTTTTCGTGCCAATTTGAGCGCGCTCTCTACCGTATTCGTTCCCGTTGGCCCTGGAAACATGACCTTGTATTCGAGATTACGAGGCTTGAGAATGATTTCATTAAAATTGGTTAGAAAGTTCGCTTTTGCCTTCGTTCCCATATCTAGACTATGTGTAATTCCATCTTCAGCAATATAGCTTAATAGTGCTTCTTTCATCTTAGGATGATTATGCCCGTAATTTAACGCTCCCGCACCAGCAAAAAAGTCAATATATGCTTTTCCGTTCGTATCCCACATCGTTGAACCTTTTGCTTTACTAAATGTAGTTGGAAAACTACGAATATAGCTTCTAACTGCCGATTCCATCTCTTCAAATACGGTTAACTGTGCATCCAATTCTTTTATCGCTTGCATTCAGTCACAACCTTTCGGAATATTCAATCTTTTAAAGTGGTAATGATTCTATTCAGGTACTACATGTTTATTTTTGATTAAAAGGTCCAACTCGGTATGTTTGCTCAGCTTCATGTCCGGGTTCCGGAAACATCTCTTCAGTGAAACAATCTGAAATTTCACAGGGACAATCCATTTTTTTTGCCAAGCCTTTAAAGAGCGATTGTGATGGCACATTTGAAGGGGACACAGTTGCCTCCAAGTATTGAACATCTTCACATGCTTCTCGATCTAATAACTCATTTAAAAGCTTATTCCCTATTCCTTTCCCACGATAATCTGAATTGACAGCAACTTGCCAAACAAATACTGTATCAGGATTCGCGGGTGGACGGAAAGCGGACACAAAGCCGATGATTTGATCCTCATCCTCTGCAATTACACATGTATCAGAAAAGTAATGGCTAAGCAAAAGATAAGAATAAGCTGAATTTAAATCCATGTTACTGGTACTTTTAATCAATTCCCACATTTTAGCCCCATCTTCTTTATCTGGAATGCGGTAAGAATATGAGGTCAATTTATCTAACTCCGATGTTTTTATCATCTAAAGTATTTGAATCCTCCTTTTGTTCAAGATAATAAAAGTATAAAAGGTTTAACTTAGGAAATTGTCTAGCTCCAGCGCCCAGCGACTAGTGGACTTCGCTCTACTCCCTACGATAAGTCAACATCGAATCGCTAACGCTCTTCGTGTTTCCTTTATCTCAGTCGAAGCGCTCCAGTCCATACGTCGCTGAACGGGCGCCTCCGCTTTTCTAATATCCTAACGATATTTATCATAACGGGAAAAAAAAATAGCGTCAAAGCGCGTATTTAGGGGTTAATCTAAATAATCAAGGCTGAATAAGTGTAAGGCATACTCAGCTTGTTCTGCTTCCATAATCCCCCTGTTTCCTCCCGAATCCTCGCAATCGACAAAATATTTTAAATTTTTTACGCACCATTTTATGGTTTAACTGGATAGAATCATATTCCGCTTCTCTTCACCCTGAACCCTTGAGGGATATGTGTTTTAACACGAAAGGCGACCACTGAATTGCTGCTCTTTCATGACTAAACATTTAACAATTTCTATTCTTCTTATAAAACTTAAAAACTTTTACCTCATCTCACATAAAAAACCGAGCACCACAATTAAAGCAGCGGCACTCGGTAAAAGAATTATTTCTTCCTCTTGGTATCATTATTCGTTTTATTTGCCGCTTCTTCAAGTCGCCGGAAGCGACGCAAATCCGCCTTTCTAATCGGCAAGGGTTCTTTAGCTAACAATTTTGCAATTGCAAACATCAAGAGCATTAAAATAATTGTAAATGGCAGTGCAGCAATTAAGGACGCCGTTTGTAAGGCCTCGAGACCTCCTGCATATAAAAGAACTGCAGCAATTGCCGACATAAGAATTCCCCAGACGACCTTTGCGTATTGGGGAGGATTTAAACTCCCAAACATCGTCATACTAGCCAAAATATAGGTTGCCGAGTCAGCTGACGTTACAAGGAACGTAAAAATCAGCAAAATAGATAATACTGAAAGGATTGTTTTTAACGGTAGAAATTCATACGTCTGAAACAACGCCGTTGTCAAATCAGCATTTACAAGTTCAGCAATATTCGTTCCGTTATTTAAATCATTCCATAAGCCTGTTCCACCAAAGGCAGCAATCCAGATACAGGCGATTAACGGCGGAATAACCATGACACCGATAATGTATTCACGGATTGTTCTTCCCCTAGAGACCCTCGCAACAAATGCGCCTACATATGGAGACCAAGCTATCGCCCAGGCCCAATAGAAAATGGTCCAATCTCGAACCCAAGTGCCTCCTCTGTACGGTTGTAACCTTAAACTATATTGGATGAAATTCGTTAGGTAGTCCCCTATGCCCAATGTGAAGGATTCTAAAATAAAAACAGTCGGGCCTGCAAAGAACACAAACACTAAAAGTACTAAAGCTAGTCCTAAATTTAAATTACTTAAATATTTAATCCCTTTTTCAAGTCCAGTTGAGGATGACAGCATATAGGCAATAAAAATGACCAAGATGATGATCATTTGCGTACCGACTGAATTACTAGTTCCAAATACTACATTTAAACCACCATTCATCTGGAGAACACCTAGACCAATGGAGGTCGCAATCCCCATTACGGTTGCAATAACTGCTAGGGAGTCAATGGTTTTTTTGACAACAGGTTTGTTCCCCGTTACAGGTTCTAATGCCGTTGAGACAAGGCCATCCCTTTGCTTTCGAAACTGTAAAAATCCAATGACTAAACCCACAATCGCAAATACAGACCACTGACTAACACCCCAATGGAAAAAGGAGTAACCCATGGCAAGCCTTGCAGCCTCAACTGTTTGCCCCTCAGCTCCCACAATCGGTGGTGTAAAAAAATGACTCATCGGTTCCGCTACGCCCCAGAATACTAAACCTGCTCCAAATCCAGCGGAAAACAACATTCCAATCCAAGTAAAGAAAGAGAATTCAGGCCGTTCCTTTTCTCCTCCTAATCGAATGGCTCCATATTTACTAACTGCAAGTCCAATCAGGAAAATTATTAGGATAAATACCGCCAATAAATAAAACCAACCGAAATTAACCGTTGTAAAACCGAATAACCTCCCAGCCACTTCTCCAAAAGCTTTTGGTAATATAGCTCCAATAATGACTAGTAAGGATATGACAATTCCAGATATTAAAAATACAGCATTCTTCCAACTATTGTTTTCCATATCAATCCCCCCTAGAACGTCTATCGTTTATTATTACCCAATTGTTTCATTTTTTACGCTAAATTACCGGTATAAAAAAGAGAGGCCCTTACCTGAAGTAGGTAGAATCCTCTCTCTTAAAAATAACCTATTTTATTTGTTTTAAACCTTCACTGTTTAAATGGGTTTTTCCATTCCATTAACGCCGCATAATTCTTAGACTCTTCATCTTCCAAATAATCTGTTACAACGCCAAGAGGTGTTCGTCCACACCGAAGCAGGAAGGAAATGACAGGGTCTTTCAACGTCCCTTTGACCACCTGCTCCAAGTAGTGATCCGCCGTCATTGTACTCGCATGTTTATGATATCCAGGCATACGGCCTCCACCTAGCAGTCGATCAAGCCCTTTATGGACGACAACTTCATACATCGACTGCATTAACCATTTTCCTAAATCAAGTTTACGATAGGCTGGACGAATACAAATATCGACCACATATAAGGAATTCCCATTTGGGTGGTGATTTCGAATATATCCGTTATCTGTAATTTCCTCCCAGGTGTGATTGGGTTGATTTGGATTAAAATCAACGATCAAGCCTGTCATTGATCCAGCCAAAATGCCATCAACCTCCACACATAATGCTCCTTCGTTAAATAAAGTAATATGGTTCATTAGTTGGTCTTCATTCCACCATAATTCCTCGGGAAATGGTGGGGGAAAGCTCTCCTGTTGTATCCGAATTAGATCCGTAAAGTCATCCTCTCCATAATTACGGATGACCACCTCTACGTTACGTTCACCATTTTTAAGAACAAGACGCTTTTTAAAGCCCATTTCTCTCCTCCCCTTTGCTCTAAGGTTACTTTTTATAGTAAAAAAAATGCCGGCTATTTTCTATTAAAAGGCTTATTAATTTATCTTATTTGACCAACTCCATCGCTTTCATCTCTCTTTTTGATCGGTAATAATTATAGACTCCAAAAATTAGAAGAACTACTCCTATAGAAATAGCAGTATATGCTGTAATCTGTAACTTCTGACTCTTGTTAAAGAATTCTATAAGTGCAGCCGCTGCGGCAAAGAAGGATAAGGATGTGCGAATATAGGCCAAAAGTGTGCGATCATTAGCAAGTTTTGTTCTTTCCATGGCTAATTTGGTCCGCTCCATAGCAAGTAGGTCCCTCGCGTTGACTGTATATTGACTTTGTGACTGATTATTACTCCCGCTCATGTTTTACTCCTTTATGGTTATTATGTTTATCTAGTATGCCACTTTGGGATAAACCTCAGTATTGCTGCTCTAAAATCAATAACCTTACGATTAGATAATAAGTATTTTCATTCAAAGCGGGATAGTTCCTTTTCTTTTACAGATAACTATAAGTGGAGACATTTTTTTTGTGAGAAAGAGGTTATCGAATGAAGGAGATGAATTACTGGAACCCAAATGATCAAACATTTTGGGCTTCTAGAGGAAAATCCGTTGCCAATCAAAACCTATGGATTTCCATTCCGAATTTGTTAATTGCCTTCAGTGTTTGGCAAATTTGGTCAATCTTATCGCTTCAATTAACTGATGCAGGATTTCCATATACAACAGAACAAGTTTATTCTCTTACAGCCATCCCTGCACTAACGGGAGCCTTAGTGAGAGTTTTTTATTCAATAGGTGTGACCTATACGGGAGGAAAGACATGGACCGTTTTATCCACGCTTATTCTTCTCGTTCCTGTGGTCGGCATCAGTTTGGCCTTGCAAAATCCTGAAACACCTTATTCCATTATGGCGTTGCTTGCTGCTCTTTGTGGTTTTGGAGGTGGGAATTTTGCCTCCTCAATGGCCGCCATTGGCCCCTTTTTCCCTAAATCGAAACAGGGGTCGGCTTTAGGAATTAATGGCGGCCTAGGAAATCTCGGAGTTAGTTTAGCTCAGTTTCTTATCCCTCTTGTCATTACCATTCCTCTGTTTGGACAGCTAGGCGGCCCACCACAAACGATTCAAACGGGGAATGATACAACTGAGCTTTGGCTTCAAAATGGTGCCTTAGTCTGGATTATTCCGATTGTACTATTTGCTTTGATGGCGTGGTTTGGGATGACAAATTTACCTCTAGAAAAGCCAAAACTATCCGAGCAATTGAGGGTATTTAGGCGGAAACATATGTATCTAATCACCATCTTATATATTATGTCTTTTGGCTCTTTTATCGGTTATTCAGCTGCCTTCCCACTATTATTAAGGGGTGAGTTCCCGGAAATTAATGGGATTCAGTTAGTGTTTATTGGACCATTACTTGGTGCCCTTGGCCGACCTGTTGGTGGCTATCTTGCTGATAAAATTGGAGGGGCAAAGGTCTCCATTATTGATATTGGTTTTATGATTATAGGTGTGATCGGCGTACTTATTTTTATAAGTGAAAACTTTAGAAGCTTCCTAGGCTTTTTCCTGTCTTTCCTGCTATTATTTGCTGCTGGTGGAATTGCAAATGGATCAATATTCACGATGTTTCCAATTATTTTTGGGCCTAGTGAATCACCGGCTGCAATTGGCCTCGCCTCAGCAATTGGCGCTTTTGGTGGATTTTTTATTCCTCAATTGTTCGGGTGGTCGATAAAGAATACTGGGGACGTCAGCAGTGCATTTTACGTTTTTGTTCTCTATTACTTATTTTGTGCGGCCATCATTTGGATTTATTATGCTCGTGACAATGCCGAAGTGCCAATTGATTCACTAAGGACAAGTAAACCTTGTGATTGAGGAAGTAGGCGCAGAGAACCCCCTTCCTTCATATTAAAAAGATCTTAAATACCAAAAAGGCTAACCTTCAATGATAAGAAAGGTTAGCCTTTTTAAGCAGCTAGCTTTTTATGTTCCTTTTTCATAAGCATATACGCTAGAAGTGTTTTACATTGTGGTAAGGAGAAACCGACAATTGGACCTAAGAAAAAGGCGATAATTACCGTGCCAATTCCAACTGGTCCCCCCAGTCCCCAACCTAGAAGGAGAACTAGAACTTCCATCCCATTGCGAACCCATTGGATACTCCAACCGGTTTTATCAACAATCATGATCATAATACTATCACGGGGTCCCGAACCTAAATCAGCTGAAACATAGAGTCCAATTCCATAACCTATTAGCACAACACCTAAGATAAAGAATAAGACAGCACCGATTAAACTATCAGTACTAGGCAATAGCCAGATAAAGAAGTCAATAAATAAACCAAGCAACAGCATATTCAAGAAAGCACCGATTTTAGGTAGTTGTTTCGTTAGGATGGAGGATGTAGTTAATAGTAGGAATCCGATAATGATGGACCAAGAACCAATGGTTAATCCCAGCTTTAGTGACAGTCCATAATGAAACACGTCCCAAGGACCAATTCCTAGAAACTTCCCTTCCACCGTCAAGGCAGCACCAAGTGCTAAAATCATCAATCCGAAAACAAAAAAAGACCAGCGAAGAATCCTTTCCTTTGTCATATTAGATCCCTCGATTCTCAACGTTTTTAAGCTAACCCACTATACCACAACAAAACGACCGAATTCCATAAAAAATATATGGGAATCCATAAGAAAACACGACTATTTTTTTGAAACAACTCTATAATTCGTTATACTATAGCTGTGATTCATTCTAAAAATAAAGTATAGTTAATTATTTACTAAACAATCCTCTAATTTAAGGGTGGGTGTAGCAACATGCGTATTAATAAGTTTATAAGTGATTCTGGAAAAGCATCGAGGCGTGGTGCAGATAAATTAATTAACGATGGGAGAGTAATGATAAACGGCAAAAAGGCAACACTGGGCAGCCAGGTTGAGCCCGGGGATGAGGTTCTTGTAAACGGGGATCCCATTCGGATCGCAAGGAACAATGTCTATCTTGCCTTGAATAAACCTGTCGGCATTACTAGTACAACAGAAAAAGGTGTAAAGGGAAATATAGTTGACTTGGTCAACCATCCATTAAGGGTATTTAATATTGGGCGCCTCGATAAGGATTCAGAGGGATTAATCCTACTTACGAATGATGGTGATATTGTTAACGAAATTCTCCGTGCTGAAAACAAGCATGAAAAGGAATATATCGTTTCCGTGGACAAGCCAATTACACCTGAATTTTTAAAGAATATGTCAGAGGGTGTAAAAATATTGGGAACAAAAACACTTCCTTGTAAAGTCCATCAACTATCAAAATTTGACTTTCAAATCATACTTACACAAGGGTTAAACCGGCAAATTCGCCGCATGTGCGAAGCTTTGGGCTATGAGGTCTACAGATTACAACGAACCCGGATCATGAATATTCATTTAGGCAACCTCCCACCTGGGCAGTGGAGAGATCTATCTAAGAAAGAGCGAACACAATTATTTAGGGAATTAAATTATGAACCTAGAGAGTGGTAGATTAGGCGGATATCGAGTTTGCCTCGAAAATTCGAATAGTGCTGCTTTCCATGAAAGAAGCACTCAATGACTTAGGAACCCACCTATTTTTTTGTGGTACGGTTCATCATGACTCATCAAACTCTCTTCCTTTTGATTGGTGAACCTAGCAAAAGAAAAATAAGCGGAGATTTTCCGTCTAAATACAGAATGGAGCTCATTTCGATGTAAATAAGGGGAGATTTTCCGGTTATGCAAAGCAAAATACCACATTTTCACGTTTTTCGAGTCAATAACCGGAATTTCTCCGTCTATTTGAGCTAGTTTTTATAAAAATTACTAATTAAGCGGAATTCTTCCGCTTATTAATTAGACCGGATCTTTAACCTGATCCCCTAACCGATAGGAGCGGATCCTCTTGGTTCCAGATGTAGGGATTAGCATCTTTTTTTCGACTAATTGAGAAAGTACTTTTTTTACTGTCTTGTCACTTAACTTTAAATACTCCTCAACTTCCGTTGGGGATATGTCTTCTCCTTTTCGAATCACTAGTCGAAGCACTTCCTTTTCAAGAAAGGACAGAGATGTCTGGTCCAGCTCATCACCCAGCCACTTACCAATCACTTGCTGAACAATCTGTTGGCATCTACGAGGATTCTCTTTCACTTGATCAAAAGAAAAGCGAATCACGGTCCATCTATCAATCACCAGCTGGTTTTGACGTTCTAGGTTGTCGGAAAATTGCCATCTGCTGATGTTCTTTAGGTGAGGGCCATACCCGTCGACCTCTAAGCAAATCTGGATGCCGGGACGAATATAAGCAAAATCCAAATACCGTTTGCCATCCTTGTAATCATCCACTTCATGTTCTGGATGAAGATACTTGAATTGGTGAAATAATGGCCACCATACTTGTTTTAAAAACAACATTTCAGCCTGTTTGTGACCTTCTTGTAGGCGCCGCAACCGTTCACCGGTTCTTGCCTGTAAGTGAGCATTTAAAAAGGCCTGGTATTCTTTTTCAAATCCCATACTTCCCTCTCCTATCTAAAAGAACATTCACAACATAGACAATTAAATAAAATCCAGTGAATATCTCCATTACAGATTGCCTAGAATTTTTAGACGGATCTTTGAAAAACTATGAAAATTATTATGTGGTAGATGATAGCGAAAAAAAGAGGATTAGTAAAACACAATTGAAGGATCGTAATTGGCAAATAAGACTTGCGGAGTAGAGCAAAGATATAAGGATATTTCGAGAAAAATTCGTGGATAGAACTAACTTTAGTTTAATAGAATTATTACAATTGTCAATCCACTTACTTCATTATTGGGGAATACCCTTCCTATAGTTTTTTTCTAACCTCCCCAACACTTAAGGAGAGGCGTTGGTCTAAATCTGATTTACTTATGATACGGTTCAGCCTTGTGAATCTAAATGAGGGTTTTCTAGTTTTAATGCTTAATGCTTAATGTTTAATGCTTAATGCTTAAAATTCAAAAACTGCATTTATTCTTTCGTAGTTTTTTTTCCATCTAATCTGCTAAATTTAAGCAAGCCAAGTAAAAAGTTTTACCCTCAACTGTCTATTAATGATTTTAAGAAATTAAGATGTTTTCTAAAAATTCATCAGATACTTTATATTCCTTCGGTCTTTGGCTTACCAAATTAACATAGCCATCATCTTCTAATTTACTCATTATATGATTTACTTTATATCTTGACTTATTAGAAAGTTCCATCAACCTAATTACAGAAAAATTGATTTCTTCATTAACAAATACACTTAAATATGTCATTATCCTTAATAAATCGGATTCTTCCATTCGTTCATGCCAGATTTCACTTTTAAAAGATTCTTTAATTCGTTCTATTTTGGACAAATTTATTTCTAAATCTTCAATAATCCCTTCTTGCCCTGACAAAAGCAATTCTAGCATATCCATCAAATAAAAGGTCACTTCTCCTTTATTTAAAGGAGTAGGTATTTCTTCAAGAGCTTTATAATACTTTGATTTGTTCTTATTCACTGCATAAGAAAAAGTAATTGAAGAATATCTCTCTAAATATCTAGATAAATAACTACAAACTAATAAACGCCCTGTTCTACCGTTTCCATCATAGAAAGGATGTATGTATTCATAATAGTAATGTGCCACCATATAGCGGTACAATTCTGAATGCTCTTCATCATCGAGAAAGTTGACTAATGCGTTTAGTGATTCAATAATTTTCACTTCGGAACTTACGCCTATATGAGTTGTATTTGATCCATCATTTATCTCTACATAACCTTTTCTAAATAATTCACCGTCAGGCGCATCTTCCCTATCTATCTCATCTGAGACTAAATCATCAAATAGCTTTCTGAAATCTGATATTTCCGTAAAAGGTTTAATTTGATCAATAAACAAATATGTCTTCATTAATCCTTTAAAACGTTTTTGTTTTTTTTCAGATTTCATTACATCTCCCAATACTTCTTTTAATTCCTTTTTAGTACTACGTATACCTTCTATTTCATTATTACTTTGTGCTTCGTTCACAATTAGTTTATGGAAATATGGCTCTACCACGAACTTGGGGAGCCTACTAATAAGTGAAGATATCTTTGAACTATTGATTAACACTTTGTTATTTAGAGACATCAATTGATGAGTATTCACATAAAATAATTGGTAGGATTCATTAATTATTTGTCCTTTTCTAAAACTTCTAATAGTTAAGTTTGTTAAATAACTACCGTAACTACTTTTTCTTTTCTCAATTTCATTTTCATAATATTCTTTTCCCTTTTTATAAAAAACCTTAGATAATTTCTCATATTCCATACCAGATCACCTACCTTAATTTAAATTATTGCCTTTTTTTAAATTATATAGTCAAACAAGATGATTTAAAACTTAAAAAAACTATATTTTTTAATTTACATGTCTACATTCTGAAGTTATTCACTATATAATTTAAACTTTTATTCTTTTTGAAATAATAAAAGGCTTGAACCGAACATATATGTGTTAGGCTCAAACCTCCTTTTCCTTATTTAAAAACCTCACTTACTTATGGTAAGGTTCACCGTGACATGTCTAAATGAGGTTTTCCATCTTTTATTTAGTCATTTGCGGCTCATTTGCGGCTCATTTGCGGCTCATTTGCGGCTCATTTTTTTAATTTATATTTACTGGATTTATTTTGACCTTCTAAAATTATTCTTTCCTGTTCCCTTAAATCCTTTAGTATTCTTTTACTTGTAGCTGGTGAAAATCCACAAAGCCTCTCAACTTCTTTACGGGTTATATATTCGTTTTTAGATAAGTAGTCCAAAATCATTACGTTAGCTTGAATTTCATCAAAGTCTTTATCTTTTGTATATTCAATATTGGCATTAAAACTTTCGTATACTCGATGGGTAAACATATATTTATTTCTTGCTTCCCTTTGTAGAATATTTCTCTTTTTACAAAGTTTGTTTAACACATTTGCTGCTGATTGAGTTGTTATTTGAGCCACCTCGGCAGCCTTGCCTAGAGTAATGGTTTTATTAGATTTAATGTATTTTAATATACAGATTTCCGAAACTGAAAACTCACCGTTAGTTTCTTCTTCTTTAGTAATAAACTTTAGAAATTCTATGTCCTCTAAACTGCTTCTTAAAGTCAAACTTACTGCCTCAGAATATAAATTATATTCTGGAGCTGACTTTCCTAAAGACAGCATATCTTTAAATATGATATCTACTCCTTGTCCGGAACGTTGAACGTATCTCAGTTTTTGGAGCGTTTCAGCAATTAACTTATTTCTCGGTGAAGAAGGATGTGTAATAATATTTGTACTATCTACCCCAGACGGGAACGAGCCAGGATTTTCAATAATTATTTCATTCGGATAAAACTTAACAAATATTGAAGAAGTGCTCTCATAATCACGATGTGAAATTGCATTTAAAAGAGCTTCTTGGAAAACATTAATAGGATAATCTTGAATTTCCAATTTGAATAGTCCCATTTGAATGTTCTGTATTCCATTTCTATCTTCAAAAAATTGTTGAATCCTATCTACTGCCTGGACTAATGGAACTTTGAGCTCTAAACGCTTATGGTATTCAGTTTGCCCTTCATTATATGTAAGAATAATTATCTCAGATTGTGGTAAATACCTAGTAATTGCCTCTTTAGTTCCAACAAATAATAAACCTGCCACTGTTAACTGAATTTCATCACCAATAATATCTATCAATCGTAAGTCCTTTAAGAAAGTGATATTGTCTGATTGGTATAAAGTAGAATCTTTATCACGAGATTGTATTTTTAACTTTAAGCGCTCTACTTCAGTAAAATCTATATCATCATTGGTAGCAGGTTCGATAATTTTTGCGGAGTAGTCTCCTTTAAATCCTTTTATACTATTTGAGGTGTATTCTGATGGATAAAATGGCTTTGTATTTTTCCCTAATCTTTTAAATACAACGCCTTTTGAAGTAGCTACAATTTCATGTGATTTTTGAATGGATATTTTTATGATATCTTTATTAGCAATCTTTATTACATCAATATCAGTAAACAGCTTCGGTATCGTCTTATCATAAATGCTCTCAATGATACCCTGTTCATCATAGTCATCACATCCGGTAATTTCCCCATCATCTTCAACTCCGACTAAAATAATACCACCATCTGAATTAGCAAATCCGACAGCCTCATTTGTTAAGATATTCATGAGTTCTTTTTTGTTTGCTTTCACCCAACTTTTAAACTCTACATACTTAGTTTCACCCTGTTTAATTACCTCTTTAATGTCCATAAAATACACCTCCTAACTTGATATATACATTATATCAAGTTCAGAAGACAAAACGGAAAGATATGGTTATAAAACAACTACTAAAAAACCTCATTTACTTATGATACGGTTCACCACGGTTAATCCGAAAAGCTCGATAAACTTGCTCTACAAGAATCAACTTCATCAGTTGATGTGGAAAGGTCATCTTTGAAAAACTCAACTGCTCATCCGCCCGCTTTAATACATCATTACTTAACCCAAGCGATCCACCGATAATAAAGGCCACCTTGCTCTTCCCGTAGGTGGCCAATTTATCGAGGGTCTCAGCGAGTTCTTCTGATGATTTCAATCTCCCATTAATTGCAAGAGCAATCACATATGTATCCTGGTTGATTTTTGCTAATATGCGCTCGCCTTCTTTTTGCTTCACTTGCTCCATTTCTATTTCGCTTAATTCTTCGGGTGCTTTTTCGTCTGCTACCTCAATTAAATCAATTTTCGCATAGCTATTTAGTCGTTTTACATATTCCTCTATCCCTAGTTTCAAGTACTTTTCTTTTAATTTCCCAACCGTCACAATTGAGATATGCACAGGCCATCCCCACTTTACAAACAGTTTACAAACAACATATCCACAGAAGTTATCCACATATCAACAGCATTAACTGTATTTAGTAGGCAGATCATTCGTTCCCTACCATATATACAGCAGGTTTTCCACAGTATCCACAGGTTCCGCTTGAGTTTTCCACACTTTCTAACTTCTCAAGCTTTGGAGCTACCTCATGTTCATCCACAACATCATCTAATGCCATATCTACATGTTCTGTACAGCAATAAATCACACTTTCATCTCCATTCATCTGACCATTTTCTTTCCTTATTAATTTATCCACAGACCATTTTAGCATACAATGAAAGATTTTATTTTTATTATGTGTTGATTTACGCTCCAGGCATTAGTATCCCTTTAACTTCAATGAGTCCATCCAATAATCCCTTTTAACAGAACGACATAAAAAAGACAGTAAGCAAATAGCCCACTGTCAAATACTGATTCCTGTTTAATTCACTTCCAAATTTTCCTCCACAAGCATCAAAGTCGTTTCCTGAAGCTTGCCATCACGATAGAACTTAACTTTTAACTCCTGGCCAGCATCTTTTTCATTATATAAATGCTTGCGTAAGTCTACGGCATCCTTAATTTGAACTCCATCCATTTCAACAACTACATCATATTCCTTTAATCCTGCTTCTGCTGCTGGTGAGTTTGGAACGATTTCTAATATTGCCACACCAAAATTAATATCCTCAGGTAGTTTCAAAGTAGACTGTTGATAACGTACAGGGATTTCGTTAACGGAACTCAAGCTAACCCCCATATATGGTCGCTTGACTTCTCCATATTGCTCCAAGTCCTCAATAACCGGTACAGCATAGTTAATTGGAATCGCTAAGCCAATTCCTTCAACTGAAGATTGGGCAATTTTCATTGAATTGATCCCAATCACCTGTCCATCAATATTAACTAAAGCTCCACCACTGTTTCCTGGATTAATGGCTGCATCCGTCTGAAGGACCTCCGCCTGCCAATCTGGTACCCCGTCCTGATTAATATCAACTGGTATAGCACGTTCCAGGCCAGAGATAATTCCTTGTGTTACAGACCCGGAGAATGTTAACCCTAGGGGATTTCCAATCGCAATTGCTGGTTCACCGATTTGCAACTGATCGGAGTCACCGAACTCTGCTACTGTTTTTACCTGTTCAGATTCAATCTCTAAGACTGCTAAATCTGTCCATTGGTCTCCGCCTACAAGGGTTGCTGGTACTTTTTTTCCGTCACTAAAGGTTACTTCAAGCTCGGATGCCCCTTCAACCACATGATAATTAGAAACAATATAAGCTTTGTCACCACTTACCTTGTAGATGACGCCAGAGCCCGTACCAGCTTCTTGATTTTGACTGGTTTCAAACCAGAACCCACTTCGTCCAGACTGAATATTTGTAATGCCAACCACTGCTTCGCCTGTTTTTTCAACCGCTTCCGTGATTCCTGTTAAAACATTAACTGACACATTTTTATTTTCATCACTTTCTACTACATGTTCAACGGCATTTTTAGGCGCTACGTCATAAGGAAGCGCTCCAAACTCTGCAAGAGTTGGTACACTAAATATAACAATTAGCCCACCTATTACGGCCCCAGCTAGACTTGAGAAAAGAGAGCCGCCTTTCCCTCGTTTTTGCTGCTGATAGCGAGTTTGTTGGTCTTCATCATAATAGCCCATGATATCCTTCCTTTCACAAAGCGTATGAAGATAAAATTCATTATTTTCCTATAACCATTATAACCTGAGATTACGTTAATTTTAATTTTTAGGTTTCGTCAAATTGCGTAACAAAAAGCCTCATCACAGTGTAACGTGGTTTTTTCATACTAGAATTAAGTTGGTGTTCATTTTACTACCCTTAAGAAAGCTCTCTTAAACTAGCATGATGGTTTCCACTCCAGATACTCTAACCAACGGTGAGCAACATCACCAATGTCCTTTAACATAGCCTAAAAAAAAGGAATGAACGCCATTTCTGACCACATTCCACCAGTTTCTATTCACAGCTGCCAATTCTAAACAGCTGTTAAAGCCGTTGGTTTTTTCGGATCAGTATCGAAGAGTTCAAATTGTTCACCTGTTCGGATCCCTCGTCCCTCAAGTGTCTGAGATACAGACATTTTCGCAAGGTCCTTCATATTATTATCAGCACTAAGATGAGCTAAATAGATCTGTTTGGTTTTATCACCAACGACTTCACTCATGGCGATGGCTGCATCTTCATTTGACACATGCCCATAATCACCTAGAATCCGTCGCTTAATATTCCAGGGATAACGGCCCATTCTTAACATTTGGACATCATGATTGCTCTCAAATACATAAACATCCGCATTTGAGATGATCCCCTTCATCCGGTCACTTACATAACCTGTATCGGTAATAAGAGCTAGCTTTTTCCCTTCATGGTGAAAAACATAAAACATTGGTTCGGCTGCATCATGTGAAACCCCAAATGATTCAATATCTAGAGAACCAAAGCTTTTGACCGTTTCCATATCAAACGTGAACTTCTGTTCAAGTGGTACTTCCCCAATTAACCCATCCATCGCTTTCCATGTCTTTTCATTCGCATAGATTGGTAACTTATATTTACGGGCAACGATCCCTATTCCTTTAATATGATCGCTGTGTTCATGCGTAACTAGTAAACCTGAGAGGTTCTTCATATCACGGCCAACTTGCGTGAATAAAGCGTCCATTTGCTTGCCGCTTAACCCAGCATCCACCAAGAATCTCTGGTCCTCCGTCTCCACATAGATCGCATTTCCCGTACTCCCGCTTGCGAGAACACTAAAATGCAAAGTCATATCTATTTCACTCCGTTATATTATTTTCGTCTTGATTGAACTGAATAACTTGTCCTTCAAATGCATGGACAAATAGATTTTCTTCCCCATTAACAACAACTCTCCAAGTCGGAGCTAATACTTGTGATGCTGCTAATTGTACTAGTGTAGAATATCCTAACTCTACCTTGGTAATCTCGCTCTTCGGCTTTAATAAGCCCTTTTTATAAAGAGTTTCGATTGCCCCCAACTTAGTAAGTATTTCTTGCTCATTTGATAGCTTTTCAATCTCTTCTGAATAGGTCTGTTCATAGGAGACGACTTCATTTTTATCATTTAGATAAAAGGTGAGCTTCCCATTCAAGTTATTATACAACATTTTCCCTTCATAAAGTTGATAAAAAGTGATGGTTCCTTCTAAATCGTCCTTTTTCCAAAATCGGTATTTTTCCCCTGATTGAACGATCCCTTTTACAGCGAGGATTAATTCATCCGGATTGAACTCAGCTCCTATTTTAATAGGCTCTTCTAACTGTCCAATAATCGTCGTTCCATCAATATTATTAGAAATCTTAAGTGCTTGATTTGCCGATAAGTCTGCTTGAGTAAAAACTTTAGGCTTCACGCTAATATATCTCTCTTTTTCTAGTTGTTGTGAAGCCTCATTATTAT
This sequence comes from Mesobacillus persicus, assembly GCF_900109925.1. Lineage (GTDB taxonomy): Bacteria > Bacillota > Bacilli > Bacillales > Cytobacillaceae > Mesobacillus_B > Mesobacillus_B persicus. The sequence goes on along the minus strand of NZ_FOBW01000013.1, from coordinate 41,562 downwards.
ACTTTATATCATCATTCTTTAGCTTTTCTTCAATAGAGGCTTCTTCAATGACTTCATAATTTGCTTCACTACGCGTATTCATAAATTGAAAAACGAGATAAATATCTAGGAGCAGGAAGCTGATGATAAAGATGGTTTTAATCCGACTCCAATCCATTCATTATCACCCTCTCATTTAGAATCAGCTCAAACCATATCCCATCGTATTGATAAAACCATCCTGGTCTCAAGGTAATAATAGAAGAATCTTGGCTATCTTTTAACATATAATACCCGAGCGATACATCCTCAAGAAGTTCTTTATCTAACTCCTCTTTTGAATTTAACACCTCGATGATTTCGTTCCCTGAAGGCATAGTCACTAATCTCATTTCTGGATTGATTGGTAACTCTAGCTGAAAGCTTGGCCGAACGAATCGTTTAATCTCTGATTGACTCCACTCTTGATAGATTTCAGATAAACCAACCTGATTAAAGATTGGATACCCTTCATCACTGTACATACGGAAGACCACTTGTTGATTAAAATCATCCTTAAACGCATATCGATAATTATCCGTCCAACCACTATGACCATTAATAAACTCGATTCCTTTTTGGATGATATTCTCCGTACCCACAACAGACTCACTTTCTCTAAAAGGATTAACATAAGTGATCATATTGGTATTGTTATTAACCGTCATTTTACTCGCTTCATCTGTGTATTCTTCCCCATCAGTGACAAAACTTCTTTGAACAAAGCTTGGATCCCTAAAGAGGGCCTTCTTTAATTCCTCAGGTTCTATTGGATTCCGATAATAGGTGTAATTTAACATCTCCATCTCTTGCACAGGCAAATAAATCATCGTACCATTGGCCAACTCATGTGAAAAAAAAGGTTTAAAATCTTCAACTCTCTCTTCATATTCCTCAGAAAATTCATTAATGGATGCCAAGCTTACATGGCTTAAATAAGCTTGTTGGTTTTTTGTAGAATAAAAATAAACGGAACCCTCTTTTCCCTCATTTGCTAGTTCATCAATTATAATTCGGTCAAACTCAAATTTAGGTAGATCCTGGTCTTCAAAGTTTAGGACTTTTTTATAAAGCTCTATCGGGACTTCATCTGGAAAAATCAGTTCGGTATAACGTCCCTTAGTAAGTGATTGGTTTATTTCAAAGCTGCGGTTAGAATCATTTATCACATCGTAATATTTCCATTGGCTTATCATCGTAACAATTTTATTAATTTCTGAATCATCATTCGTACCAAGGTGTTTTCCTGCCGTATGAAAGACAATTTGGTCCGGCTGAACAATTTTCTTCACTTCTTGCTTCAATCCCAAAGCTACATTCACTGGTTTTTCATTTTCCATTACTTCATATCTTGGTTGAAAGGTCCAAATATTCCAAGTTAGTACCCCACTAAGAACAATTAAAAAAACTAGCAATCCTGTTTTCACTTTTTCATAATTCATGACCATTCATCCTCTGCCGTTCGATCATAAGGAAGAGTGAAAAAGATGGTTGTTCCCTTTCCTTCCACACTTTCTGCCCAAATGTCTCCTCCATGCGCCTGAACCATTTCCTTCGCAATGGCAAGCCCTAGTCCTGTACCTCCAAGCTTACGTGTTCTTGCTTTATCTACTCGATAAAAGCGGTCAAAGATTTTCTTCACATTGTCTTTTGGGATTCCAACACCTTCATCCGACACACTAACAACGATCTTCGTATCCTCTTCCTTCAGTTTAAAAGTAATGTGGCCACCTTCTGGAGAGTATTTCATAGCGTTTGAAATGATATTATCCAACACTTGTGTTGTTTTATCTTCATCAATCTCAACAAAAATAGAATTACTAGGAATTTCCCTTTCAAAGGTGACATTCTGGTTTTTTGTGAATTCAAACCGATCAATGATTCGGTTAAAATAAATCGAGAAATCAATCCATTCCTTAGAAAGGCGGTAGTCCGTTCGATCCATTTTAGAAAGCTGTAACAAGTCATTGACTAGCCTAATCATTCTCTCTGTTTCTGTCCGAGTCGTTTGTAAGAAGTTCGGCGCAATTTCTTTATCCTGCCATGCCCCATCAGCTAGTGCTTCTAAATAGCTTCGCATGGTTGTTAATGGAGTCCGTAGCTCGTGCGAAACATTTGCAACAAACTCGCGCCGCTCCATTTCAATTTTCTCCTGTTCCGTAATATCATGTAATACCGTAATCAGGCCATTAACAAAACCACTATCCTTTTGGATAACAGAGAAATTAGCCCTTAATATTAAACGTTTATTCTTTGTGCTAAAGTCCAGAATGACTGATTCCTGCTCAAGCAACAAGTCATCAAAGCTATAGTCGTCCTCAACTCCAAGAACCGAAACTATTGAATTTGATAACACTGTTTCACGTGAAACATCAAGCATTTTTGCTGCCGGCTCATTGATTAAAATAATTCTCCCTTTACGATCGGTAGCAATTACCCCGTCAGTCATATTTGAAATGACTGAGCTAAGTTTCCGCTTTTCCCCTTCTGTTGTCGCCGTTGCTTCTTGGAGCTTCTTCGTTAGATCATTAAATGTCATCGCGAGTTGACCAATCTCATCGTTATCGTAAATTTTTACCTTTCTAGAGAAATTCCCTCTAGTCATTACTAACGCTTGTTTTTTCATATCTGCTATCGGTCTAGTAATGGTTCTCGCCAGTAGAATTCCAAGAAGTGCGGTGAAAATTAAAGCAATAGCCGTTCCAGTGAAGAGAATTTTATTAATATCTTTCATTTGGGTAAATATATTTTCAACCTTAGCGACTAAATAAACAGCCCCAATCACCTCTCCCTTTGACCGGATGGGTGTAGACTGGACCCAGACTCTGCTGACTTTACTTCCTGTCTGTGTGTCTAGCTGAATACTCCCCTCATCCCGATCCAGAGCGATTGATCGTTTAATTTTCAGTTCAGGAGTCCTTTGGCCAACTATTCCTTGTTTACTCTGGTCCGATGTACCGATGATTCTGAAGCTTCCCCCATCGATTACCCTTATCTCAGAAATATCCGTGGTTTTATATTCACGTAATACTTGTCTAATTGCCTCTTCCCTAGTAGCATCCTCTTTCCCACGTTCCTTGACCATCTCTTCTTCAATATCAAAAACGAGCATATTGACTCGCTGTTTGAGAGAATTTTGGAAATTGGTCATTAGGGTATCTTCAAGTGTTTTCACAAAGTAAACACCAATAATTTGCATTGCAATCATAATCAGAAGTACATAAATAATGACAAACTTAAGGTGAATAGAGCGAAAGAAACCAACCTTTTTCATTTACTCTATTACTCCTGTTCAGAGTTTCTTAAATAATAGCCGACTCCCCTACGAGTGACAATCCATGTAGGGTGACTCGGGTTATCTTCAATTTTTTCCCGAAGACGTCTAACTGTAACATCTACCGTTCTTACATCACCATAGTAGTCATATCCCCAAACCGTCTGAAGTAAATGCTCTCTAGTCATGACTTGTCCAATATGTTTCGCTAGGTAATGAAGCAACTCAAATTCACGATGAGTCAGTTCAATCGTTGCGCCTCGCTTTGACACCACATAAGCATCAGGATGGATTGTTAACGAACCAACTGATATTTCATTGGACTCTTCTTCTTCTTCAACCCGTGATGCATTATTCTGATGCCGACGTAAATTGGCCTTTACACGGGCAATTAATTCTCTTGTACTAAATGGCTTTGTTACGTAATCATCCGCTCCTAATTCTAAACCAAGCACCTTGTCAATTTCAGAATCTTTAGCAGTCAACATAATAATCGGCATATCATATTTCTTCCGTATTTCCCGGCATACTTCCATGCCATCTTTTAAAGGAAGCATGATATCTAATAAGATAATGTCAGGTTGAATTTCATCTACCATTTCAACCGCAGTGTTTCCATCATAGGCACAGTGGACTTCATAGCCCTCTTTTTTTAAGTTAAACTGTAATATATCCGCAATCGGCTTTTCATCATCAACAACGAGAATTTTTTTCTCCATAATCAATCTCCTTTTCGTCCGTAAAATGTTCTAGTTTTAATCATTCTACCTAATCTTTCAAAAAGGTTCTATTTAACCTATTTTACTGTATTAGAAGGAAAAACAAAATTATTCTGTTATCTACCTTTGATATCTTCTTTGGGAATGTAAACATTTCTAAGAACAATCAGCCTAAAAAATCTAAGCAATTGCTAGAACATAATCAATCCTTAAAATGAAAAAGCCTCTAGTGATATCTAGAGACTTTTCCTATATGATATTATCTAAAATGCGGATCTTGGATCAATATGTTGTCCATTCCTTAATACTTCGATATGAAGATGGACACCCGTAGAGTCACCGGTTGATCCCATCACACCAATTTTCGATCCTCTAGGTACTGTTTGTCCAGGACTTACCGAAATGGAAGCAAGATGTGCATAAACTGTGCGATAGCCATTTTGATGATCAATCACTACCTTGTTTCCATATCCACCATTATCATAACCAGCCGACACGACTACACCATTGTCTACTGCTTTAATGGTAGGTTCACTCGGCCTAGCTATATCCATGCCTTTATGCATTCTTCCCCAACGATATCCCATATTGCTTGAAACATAACCTCCGTTAGTTGGCCAAACGAAGCTACCTGTTCCACGGGACGGCACAACTTTAGTACCTTTGATGATGATTTCTTTAACAGGCTCTTCAATGACCTCTGTTGCTAATGTTTCCTGTTCAACAATAACTCCATTTTCTTCAGTTACAGAATAGGTTACACCTTTTAGTCCTTGTTTACCTTCTTGCTTAACTTTAGTATCCCCTTTAAACATTGTGTCATCAGAGATCACTTCTCTATCGAATGGGACTACTTCTGTTCGATAACCTTGTTTGTCGACTTGAACTACAGCCAATGGCTTCTGATATGTAACATTTAACTCCATATCAGGCTTTAGGACTGTGTTCTCATTGAAACCAGGATTTAATGACATAAGCTGGTCCAACTGTAAGTCATGAGAGTCTGCTATCGTTCCAAGAACATCCCCGGGTTGGACTTTATACTTCTTCTCTTCTAACGTTCCCTTTTTGAAGAGTTTAACTGCTTCTTCAATAGATAAAATATCTTCTGGATTAATTTCTACTTCAGTTATTGAAACTTCTTCTGATAAATTAACGTCTACTATAATAGAAGTTTGATCTTCTGTTACTTGTGGTATAGATTGATTAGAATCATCTTGTCTGGCATCTACTTCAGCAAGCTGATCTTCCGTTACATAATCTAGCTTTAGCTCCTTAAGCACATTCGCTGCGGATTCTTCATCCGGAACATAAGCAACTTCATTACCATCAATAACTAGGGCGTAAGCATTTGCCACAAGATTAACTTTTGTATCAAGGATATCTAGTATTCTGTCAAGGTCTGCTTGATAGCTAGATTGAAAAGCTTGTTCCGGGATATAGGAGAAATCCTCTCCTAATTCTAATTCAACACCTTGATACTGATCTTCCATTGACTCAACCTTCTGTTCAAGGAACAATTCTACTTCTGCAATATCCTTTACTTTTCCAATATACTCATTTTGTATGTATAGATGGTAGAAAGTCGTTAACTGTGAATTTGCAGCTGCTATTAAATGACCCGTTCCAAATGTAAGCGCAGAAACGGTCAATACTGATACGATTGATTTATTAATTGCCGGCTTAAGTTTAGTAGTAAAACCAGACAAAATATTTCTCATCTTTCTCATGTTATCCTCCTGCAGGTACAAAAAAAAACAACTAAGACTAGTACCAATAGAATCATAATTTTTTAGATTAACCTTCTATAGGTTACCACATTTGGTTTTAAAAAGATTAGTTGAATTTATAATGTAACAAAAATGTATAATAACTGACATTTTACTACATTATTTGTAAATCAATTGGTAATCTTTTTGTGAAAGACTCTGGGTCTTATTACCCTCTTATTGTCGAAAAAACCAGTAATATAAAGGAATCGCATATATTACGATCTGCTGTAACCTCCTCTCTCTATCCATATCCACCATTTATATAATGAGAATAATTATATTATGCTGTTTGTTACAGTTTTGTAATATAAGGTCATTTAAAAATAAGGCTCTGTTAGACAAGTATGTTGATTTCCGCTCCAGGCGCTTGCTTTCCGCGGGGCGTGCGGTGAGCCTCCTCGTCGCTGCACTCCTGCGGGGTCTCACCTGTCCCGCTGCTCCCGCAGGAGTCAAGCGCCTTCCTCTTCAATCAACGGTTAGCAAAAACAGCATTACTCTTTATAAAAAATAAAAAAAGGAACGTGTAATGTATACACGCTCCCTTTTTTGATGGCTCAGGACGGAATCGAACCGCCGACACATGGATTTTCAGTCCATTGCTCTACCGACTGAGCTACTGAGCCATAAATAGTATTTAGTTTCGCTTAATCCTTGTTTTAAGTCCTACGTCCCAGCCTTAAGTGTTATGTTCATGCAGCGATTGGCTGGTACGCTGGTGTATTTCAAAGTAGCTTATTCGGTTGTGCACGACCGACTCAACTACTGAGTGTTCTAAACAGTCTTACCCATGCGTTTTATGTAAATTATGTATAATGACCCCTACGGGATTCGAACCCGTGTTACCGCCGTGAAAGGGCGGTGTCTTAACCGCTTGACCAAGGGGCCATGATGAAAAATTATACTAGTGTGAAGAAATGGTGAGCCATGAAGGACTCGAACCTTCGACCCTCTGATTAAAAGTCAGATGCTCTACCAACTGAGCTAATGGCTCTTGCTATGTTAGGTACTACATGGTGCTCTGTAAAAGTCTTACTAGGTAGCGCATCTGCGCTGCTCGAAACACCTTACGGTCTTCCTCGCAAGTTTCCTAGATGCTTTTCAATGAAGTTAGAAACTTGCTCTACCAACTGAGCTAATGGCTCTTGCTATGTTAGGTACTACATTTACAAGTTTCGACAAATTTCTCACCGCTCACAAACGACTTTTTTATATTATCATAGGGAAAAACGTTTGTATATCTTTTTTTGAGTTATTTCTAAAAAATTTATATCATTAAGGTTTTAATATCTGTTGTACTATTTTCTTGAAACATAACTTTTGCAATCTTACCCTAATATTTTTTGTTCCTAGCAGTTTCATGGTGCATATATTCCGGCTTCCCACCCAATTTGAATAAAACAAAAACTCCCTCATAAAAGGGAGTTTTTAGTTAGTTACTTATTAATTCTGTCTCCATGGGCTACGAACGATATTGGTTTGGTTTCGATCTGGGCCGACAGAGAAGATTGATAATGGAATCCCAGTCAATTGAGATACTCTTTCAATATAATGCCTTGCATTCACCGGTAACTCATCTAAAGTTTTACAAGAAGTGATATCTTCTTTCCAACCTGGTAGTTCCTCATAAACAGGTTCACATTCCGCTAAAACCTTTAGGCTAGCTGGAAATTCATCTATAACTTTTCCTTTATGCTGATACGCAACACAAATCTTTAAAGTCTCAATTCCTGTTAGAACATCAATTGAATTGAGCGACAGATCTGTGAGGCCACTTACACGACGTGCATGTCGAACGACTACGCTATCAAACCAGCCGACACGGCGTGCCCTTCCTGTTGTCGTACCATATTCGCGACCTACTTCACGAATTTGATGCCCAATCTCATTATCTAGTTCTGTTGGAAATGGCCCATCCCCTACTCTAGTTGTATAAGCTTTGCACACGCCGACTACATGAGTGATTTTAGATGGCCCAACGCCAGAACCAATCGTCACTCCTCCAGCCACTGGATTTGAAGAAGTAACAAAAGGATAAGTACCCTGATCAATATCAAGCATCACTCCCTGAGCTCCTTCAAATAGAACGCGGCGCCCGTCATCTAAAGCGTCATTTAAAACAACTGATGTATCACAAACAAGTGGAGCAATTTGTTGACCGTATTCATAATATTCATTAAGAATATCTTCAATCTTAAATCCATCTGTTTCATACATGCGCTCAAATAAACGATTTTTATCTTCAAGGTTACGAGTTAGCTTCTCCTCAAATACTTCACGGTCAAGAAGGTCAGCGATCCTTATGCCAACACGTGCTGCCTTATCCATATAAGCGGGACCAATCCCCTTTTTCGTCGTTCCTATTTTATTATCGCCTTTTCTTGCCTCTTCCACTTCATCTTGTTTCAAGTGGTAAGGTAAGATGACATGCGCACGATTACTAATTCTTAAATTATCTGTCGCAACACCTTTGTCGTGGAGGTAAGCTAGTTCTTGTACCAACGCTTTCGGATCAACGACCATCCCGTTCCCAATCACACAGATTTTATCTTGATAGAAAATTCCTGATGGAATGAGGTGAAGCTTATAGGTCTCACCGTTAAATTTAATCGTATGGCCCGCATTATTGCCACCTTGATAACGAGCAACGACTTCAGCATTCTCAGATAAAAAATCGGTGATTTTTCCTTTTCCTTCGTCTCCCCATTGCGTTCCGACTACAACAACTGATGACATACAGAAAGCACCTCCAAATGTTCTATGTAAAAAGTTAATTTTTCTAATCAAACAAGATAATTTTATCAGTTTTACCTAAATAGTGTCAATAAAACACGAACAATAAATATATAAATTTATATTACGTTCGTAAAAATGCACACACTTAACCTTTTCAAGATTATTATGCCTAAAAAGGCGACTGTGGTAAACATGTCAATTAATTTCCACTTAATCAACCGGTTGTTGTTTAACAGAGCTAAAGAAAAGAAAAAAAGATTAACCTATAGTAGGCTAATCTTTTAAGCTCCTGGAGGAATGGCCGACGAATCATACCGTGTCTCCAAATTAACGAATTTATTATATTCTTTAACAAAAGCTAATTGAACAGTCCCTACTGGGCCATTACGTTGCTTCGCGATAATAATTTCTATAATGTCCTTGTTTTCTGATTCCTTGTCATAATAGTCATCACGATATAGGAAGGCAACAATATCGGCATCCTGCTCGATACTTCCTGATTCACGAATATCTGACATCATTGGGCGCTTATCTTGACGTTGTTCCACACCACGGGATAGCTGAGACAAAGCAATAACCGGGACCTGTAGCTCTCTGGCTAGGGCCTTTAGGGAACGTGAAATTTCCGAAACCTCTTGTTGTCGGTTCTCTCCAGACCGTCCATCCCCTAGAATAAGCTGTAGATAGTCAATTAGAATCATCCCTAATCCATGCTCCTGTTTCAAGCGACGGCATTTTGAGCGAAGTTCACCGATTTTAACCCCTGGAGTATCATCTATGAAAATACCAGAATTAGATAGGCTTCCCATTGCCATCGTTAACTTACCCCAGTCTTCATCTGTTAAGGAACCTGTTCTTAAATTTTGAGCATTGATATTGCCCTCGGCACAAAGCATACGCATCACTAGCTGCTCAGCACCCATCTCGAGACTGAAAATAGCCACATTCTCTTGAGCTTTAGTGGCAACATTTTGAGCAATGTTAAGAGCAAATGCTGTTTTACCTACAGAAGGACGTGCTCCTACGATGATTAAATCATTCCGCTGGAATCCTGCTGTCATTCTATCAAGCTCTGCAAATCCTGTTGGAATACCTGTTACATCACCAACACGATTAGCGATTGTCTCGATGTTGTCGTATGTGCGCACTAGTACATCTTTTATATTATGAAAGGCCCCAGCATTCTTTCGCTGTGCAACCTCTAGTATACTTTTTTCAGCCTCACTAAGAAGTGACTCTACTTCATCTTCTCTAGAGTAGCCATCAGAAGCAATTGTTGTGGCCGTTCGAATTAATCTTCTTAACAAAGACTTCTCTTCAACAATTTTCGCATAATATTCAATATTGGCTGCAGTTGGTACCGACGCGGCTAGTTCACTCAAATAACTAACTCCACCTGTATCTTCAAGGAGCTTGGCCGCAGCCAGTTCCTCTGTAACGGTTACAAGGTCAACTGCTTTCCCTTTATCGTTAAGGTTCAAAATGACATTATAAATCTGCTGATGTGCTGCCCGATAAAAGTCATCAGGAATTAGGAGCTCAGAAGCAACGGTTAAAGACGAAGGCTCTAGGAAAATAGCACCTAACACGGCCTGTTCCGCTTCAATATTTTGCGGCGGCATTCGATCAGCTAATAATTCATTCATCTAAAAACCTCCTATTTAGAGGATATATAACTATCATCCACTTATACTATTTAAAATAGCAATATAAAGAAAAAAAGTGATCAGTATAAAAACTAACCACATGCTGTACATAGAAAGGACAGAAAGGTTGACTACGTTTCTGCCGATTCTTTTATTTTACCACGTTTTTTTTGTAAAGGAACTGCCAAATTTAACTGCCTTCTTTTACATGAACATTTAATGTGGCTGTTACTTCGGAATGAAGCTTGACTGGAACCTTTGTAACACCAAGAGCTCGAATCGCATCATCCATTTCAATTTTACGTTTATCAATTTTAATCTTATGCTTCTTTTGTAGTTGTTCAGCGATTTGCTTGCTTGTAATCGACCCAAATAATCGGCCGCCTTCTCCTGATTTAGCTAAGAGTTCAACCGTAAGCTTTTCAAGCTTTTCTTTTAAATCCTTCGCTTGTTGTAGCTCTTCCTCTGCCTGCTTCTCTTCTTTTTTCTTTTGAGCATTCAATGAACTCATCGCTGCTGATGTGGCTTCTGCAGCAAGCCCTTGTTTAATCAGGAAGTTATGAGCATAACCGTCTGAAACATTTTTGACTTCACCTTTTTTACCTTTACCTTTAACATCTTTTAGGAAAATGACCTTCATTCTTTCGTTCCCCCTTCTAAATAGTTAACAATGGCTTCTTGCAACATGAATTCAGCTTCGCTAAGTGTAACATTCGTAAGCTGAGTAGCCGCATTTGTCAGATGACCACCGCCATTTAAATTTTCCATTATAACCTGGACGTTTACTTCACCAAGCGACCTTGCGCTAATACCTACCAGCGTGTCTGACCTTAGCGAAATAACGAAGGATGCACTGACACCATCCATGGTTAAAAGTGTATCTGCTGCCTGAGCAATAATGACTTGATTGCTTATATCTTCATCATCTGCTTTCGCAATAACAATGCCCTCGCGGAAGAAATACACATTTTCAATAATTCTAGCACGCTTGATATACGTCTCGATATCTTCTTTAAGAAACTTTTGTACCAGAACCGTATCTGCACCATGGCTCCGTAAATACGAGGCAGCATCAAACGTACGAGATCCGGTTCTAAGTGTGAAACTTTTTGTATCAACAATAATCCCTGCAAGTAGAGCTGTCGCCTCAAGCATTTGGATTTTACCACTTTTGGGCTGGTATTCAAGTAACTCTGTGACTAACTCAGCTGTCGAGGAGGCATATGGTTCCATATAAACAAGCAATGGATTCTTAACAAACTCTTCTCCTCTTCGGTGATGGTCAATAACGACGCGATTTTCAATTCGATTCAATACACGTTCATCGATAACAAGTGATGGCTTATGAGTATCGACAATAACGAGGAGTGTATCATCTGAGGCAATTTCAAAAGCCTGTTCTGGACTGATAAACCGAGAAGATAGCTCTTCCTTCTTGCCTATTTCCTCCATCATTCGCTGAACACTAACATCAATTTCCTGTTTATTGACGACTATAAATCCTTCACGTTGATTCATCTGAGCAACCTTTAGAATCCCAATGGCAGAACCAATCGCATCCATATCAGGGTACTTATGCCCCATCACCAATACCTTATCGCTTTCCCCAATTAAATCTCTCAAGGCATGTGAAATGACCCTTGCCCTTACGCGTGTACGTTTTTCTACTGGATTAGTCTTTCCGCCATAGAACTTCACTTTACCATTCGTAAGTTTAATAGCTACCTGATCACCGCCGCGACCTAATGCTAAATCAAGGCTAGACTGGGCTTGTTCTCCGAGTTCCGGCAAAGAAGAAAAGCCCGTTCCCACCCCAATACTAACCGTAAGCGGAACATTCTGCTTCAAGGCCGTTTCCCTTACCTCATCAAGGATGGAAAACTTTCCTTTTTCTAATAACTGTAGGATATGTTCATTAAAGACACCGATAAATCTCTCAGAAGAGACCCTTTTAAGGAACACACCGTTATTTGTTGCCCATTTATTTAATAGTGACGTAACGAGATTGTTCAAACTACTCCTTGTCTGATCATCCATCCCCTGAGTTAGTTCATCATAGTTATCAAGATAAATATAGGAGATAACTGTTCTTTCATCATAATAGAGCTTTTCAATTTCCGTTTGCTCTGTTACATCAAAAAAGTAAAGTAATCGTTCCTCTGACTTGTGAACTACCCTGAATTTCCGATCATACATAGAGATAATCTCAGTCTCAACTTCCTGCTTTATAAGCGGGACCACCACATCTGCTACATCATAAAGTGATCGTCCAACAAGGCTATCTTCATTGAAACAAGAGGCGATAAATGGATTTGTCCATTCAATGAGATAATCATCATTAATTAACATTATTCCTATCGGCATCTCCATTAAAGCCTCTTCGCCGACCTTCTTCACACGATAAGAAAGTGTTGAAATATACTCTTCGGTTTCTTTCCTTACTTGATAAAAGATATTAAAGAGAAAGAAAATGCAGAGCCCTGTTAGGAAATAACCAATCGCTCCAATAATCCAATTATAATAAGATAAAATTCCAAGAAGAACAAGGAGCACAGCTATTAACCCATATAAAGGATATCTCATTTGCCGCCTTTCTAAATATGAAGGCATGTACTCAGCTCCTATAGCAGTGATTTCTACTTATTTTTTCTCACCCATTCGCTTTCTTAAATCGAAACCTAAGTCAATTATACCTAATATCCTAACAATATAAAGAATAAAAGGAATTAGGACTGCAAGGATAATCGAAACAACCAAGATTGCCTTAGAGTACCCTTTTGGATGAGAATAATAAGCAATAAAAGTAAAACCTTGAACCAACATAAGGAATTGCAACACAAAGAGAAGATTCGTTATTGCCCAATGCCAATAACTCCCTACCTCTGGTTGCACGAACATAGAGGCTATTAGTGAAAGAAGGTAATACCATAACAAACTTTTCGGTAAAGACATTTCTCTAAATGGCATCCATTGTTGGACCTTAACCCCAAACCTCCTTAAGACAGGGAAACACAATAGTTGAATAAGGAAAACAATCATAAATGATGCCATGACAAACATACTAGGCATTAACGTTTCCATCAAGGTTACGGTTGATTCAAATTGTTCGACAACCGACTCATCCACGGTTTGGCCCATATTTTCAAGCATGCCTACTGAAGTATTGATGGATTCTTTAAAAGTAACTAGAAACTCTTCAATCATATTCATGTTAAATAAAGCAACAGCTATTGCATATTGAATGATTGTGTTTGCTAGAAACACCAAAGACCCTGCGACAAAGATAGCCAATCTGCTCTTTCCCTTGCCAATCATCAAGCCAATTACTACCCCGGTCACGCCATACGTAAGGGCAATTGGAATGGCAAGGAATGTCCCTACGATAAGAGATAGGATAAGAGCAGCAATTGTAAAAACAGATGCACTCTTCCAATCATGTTTTGCTGAAAACATCATAAATGGCAAGGCTAAAAAGAAATTCACCACTAACCCTAAGCCTGGTATATAAAGTGTCATCAACAATAATACAGTGAAAATGGCCAAGAGAATGGCCCCTTCGGTCAACTTATATGTACTTTTATTTTTCAAATTGTCACCTCAAGAAAAGTTCTACGTAACAACTATTTTAGCTAGTCATCACGTGAGTTTCAACTAAATGACATATAATCTGAAAACAAGAGGCAGCGGGAATCCCCCGCTGCCTCTTGTTTTCGAACATTATTCGCCTGATACGTATGGCAGTAATGCCATTGTACGTGCACGTTTGATTGCAACTGTCAATTTACGCTGATATTTCGCGCTTGTACCAGTTACACGACGTGGTAAAATTTTACCGCGTTCTGAGATGAATTTTTTCAGAAGATCAACTTCTTTATAATCAATGTGCGTAATTCCGTTAGCTGTGAAATAACAAACCTTACGGCGTTTTGCACGTCCGCCTCTGCGTCCTCCCATTGCCATGAGTTTTCCCTCCTTTTTTTATCATTTTATTTAAACCTTAACGATCTTAAGATTAGAATGGTAGGTCATCATCTGAAATGTCAATCTGACCGCCACCTGCAAATGGATCTTCATCTAATCTAGTATTTCGTTGAGGTTGAGGTTGGCGTTGATTCTGATTTCCAAACGGGTTATCTTGTCCACCATTCGGACGAGGAGTATAACCTTCTCCTCTATCAGCGTTTTGGTTTTGACCTTTTGGTTCAAGGAACTGGACACTTTCCGCCATTACTTCAGTGACGTAAACACGTTTGCCGTCTTGTCCTTCGTAACTACGAGTTTGGACACGTCCGTCAACACCTGCAAGACTCCCCTTTTTAAGAAAGTTCGCAACGTTTTCAGCAGGACGACGCCAAACAACACAATTAATAAAGTCCGCTTCCCTCTCACCTTGCTGGTTCGTAAATGCCCGATTAACAGCTAGAGTAAAAGAAGCAACTGCTACTCCGTTCGGTGTATACCGAAGTTCCGGATCCTTTGTCAAACGGCCGACAAGAATTACACGATTCATCATCAGTAATCAACCCCTTTCTTTTCAGTAAGTTCCACGTGGAACAATTATACCTGAAAATTTATATAAAAATTATTTTTCGTCTTTAATTACAATGTGGCGAATGATATCTTCGCTGATCTTTGCTAGACGAGTGAATTCATCAACCGCAGTTGGACCTGCATTCACTTGAAGGATTTGATAGTATCCGTCGCGGAAATCGTTGATTTCATACGCAAGACGACGCTTACCCCAATCCTTTGCCTCAGCAATCTCCGCACCATTATCAGTTAAGATGCCGTTAAAACGTTCAGTTAACGCTTTTTTCGCTTCATCTTCAATATTTGGGCGGATGATGTACATGATTTCGTACTTTCTCATCACTTTCACCTCCTTTTGGACTAACGGCCCACTCAATTGGGCAAGGAGCAATTATACATTACTCACAATGAAAGATTATAGCATATAGATAGATCAAAAGCAACTAAGCTTGAGGGTGAATCTTGTTTGTTCTATTTACTTTACTTTCTTTCAATTAAATACTAACATACGTTCGTACTCTTGTCCATTTTTAGAATGCTCTGTAAACCTGTATGTTGGTTTCCGCTCCAGGCACTCGCTTTCCGCGGGCGTGCCGGGGAGCCTCCTCGGCGCTTATTGCGCCTGTGGGGTCTCCCCTGCCCCGTCATCCCGCAGGACACTGCATAACATCCTCGAATATGCCCACGCACGAGAAAATGTGCAGTTCATTTTCGAGGAGTCGAGTGCCTTCCGCTCCAACCAACATATAGCGAATTAAACAATTTTCCTCCTAAATTAGTTCTTAGAAAGAAATCTAGCAAATAAAAACCCATAGCTTTTCTAAGCTACGGGCTACTCTATTCTTTATACGTTAAAACGGAAATGGATGATATCTCCGTCTTTTACTATATAATCTTTTCCTTCAAGTCTTACTTTACCTGCTTCACGGGCGGCGGTCATTGAACCTGTGGCAATTAAGTCATCATAAAAGACAGTTTCCGCACGAATAAAGCCTCTTTCAAAGTCAGAATGAATGACTCCAGCGCATTGTGGAGCTTTCATTCCTTGACGGAAAGTCCAGGCACGAACTTCTTGAACACCTGCCGTAAAGTAAGTAGCAAGGCCAAGTAGGTTATATGCAGCACGAATCAACTGATCAAGGCCTGACTCTGCAATTCCTAGTTCAGAAAGGAACATTTCCTTTTCTTCCCCTTCAAGCTCGGCAATTTCCTCTTCAATTTTTGCACAAATCACAATGACCTCGGCATTGTCTTTAGCTGCAAATTCACGAACTTTTTGAACATACTCGTTGCCTGATGGGTCGGCAACATCATCTTCATCAACATTTGCTACATATAGCATTGGCTTTGTTGTTAGCAAGTGAAGACCTTTAACTACTTTTGCTTCCTCTTCAGTCAATTCAACTGTACGGGCAGCTTGTTCGTTTTCAAGTGCTTCTTTTATTTTAGTAAGAACCGGGAATTCAACAAGTGCTTCTTTATCTTTTTGTTTCGCAAGTTTTTCCACTCGGCTAATTCGCTTATCGACTGATTCTAGATCCGCTAGGATAAGCTCTAAATTAATGACTTCAATATCTGATATTGGATCGACATTGCCTGATACATGGGTAATATTTTCATCCGCAAAGCAACGGACCACCTGACAAATCGCATCCACTTCACGAATATGAGCAAGGAACTTATTCCCTAGCCCCTCACCTTTACTTGCACCTTTTACAATACCTGCAATATCGGTAAATTCAAATGCAGTTGGTACGGTTTTCTTCGGTTGAACCAATTCTGTTAATTTTGTTAAACGATGATCTGGAACTTCAACAATTCCGACATTCGGATCAATTGTACAAAATGGGTAGTTTGCTGATTCTGCACCAGCCTGTGTAATTGCATTAAACAAGGTCGATTTCCCTACGTTCGGAAGCCCGACAATACCTGCTGTTAAGGCCATCCCTGTCACTCCTAATCAATATCTATTATTTTGCAGATTAATGGACTGTAATCAATTTGCCTCTCACAATTATAGAGAGTAAGGAAAAAAAAGACAAGCTGTCAGTAGAATGTATCCTAATCATGTAGTCTTTTAAAAGTCTACCGATGGAATACATTTTACCGACAGCTTTAGATAGTAACCTTTTCAATATTTACTAGACAGTCATACAATGTACTTCCCTGTCGATTATCTGATTCTAAATCAGAGGTGAGCTGGTTGACTGAACCGCCAAACTTCCCCCATATGCCCTCATCAATATTAATGGTTCCTGGATGTGCCTTTTTCAAAAGCGAAACCCTTCCGGTAATTTTACCACGGTCGTTCCATACGACAGCCTGATCACCGTCAGTTAGACTTCTAGCTTCAGCAATATCTTCAGCAATCTCAACCTTCACCTCAGGCTCATTCCCTAATAGATGATAATGTTGAGAGTGGTTTGACCGGAGAGGATGAATCGTCAGTAAAGAAAATGGATACTTTTCTGCTAGATTAGGGTTCGTCCATTTTGACTCATTTGGAAGTGTAAGAGTGATTTTCCCGTCAAAACCAGCCTTTACAGCAGAGGTAGAGGTGAATTCATATTTTCCACTTGGTGTTTTAAACTTCCTATCACTCCACGGAATAGAATCTACCGGCAATTCTGCAAACTTGGTTTCTCGTAGAGATTCAATTGTAATGTCCTCTTTGTTTAAGGAAGAAAGACCAAGATTTAGATATTCTTCTCTAGTAAACGCAAAATCCTCTCCAAAGCCAAGGCGATTTGCCAACTGCGACCAAATCCACTCATCCGTCCTAGCCTCCCCTGGAGGCTCTACTAGTTTCGGCCCATGATTGACGTAATGATGATACATTGAGGAATAATAAACATCTTCTGTCTCAAATGCCGCTGTAACAGGTAACACATAATCTGCCATTTCCGCTGTATCCGTCATATATTGGTCAACTACAACAAGTGTCTCTAGTGAAGAAAATGCTCGTTTTGCTTTATTCGTATCAGGAAGTTGTGTAAGTGGATTCCCACACGTGACAATGGCCATTTTCACTTCAGGTTCTGTCGCCGTTAAGATCCCTTCTGCTTGCTTCATCATCGTAAAATTTCTACTTTCTTTTTTACGATTAGGTAAAGTAATTGCTTCTGTATGAAAACTTTGACCTACTTGTTTGCTGGCATAGTTAGCACCACCACCAGCAATACCGATATTTCCACTCATGGCAACAAGCGCATCGATTAACCGAATCGTATTGCCACCGTTCGCATAGCGCTGCATTCCTAAACCGAACATCGTCGCAACAGGACGCTGAGCGTACACTTTAGCTAAGTGTGTAATGGTATCGATTGGAACTTCTGTAACAGAACTTATATACTCTAGTGAAACACTATCAAGCAAGACTTGTAGGTCTTGGTATCCAACTGAATGCATTTCGATAAACTCTTTGTCTTCCAAGCCCATCCTTGTCATTTCCTTCATAACCCCTGCAGCTAGGAGGCCATCAAGTCCAGGTTTAATTGAAATATATTGATCAGCAATTTTAGCAGTCGCGTTATATATCGGGTCAATTACAAACAATCTTGCCCCGGACTTTTTAGCTTTCTGCAATTGCTCATATAAATGCATATTCGTCCTTGCGACATTGCGGCCCCAAATAACGATGTTTTTACTATTTAAAAGATCACCCGGTGCATGGCTGTAAGCATCACCAAAGTCCCAATTTTGCGCTTCAATGCCCGCACCCCAGCAAAGTGAACCGGTTAATTCAGTTACGCCGCCATAACAATTAAAAAAACGACTGTCTAGGTTTGTTAAGAGGCCGCCATTGGCATAATCATGGCTATGCAAGACGGAAGTTGTCCCAAAGTTTTCTTTATACTCTTTTAGTTTTAAGGCAATTTCATCGAGAGCTTGTTCCCAAGAAACTCTAATAAAATCTCCATCTATCTTTTTTAATGGGTAAAGCAAACGTTCACCCGAATTCACTCGCTTTTCAAGCATCCGTCCTCGTCCACAAATCTTCCCCTTTGTGATGGGATGATCTGGATCCCCTTCAACCTTTGTCACTTTCCCATCTATAACCGTTACTTTAAACCCGCAGCTATCCCAACAATTTAACGGGCATGCTGCATGAAATACTTTTTCCAATCACTCTCATCCCCATTGTTTTGTCTTTTTATGTGGCTCTTTCTCATACCTTGTTGCGTTAAAATCAGCTTTAGGTTTTTAACAACAATCTATAACGAAAAAGCCTTTTATCTATCTTAATCGATGGTCGAAAAAAAATAAGCAGGATTAATCTTCCTGCCTCTCAAGGATTTTTTTCATTTTCCGGGTAAAATCCTTTCTTGGAATCAATACACTATGGTCACAGCCTTCACACTTAATGCGAATATCCATCCCTAGGCGAATAATTCTCCAGCGGTTGGTCCCACATGGATGAGGCTTTTTCATCTCCACAACATCGTTCAGTTGAAATTCTTTTTGTTCCACCACTCTTACCTCCCACTAACAACAAGGTCTCATACCGGTCTTCTAATGTCTTTAGTTAATTTTAGCTTTAGTTTATCAATTTTTATCTCAATTCAAAAGAAATTAACACGTATACTTATAGCAATTTTATAAAATGCAAAGCTAATTAGCAAAAATGAGCTATGTGATTGTTCTTTTTTTTCTTAGATGTATAGATTAATGGAATTTTCCGTATACTGATATTATGAAATAAAGGGAGTGGAGCCAATGAATCTGAATTTTTTTGATAGAAAAGGTAGCGACTTTAAAATCGACCATGAGGATCAAGAAGCTGCTGGTAAACTTGCTAAAAGCATTCTTTCCCACATGCCAACGATTACTAGCCGCCCCATTGTGATTGTCTGTATTGGAACAGACCGATCTACTGGTGATTCATTAGGCCCCCTAATCGGAACTTTCCTTGAAGAAAAGAAGGTTTCTTCCTTTCATGTCTATGGTACATTGGAACAGCCCATTCATGCTGTTAATCTTGAGGAAAAGTTAAAGGAAATAAAAGATAAACACTTTAATCCATTCATTATTGGAATCGATGCCTGTTTAGGGCGAATGAAGAGTGTTGGATTCATCCAAGTTGGCTCTGGACCCGTTAAACCTGGAGCAGGCGTAAATAAAGAGCTCCCTGAAGTTGGGGATATCCATATCACCGGAATCGTAAATGTAAGTGGATTTATGGAGTTTTTTGTCCTCCAAAATACAAGATTGAATCTTGTATTAAATATGGCAAAAACCATCGCAAATGGTCTCCATGAAACAAGCACCCGTTTCCCTACAAAGCAAACATGGACAGATCTCAAGTGGGATTTGGACCAAGAACAAACCAACTAAAAGAGGAAGGCTTACTGGAGCCTTCCTTTTTTTCGTTATAGGGTGCTAATTTGCTCGAATTAAGGATTGAACTTGGAACCATCGACCATTCATGAAGCTCATTTTAAGCGAATCTTACTCTTTCTTGTCTCATGAGCCTTCAAGAAGCACATTTTACTCGAAACTTATTCTTGTCGGGTTTCATGAACCTTTTATGAATCCCGTTATCCCTTTTCCGGTCTAATGAACTGCTTGAAGCCCGCTGAACCTAATAAGTCCCCATCTATGTTCACACGAAATAGTGATTAATTAATAAAAGATTGATATCCATAAATAACGGATACAATTATTGCTGTTACAAGAATACCAGGTAATAGATTTGCTACCTTGATTTTTGTGACACCAGCTAAGTTTAAGCCAATAGCAAAAATCATCACGCCGCCCGAGGCTGTAACTTCAACAATAAAGCTATCCATCAACTCAGTTGGAATAAAACGATCGATTTGTGTAGCAAACGTAGCGATGGCCCCTTGGTAAAGCATCACTGGAATAGCGGAAAAAATAACGCCCACCCCTAAGGTTGTTGTTAAAATTAATGCGGTAAAACCATCAATAATTGCTTTCGTATATAGTACATCATGATCACCCCGGATCCCGCTATCAAGAGCACCGATAATAGCCATTGCACCAATAACAAAAATGAGGGTCGCGGTAACAAAGCCTTGGGAGATGCTACCTTCTCCTGAGGAGGTACCCATTTTCTTTTCAAGCCAGTGACCTACTGAGTTTAATTTATCATCCAGGTTAAAATACTCACCAATTACAGCACCAGCTACAAGGCTAATGATTACAATTAGGAAATTTTCACTCTTAAATCCCATTTGTAAACCTAATACAATAACAGAAAGGCTAATTCCGTACATGACTGTTGTTTTCATACCCTCTGGAATCCGATGCAACAATTTCCCTAGAAGAACCCCTATCACAATCAACAGTCCATTTACAATTGTCCCCAATAAAAACATATTCCTCACCTAATTACCCTTTAATTTCAAACCAATAGACTTAAAATAGCATGAAATTGAAATGATTCCCACTCATTTTGTTCAGACTAGTTAAATCTAGGGTTCACATCCTGTCCCTTTACGAAAACAGAGCATAAAAAAATAAGCTATCTACACGATAGCTTACGAATCATTTCTTCCGATTAACTCAAGGATTCGATCAAGGTCATCCTTTGAAAAGAAATCAATTTCAATTTTGCCTTTATTTTTAGATTGCTTAATCGTGACAGTTGTTCCGAAACGTTCCCGAAGTTGGGTTTCCTGATTACGAATGAAAACATCTTTTTCTGGCTTTTTCTTCGTTTCACGTGGAACCGCATCGTTTAACTGCTGAATCAAAAGTTCAAGTTGCCGAACGTTTAATCCTTCTTTTACTATCTTTTCTGCAACTGCTTGAAGCCGTTCCTTTTGCCGTAATCCTAGCAGTGCCCTGCCATGTCCCATCGAGATTTTCCCATCTGAAATAAGCGCCTGTATTTTCGGCGGCAAGCTTAGTAATCGAATATGATTGGCAAGATGCGGTCTGCTTTTACCAAGACGCTTAGCTAGTTCTTCTTGTGTCAAGCCGAGCTTTTCAATCAATGTCTGATATGCAGCGCCTTCTTCAATCGGGTTTAAATCTTCACGCTGTAGGTTTTCGAGGACCGCAAGCTCCATCATCTGCTGTTCATTGAATTCTCTTACAACAGCAGGTACCGTTTCTAGTCCTGCTGCCTTAGCCGCACGATATCGACGTTCTCCAACAACAATCTCAAATCCTTTTATACTCTTCCTAACAATTAGTGGCTGCAAGATCCCGTGTTCTAGGATGGAATTCTTTAATTCATCAATCGCCTCTTGTTGGAAGATTTTACGTGGCTGGTAAGGATTGGGCCGAAGTTCCTGGACACTTATTTCTTTCACAGTCTCTTCTTTTCCAACTTCCATACTAAAAAAGGCATTTAATCCTTTCCCTAAACCTTTAGCCATGGGCAAGCACTTCCTTTGCAAGATCTAGATAAACCTCAGCACCTCGTGATTTTGGATCATAAATAATGATTGGCTCTCCATGACTTGGGGCCTCACTGAGTCGAACATTGCGTGGGATAATGGTTTTATAAACCTTGTCCTGAAAATACTTCTTCACTTCTTCAATGACTTGAATACCGAGATTCGTCCGGGCATCCAACATCGTTAGGAGTACTCCTTCTATTTTCAAATGCTGATTTAAATGCTTTTGAACTAAGCGGACTGTATTCAGCAGTTGACTTAATCCCTCTAATGCATAATACTCACACTGAACTGGGATTAGCACAGCATCTGAAGCAGTAAGGGAGTTAAGTGTCAGTAATCCTAGTGAAGGTGGGCAATCAATCAGAATAAAGTCAAACTCGTCTTTAACCTCTTCAAGGGCCCTCTTTAATCTAACTTCCCGGGAAATAGTTGGCACTAACTCAATTTCTGCGCCTGCTAATTGAATTGTCGCAGGAATTGCGAATAAATTTTCCACTGCTGTTGGCAAAATGACTGATTTGGCTGCAACATCATCAACGAGAACATCATAAATACACTGGTTCACATCTGCCTTTTCAATCCCAACACCACTTGTGGCATTACCTTGTGGGTCGATATCCACTAATAAAACCTTTTTTCCTATATATGCTAAGCAGGCACCCAAGTTCACTGAGGTGGTTGTCTTTCCAACCCCGCCCTTCTGGTTAGCAATTGCAATGATTTTGCCCACATTGTCACCTACCTTCGAACCGATAACTTCTGTTTAGAAATGAGAAAGAATTTATAAAATCAAAGCTACTATCTATTAAAATTAATCATGTATTTTATTTTATCATAAACTAAATGGGAAATTTATAAAAAACAAAGTTAGTAATCTAATAATCTACAAAAAAAAGCGAGAAACATTCACCGTTTCTCACATTCTAGTATTATTTCTTTTTAGGAATTTGAATGGTAATTTGATAGTAGTCCTCATGTTCTTCTTCTTCAGACTTTAAATTAATCCCTGAATCGGAAACCATAGACAAGGATTGACGAATCGTGTTGACCGCAATGCGCACATCCTTACTGAAGGCCTTACGCTTTGGTTTCGGCTTCTCAGTGGACTGATTAAGCATTTTCTCTACCCTAAGTTCAGTTTGTTTGACATTAAGAGATTTCTCTATGATTTCGTTCAACAGCTGAACCTGTTTTTCAGGATTTTTAAGTGGAATTAACGACCGTGCATGACGTTCGGAAATCAATTTATTTAATAGTGCATCCTGAACTTCTTGAGGCAACTTTAGCAATCGAAGCTTATTCGCAACCGTAGATTGTCCCTTACCTAAGCGCTGGGCCAATGCTTCCTGCGTTAAGCTATGAATTTCTAATAACTTGCCATAGGCAATCGCCTCCTCAATTGGAGACAATTCTTCCCGTTGAAGATTTTCAATTAAGGCAACCGATGCGGTCTCTGCATCACTTAAATTATTGATAATGGCTGGAACTTCATCCCATCCAAGTTTTTTCATCGCCCGCCAGCGGCGCTCACCTGCGATGATTTCATACTTTCCATTTTCAAATTCCCTGATGACGATAGGTTGAATCACTCCGTGCGTGTGGATTGTACGGGCGAGCTCCTCAATTTTCTCATCGTCAAACACCGTCCTTGGCTGAAATCGGTTCGGAACGATATCATCAATCGGGATTTTTTTTATTTCATCTCGTTCTATCGGTTTCTCTACTTCTACTTCTATCTGTTCCAATTGTTCTTCCTGCTGTTCCTGCTTTTCACCCAAACCAAAGAAGCGTGAAAAAGAAGGCTTCATTCCCTGCACCACCTTTACGAAACTCCCTTTAACATATTCAATATATAAAGACAAGTTCCTGCATCTAAATATTATTATAAACTAATTTTAAAGAGAAGGTACCCCTATTCGATAGGAGTTTTGTTTGGGGTACCTGGTTTCCTCGGGTACTGCTTCGGTGTTTTCTTCTTTTTTTCAATCACTAATATATTCCGTTCACTTTCTTCAACGGGGAGTTTAAAGGAATGTACACTTTTCACTTTTCCACCGAGCACATCAAGTGCCTTTTTTCCGCTTTGGATTTCTTCCTCCGCCTGGCCACCCTTCATGGCAATAAAGGTACCGTCCATTTGAACTAAAGGCAGACACAGTTCACTAAGAACTGATAATCTTGCAACCGCCCTAGCCATAACAAGCTCGTACTTTTCTCGGTATAATGGGTTTTTCCCAAATGTTTCAGCTCTGTCATGGATGAATTGTGTATTCTCAAGTCCAAGCTCCTTGGCCAAATGTTCAAGAAAGGAAATTCGCTTGTTTAGGGAATCAACAATGGTGATGTTCAAGTTTGGAAACGCAATTTTTAAGGGAATGCTCGGAAATCCAGCGCCAGCTCCAACATCACAAATCGTAAAAGGCTTATTGAAGTCAAAATAAAAGGCCGCCGAAATTGAATCATAGAAATGCTTTAAGTACACTTCCTCTTTTTCAGTAATTGCCGTTAAATTCATTTTTTCATTCCACTCAACAAGCGTTTTGAAATAGATTTCATATTGCTCCATCTGCCGATCGGAGAGAACAATCCCTTTCTCAGCAAGAGCTGCTTTAAATTGGTCTGGATTCATAGGCTAATCCCTTTCTGCTAAAATTTATATCAATCATTTGATACCCGTGCGATTTTACCCTGTTCAATATAAACTAATAGGATGGAAATATCCGCAGGGTTTACACCAGAAATACGAGAAGCCTGGGCAATTGAAAGCGGACGGACATCCTTCAACTTTTGTCGAGCCTCAGTTGCAATCCCTGTAATGGCATCATAATCAATGTTCTCCGGAATCTTTTTGTTCTCCATTTTTTTCAAACGATCCACTTGTTGCAATGATTTTTCAATATAACCCTCATACTTGATTTGGATTTCAACTTGTTCTTCTACGTCTGTATCCAATTCTACTTCTGGTGGAATCAGCTTTTTAATATGCTCATATGAAATTTCCGTTCTCTTAATAAAGTCAGAAGCACGAATTCCATCCTTTAATTCACTACCACCAAGTGAGCGAATAAGGCTCTGAACCTCTTCCGAAGGCTTGATAATAATGGAACGAAGCCTTTGGACTTCCGCATCAATAGCTTCCTTTTTTTGAATGAAACGCTCGTAACGTTCTTCGGAGATCATTCCGAGCTCATGCCCTTTCTCAGTTAAACGTAAATCAGCATTATCATGACGGAGCAATAAGCGATACTCTGCTCTTGAAGTCAGCAATCTGTACGGCTCATTCGTCCCTTTTGTCACAAGGTCATCAATCATGACACCAATATAAGCGTCAGAGCGGCTCAAAATCAATTCTTCTTTATCTAAGGCTCGTCTTCCTGCATTGATCCCAGCCATTAACCCCTGGCCAGCAGCCTCTTCGTAACCTGAGGTTCCATTAATTTGTCCGGCTGTATAAAGGTTCTTGACGACCTTTGTTTCTAAAGTCGGCCATAATTGTGTCGGAATAACGGCATCATATTCAATCGCGTAACCAGGACGCATCATTTTGGCATTTTCAAGGGCAGGAATCGACCTTAGAATTTGCTGCTGCACATCCTCAGGTAAGCTTGTTGATAGGCCTTGAACATAGACCTCCTGTGTATGACGTCCTTCTGGCTCAAGGAATATTTGATGACGTGGTTTATCATTAAATCGAACAACCTTATCTTCAATGGATGGGCAATAACGCGGTCCCGTTCCTTTAATCATTCCTGAGAACATCGGTGACCGATGGAGATTTTCATCGATAATTTGATGGGTTTTTTCGTTAGTATAAGTAAGCCAGCAAGGAAGCTGCTCCGTAATATATTTTGTTGTCTCATAGGAGAACGCTCGTGGAGTGTCATCTCCAGGCTGAATCTCTGTTTTAGAATAATCAATTGTATTACTATGGATCCTTGGAGGTGTTCCCGTTTTAAATCTCGCCAAGTCAAAACCAAGCTCCTCTAGATGTTCAGAAAGCTTAATCGAAGGTTGTTGATTGTTGGGACCACTAGAGTATTTCAACTCACCAAGGATAATTTCTCCGCGCAGAAAAGTACCAGTCGTAATGACCACTGTTTTTGAACGATACTCTGCCCCTGTCATTGTAATGACACCATTACAAACACCGTCCTCGACAATTAACCGTTCAACCATTCCTTGAACCATTGTTAAGTTCGGTTCTTCTTCCATTGTTTTCTTCATTTCATGCTGATAGGCAAATTTATCTGCTTGAGCCCGTAATGCTCGTACAGCTGGCCCTTTTCCTGTGTTTAGCATCCGCATTTGAATATATGTTTTATCGATGTTGCGGCCCATTTCACCGCCTAATGCATCAATTTCTCTGACAACGATCCCTTTTGCTGGCCCACCAATGGATGGGTTGCATGGCATAAATGCAATCATATCCAGATTAATGGTAATCATTAATGTTTTGGCACCCATGCGTGCTGCCGCAAGACTTGCTTCACTACCGGCATGACCCGCACCGATTACGATTACGTCGTAATTTCCGGCTTCAAATGGCATTTGGCTGCCTCCTTTGCTTTCTTAAAATAAAATTCTAAATAAAAGGCTATGTTAACGTTGCTGTTGATTTCCACTCCAGGCACTCGCCTTCCGTTACAATCAACAAATAAAGCTTAACGCTTCTATTTACCTAAGCAGAACTGGGAGAATAATTGGTCGATTAGGCTTTCGTGAACACTTTCTCCGATGATTTCTCCGAGCAGTTCCCATGAGCGGGTTAAGTCTATCTGAACGATGTCGACGGGAACACCGCTTTCTACTCCATTAATGGCTTCCTCGATTGATCGGTTTGCCTGATTTAACAAAGCGATATGTCGGCTATTGGATACGTAAGTCATATCTCCTGCTTCAAGCGCCCCTGAGAAGAATAATGAGGAGATTGCTTCTTCTAGTTCATCAATTCCCTTATCTTCTTTTAAGGAAGTCGTGACAACTTTATAGTCTTTAGCTAATTCATGTAACTCGTCCATATTCATCTTTTGAGGTAAATCGGTTTTATTGACAATCACAATCACGTCCATACCTGCGACAGCTTTAAAGAGATTGTGATCTTCTTCCGTTAACTCATCCGAGTAATTGAGTACAAGCAAAATTAAATCGGCTTCTTTCAACACTTGGCGAGATCGCTCTACTCCGATTCTTTCGACGATATCCTCTGTTTCTCGAATACCTGCCGTATCTAAAAGCCTTAATGGAACACCTCTAACATTGACATATTCCTCGATAACATCCCTTGTCGTTCCTGGAATATCAGTTACAATTGCTTTATTTTC
This sequence comes from Mesobacillus persicus, assembly GCF_900109925.1. Lineage (GTDB taxonomy): Bacteria > Bacillota > Bacilli > Bacillales > Cytobacillaceae > Mesobacillus_B > Mesobacillus_B persicus. Next base: position 14,179 of record NZ_FOBW01000013.1, on the reverse strand, counting down.
CTGTACTAAACTGTTCAATAAAGAAGATTTCCCGACATTTGGGCGACCGACAATAACGGTTGAGAGTCCTTCACGAAGGATTTTCCCTTGCTGCGAAGTTTCAAGTAACTTTGCAATTTCCTTATGAACATATCTAGATTTTTCTAGAAGCATATTATGGGTCATTTCTTCGACATCATCATACTCAGGATAATCAATATTGACCTCCACATGCGCAAGTGTCTCCAATATCTCCTGACGTAGCTTACGAATGAGTCTAGATAGTCGTCCATCCATTTGTCCCAGTGCAACATTCATCGCTCGATCAGTTTTTGCACGAATCAAGTCAATAACCGCTTCTGCCTGTGAAAGATCGATTCGGCCATTTAAAAAAGCCCTTTTCGTAAATTCACCTGGCTCAGCAAGCCTTGCTCCCTCACTTAGCACTAACTGGAGTACCCGGTTAACAGACACAAGACCACCATGACAATTGATTTCAATTACATCTTCCTTCGTAAATGTCTTGGGGCCTTTCATTACTGAAACCATAACCTCTTCTGCTACCATATTGGTCTTCGGGTCAATCATATGACCATAGTGTATTGTATGTGAAGGAACTTCTACAATTTTTTTATTCCCTATTCCTTTGAATAGTTTGTCTGCTATTTTAAAAGCATCATCTCCGCTTAAGCGGACAATCGCAATCGCTCCTTCTCCCATTGGAGTAGAAATCGCGGCAATTGTATCAAACTCCATCTTTTCACCCCATAACTAAAACTACAAGCACTTCTATCTATACCAGGCTTCGTTCACCAATTTTTATAGAATATCACATCAACATTGAAAAAAATATAATCTCTAGCTAAATCTTATCCACAACAAACATAAGAAGTAGTTATTATTTTAACTTATCCACATGTGAATAACAATAAAACAGGATACTACAGGATTTTAAAATAGATTATTTTCTAAAGGCTGTTTTTTTTGTGTTAAACGTAGGTGTTGATTTCCGCTCCAGGCACTTCGCTTTCCGCGGGCAGTCCGGGAGCCTGTCTAGCTGCAGCGCCTAGCCCCTCGAGACGCTTCTACTTTTCTATCTCCTCGTCGCTACGCTCCTGTGGGGTCTCCCTTGGCCTTGCACTCCCGCAGGACACTGAATGTCATCCTTGAATAGGCCCACGCACGAGAAAATGTGCAGTTCATTTTCGAGGAGTCTTCGTGCCTTCCACTCCAATCAACCGGTTTCACAAAAAAATCCTTTGCAAAAAAATTCAATAGTCCTATTTACATACAAAATAAAAAAGACTGCAGGCAAGCTCGAATTCTCCGAGTTTGTCTTCAGTCTTAATCAATCTATAGCCTATTTATTTCCCTGCAGGGGTAATGACGATGTGACGGTGTGGGTCACTCCCGTCTGAATAGGTCTTTACTTTCCTATTTTTCACCAATGCTGTATGAATCACTTTTCGTTCATATGAAGGCATAGGCTCTAATGCAACCTCCTGGCCAGTTCTTAAAGCCTTTTGAGCAAGACGCTCTGCTAGTTGAACCAGGGTATCATTTCTTCTTTTGCGGTAATCCTCAGCATCCAAAAGAACCGTATAAAATTGATTCGAATAACGATTCATCACTAGTTGAGTTAGGTACTGAAGAGAGTTAAGAGTCTGTCCTCTTTTCCCTATCAATAAGGCGATCTTATCACCTGTTAAAATAAACTGAACTTGTTTGCCCTCTTGTTTGAGCTCAATTTCTGCCGGCGCTCCCAGTTCATGGCTAATCTTTTTCAGGTAGTTGATTGCTTCTTCAAAAGGATCAATTTTAACTGTCACTTTAACAATCGCTGGTCTTGAACCAAAGATCCCAAAGAATCCTTTTTTCCCCTCATCAACAATCTGTATCTCGGTGCGGTCCTTCGTAGTCTGTAATTGAGCTAGTGCTGATTCTACTGCTTCTTCGACTGTTTGTCCTGTAGCAGTTATCTGTTTCACTTTTTCTTTGCTCCTCCCGCTTTGCCGGTGGCTGTTGCTGTCGCTGGCTGCTTCTTCAAATCCGGCCCTTTAATAAAATAGGTCTGAATAATAGAGAAAATATTTCCGACAACCCAGTATAAAGGCAAGGCTGCAGGTAAGTTAAAGGCGAAAACAACAATCATAATTGGCATCATCCAAAGCATCATCTTCATTTGAGGATTATCTGGCATTCCTACCATCATAATCTTTTGCTGTAGGAATGTTGTGATTCCCGCTACAAGTGGCAAAATGAAAAATGGATCTGGTGCACCAAGCTCGAACCATAGGAAGTTATGTCCAGCAATTTCTCGGGTACGTACAATTGCATGGTAAAAACCGATTAAGATTGGCATTTGAACAAAAATTGGCAAACAACCCGCTAGTGGATTGACTCCATGCTTTTGGAATAAGGCCATGGTCTCTTGTTGAAGTTTTTGCTGCGTTTGTTGATCCTTTGAGCTATATTTAGCTTGCAATTCCTTTATCTCAGGCTGAATCGCTTGCATGGCCTTCGAACTTTTCGTTTGTTTAATCATTAGCGGCAAAATGGCAAAGCGAATAAGAATGGTTACCGCAATTAGTGAAAGTCCAAAGCTTCCACCTAGCCAATCGGCCATGTGAACAATTAACCAAGATAGTGGATAAACGATATATTCATTCCAAAAGCCTTCGCTTTCAGAAGTGATGGCCTGTTCGTATTCCATACAGCCTGTTAGAACTGTCATTAGAAATACCAGACTCACTACAAGTAACATTCTATTTTTCAATCCCTATTTCCTCCTAACCGTGATCAATCCCTGACTAATATTGAATTATCTGAAGCAATTTACGACCAATTATGTAATTACACCCAAATCGGTTACAACAAATTTGATCATTAATAGTCCAAATGTATTTTATCATCTTTTATAAAAAAGCGCTTTAAAAAAAGGCGCTTTTCATAAAGATTGTTGTTAAAATCCTAAAGGCCTTTTGTTAGTAAAATTTGCAAGCTCTTTTCTCCATGTAACAAAGCTTATTTCTCTCAATTTTTATTTCTATAAGAGACAAAGCTTTCCTTCACTCATTATGACCAATGTTCTTTTTTTTCAAAACGCGAGCGACCTTTAAAACATGTTCTAGACTTTTTTTTACATCTTGCATTCCCATTTCAGCTGTCGGCTTTCTCGCAATAATAACGTAATCGTTCCCCTTTTTAACTTCATCTTTCAATTCGAGGAATGCCTGACGAATATATCTCTTAATTTGGTTACGTTTAACGGCATTTCCAATCTTCTTGCTTACCGATAAGCCGATCCGAAAAGTTTCCTGGTCTTCCTTTTTCATGACATAAACGACAAATTGCCTATTTGCAAAGGACTTCCCTTTTTGAAAAACTTGCTGGAATTCCTTATTCTTTTTAATTCTAAGTTCTTTCTTCATATAAACACACCTTCACTCCAGCCTGACAAATTACTATTACTTACTATAGAGATTATCTTGCGTTCCAATTGATCGGTTAGCTTAGCTGAAAGAGAAAAAAAGCCACTGACAGTTCAGTGGCCTAGGCTGATAATACTTTTCTTCCTTTACGACGACGGCGAGCAAGTACCTTGCGTCCGTTTGCTGAGCTCATGCGGCTACGGAAACCGTGAACTTTGCTGTGCTTACGTTTATTTGGTTGGTAAGTTCTTTTCATATATGACACCTCCCTGAGGAATTAGCTGCTAAGTCAGACATTCCTACTAATTATAAGGACGGTACCAGTAAAATGTCAATAGCCACAATTGAAAACTAAAATTTATCTGCATGAAAAGTTTTTCCATCCCACTGATTTCTATATTTAAAAATTGATTTTTTTCCTATACAAAATCCTATCTACATAGGCTTGTGGACAAAAATCGACACGTTTTTCTTTATCCACAATCATAATTAACAACTTTTACACAAATAAATATCCTGTGGACAATTTCTCTCCACAGCTGTAGACTATTGTGGATAAGGTATCAAAAACCGTTGCGCCATAATGGATTTTTTGATATTATATTTGTGTTTTCACTCTTAACAACTAATGTTGAAAATTATACTTATCCACAAATTGTGGATATCATGTGGATAGGTTATCCAAGCCTGTGATTTGAACTTTGTCCACAAATCGTGGATATTGTCGAAAAACCGCTTTTATTCCTATTATATATTTTTCCACATTAATAGACTTGTATAATTATAAATTTCGCCCAAAAAGGCTTTATACATGGTTATGCATGGTTATAAATACATTGCCAAAGGAGGGTTATGGATTGGAAAATATCGCGGACCTCTGGAATACAGCCTTATCCAAAGTTGAGAAAAAAATTAGTAAGCCTAGTTTTGATACTTGGCTAAAATCAACAAAGGCTCATTCTCTCCAGGGAGACACACTGACCATTACAGCCCCGAATGAGTTTGCCCGTGACTGGCTTGAAGAACGGTATTCCCAGCTGATTAGCGGAATTATTTATGAAATTACAGGTGAAAATCTAACAATCAAGTTTATTATTCCGCAAAATCAAAGTGAGGAAGAAATAAGCCTGCCCGTCCCACCAAAGAAAGCAAACAAAGGTGAAGATCACCATGATCTTCATAACAATATGCTTAACCCTAAATATATCTTTGATACTTTTGTAATTGGATCGGGGAATCGGTTTGCTCATGCTGCTTCGCTTGCGGTTGCAGAGGCACCGGCTAAAGCCTATAATCCACTGTTTATATACGGGGGAGTCGGACTTGGTAAAACTCACTTAATGCACGCGATTGGCCATTATGTTCAGGAACATAACCCTTCTGCGAAGGTAGTTTATTTATCTTCTGAAAAATTTACAAACGAGTTTATTAATTCTATCCGCGATAACAAAGCGGTCGAATTCCGGAACAAATATCGGAAAGTCGATGTTCTTCTTATTGATGATATTCAATTCCTCGCTGGAAAAGAATCAACTCAAGAAGAATTCTTCCATACTTTTAATACCCTGCACGAAGAAAGCAAGCAAATCATTATCTCCAGTGATCGGCCTCCTAAAGAAATACCAACATTGGAAGACAGGTTACGATCACGTTTCGAATGGGGCTTAATTACCGATATCACCCCTCCTGATTTAGAAACAAGGGTAGCCATTCTTAAGAAAAAGGCAAAAGCTGAAGGCCTTGATATTCCAAATGAGGTCATGCTTTATATTGCAAACCAAATTGATTCCAATATCCGCGAACTTGAAGGGGCATTAATAAGAGTAGTTGCCTTTTCTTCGTTAATTAACAAAGACATTAATGCTGATTTAGCTGCCGAAGCTTTAAAAGACATTATTCCTAACTCAAAGCCAAAAGTGATTACCATTCTTGATATACAAAGAACTGTTGGCCAGCACTATAATGTAAAACTTGAAGATTTCAAAGCAAAGAAACGTACTAAATCCGTTGCATTCCCAAGACAAATTGCCATGTATCTTTCTCGTGAATTAACTGACTTTTCCCTTCCGAAAATTGGGGAGGAATTTGGCGGGCGTGACCATACAACCGTCATCCATGCTCATGAAAAGATTTCTAAACTCCTATCGACTGATTCAGCCCTGCAAAAACAGCTAAAAGAAATTCATGATCAGTTGAAGGTCTAGGGATAATGTGAATAACTAGAGAGTAGTTGCACACAGTCTGTCCACATGTGGATAGGCTGTGTTTCCTTGTCGAAAATAAGGTTATCCACAAATCCACAGGGCCTACTAGTACTTTTACTATATTTTTAAAATATAAATATATGCATGATGTGCGAAATAAATACCAAATTGGAGGATTTTCAAATGAGGTTTGTCATCCAGAGGGACTATTTATTACAAAGTGTCCAAGATGTTATGAAAGCAGTAACCAGCAGAACGACCATTCCTATTCTGACAGGGATTAAAATTGTTGCTACAGAAGATGGAGTAACATTAACTGGAAGTGATTCGGATATTTCGATTGAATCTTTTATTCCAAGAGTAGAAGATGACAAAGAAATAGTTGAAATCAAACAAACTGGAGCGATTGTTCTACAAGCGAAATTCTTTAGTGAAATTGTTAGAAAGCTTCCTACAAGCACAGTTGAAATTGATGTAGAAAACCATTTACAAACTGTCATTCGTTCAGGGAAATCTGAATTTAATTTGAATGGCTTAGATGCTGAGGAATATCCACACCTACCTCAAATTTCAGAAGAAAATGCTTTTCGGATACCAACAGATTTACTTAAAGCCCTTATTCGGCAGACAGTATTTGCAGTGTCCACCTCAGAAACACGCCCAATCTTGACAGGTGTAAACTGGAAGGTTGAAAATAGCGAATTGATCTGTATTGCAACAGATAGTCACCGCCTGGCATTAAGGAAAGCTAGATTAGAGACAGAAGCAGATGGAAAGCATAATGTCGTTATTCCAGGAAAGAGCCTGACGGAGTTAAGTAAGATTCTCGATGATACCGCAGCGATGGTTGATATTGTTGTTACTGAAAACCAGGTACTCTTTAAAACCAAACACCTATTATTCTTTTCCCGACTGCTTGAAGGCAATTATCCTGATACGGCTAGATTAATTCCAAATGAGCGAAAAACCGATGTCGTTGTAAATACAAAAGAATTCCTTCATGCAATTGATCGTGCTTCTTTACTAGCAAGAGAAGGGAAAAATAATGTCGTTAAATTCTCAACTATTGATGGGAATTCAATTGAAATATCATCCAACACACCGGAAATCGGAAAAGTTGTTGAAGAAATTCAAACTCAATCTGTTGAAGGGGAAGAATTGAAAATTTCCTTCAGTGCTAAATACATGATGGATGCTCTAAAAGCCCTTGAGGGAAGCGAAATTCAAATTTCCTTTACTGGAGCGATGAGACCCTTTGTTATTCGTCCACTAAATGACGAAGCGATTCTCCAGTTAATTTTACCGGTAAGAACTTATTAATCTTTTGCCAATCCCTTGTCAGCTTGACAGGGGATTTTCTTTTTAGAAAAAAGAGTGAAATTTTCCGTTTTTAAAATTATTTAGTCAGGAATCATGCATGCTCATCGGACCACGTCGCTTTTGTTACTTGTCTCTTGCGTTTTTTTTTAGTAAAATAAAGTATTAAATCCTTTTAAAGAAATGGTGAAAATAAATGAGCGAAGAAATTAAAATTGACACAGAGTTCATTACATTGGGCCAGTTTCTTAAGCTAGCAGAGGTCATTCAATCCGGCGGAATGGCTAAATGGTTCTTAAGTGAACATGAGGTCTATGTCAACGGAGAACAAGATCAAAGAAGAGGAAGAAAGCTCCGAAATGGAGATCAAATCATGATTCCCGAGTACGGAGAGTTTCTAGTCATCCAATAATTAAAGGATGGTCCATTCATGCATATTGAAGAATTACAAATAAAAAATTATCGGAATTATGAGCAGCTAGAAGCGCATTTTGAAAATAAAGTAAATGTGATCATTGGTGAGAATGCCCAAGGAAAAACAAATGTGATGGAATCGATTTTTGTATTGGCCATGGCAAAGTCTCATCGGACAGCAAATGATAAAGAACTTATTCGCTGGGACACAGATTATGCTAAAATAGAAGGTAGGATTATAAAGAACCGTGGATCCGTACCAATGCAACTCGTTATTTCCAAAAAGGGAAAACGAGCAAAATATAATCATATTGAACAAAAAAAGTTAAGCCAGTATGTAGGGAATATGAATGTTGTGATGTTCGCGCCTGAGGATTTAAACCTTGTGAAAGGGAGTCCACAAGTAAGGCGCCGTTTTATTGATATGGAAATTGGACAGGTATCCCCTGTCTATTTGCATGATATTAGCCAATATCAAAAAATGCTTCAGCAACGTAATCATTACCTTAAACAACTGCAGATTAAGAAAACAACAGATTTGACTATGCTTGATGTTTTAACAGAACAGTTTATTCAAATGGCAGCGAAAATTATTATTAAACGGTATGAGTTTATTCGTTTGCTTGAACAATGGGCACTCCCAATCCACGAGGGGATTTCCCGTGGGCTAGAAACATTGAAAATTGACTATAAACCATCTGCTGATGTATCAGAAGACCAAGATTTGTCGAAAATGATAGAGGTCTATGAAAATAAATTTATGAAAATCAAACAAAGGGAAATTGAACGAGGAACAACTATGTTTGGTCCGCATCGAGACGACTTAGAGTTTATCGTCAATGGACGCGATGTCCAAACATTTGGCTCTCAAGGACAGCAACGGACAACTGCCCTATCAGTTAAGTTAGCTGAAATTGAATTGATTAATAGAGAAATTGGTGAGTATCCGATTCTTCTTCTCGATGATGTTTTATCAGAATTAGACGATTACCGCCAATCCCATTTATTAAATACAATTCAAGGGAAGGTCCAAACCTTTGTCACAACGACTAGTGTGGATGGGATTGACCATAAGACACTGAAAGATGCCGCCGCTTATCGGGTGGAATCTGGAGTGATGACAAAAATCCAATGAGGTGAAACATGTACTTGCATATTGGAGAAGATACGTTGGTCAGAACAAGTGAAATTATTGCCATCTTAGATAAAGAAAGCACCGGCTTTTCTGATGTGCTTGAGGAATTCCTCGCTCGTCGGAACCAAGAAATCGTTAATTTATCAAAGAAAGAGTACAAATCTATTGTTATCACAAAGGATCAAATTTATTACTCTCCTCTAGCAGCTGGAACATTAAAAAAGCGTTCGCAAAAATTAACTGTTCAGGAGTTTCCTCTATAGTCTCTAACATGATTAGTAATTGAACTGTAAATTGAAAGTGTAGGTGACCGATATGGCAATGGAACAAGAAGCCATGCAAGGACAATCGTATGAAGCAGACCAGATACAGGTCCTCGAAGGTTTGGAGGCGGTTCGAAAACGCCCGGGGATGTATATCGGATCAACAAGTGGAAAAGGCCTTCATCACCTCGTTTGGGAAATCGTAGATAACAGTATTGATGAGGCACTAGCTGGTTATTGTGATGAGATTAATCTCATTATTGAAGAAGACAATAGCATCACCGTTCATGATAATGGCCGAGGGATCCCGGTAGGAATGCATGAGAAGATGGGAAGACCAGCTGTTGAAGTCATTATGACGGTTCTTCATGCCGGTGGTAAGTTTGGCGGTGGAGGTTACAAGGTTTCTGGCGGACTTCATGGCGTTGGTGCGTCCGTTGTTAATGCCCTTTCTACCCTTCTAGAAGTATATGTCCACCGTGACGGCAAGCTTCACTATATCTCCTTTGAGCGTGGTGCAATAAAGCAAGAATTAAAGGTGATTGGTGAGACAGACAAAACCGGAACAACGGTTCATTTTGTTCCGGATGGAGAAATTTTCAACGAAACACTTGAATATGACTTTGAAACGTTAGCCACTCGTACTCGTGAGTTAGCTTTCCTCAATAAAGGGTTGAAAATAACCATTGAGGATAAACGTTCTGAAGGCAAAAAAAGTGAGTTTTATTACGAGGGCGGTATTCGCTCTTATGTGGAGCACTTAAACCGCACAAAAGATGTCCTTCATGAGGAACCAATCTATATTGAAGGTGAAAAAGACGGAATCACGGTCGAAGTAGCGATTCAATACAATGAAGGTTTTACTAGCAATATCTACTCATTCGCAAACAATATTCATACGTATGAGGGTGGAACGCATGAATCTGGATTTAAAACAGCCCTCACAAGAGTGATTAACGATTACGCTAGAAAAAATGGGATATTTAAAGCGAATGATGACAATCTATCAGGCGAAGATGTTCGTGAGGGAATAACCGCGATTATTTCTGTTAAACATCCAGACCCTCAGTTTGAAGGTCAAACGAAAACAAAACTTGGTAATTCGGAAGTTCGGCACGTTACGGATACCACTTTTTCGGAACACTTCGAAAAGTTCATGCTTGAAAATCCATCGGTTGCACGAAAGGTCGTCGATAAGGGATTGATGGCCGCCAGAGCTAGATTGGCTGCTAAAAAGGCACGTGAGCTAACAAGACGTAAAAGTGCATTAGAAGTTTCAAGTTTACCTGGTAAATTAGCTGACTGTTCTTCGAAGGACCCTTCGATAAGTGAAATATATATCGTTGAGGGTGATTCAGCAGGCGGTTCCGCAAAACAAGGGCGTGATCGTCATTTCCAAGCAATCTTACCGCTTAGAGGGAAGATTTTAAACGTAGAGAAGGCACGACTTGATCGTATCCTTTCGAACAATGAGGTAAGAGCTCTGATTACAGGAATCGGAACCGGAATTGGGGAAGATTTTGATATCTCAAAAGCCCGCTACCACAAAATCGTTATTATGACCGATGCTGATGTAGATGGTGCACATATTCGGACGCTGTTATTAACATTCTTTTATAGGTATATGAGACAAATTATTGAAGCTGGTTATATTTATATTGCCCAACCACCGTTATATAAAATTCAGCAAGGTAAACGAATTGAATATGCCTACAATAATAAACAGCTAGACGCAGTTTTAGCTCAGCTGTCTGCCTTACCTAAGCCTGGTATTCAGCGTTATAAGGGTCTTGGTGAAATGAATCCAGGGCAGCTTTGGGAGACAACGATGGACCCAGATAACCGTTTATTGTTACAGGTTAGTCTTGAAGATGCGATCGAAGCGGATGAAACCTTTGAGATGTTAATGGGAGACAAAGTAGAGCCTAGACGTCAGTTTATCGAAGAAAATGCCGTTTATGTTAAAAACTTAGATATTTAACAGGATAGATATACTGTCTATCCTGCTTTTCTATTAGTAGCAAGTAGCGCCCCCTAGCTCCTCAGGGTTGGACAGGCGCTTTCGCTTTTCTATTAAAGGAGGTACCTTCCAAATGGCAGAGACGCCCAATCCTCGTGTGAAAGAGATTAATATTAGTCAGGAAATGAAGACATCCTTCCTAGATTATGCTATGAGCGTTATCGTAGCTCGAGCCTTGCCTGATGTGCGTGACGGCTTAAAACCGGTACACCGACGCATCCTTTACGCAATGCATGATCTTGGAATGCACTCAGATAAGGCTTATAAAAAGTCAGCTAGAATCGTTGGGGAAGTTATCGGGAAATACCACCCACATGGTGATTCAGCAGTTTATGAAACGATGGTCCGGATGGCCCAGGATTTCAATTATCGTTATATGTTAGTCGATGGTCATGGGAATTTCGGTTCCATTGACGGAGATTCCGCTGCAGCGATGCGTTATACAGAAGCAAGAATGTCAAAAATCTCTATGGAACTCCTTCGGGATATCAATAAGGATACGATTGATTATCAGGATAACTATGATGGCTCTGAAAGAGAACCAGTTGTTCTTCCTTCAAGATTTCCAAACCTCCTTGTCAATGGTACATCAGGGATTGCAGTCGGAATGGCGACAAATATCCCACCACATCAACTAGGAGAAGTGATTGATGGTGTTCTAGCAGTAAGTAAGGACCCTGAAATTTCAATCCCAGAACTAATGGAAATCATACCTGGCCCTGACTTCCCTACAGGCGGAATGATTCTTGGCAGAAGTGGTATCCGAAAAGCTTATGAAACAGGTCGTGGATCGATCACTGTAAGAGCTAAAGTAGAGATTGAACAAAAATCAAACGGTAAAGAAGTAATTATCGTTAATGAAATTCCATATCAGGTAAACAAAGCAAGATTGATTGAAAAAATTGCTGACTTAGTTCGTGAAAAGAAAATCGATGGAATTACTGATTTGCGTGATGAATCCGATCGTGACGGACTCCGAATTGTTATTGAAGTACGTAAAGATGCTAACGCGAATGTGTTGCTAAATAATTTATATAAGCAAACGGCATTACAAACTAGTTTTGGGATTAACACTTTAGCGCTTGTAGACGGTCAGCCTAAGGTTCTGAATCTAAAACAATGTCTAGTTTATTATTTGGACCATCAAAGGGTAATTATTCGTCGTAGGACTGAATTTGAACTTCGCAAGGCAGAAGCGCGTGCCCATATCCTTGAAGGCTTACGTATCGCATTAGATAATTTAGATGCTATCATTAGCTTAATTCGTGGTTCAAGAACTACGGATATCGCCCGTGAAGGATTAATGACTCAGTTCAATTTATCCGAGAAACAAGCACAGGCAATCCTCGACATGCGTTTACAGCGTTTAACAGGTTTAGAACGCGAGAAGATTGAGGAGGAATACCAAAGTCTAATTGAATTAATCTCTGAATTAAAAGCTATTTTAGCAGATGATGAAAAAATCCTTGAAATTATCCGTGAAGAACTATTGGAAGTTAAAGAACGCTTCAATGATAAACGCAGAACAGAGATTATAACTGCGGGTATTGAAATGATTGAGGATGAAGATTTAATTCCACGTGAGAATGTTGTTATCACCTTGACTCATAATGGATATATCAAACGCCTTCCTGTTTCAACCTATCGTGCTCAAAGACGAGGTGGACGCGGAATCCAAGGAATGGGAACCAATGAGAATGACTTTGTCGAGCATTTAATTACCACTTCGACACATGATACGATTCTTTACTTTACAAATAAAGGGAAAGTTTATCGTACAAAAGGATATGAAGTACCAGAATTCAGTAGAACGGCAAAAGGCCTTCCAATTATCAATTTATTGGGAGTGGAAAAAGGCGAGTGGGTTAATGCTATCATCCACGTAGAAGAGTTTGTTGAAGATTGGAGTCTATTCTTTGCAACGAAAGATGGAATTGCAAAACGAACTCCACTTACATCTTTTGCGAATATCCGAAACAATGGTTTAATAGCCCTTAACCTTCGTGAAGGAGATGAGTTGATTTCAGTTCGCCTAACCGATGGCGACAAGGAAATCATCATCGGAACGAAAAACGGCTTAATGATTCGCTTCCCAGAAACCGATGTCCGGTCCATGGGACGTACTGCTACCGGAGTTAAAGGGATTACTCTTGCTAATGATGATGAAGTAGTTGGTATGGAGGTTCTTGAAGAAAGTGCGGATATATTAGTTGTAACAAAACATGGCTTTGGTAAACGTACACCTGCCACCGAGTATAGAAGGCAAGGCCGTGGCGGTAAAGGAATCAAAACATGTAACATTACCGAGAAAAATGGTGATCTAGTTACAATGAAGGTTGTCCAAGGTGAAGAAGACTTAATGGTTATTACAACGGGTGGAGTTATCATCCGTATCCCTGTAGGTGGAATCTCTATTACCGGCCGTAATACCCAGGGAGTAAAGCTCATTAGTCTAAATAAAGAAGTGAATGAATCCGTATCGACCGTTGCACAGGTTGATAAGGAAGAAGAAAAACTAGAAGAATTAGAAGCTGTCGAATCTGAGCATGATAATGTTTCAGAAGACGGACTACCAGTTACGGAAGATGAAAATCAACCGATTTCTACTGAAGAACCACCAGCAAATGAAGATGGCGAAGAATAATTAATTAGAGCACATTTTTGTGCTTATCAGACTGTAGACAAACTCTTGTCTACAGTTTTTTTATTTTAAGCGATCGCAGGATTCTGATGATGGTCTTTATTCAAACTTTAGAATGAACTTGGGGTTAAGCCAACTTTGGTGATTTTAAGCTTAATACTTATATCTGAGCTATCTATATACAGAAAACAGCCACCAATTATGAGAAAAGGGGCTGGTCGTTAGATTCGACTTAGGATTTTAACAACAATCTTTATGCAAGAATCTTATTATGTTTCGGGGGATTCCGGAGATCAGAAAAAAACTTTGCAAAAATAGAATAAAACCTTGTTTTTTAGGATAATGCCTGATATACTCTTATAAGTCAGCAGCGAAACAAGTTATTAACATTTTAAAAGTTTTAAAAAAATATTGACTTCGCTGGATGAAAGTGTTATATTAATAAAGTCGCTCAAACGCGATGATTGCTCTTTGAAAACTAAACAAACAAGCGTCAACAAACAATTTTTATCATGTCTTCTATTATGGAAGAACATGAGCCAACGTTTTATTTTATGAGCTAATCACTCTTTATTGGAGAGTTTGATCCTGGCTCAGGACGAACGCTGGCGGCGTGCCTAATACATGCAAGTCGAGCGGACTGATGGGAGCTTGCTCCCTGATGTTAGCGGCGGACGGGTGAGTAACACGTGGGCAACCTGCCTGTAAGACTGGGATAACTCCGGGAAACCGGGGCTAATACCGGATAATTCATTCCCTCTCATGAGGGGATGCT
>NZ_FOBW01000011.1 GCF_900109925.1 Mesobacillus persicus | reverse complement strand
TTCAGTTGGGATAAATTTAATTTATTCCTTAGTAAATATCCGTTGCCTAGACCCAGAATTAAAGTAAACATATATGATTTGAAGAAAAATATTAACTATATTCTGTGAATGATGATAGGAAGAGCCGTGTGCGATAGTACCGCACGCACGGTTCTGTGAGGAGTGAGGAACTTATTATCTATACTAGAAAACAAGTTCCCGCTTACTCGACCGGGAGTACGGGGCAGGGGAGACCCCACAGGTGCCTAGGGCACCGAGGAGGCTCCCCGGCACGCCCGCGGAAAGCGAAGCCGCCTGGAACGGAAATCAACAACTATGTTTTAGCATATTACTAAGTTTCAACAGACCTTTTCAGTGCCCTCACTTATTGGGCAGTCTTTTTATCTTATTAACATAATTAAACAAAGGGAGTACAAAGATGATTGGCATTTAATATTTATAAATTTAAAATTTAGTACTTAACGGTTTTTTTTGATAGAATAATGAATAGTTCAGTCTGAATGTTGACATTATACCTATAGGGGTATATTATAAGGTTGTCAGTTATTTTTTTGAAAATGAGGTATAAAAATGATAACGACTTTGCTGTTATTGAGTATCATCCTAGGATTAATTTACGTTAGATATATTCCTGTTCTAGGAGTCCGCTGCTTGGCTATGTCTAGTCTTGATGCTGAATCATTCCAAGTCGTAGATGTCCGAGAGTATAATCAGTCATATAAGGAGCCAGTTCCTAAATCAATTAATATCCCAATCGCATATATAAAGAGAAATTACCAAGAAATATCTAGCCTTAACATTCATATTATAGCGGCTGACCATCTTGAAAAGAATATGGCTATTCGTATCTTAAGGAAAAAAGGATTTCATATTAGTGGTTATACAATGATGAACTGTGATTGCAATCAAAACAATCAAAACAAAAAAACCGCATAAAGAAAGGACTAAAACGATGGAGTACAATGATCAAGTTAAAAACCGGGTAAAGCGCATGGAAGGACAGCTTAGAGGGATCCTGAAGATGATGGAAGAAGAAAAGGATTGTAAGGAAGTTATTACACAACTATCTGCCGTCCGTTCGGCAGTTGATCGAACAGTAGGAGTAATTGTGAGCTCAAATCTAGTGGAGTGTGTTCTGGAGGCAGAAAAAAAAGGTGAGAATACAGAAGACTTTATAAAAGAGGCGGTCAATTTACTCGTGAAAAGCAGGTAGTTTTCACGAGTTGACTTTCTTTTTTTTATTTAGTATTATACCCATAGGGGTAATGGTAAAAATGAAATAATAGAAGCGGAGGAAATTTCTATATGAATTCAAATAAATTATTAGATGCAAAGGGATTAGCTTGTCCAATGCCAATTGTTAAGACGAAAAAAGCAATGAACGAACTAGAGTCAGGGCAAGTACTAGAAATTCACGCTACAGATAAAGGTGCTAAAAATGACCTTGCCGCATGGGCAAAGTCTGGTGGCCATGAGTTAGTTAAACATGAGGTAGATAACGAGGTTCTTAAGTTTTGGATAAAAAAAGGTTAATTTTTTTATAAAAACATTAATACCCACTAGGGTAATTAAGATATTTTCAAGGAGGATATTATGACTGAAAAAAAACGAACGACTATTATTCTATTTAGTGGTGATTACGATAAGGCAATGGCTGCCTACATCATCGCAAATGGTGCAGCTGCTTATGATCACGAAGTAACGATTTTCCATACATTTTGGGGATTAAATGCATTACGAAAAGATGAACCATTGGCATTGAAAAAGGGGCTTCTGGAGAAAATGTTTGCAAAAATGATGCCTAGAGGTGCTGATAAAATGGCGCTGTCAAAAATGAACTTTGCAGGTATGGGCCCTAAAATGATTAAAAATGTGATTAAAAAGCATAATGCAATGCCGTTACCACAGCTAATTGAAATGGCACAAGAGCAAGACATTAAGCTAGTGGCATGTACGATGACAATGGATCTTTTGGGCCTTCAACAGGAAGAACTACTAGATAATATTGAATATGCTGGAGTTGCCGCTTATTTAGCGGATGCTCAAGAAGGAAATGTGAATCTATTTATCTAATAGGCTGCTATGTTAAAGAACAATGTTGGAGCGGAAGTCAAGGGACTTGTTAAACAGAGCAATCTAGTAAAAATTTTCTTGAATAATACTTTAAGAGAGTGATGGAGGAATGACAGAATGAATAATATTAAGGTGAATGTAGTCTTAGATGCAAAAGGGTTAGCTTGCCCAATGCCAATCGTTAAAACGAGAAAAGCAATAAATGACCTAGAAGCGGGTCAAGTACTTGAAGTACAAGCAACAGATAAGGGGTCCATCGCCGATATTAAAGCTTGGGCAGGAAGCACTGGACACCAGTATTTAGGTGTACTTGAGGAAGGTGAAGTTTTAAAACATTATCTAAGAAAAGCTTCAGGTGAAGAGACAATTGAGAAGAAACATCCTAATGTGGTTTCAAATGAAGAACTTGAGGGTAAGCTGAAAGAAGATGAAAACATTGTTTTAGTCGATGTGAGAGAGACTGCGGAATATGTGTTTAATCACATACCAAATGCAGTTTCCATTCCTATGGGCGACTTAGAAAGCCGTATGAATGAACTAAATAAGGATCAAGACATCTATGTGGTTTGTCGTACAGGAAATCGCAGTGATTTAGCAGCTCAGAAATTAGCAGAAAAAGGCTTCAAGAAAGTTGTTAATGTTGTCCCAGGTATGAGTCAGTGGACAGGAGAAATAAAGAGTTTAAACAATTAGAAATGATGAGGGCATAAATTAGGGAAGGGCATTCAATTTACTTGAATGCCCTTTTTGGTGTTTAATGGAAACTAGTTAGTGTGGTTTAGTTTTATAACTATAAGATCAGATTTTTATGTACATATACTACTTCTAATGTAAATATTCCGAAAACTATTGATATAAATTGCTCTCAATAAGCAAAGTTAATTGAAACTTGGTATAATGTTTTTAATGTTTAAAAAAGAAAAGGTGAGAATGTGACTAAGAAAAGCTTTCAATACTGGGCATTACAAATTTTAATCATCTTGACAATTATTTATGTTTCATCAAAGATTTCCTTTTTATTTGAGCCAGTCGGCATCTTTGTATCAACTTTATTTTTTCCAATTATCATTTCGGGGTTTCTGTATTTTTTATTAAATCCACTTGTTAATCTGTTAGTAAAATGGAAAATACCTAGGGTATTATCGATTATTTTATTATACATAGCCATCATAGGCCTGGTGGTTCTTGCCATTGGAAACCTAGTTCCTGTAATTACTAGACAGGTGATGGAATTAGTTAATGATATTCCAGGATATGCAAGGGATGCTCAAAGGTTTTTTAACAACTTTGCTAATACAGAGCAATATCGCTGGTTAATGACACAGCAATATGTTACGCAAGAGGAAATTATCCAACGAGTTACAGAATATGCAAACACTCTGCCCGATCGAATAACAAACGGGATAACCAATATATTTGGGTTGCTTGCAAACATTGCCATAACAATTGTAACCGTGCCACTTCTATTATTTTTTATGTTTAAGGATGGGCATAAACTTAAAGATGCCATAGCTAAATTCATTCCAGTTTCTTATCGTAGTCAAGGTGTAGAAACTCTAGAAGGTACGGCTAAAACATTGTCTGCCTATATTCAAGGACAAATTACGGTCGCTCTATTTGTTGGAACTCTTTCATTCATAGGCTTTTTAATCGTTGGTTTAGAATATGCTTTAGTCATGGCATTGATTGTTGCCGTCACGAATATTATTCCTTACGTGGGTCCGATAATTGGTGGAGCTCCTGCTGTCATCGTTGCGCTGTTTGATTCTCCAACAAAAGCCTTTCTCGTTTTGGTGGTTATTGTCATCGCTCAACAATTGGAAGGAAATCTTTTATCGCCTCTTATCCTTGGAAAATCATTGGATACGCATCCAGCGACGATTGTCATCTTATTGTTAGTAGCCGGAAATTTGGCTGGCTTGCTAGGAATGGTCCTTGCTGTCCCTACCTATGCAGTGGCGAAAACGATAGTATTAAATGTGGTGCGTTTTTTAAGATTGAGACGGGAAGCGTCAATAAAAACTGAGACGTAAAAAAGACCGAGGTTAGTACATTGTTGATTTGCATACTGGTAAGTTTTTAAAAAAACTAAACTAAAAGGAGGCAAAGCGCTAGCTTGCCTCCTTTTATATATTGTCGATTTACGTAAAGTTCCTATATTTTATAGAATCGGTGATAGTAGCCTAGAGATGGATTCTTTTAATTGAATCCATTTTGAACGATTTTTGTATTGCTCCCATGTCAATAGCCTAGAGTTTGTCATATCGTTTTCAAATGTTAAAGACAAGTCCTTAGCTATTTTTTTGTCATACATAAAAGCATTGATTTCAAAGTTAAGGTTTAGGCTACGAATGTCAATATTGGCAGTCCCAACAGAAGATATTTCATCATCAACAACCACTGTTTTAGCATGTAAAAATCCATTGTCGTAAATATATATTTTTGCCCCGGCTTTTAAAAGCTCACCAACATTCGAGAGAGTAGCCCAGTAGACAAAAATATGATCTGGTTTGTTAGGAATCATAATTCTAACATCTACCCCTGAGAGACATGCAATTCGAATCGTATCTAAAAGACTCGCATCAGGAATAAAATAAGGAGTTTGGATTAAAATGGATTTCTTCGCTAAAGAAATCATCTTTATATAACCATTTTTAATCTGTGACCATTCAGAATCGGGGCCGCTTGTGACAATTTGTATTCCCACATGTCCTTTTAATTCCGGAGTAGGGAAAAGAATAGGATCGTAATCTATATCATGGCTATACGATGCCTGATTCCAATCGAGAATAAAACGAGTCTGTATGGCGTGGACAGACGTACCTTGGATTTTAAGGTGAGTATCCCTCCAATAGCCAAAATGTGGGTTTAGCCCTAGGTACTCATCGCCAATGTTAAATCCACCAATATAGCCAACTTTTCCATCTATAATGACAATCTTTCGATGGTTGCGGTAGTTAAGTCTGAAGTTAACCAATTTGAACTTAGACGGGAAAAATATTTCCACTTCTCCCCCAACTTGGCGGAGTTCATCAAAAAAACGCTTGGTTAATCCTCTAGAGCCGAGCTCATCATACAGGACTCGAACCTTGACTCCTTCTTTAGCTTTTTGAATTAGCGAATCTCTGATACGCTTGCCGAGTTCATCCTTTTTCACTATATAATATTGCAAATGAATGTGATGTTTCGCCGCTTGAATATCTAGCAATAGATTTTCAAATTTATTTCGCCCATCAGTGAAAATCTCAACCGAATTATCAAGTGTGAGGGGAGCATCATTCCCTAATAGGTGAAGATAAATTAATTCTCGAGCATTGAACTCTGAGTCTTTACGGTAATCAAAAGTACCCGAGCGTATTTCTTGTAACTGGCAAGATATTTCTTGTTCAATTCCAATTTTCTTTTTATCTTCCCATGTAAAAAGCCGTGTACGGCTAAGGTTTTGTCCTAGAAATAAATACAGAAAGAAACCTACTACAGGAATAAAGGATAAAACTAGTAACCATGCCCATGCTGAGCTAGCGTCACGCCGTTCGCCAAAAACAACGACAAAGGCAAAAATAATATTTAAAACAAGAACTAACCCCAGGAGAATAGAAGTAATATTCATAAATTCCCTTTCTAAAAGCCTACTTTACCATCCATTATACATTAGACTGCGAACTTACATAAAGAGAAGATGAGATATATGTAACCTTGTTTTATGGGAGGCCTTAAACTGAAGCTTAAACACACAAATTGGAATGAAGAAAGCATAGCAATGAAAATAAATTTAAACATACCCCATTTTGTTCAAAACTATTGGGCAACCTATTTCTGTAATTTATTATTTCCAACTAGGAGGGAATTCATTTGAAGAAGAAAAGAATGTCTATTTTATTAGTATTGGTGCTAGGCGTATTTTTTGTCTCGAGCACTGATGCAATCTCTGTGTCTGCCCAATGGAATCCGAAGTCAGAAAAAGAAGTACAGTCTAAGGAAAACCATAGTCATGAAGGAGAGAATCAAAATAGCGAGTTTCTACTTAAAAGAGCTGCAGAACTAGGAATTGAAACAAAAGGGAAAAATTCTAGTACAATTGCCCATGAAGTGAAAGCAGTTTTTATCAAAAAACAAGCAGAATCTCTAGGATTAGATATAGAAGGCAAGGATAGCGAACAATTAATGAAAGAAATCCATGAGTTACATATAAAAAGTCAAGCGAAGGTGCTAGATATTAATACAAAGGGCAAGGATATCAAGGCGATTGCAACAGAGGTCCATAATGCCTTAATACTAAAAAGGGCAAAAAAATTAGGGATTTCAACAAAGGATAAAGAGATAGAGAAGGTAGCGTCAGAAGTATTCGAAAAAGAAATAAAAGATGAGGCAAAAGAGCTGTCTATTAAAACTGAAGGAATGGAAACCAAGGAAATAGCTCATGACATACACAAAATGAAGGTAAAGAGACAAGCAAGTGAATTAGGAATTTCGGATAACGGGAAAGAGTTCCACCAACTTGCTTTCGAGGTGCACAAGGCCAAAGTGAATAAATTGGCAAAGGAGCTAGGAGTTCGAGCTGATGGGAAGGACTTTTTCCAATTGGCTAGTGAGGTGAGGGAAAAACAACTCATTAAAGTAGCCAATGACATAGGGATGGATACCGAGGGGAAATCAACGTTGGAATTGATGAACGAAATAATCATTAATCATGAAGAAAAAGCACAAGAGCTTAACCTTTTTCCAATGGTCCACAGGCACTACCATTGACCAAACGGAAGGATGATAAGGACTATATCATTAGACCATTGGTGTAAATAAGTTATCTAACCAGAAAAGAATTCAACTGATCATGGTAGTTCTTACCGAGTGGGTAAGAACTATAACTATGGCGCTAAAAAAGGTTCATGACTATAGCGATGTCATGAACCTTTTTTTAAATGGAATTACAGGAGTAGGGTTGGATTATTGACCAACAGCATGTAATATTCTTTAGGAAACGATGGACTTTATCGCTTTTAACTTTAATCCACAGTTACAAAGAACACTATGCTTTAACTGTTTGATTTCCGATTTGCAGTTTGGACATAGTTTTTTCTCATGGGCCAATTTGATCACCCTTTCATTAGAATCCTACTGGGTATTTTTTTAGCTAGCAGTGTGTGAGATTAACTCTGACAAGAAGAACAGATTCCATATACTTCAAAATGATGGTGGTGTATCGTAAAGTTCGTTAATTTAGATGCTAAGTGTTCGATTTCTTTTAGGTTCGGGTAATTAAAGTCAACGATTTTACCGCACCTCTGGCAGATTACATGATAATGCTTTGAGTGGTTGAATTCATATTTGCTTAGGGCATTTCCATAAGGTAGTTCATTTATAATCCCAAGGTTTACAAAGAGCTTAAGGTTGTTATAGATTGTCGTTAAGCTAGTATACGGTATGGACCTATGGATATCTTCTGCTGTAGGGTGGCCTTCTAAGGAGATAATTGCTTGCAAGATTAACAACCTTTGTGGAGTAATGCGCAGGCCTCGTTCTTTTAAGTAAGGAATCAAGTCTAATGATTTAGCTTCTTCCAAAATAACCAACCCTTTGAATTAATTTAAGGTAGGCAAAATAGTCGGGCCAAAAAATTGATTAGAGAAAAGGTTTGATAAAAACATTGAAATTGAATGAGAATGAAGAAAGTGAATGAGAATAAATTCCTTCCGCTTGGCTATCCGATATTATGCCTACCCTATGTGCTTTAACTATAATTACATAATATCATGTTCTACTTAGAAATCAATACTAAATTAAAATAATTATAAATAAAGGTGCGAAGATGATGTGATTTACCTTGTAAATAATTTCATCTATAATGTAGCTGTTAGCATAGGAGGTAGAATCATGGATAATCGTGAAGTGGCGCTTAAAGAAAAAAGCATCGTCTTTATTGGATTTATGGGTGTAGGAAAAACCACGATTGGGAGGCTTGTTGCCAAGAAACTTTATCGTGACTTTATTGATATAGATGAGGAAATTGAAAAGGAATTCAATATGCCAGTTTCACAGATTTTTAGTGAAATGGGTGAAAAGGTGTTTAGGGAAAAAGAAAAGGAACTGATTGTTAAAAAGTGTAGGCAAAAGCTACACATTATTTCTGTAGGTGGTGGGGCTTTCTTGCAAGAGGAGATTAGAAAAGAATGCTTATCTTCCTCTATCGTGTTTTTTCTAGATCTATCTTGGGAGTCTTGGAGAGAGCGTATAAGTGTTATTATTGATAGTCGTCCTGTGCTGCAAGGAAAGACCTTGGCGGAGATAGAGGAGCTTTACAATAATAGACAAGAGGTATATTCAAACCATCATTCTAAAATCCAGGTTGATAACCTTTCCATGGAGGAGATAGCAAACCATATCGTTGACTCATTGAAACTCGCCTGGGAGCTAGATAGCTAAAGTGTTTGGTCAAGCTTGACGGAGTACAATTGGAAGGGGAAAGGAAATGAAGAAAACGCTGCAGGTAAAAAATCTGACCATTGGCGAAGGGGCACCCAAAATTTGCGTTTCGATGACAGGTAAAACATTAGCGGAACTTAGTGAAGAAGCCACATTTCTACGGAAACAAGAACTGGATATAATTGAATGGCGTGTCGATTTCTTTGAAAATGTGGAAAGCATTGAAAAGGTTCATTCTGCTCTTATTGAAATTCGTTCCTTTTTACCAGAGATACCATTGGTGTTTACTTTCAGAACAGCCAAAGAAGGTGGAGAAAAGGAACTCACTAAGGAAGCCTACTTTGCTTTAAATAAACAAATCATAGAATCTGGCTTAGTCGATTTTGTTGATATTGAGCTGTTTAACGAAGAGTCAGATATAAAAAGGTTGATTAAACTAGCACATTCACACCAAACATTTGTTATCCTTTCGAATCATGACTTTGTAAAAACGCCTACAATCGAAGAAATGGTTTCTCGGTTACGAAAAGCACAGGCCCTTGGGGGAGACCTACCTAAGATTGCAGTCATGCCTAAAAACTCGGCAGATGTACTGAGCTTGCTAGAAGCAACCTTAACTATGACAGAAAAATATGCTGATCGGCCAATCATTACGATATCCATGTCAGGAAAAGGATTAATCAGTCGTTTAGCAGGGGAGATATTTGGTTCTGCCATTACCTTTGGAGCTGTGAAGAAGGCTTCCGCCCCAGGGCAGGTACCAGTGAAAGAGTTAAAAGATGTTTTATCTTTGTTACATAAGAATTTATAGAAGGCTCTTTTCTAAAACTTTGGTGTCGTATTAAGCATTGTTTCAATTGCTTTCTAATTCATGAGAAATGAGTTTGCTTATCTTGTGTTACAAATCGGCTTAGGATTTAAACAACTAACTTTGCGGAAACAGCCATATAAAAAGAAGAAGGCGCCTTATTAATTATAGGTACCTTCTTCTTTTTATGTATTAAACAGTGATTTTTGCTTTCATTTGTCTAAAGTCTATATCCGGATAGTACTTTTCTTTAACCAGTGCGTTTGGTCCCAGACAATTCGCTTCAGGGCAATGGCAACTTAGCGAAGTTGCTAAGGACGAATTTGTCCAGGTTTGATAAATATTTTCAAAAGTGTCTGTTTTTATATTTCCAAGTGGAGGGGGATTTCCGAAATCTGTAACAGATACATCACCACTAAAGATATTTACATTTAATCTAGAGCGACCGTCTGGGTCATTTCGGACGGTTACGTTTTTTTCGGCATATAATCGCTGAAGTAACTCTAAATCTTCCGTATTGTTACTACAAGCAAAAAAAGGCAAGGTTCCAAAGAGCATCCATACATTTGGATTTCTAAATTGGAGAATCTGTTGAATCGCTTCACGTATCTCGTCTAGTGATAATGTGATGAGGGATGAAGCGAAATCAGCGGGATACATAGGATGAATCTCGTGCCGCTTACAACCCATTTCGTCTACAATTTGGTGATGAATCTTCTCAAGGTAAGGGAAAGTCCGTTTATTCAGCATCGTTTCTGCAGAAATAAGCACATTGCTCTTAGATATCGTTTTACTATTTTCAATCATTCTTTTAAACAAAGCTTCTCGTTGGGTTAACGAAGGCTTTCGCTGCATCATTGCAAAACCAGCCTCAACGAAATCGGTCTCTGTTCCCCAATTGTGTGAAATATGAAGGACATCTAGATAGGGAAGAATTTGTTCATACCTACTCATTTCTAGGGTCAAATTGGAATTAATCTGTGTGTAAATCCCTCTTTCATGAGCATATTTTAGGAGCGGAAGGACATAGTTTTCAACTGATCTTAACGATAACATGGGTTCGCCACCTGTTATGCTTATTGAACGTAGGTGAGTTGTTTCATCCAGTCTCTTTAGAAGGAGGGCTATGGGAAGTCCATCCGGATCTTTATGACTCAAAGAATAGCCAACAGCACAATGCTCACACCGCATGTTACATAATGTTGTTGTCGTAAATTCAAGATTGGATAGAACGGGCTTATGGAATTGAGCCCTATCAATGTATGCCTCCCATGGATCAAAGTCGGGGCTTAACGTTTTTTTTGTAGAAGTTGGCATGTAAACACTCCCTTTTAAGTTTCCTTTGCAATTATTTAGCATCACTTAAAGGCTTGTCAATACCCTTAATCGGGTTCAATAATTAATTCCCCAATCTATTGCATCATAGGAATGAAAATACACTTCTTTCATTCTAGGAAAATTGTATAAATAGACATGTGACAGTTGTAAAAGGTAAACTTGTATATATTAACAATATTTCATTAGCTTAGTTTCATTACATTTTATATAGGGGGTTTTTCTATGACTGAATCTTCCAATTCAAACATAGAGGTGGGTGGCCTTAAGTTTAGATGGAACATAGACAAGGGGCAATTCTTATTTGAAGAGGAGGATGCTGTTCTTTTTTGGATCTCATCGGCAATGAAGGTGTTTTTTGACACCATTGAAGAAATCTCAGGAGAAGAAGCAGCGAATTTAGTGCTTGAAGCTACAGGGTTCCGTCAGGGATTAATTGTCGGCGAGTATTTTAAAAAATTGAACGCGAGTATTTCGCAAGTAGCAGACCTGATTCCAGCAACTTACGCATCTGCAGGTTGGGGGAAAGCGATTATACATGAAATAAATGAAGAAAAAAAGACACTTAAGATTCATTTAAAAGATAGTTGGGAGAATAAAATTAATAAGGCTCAAGGAAAAACTAGTGGTGGTAATTTTTTACCGGCCCACTATGCAGGGATATTTTCCGGGCTTTTTGGAGAAAACATTTGGTTTAAGGTTTTGGAAAAGCAGCTAGAAGGGAATGAACAGGACACGATCGCCTATTTTCCTTCGAGTATTACCGTTACAAAAAACATACATAAGTTGATTCGGACAAATGAATCGGAAGAAATTAACCGTCTTGAGAAAATGGTTGACCAACAGACAAGTGACCTAAGGAAATTAGTCAGAGAACTATCTTCACCGACAATCCCGGTATTAGAAGGGATAGTAGTCGTTCCTCTAGTCGGTAGATACGACAATAGTCGATCTAATGATATGATTGATAAAACATTGAGCAGTCTACCCAAGCATCAAGCAAGGTACTTGATAGTAGATATGACAGGTTTACATGTTGATGAAGATACATATACGGCTTCCATGATTGAGAAGCTCGGGGCGGCATCATCCTTAATTGGTACAGAAATGATTTTAGTAGGGATTTCTGCTGAACTTGGAGTTATGATGACAAACACAGGATTTAATTTTTCAAAATACCAGTGCTTTCACACCTTACAACATGGGATTTATCATGCTCTTGCACAGGATGGTCATCGAATCATTTAATTCATTCAACTTTAAAGGGGGTAGGGAAGCTTGCAGAAAAATAAGGAATTGTATCACTTTCTTTTACAACGAGTCACGAAATTAACGGAAGAATGGTATGAAGGTCTTGATAAGAGTGATCCGACAGGGATATACTCCTCTCTAGACCCAGAAGTGATAAAAAATATGAAACAACAAAATATAAAATTTCACGAGCATTTTATAGAAATTTTCAATATGGATGAAAAGAGTTTTACCGTCCAATTCGATCCTTGGATTCATGAGATTGCGAGCGATCAGCAACATTTAAAGACGCCATTACAGTTTGTTATAAGAGAATTTATGAGAACAAGATCTCAGTACTTGGAGTCTATTCAGGAATTTGCTGAGAAATATCCTAAGCATATCGTTCCTGGTCAAGTGGAAGAATGGAATTTAAAGATAGTGACCTTGTTTGACACTGTGATTCTAAAGTTTACAGAGGAGACATATAAGTATTCAAATTATCAATTACAAGCTCAGCAAGAGATGATTAATGAGTTGAGTTCACCAGTTATTTCTTTAACGAAGGGTACGGCATTGTTGCCTTTAGTTGGAGATATTGATACGACTAGAGCGAAAATGATTATTGATAATGCTCTAAACCAATGTGCCACAAGAGGGGTAAAACACTTGTGCATTGATTTATCTGGAGTGATTATGATCGATACGATGGTGGCGCAACAGTTATTTCAACTAATTAATGCACTTAAATTAATCGGTGTAAAAGCGACACTATCAGGTATAAGACCGGAGATTGCAACGACTGCTGTTAAACTAGGACTATCCTTCGATGACGTAGAAGTAAGGTCTACCTTAGCTCAAGCATTATCCCCTAAACTGTCCATGATATAAGGATTGTTTTCAGCCTTTGAAACTTTTGATTCTATAGTAAAGTATATTGATACAATAATAATAATTATGTTTTTAACAGTACAAAACCTAGATTCCTAGAGAGAATTTAGGTTTTTTTTACTTTTGGAAGATTTGCTAACATAATATTTAAAAAAAAGATTGTGCAAAAGTCTATTTTTGCATATAATTCAAAATAGAAAGAATATTTGGATATGGAGGAGGGGTTAAGTTGGAGGAATTTGTTAATTGGCTGAACGGGATTTTATGGAGTACGCCAGTCATTTATATTTGTTTAGGTGTTGGGTTATTATTTTCTATTTTAACGAGGTTTTTACAGGTAAGACATATTAAAGACATGGTTCAGCTTATGTTTAAAGGGAAAAGTTCTGAGGCCGGGGTTTCCTCTTTTCAAGCATTATCTCTAGCGCTCTCAGGTCGTGTTGGTACCGGTAATATTGCTGGAACCGCCACTGCAATTGCAATGGGAGGACCGGGAGCAGTGTTCTGGATGTGGACGATTGCTTTTATCGGAGCGGGTAGTGCGTTTGTTGAATCTACCCTTGGCCAAATTTATAAGGTGAAACAAGATGGAGTCTATCGAGGCGGACCAGCTTATTATATCGAAAAGGGCATTGGTATTAAGTGGTTTGCTGTTGTTTTTGCTGTAGCTGCCTTGTTGGCGATGAGTCTATTGATGCCTGGAATCCAGTCTAATTCGATTGCATTAGGAATGGAAAACGCATTTGGAATTAGCCCTACAATTACAGGTGCAGTTTTAGTAGTTTTCTTAGGTTTAATTATCTTTGGAGGAGTTAAAAGAATTGCAACTGTTGCCCAGTATGCAGTCCCATTTATGGCGATAGGCTATATTCTTGTCGCTTTAGTTATCATCGGGATGAATATCACAGAGATTCCTTCGGTTTTTGCATTAATTTTTAGCAGTGCATTCGGTGCTGATTCAATGTTTGGAGGAATTATTGGTAGTGCGATCGCATGGGGGGTTAAACGGGGAATCTATTCAAACGAGGCTGGTCAAGGGACAGGGCCACATGCAGCAGCTGCAGCAGAAGTTTCCCATCCTGCGAAGCAAGGTTTAGTTCAGGCGTTTTCCGTTTATATCGACACATTATTTGTTTGTTCGGCTACTGCCTTTATGATTTTGTTTACAAGTTCGTTTAATGTGGTTGGTCCAGATGGTTCAACGCATATCGTTGAGAACCTTGCGGGTGTTGAGCCTGGGCCGGGTTATACACAGGCAGCTGTTGAGTCGGCTATTCCTGGATTCGGTGCTGGATTCGTCGCAATCTCGCTATTATTCTTCGCATTTACAACGATTATGGCTTATTACTATATTGCGGAAACAAACATTGCTTATTTGACAAGAGGAAAGAATAGTAAGCCAGCAATGTTCATACTGAAACTTGTCATATTAGCAGCTACATTCTATGGTGCAGTAAGGACTGCCAGCCTTGCATGGGCCTTAGGGGACGTAGGACTGGGCTTAATGGTTTGGTTAAACTTAATTGCCATTCTTCTTTTGGCAAAACCAGCGCTTATTGCCCTTAAAGATTATGAGGAGCAAAAAAAGCAAGGTCTTGATCCAGTCTTTAACTCAATTAAATTAGGAATTAAAAATGCAGAATACTGGGAGCAAGAATACAAGGTCGGAAAAGATAAAGAAGTTTCATAATAGAAGGAAGGAAGCTAGGAGTTTTGTCTTAGCTTCCTTCTTTATTGTTTGAAGATGAAACGGGTAAATCGAGGAGGAACCACCTTCAGCGGCTTGATGACTATTTTGTAGGGGTTATCTAATAGTGGAGTTTTGATGTTTGGACCTCAATTTCTCTAAAAGTTCACTTTCATAAAATGTTTACCTCAATGTTCACACACCGCATTTAAATTGGGAGTTATAGTAAAATTAGGAAGTATCTTTTCCCAATTAAAAACAAGAGGGGGAAAAATGATGTATGACCTCGTATTGTTACATGCTCCAACTGTTTACGATTTTCGAAACGAAATGATTTTTACAGGACCTATTAGTGATGTTGTCCCATCATCACCAGTTTTCGAAATGTACCCAATCGGTTTGACTAGTATTGGTGACTACCTTGAGAGATTTGGGTTAAAGGTGAAAATAATTAATATTGCCAATAGGATGCTGTTAAATCCAAACTTTGACGTAGAGAAAAAACTGAAAAAGATACGAACTAAGGCATTTGGAATTGATCTACACTGGCTTCCCCATGCACATGGAAGTGTTGAATTAGCTAAAGTACTAAAAAAATTACACCCAGATACACCAGTCATCTTTGGGGGTTTGTCCTCCACTTACTTCCACAAAGAACTTATTGAATACTCTAGTATCGACTTTGTCCTGCGCGGGGATACAACCGAGAAACCACTTTTAATGCTTCTAAATCGAATGGAACAAAGAAGGTCAGAATTTTTTGATGTTCCGAATCTTACCTGGAAAAAAGACGGGGAAACCCAGGTTAATCCGCTTTCCCACGTACCTGACTCCTTGGATGATTATGAACTACCCGGCTATCGTTATGTGATAAGATCTGTTTTTAAGTATCATAATTTACTTGATCCACTTCCTTATAAAGGATGGTTACAGTATCCGAATACCGCAATCCTTACATCAAAAGGTTGTACTTATAATTGCCTTATCTGTGGAGGAGGCAGGGAAGCCTATGAACTAAATTGTAATCGGAAAAAGCTGGTTATGAGATCTCCGAAGAAAATGATTGAAGATATCACTTTTATTCAACGATTCACCCGGGCGCCTATTTTCTTGTTAAACGACATACGGCAGGGCGGGGCAGCTTACGTTGAGGAGTTTCTTTCAGGCCTAGAAAAAATCGAATTAAAAAATGAAATTGTCTTTGAACTATTCCAATCTGCGGATGATTCATTTTTCAGGCGTCTGCAAAAAGCGATACCGAAGTATAGCATTGAGTTAACATTAGAAACTTCTGATGAGCAACTACGAAAGTATAATGGGAAGTTACCCTGTTCTAATCAGAAGATTATTGATACTTTAAGGAGCGCACTCAATCATGGTTGTGCTAAGATTGACCTATTCTTCATGGTTGGAATTCCGGGGCAAACGTATGAAAGTGCGTTAGACAATATTGACTTTTGTGAAGAAGTGCACAAATCCTGTGGGGAAAGTTCCAAGATTGCGTATTTTGTTGCGCCGCTTTCTCCCTTCCTTGACCCAGGAAGCCCGGCATTCGAAAACCCAGAGAAATTTGGCTATAAGAAGTTTTGTCATAACCTTGAAGATTTTCGTCAAGCCATGTTACAACCATCATGGAAATATATGCTAAGTTATGAGACGGATCAGATGACACGAGATGAAATTGTGAAAGCCACCTATTACTCAGCTCAGAAATTAAATCAGTTTAAACTAAAGTATGGGTTAATTGAGCAACAGGAATCAGAGGATATAGAGATAAAAATATCCAAATCATTAGAGTTTATCGAAAGGCTTGAAGAGATTATGTTACTTCCAAGAGAAGAACAGCGTCAAGCACTTTTAGAAATAAAATCAGATGTACTTGAAGTGAATCGTCACAGCATTTGTGGTAAAAACGAGCTTAAGTGGGAAGTGAAAAAGCTCTATGCGAATATACCATCGCTAGCTATGATTGGATTGGAACTATTGGTAGAGGAGATGTCAAGAGGAGTCAAACGAAAACTTGGAATAGTGGACAGACATAAGGTAACTCTTTAATAGAAGGGAAGAAGGGGGCTAGAGCCTTCTTCTTCTTTTTTTGAAACCATATATGATGAAGATACGTTAATATTATGACAGGGGTTTATTCATCATGAAAGGACTTATACCATGAAAATAAAACGAACACGTAGTCATATTCTATTATCTTGCTTCGCAATCATTATATTACTTTTATATATACAGGCTCTGAAAACTGCTGAACCTATTGAAAATATTCCTTTACCAGGAGAACTACATCCGGTATTGGCTTACCAGTCTGATCTCTTAATCAAACAAGCAGAAGCTAAGGGGATAAGAGTAATCATCACCGATGACTTCCGAAGTTATCATGAACAAGAAGAACTATATGCTATTGGGAGAACGGCGGAAGGAAAAATCGTTACCCAAGCCCAGGCGGGAGAATCATATCATAATTTCGGGTTAGCAGTAGATTTTGCATTACTTAACGATGAGGGACAGGCAATTTGGGATATGGACTATGATGGGAATCTAAACGGTCAATCCGATTGGATGGAAGTTGTAGGTTTAGCGAAGGGTTTAGGATTTGAATGGGGTGGTGACTGGAGGCAGTTTAAAGATTATCCCCATTTACAAATGGATTTTGGTCTTAGCATACGTGATTTACAAAGAGGAGAGCGGCCACCGGAACAGACCTCGGCCATTAAATAAAGCTCCTTTCTCAAACTTTGTTGCTTTTAAAGAGCAAAAATTATTAATTCGAGCTCATTCTGAGCTAAATAAAAACACTAATGAGAAAAGAGCTTGCAAACAAGTTGGAACCCTAATAACTAGCTATTCTTACGCTAAAATCGGCTTTAGGATTTTAGCAACAATCTTTACGAAACAGCGTTAAATAAAAAAGCAGCCCCATAAATTAATTGAGTCCGCTTTCCTTGATTCCTGTTATTTATTTCTAGAAACAGATACTTGTTGATGAGGCTTTTTTATCTTCGCAAATTGTTTTACGACCAGTGCTGGTCCACCAAGGACAAATAAATATCTTGCTTCAACTACTTGTTTCATTAGGGCTGCGAACAGTCCAGTAATCTTAAATCCAAATACATTTCCTACTGCAGCAGTATTTCCAATGGAAGCGACTGTTCCTTTATGATGATAACTAAAGGTGCTCAAACTCTCTCCCCGTAAAGTAGCTATAAGGTTAGGACCACAAACTTCGGCTTGTTGAATGGCTACCTGGGCAGTTGGAGGGAGTGCGTCTTTGTCATTTTTCATAAAGCGGGCAGCATCCCCAATGCAAAAGACATTTGTCATTCCCTCAACTCGTAGGTAATTATCCACTTTTACACGACTTCGTTCGACAGGTAGATCTAGTTTCTCTAGTAATCTGTTCCCTCGTACACCACCTGACCAGATCAAGGTTCTCGCAGGTATATTCGTGCCGTTATCCAACTTAATACTAGTAGGCGTACATTCCATAATTTTAGTTGAAGTCATTAATTCGACGCCATGTTTTTTTACATAATTAGTAGTGAAATCAATCGCTTTTTGATCAAATCCAGGAAGCACAGTACCAGAAGCTTCAATATTAATGATTCGTGTATCACTAACAGGAACTGAATATTTACTGCAGAGTTTCGGCATCGCTTCTACAAGCTCACCAATCATTTCTACTCCTGTAAACCCAGCACCCGCGACGGCAAAGGTCAACCGGGAAGGGTCTTGATCTACTTGATAGGCTTCAAACTGATGGATAACATGGTTGTAAATTGCTTTTGTACTTCTGAAGCTGCGAATCTGAAAGGCATTTTCCTCTACACCCGGTATTCCAAATGTATCCACTTCATAACCAAGTGCAAGGACTAAAAAATCGTAATCTACCTTCTCGCCATATTCAAGACAAACTTGTTGGTTATTAAAATCAACTCTTTCTACTGTCCCCTTTTTAAACTGCACTTTGTTTGTCTTAAGAAGATCAGGGATGTGAAGGGTAATTTTGTCATCACTTGCCGTTCCTGCGCCGGTCTTATGTAACTGCGTGGCAATATAGTGATACTCATGCTTATTGATAAGCGTAACTTCCGCTTCATTTTCCTTTAGTAACTTCTCTAATTTTCTACTAGTTATCAGGCCACCATAGCCTCCGCCAAGTATAACAATTTTACTTTTTTTCATTAGTAGTCCTTCTTTCTGATGTAGTGAATATACATTGTGAATTATTTCACATTTTTTCTATGTGATAAGAATACGATAAATGTTGGGAAATGACAATCAAGTAATGAGATTATTTGTTACGAAAGGTTGACAATTAAACAGCCTCTATAATTGATGAAAAGTGCCTCTTCTTTTGTTTGTGAAAGCTCCATATCATCTTGAAGCTGGCACGTATCCTATAAAAAACGAATGAAAACAAGCATTATTTGGGTAACCTGTTATAGGAGAAAATTTTGGCAAGCTGAGTTCCTTTTAAAAATTACTTAATTTAAGAAGGGGAAAGATCAACTATGAGTTCAGGCAAATTGCTGATAATCGGAGGAAAAGAAGAAAAATGCAGAACTGGAGATATCCTCAGTACCTTTGTTGATTTATCGAGAGCAAAGCGAGGTGCTGTAGGCATTTTACCAACTGCTTCTAAAATCCCTAATGAAGTTAGTGCAGCTTATATAGAGGTGTTTACAAAATTGGGTTTAGAGGAACTAGAGGTCATAAATGTAGATACGAGAGAAAAAGCAAGTGACCCTTCCATTCTTAAAACGGTATCAGGTCTTGCAGCTCTTTTTATAACTGGTGGAGATCAGAAAAGATTGTCTGATTGCATTAGAAATACAAAGCTTCATTCTCTCATTACGGAAAAGTGGAAAGCCGGCATGTTAATTGGTGGAACAAGTGCGGGAGCCTCTATTATGGGGGAGGATATGATTATTTACTCAGAGATGAAAAATAACGATGAAGATAGACTGTTAATTGAAATGGGAAAAGGGTTCGGTTTTGAAAAAAACCTTTTAATAGATCAACATTTTTCACAACGTGCTCGCTTCGGACGGCTCATTAGTGCGATTGGTGAAAATCAAGAATTGGTGGGTATTGGAATAGATGAGAATACAGCGATTCTTGTTGAAGGAGACCATTTTGAAGTGATTGGTGAGCATCAGGTGTTTGTCATCGATGGGAAGAGCGGGAGTCTTGTGGATTTTGTTCGGTCTGAGAATGGTGGAGAAGAACTAACGATTACCGATTTTAAACTTCACGCGCTCACTGCGGGCTATTATTTTAACCTTTCTTCTCGGGAAATCATGAAAAGGAAAGAGGCATAGTAATGAAGATCAACCGTGTTAGATATCTCAAAGGTCCAAATTACTTTAATTATAAGCCCATGTTATGGATTGAACTGGATCTTGAAGAATTTGAATTTCAGCCGTCAAATAAAATTCCAGGGTTACCTAAAAGCCTTATCGACTTATTACCGGGTTTAAGGAAACATACATGTTCCAGAGGATATGAGGGTGGATTTATTGAACGCCTTGAGGAAGGTACATGGATGGGGCATATTCTTGAGCACATGGCGATTGAATTACAAATACTAGCGGGGATAAATGTTAAACATGGAAAAACGATAACAAGTAAACAGCGGGGAATCTACTTTGTTACTTATGAGTATAGGGAAGCAGAGTCAGGTCTATATGCGTTTAAAGCCGCCATGGAGGTCGTCAATAAAATTTTAGCGAAAGAAAAAGAAATATCACTTACCTCCTATGTGAAAAAAATTAGCACACTTTTTTACGAAAACAAGCTAGGACCAAGCACAGAGGCGATTTATCATGCGGCAATGTCGAAGAATATCCCTGTAGAGAGAGTAGGATTAAACAGTCAGCTTCGGCTAGGGACTGGATCGAAGCAGAAATGGGTTCAAGCCACGATTACTAGTCAGACCTCATGTATGGGTGTAGAAACAGCCTGCGATAAGCAGGCTACAAAAGAGTTGCTAAATAGCTGTGGTCTCCCAGTTCCAAAAGGGGATGTAGTAACCTCATTTAAAGATGTATTTGAAGTCGCTGAAAAACTGCAGTTTCCACTTGTTTTAAAGCCTTTAAACGGGAGACAAGGACAGGGTGTCATCACCAATATTAAAGATAAAGATGAGCTTTTTAACGTAGTAAATTGTATGGACCATCATGTAAAAGAATTCATCATCGAAAAGTTTTATGAAGGACATGATTACCGATTACTGGTCATCGATGGGAAATTGGTTGCGGCAAGCCTAAGATTGCCACCTTTTGTGATTGGAAATGGTCATGATTCTATCCGCAGTTTGATAGAGATTGAGAATAACAATCCTTTACGTGGAGATGGGCATGAGAAGCCTATGACGAAGATTCCATTTAATTATACTGTTACCTGCTTTCTAGAGAAGTTTGGTTTGAGTCTTAAATCAATTCCTGAAAAAGGGCAAATTGTTCAAGTGGTGGGCAATGCCAATTTATCAACAGGTGGACAGGCAATTGATGTTACCGATGAGGTCCATCCTACAGTTAAAGAGGTGGCGGAGGCTGCTGCAAAAATTGTTGGTCTTGACATAGCTGGAATTGACTTTATTAGTCAGGACATATCAAAACCTTTGAATTGGCAGACTTCAGCGATTATCGAGGTGAATGCTGCACCCGGGATTAGGATGCATCATTTCCCGAGTAAAGGGAAGAGTAGGGACGTTGCCAAGGCGATTGTTGACTATCTTTTTAAGGATAGAAAAGAAGGAGCAATCCCAATCATCTCTGTCACAGGGACAAACGGAAAGACAACCACCACGAGGATGATTAAGTATTTTCTTGAAGAGGAATCTCGGACTGTTGGGATGACCAACTCTGATGGTGTCTATATCGGTGAGCAATGTATTGATGAAGGAGATTGCAGTGGACCAATTAGTGCTAGGAAGGTTTTAAGTAATCCTCAAGTAGACGCAGCTGTATTAGAAACGGCTAGGGGCGGGATACTTCGAGAAGGCTTGGCCTTCCGGCATTGTGATGTGGGTGTGGTAACAAATGTCGCTGAAGATCATCTAGGGCTTGATGGAATTGAGACGTTTGACCAGCTAGTGAAATTAAAAAGGCTCATTCCAGAGGTTGTTATTGAAGATGGCTATTGCGTTTTAAATGCGGATGATCCCGAGGTGGCTAAAATGTCATCCTACACAAAAGGGGAAGTCATTTACACTTCCTTGAATGAAAAAAACCCCTATATTCAATCCAATATAAAAAATGGTAAATCTGCATGGTTTATTCGTTCAGATGGCTGGATTATGTATCTTAACCGTGGAAAGACAATTAAATTTTTACCTGTTAAGGATTTACCTATTACATTTGGCGGGTCCGCAAAGCATAACGTCTCAAACTTACTTCAAGCTTTAGCCGCTGCCTATACTCAAGGGGTAAGTTTTGAAAAGCTAAAAGAGAAAGCAGCATCGTTTACACCAGACTTTCAATACTCGAAGGGAAGATTTAATAAACTTGATGTAGATGGTAGACAAATTATCATTGATTATGCTCATAATTTTGCTGGCCTTAAAGCGGTATTTGAAGCAGTTGATGCGCTGAAGTCAGGAAGGGTAATCACAGTCCTTTCTGCTCCTGGTGATAGGTTGGATTCTGATATCGCCAAGCTAAGTGAAATAACCGCCGCAAAGACAGATGTCATGTTAATAAAAGAGGATGCAGAGCTAAGAGGGAGAAAGTCCCTAGAGGTGCCCGGCATCATGAAAAAGGCTGCTGAAAAACAACTTTCACAGGAGAATATATTTGTCGTTCGAAACGAAGTCGATGCTTTCACAAATGCTTGGGAGCTATCACAGCCTGGCGACCTGTTATTGTTATTATATGAGGATTTCGCTAAGGTTAAGCAATTCATTGATAATTGTGTACACAAATCTAAAGTAGATAAATAAAGTAAACTCTAACTCAATCTTAACTAGATTGAGTTTTTTCTTCTTAACAGTAAAAATTTTTCATACGAATAGGTTAATGGTTCTTTTCATCCAGTTTTTCATTTAGGTAGTCCCAGAAAATTAGGTGTGACCATACGCAAAAGGGAGGACAAAATGATTAGAATTGTTAATAGTAGTCAAGGGATTCCACTTGCAAGTTTACATGGTGTTCATAGAGACATATACATGGAATTGGAAGCGTCGAATGAGTTATTTGAATATACTACTGCGGCCGAATTATTTTTTGAATTAAGATTAAGAGAGAACATTATGAATGCAGCGCTCGATCTTCATAATAGCAAGGCTGTTTTTAGTTCCTTCCAATATTCAAGTTTTAATCCGGCTTATTGGGTAAAGGGGGATAGGGGCTATCTTCTAAGGCCGGATGTTCTACCTTCCGAAGCTATTAGGGATGTTTTTATGAACGGTCACATGTACGGATTTGAATGTTCGACTGCTATGGTTCTTATCTTTTATAAAGCAGTACTTGACTCCATTCGAGAGTCCGATTTTAACTATCTATTTAATGGGTTACTTGTATGGAACTGGAGTTATGACCCGGATCTTTTCATCATCACGAAGAGAGGGGAAGAGTTTATTCGTGGGGATGTTGTTTATTTTTACAATCCAGATCATAAAGACCCAATATGGTTAGGTGAGAATGCAGTGGTTTTAGGTCCAAATAAGTTTTTTGGCCATGGTATAGGTGTAAAGTCAGCTCCGGAAATGATTGCAGCCTTAAACACCTTGCGAAAAGAGGGGGCTACGAGGTCGGCTTATTTACTCAAGCAACACAGCCGTTTAAATGTAAGATACCTTTTCCGATTTTCAAAAAATATTTGGTAACTAGCTGAAAGGAAATCTTTCAGCTTTTTTTTACGTTTAGGACTGTTAAAGGACTTTGTTGGTATTGCGTGCAAAACAAGCCCAAACGCTTTTGTTCTTTCGAATAAAGTTTCATTAAAGGAGTTTGAAAGGGGATAGTTTACCTAAAAATGGGAATAAAAAAGAGAGTTATACTAATTTATTCTTGTATGTGTAAAAAGGGAGTTTTGAGAATGAAACTATCCAAGCTGCTTAATTGCCTTAATGAATATACTGTTGGTACTAGTCAGTATAGTGATGTAAATATTACTGGAATTCAGATGGATTCGCGGAAAGTTGTTAAGGGAGATTTATTTGTAGCAATATCTGGATTTGAAAGTGATGGTCATAAATTTATCGAGCAGGCAATCGTAAATGGTGCTTCAGCTGTTGTCGGGGAACAATCATTATCGCTCAAAGTACCGTATTTTATAGTAAATAATAGTAGGCTTGCTTTAGGAAGACTAGCTAGCATGTTTTTTGACTTTCCTTCGAAACGAAAAAAGGTGATTGGAATAACAGGTACAAATGGGAAAACAACTGTATCTTATATGCTGAAGCATATTCTTGAATCGAATGGTTTTAGCACAGCACTATTCGGTACGGTTTCCTATACAGTCAATAATCAGGTGTATGAGTCGACAAACACCACACCCAATCCAATACAGCTTCAGGAATTGCTAGCAAAAAGTTTAGATGAATTTGCCATTCTTGAAGTATCATCGCACGCATTAACCCAAGCAAGGATAGAAGGATTAGAAATTGATTATGGTTTATTTACTAATCTTTCTCATGAGCACCTTGACTATCATGGGAATATGCAAGCGTATTTCAAAGCAAAAGCTTCGATGTATAACTTTTTAAAACCAGATGGGAAAGCGCTGGTTTCTGAGTTTGATTTTTGGGGAGACAAGCTTTCTAATGTGTTGGGCCGAAAGGAAATACCAGTACGAACGTTAGGTTGTTCCGGTAATCACAAATTGATAATTGAAAAGATCAATTTAAATGGGGAAACCGAATTTACAGTGGCTATAGCCGAAAACAATTATAATATTAACCTTCCTTGTCCTGGGCTCCATAATGTATATAACGCTGCATTAGCGTTTTTAACAGCCTATGAAATAGGGATAAACCCAAAACAGATTGTGAAGGCTTTAGAAAGCTTTCCAGGTGTTCCTGGGAGATTCGAGGTCGTTCAGCATCCAAGGGGTGCTAAGTTTATCATTGATTACGCCCATACAAAGGATGCTTTTGAATTTTGCCTTCAAACGGCTAAGGAGCACAAGGCTAAAAAAATTACCCATATTTATGGTTTTAGGGGAGGCAGGGATAAGATGAAACGTGAGAATATGATAAAAGCGTCATCATCCATGTGCGATCATTTTATTCTAACCTTAGATGACTTAAATGGTATAGAGAAAGAAGAGATGTTGAATGAATTATCTAAGTTAAACCTACAGTTTGGCCAGAATAAGGGAAAGGTGATAGCTGATCGGACGATCGCCATACAAACAGCCTGGAAAAAGGCACAGGCCGGTGAATGGATTTTCATTACCGGTAAGGGACCTGAGGAATATGAAACAGAGTTTACTCTTCCGGTCTCATCCGATAAGGAAGTATTAACGTATTTGCAAGAAGGCATTAGCGAACATTTTGCATGAGGCAAAGAGGGTGTAACGTACTCTCTTTGTTTTATTCGTGAACCACACAATAGCGACTACTGTAGCATCCGTCTCTGGTGAACGAGCATTGGAGAAGAATGGGCGTAAATTTTTCAATCAAATCATTGCACAAATTGCTTCGCTTGAATAGGATATATTGACAATTAAAAAGGAGGTAGATATGAATGTCTGAAGTACACGGTGGATACGGTGCAGGCTTTGCGTTAATCGTTGTCTTGTTCATTCTTTTGATTATTATTGGAGCATCTTGGGGATACGGTGGAGCATACTAAGATTAAATTTTAATCATAGAACTTAAGAATTTTAAGGAGGTTAGAGTATGCCATACGGATATGGATATAGCGGCTACGGCTACGGTGGATTTGGTGGTTATGGGTACGGTAGCGGTTTTGTACTAATCGTTGTCTTATTCATTTTGCTAATCATCGTTGGCAGTGCTTGCTATAAGTAGTTACTTTGACCTGGTTATAAGGAATGAAGCATACAAAGTGTCCGGGAAGCCGGGCACTTTTTTCGTTTAGGAAATTAAAAAGTTAAGGGTGAGAATAAAATTGTGTTCGTTCTATGAATCCAGCTCCAGCGCCTAGCCCCTCGGGTCATAAGCCTGTCTAGCTGCGGCTCCTAGGGACACGAAGACATAAGCCACTCCCTTTCAGAAGGTAAAAACCACCTTCTTACAGGGCGCGTCTTATGCTTGTTGTCCCTGTACAGTCGCCTCCGCTTTTCGTACAATCCGTCAAGAAGGTTAAAGAGCAACCTTCTGGCCGGCTCGTCTAGACTCACGGGGCTGATCAAGGCGCTTGCGCTTTTGTTCTTGCTATTATTGAACAAAATAAAGAGCACTAGACAATGGTAACCACAATGTCTTTTCTTTCAAGTAATCGTGATATACTGAAAAACAGATAAATGCTAATGGAGGAATTTTAGGTGGAGCATAAGTTATTTTACAAAGACCCATACATATCCCAGTTTTCCGCAGAGGTTCTGGAACAGCGCCAAGACCATGAAGATCAATATTTCGTCATTCTGAGTGAAACAGCCTTTTATCCTACAGGCGGTGGACAACCTTATGATACCGGTTGGATAGATGGGATTAGAGTAGTAAAAGTGGAAGAAGTGGATGGGGAGCTTCGCCATTATCTTGAAGGGCCATTACCTGAGGATAATAAAGCGGTTAACTGTGAACTCAATTGGACTCGGAGGTTCGACCATATGCAGCAGCATTCAGGTCAGCACATTTTGACCGCTGCATTCGAGCAGTTATTTGGGTATCCAACTGTTTCCTTTCATTTAGGACAGGAGAAACTCACTATTGATTTGAATATTGAGGAACTAACGGAAGAGGAAGCTCTACTAGCGGAAAAAAAGGCAAATCAGATTGTTAGGGAAAGTCGAATGATTGAGACTAAATGGATCTCCCCCGAAGAGGTGGCAGACTATCCGCTTAGAAAAGAGGTTTCAGTTTCAGAGGACATTCGATTGGTGATTATACCTGATTATGATTACAATGGCTGCGGAGGCACTCACCCTAAGAATACGGCAGAAACAGGCCCTATTAAAATCCTAGGTTGGGAAAAGCATCGAAAACAGATTCGTGTTGAGTTTGTTTGTGGTGAAAGAGTTTTGAATCAGCTTGAGAAAAAGCATGAAGTTCTACAACAATTAACAGGGCTGCTCAGCGCACCAGAAGGGGAGCTCGTCGATGCGGTTCAGAAGTTGTTAGAAGGGAACAATCAATTGAAAAAATTGCAGGAAGAAGCA
This sequence comes from Mesobacillus persicus, assembly GCF_900109925.1. Classification (GTDB taxonomy): domain Bacteria; phylum Bacillota; class Bacilli; order Bacillales; family Cytobacillaceae; genus Mesobacillus_B; species Mesobacillus_B persicus. The sequence continues at coordinate 132,432 of NZ_FOBW01000011.1, read as the reverse complement.
ATGGAGAGTTTATTATATTATGAAGCCAAGGAACTTTTAGATGGACATTCTAAAGGGGTCATTACAAAGGTCTATCGGGACCGTAGTATTCAGGAGTTACAAAAATTAGCAAAACTTGTAACAGAAAATGAAGGCAATAAGATGGTGGTCTTTATTGCTGAAAATGAGGATCGATTGCAAGTTATTTGTGCTAGTGGTGAAAAAACCAATCGCAACATGAAATCCGTCATCAAAGATATCCTTCCAATTATTAATGGGAAAGGTGGGGGGAGCCCTAACTTTGCCCAAGGAGGCGGGGCAGCTACGATTTCCGGGATGCAGCTGTTCAACCAGTTAGAGGAGAACGGTATTTTAAGGTAATGGAAGAGTGCTGGGAAATAAAAGCTAATTGCAAACTTTCCACATAGAATATATGATAGAAGTTATGAAGATTTTCACTCTAGCATGATATATCTCTTGAATTAATGATAAATGACATGCTCTTTTAGAAGGATGGTTTCCGTAAATATTTTTGTTATAATCATACAGCCGATTTTAACGCAAGATAAGCTATTCTGCGCAATAAATTTAATTTTGTAAGCTCTTTTCTCGTAAACTAATGCTACTTTGAAGTAATACAAGGATTGAATTCATCATATCCAAGAGCAACGAGAATAGAGCCTTTTAGAAAGGATTAATCATGAATAAATTAAAGGACCATGTGTTATCACGTAAAACGTTTGCAATCATTTCTCACCCAGATGCAGGAAAAACGACGTTAACAGAACAACTGCTACTATTTGGTGGCGCTATACGAGACGCTGGAACGGTTAAGGGGAAAAAAACCGGGAAATTCGCAACCAGCGACTGGATGGAAATCGAAAAGCAGCGTGGGATTTCAGTAACATCAAGTGTTATGCAATTTGATTATGACGGTTTTCGAGTAAATATTCTCGATACACCGGGGCACCAAGATTTCAGTGAGGATACTTATCGGACACTGACTGCAGTAGATAGTGCTGTTATGATTATCGACTCGGCCAAAGGGATCGAGGAGCAGACTTTAAAGTTATTTAAGGTTTGTCGAATGAGGGGAATTCCTATCTTCACGTTTATTAATAAACTCGACCGGGAGGGAAAGGCTCCACTTGAGCTATTAGCTGAGTTAGAAGAGGTTCTTGGAATTGAATCTTATCCAATGAACTGGCCGATTGGAATGGGAAAGCAATTTTTAGGAATTTACGACCGTCACCATAATCGAATTGAACAGTTCCGAGTTGATAAAAAAGATAAGTTCATTCCTTTGAATGAAGATGGTGAAATTGACGGAGAGCATAGCCTTAAGGAATCTCCATTATATGAGCAAACGCTAGAGGAGATTATGCTACTCGATGAGGCAGGAAACGAATTCTCAACTGAGCGCGTAGCCGAAGGTAACTTGATTCCGGTTTTCTTCGGAAGCGCCTTAACAAATTTTGGTGTCCAGACTTTCCTTGAATCCTACTTAGAGTTTGCCCCTATGCCTCAAGCGAGAAATTCGACAGCAGGGAAAATCGATCCTTTATCTGAAGAGTTTTCAGGGTTTATCTTTAAAATTCAAGCCAATATGAACCCAGCACACCGGGATCGTATTGCTTTCTTACGGATATGTTCAGGTAAATTTGATCGTGGTATGAACGTAACGTTACCACGCACTGGAAAAACAATAAAAATTGCCCAGTCTACCCAGTTTATGGCCGATGATCGTAGTACTGTTGAAGAGGCCGTTGCTGGTGACATTATTGGTTTGTACGATCCCGGTACTTATCAAATTGGGGATACACTTATTTCAGGTAAGGACAGTTTCCAATATGAGCGTTTGCCTCAGTTTACCCCAGAACTTTTTGTTCGAGTAACCGCTAAAAACGTCATGAAGCAGAAGCATTTCCATAAGGGAATTCAGCAGCTAGTTCAGGAAGGGGCTATCCAGCTCTTTAAGACCGTAAAAACAGAGGAATACTTGCTAGGTGCTGTAGGGCAACTACAGTTTGAAGTATTTGAGCATAGGATGCGTAATGAGTATAATGTTGAGGTTACAATGGAGAGGTTAGGTTCAAAAATTGCTCGTTGGATTGAAAATGATGAGATTGATGAAAACCTTTCGAACTCCCGTAGTCTTCTTGTGCATGACCGTTATGAGAACAAAGCGTTTTTATTTGAAAATGATTTTGCTTTACGTTGGTTCCAGGATAAGAATCCCAATATTAAATTATACAATCCAATGGATTTGACGGAGTAATCAACGTTTTTTTACAAAAAGTAGGCCTAGCATTCATGCTAGGCTTTTTTAGTTTGTTAAGAAAGTTTTAACCAGCGTGTCTAACTCCTCGGTTTATAAGCCAGTTGAACTGGGATAAAAGAACAATCATATTGTGGATCGCGTAGACTCACAGGGCTGATTAGGGCGATTGCACTTTTGTTCGTTCTGCAAATATCTGTTGACAAGCAAATAATATATCCATATAGTAATAACTATAATACTTTCGTACGTAAAAGCGTTTAAGTAAAACAGTGAATAGCTAAGAGGAGGAACAATATGCAACATAGAGATACAATGCTTGAAATTCGCCCTCTAGAGGCGTTGTTAATGGTAGTCATCCTACTTACTGGAATAAGTTTCAGTATGATAAAACTTCAATTGGTTCCTCATATCCCTATTGTGTTAGCCATTTTTTTGTTGTTAATATATGGAATGATTAAAAGAGTGAAAATGAAGGAGTTAGAAGCTGCATTAATGGATGGTGCAAAGAATGGATTAGGAGCAGTTCTCATCTTCTTTTTTATTGGAATGCTAATTAGTAGTTTGATGGCTGGAGGGACGATACCGACCTTTATTTATCTAGCTTTTGAACTAGTTACTGGGAAATGGTTTTACGCCATTGTATTTGTTGTGACAGCAGCCATTGGCGTAGGCATTGGGAGTTCGTTAACGACCGCAGCAACGATTGGGGCAGCTTTTATGGGTGTTTCAGGAGCATTGGAACTTTCTGCCGCCATTACTGCGGGAGCAATTGTCTCAGGGGCTTTTTTCGGTGATAAAATGTCCCCGTTATCAGACACAACAACGCTTGCATCTTCAACCGTTAAAGTGGATTTATTTGAACATATCAAGAACATGGCTTGGACGACAGTTCCTGCTTTTGTCCTTTCATTGGTTATCTTTGGTATGCTCTCTCCGACGAAAACGGGCGCCGATTTTGCGACTGCGACCCTTATTAAACAGGAATTAGTAGCAATGAATCTTGTCCATTGGTATTCACTCATCCCGTTTATAGTTTTAGCAATTTTAGCAGTGAAAAAAGTTCCTGCAGTGATAACTCTTGGAAGTGCAACCCTGTCAGCTATGGGCATAAGTTTGATTCTTACCAGTAAACAAGAGTGGGGTGGGCTTCCAGCTATCCTATACTCTGGTTATAAGGCTAATACTGATGTGGAGGTAGTTGCAACATTGCTTTCAAGAGGAGGAATTGAAAGTATGTTGTTTTCAGTTTCCCTTGTTTTACTTGCCTTATCAATGGGTGGGCTGTTATTTAAGCTTGGAATCATTCCAGGGCTATTAAGTTTATTTTTAAAGGGCGTCGAAAAAGTATCGAGTCTAATTCTTTCTGCTTCACTTTCTGCAATCGGGATTAATTTCTTGATAGGGGAACAGTATTTATCGATTATTATGACTGGGCATACATTTGATCCGTACTTTCGTAAAGCGAATCTTCATCCTAAGAACCTGTCAAGGCTTTTAGAAGATGCCGGAACGGTGATTAACCCACTAGTTCCATGGAGTGTTTGCGGAGTCTTCCTCGCGGGAGTGTTAGGGGTACCGACTACAGAATATGCATTATTCGCCATCTTTTGCCTAGCATCACCAGTGCTAACCATATTAGCCGGACTAACTAAAATTTCGATATCAAACTCTGAAGGAAAAGCGGCTGCCTAAGCAGACCGCTTTTTCATATTTTAAAAATTCCATTTCCATATATATGGTAATATTTTTCCCTGTTAAAGTACATTATAAGTAAGCAGAGAACTCCAACTAATTATTAAGCTCTGTGAACAAGTCTGTCGAATGACAGCTCCAATCAACAGGAAGGCTATTTTTCACAGAGCATAAATTATTAATACCTATAAGCCCACTAAAAATGTTGCCCTCTCGAAAAACATCTTAGATATAAAGGAATGACATCATTTTATGAAGCGACTTAGTAAACTGGAAGCCATCCTGTGGTCGATTGCCTTCCCAGGTTTCCCTCAGTTATTGTCAGGGAATTATCTCAAGGGCGTTTTATTAGTAACTCTTGAGTTTATCATTAATGTTAACAGTAACTTTAATCAAGCTATTATGTATAGTTTTTTGTGGGAAATCGATCAGGCCTTTATGGTGATAAATTACCAGTGGTTGATGTTCTATCCATGTGTCTATATGTTCTCCATGTGGGATGCCTACCGTAGTACCTTAGATGACAGTATTAAAGGAAGGTATCTTCCCTTTGTTTTCGGTGCATATTTTGTGACGGTTGGTCTAATGCTCTCTCCAAAAATTAGACTGTTCGATATCTCACTTGGTCCTGTGTTTCTGCCCATGGCCTTTCTTATACCCGGGTTGCTAATTGGTTTCTTGTTACGTGCCGGTTTAAAAAATTCCTCGTAAAATTTACATCATTATTGTGAAGAATCGTGTTATGAGTTGCTTGGCAGAGGTCTTTTTAAATCGGCAAATAAAACCCCCAAAAACCTTTGGGGCGAACCGTACCCTTTATTAGTACTGATGCTAGTTAGAATAAGTGATAATTAAAATATGCTGTACCCAAGACCCAAAGAAAGTAATTAACTCACACCCTCGTGCGCGGTTTTAAGAGATTCTCCCTTGTTTGTCTCTAAGCGAAAGATAGCCTTCGAAGCTTTTGCCTATAATCTATTGAAATATTAACTAAAAGTGGAGGGATTAGAAACTTAGTTTGAAATTCTGTCAGGGTATAAGATTCCAAGAAAAAGCTGAGCAAATTTGTAAAAGAGAATGAAGTGCTGACTTAATAATAAATTTGAACAATGAACTTTATAAGATTTCCTATAGATACTCTATATTAGATAGAAAGCTTATTCCACCCTTCTCCTAGGATAATTCAAATTGACAACCTATGATATAATTTTTGGGAGAATAGAGGTGAGACTGATGCTAAGTTTATTGTTCATTACAAAAAGAAAGCAACAAACATTAGAAGAAAAAGTGATACTGATTCAGCAGGGTGACCATACGCTTCGAGATGATTTAATACAGACGTACAAGCCATTTATTGCTAAATCTGTTTCGGCCATTTGTAAAAGGTACATCAATGAAACGGATGATGAATTTAGCATTGGATTGATTGCCTTTAATGAAGCCATTCAAAAGTTCTCATCTGACAAAGGAAATTCGCTCCTAAGCTTTGCGGATATCCTTATTAAACGAAGGGTAATCGATTATATCCGTCAGCAGGCTCGAGCCAAGACAATAGCGATTAACTTCGAAAGTGACCAATTTGATACTGAGTCTTCTCGTTCAAGTATTGAGGATGAGATTTCAATAAAGGACTATAGAAAAAAGACAGAAGAACAACAAAGGAAAGAGGAAATTGTGCAATTTCAACAAAAGCTTCAAGAGTTTGGTCTTTCTTTTCATGATTTAGTTGAGCAGGCTCCCAAACATTCCGATGCGAGGGAAAATGCAATAGAGGTTGCTCGAATATTAGTGAATCAGGAAGATTTAAAACAACAGCTGTTAGCAAAAAAACGATTACCCATAAAACAGCTTGAGAGTAAGGTGTCTTTGAGTCGTAAGACGATTGAACGGAATAGAAAATATATAATGGCAATTGCCTTAATTTTAATGGGTGATTTTCACTATTTAAGGGATTATTTAAAAGGAGTGCTGGAGAAATGAGGAAGGGTGTAGTCCTTGATATCGAAGAACGCTATGTAACATTATTAACACCCGATGGGCAATTCATGCGATCACGTAAACTTTCACAGGAGTATCAAAAAGGGGAGGAAATCTATTTTATTCCTGTAGAGGTAGATCACTCCTGGAAATCGAGGGTTTTTCCAATACGAAACAAGCTAAAGGTGAATGCACTCATCCTCACTGCTGTAATGATGGTATTAGCTGTAGCACTCTATCCTATTTTCGAAAATCGCCAGGTTTATGCCTATATGTCCATTGATGTGAATCCAAGCATTGAATTAGAGTTAAACGATAGCCTGAATGTGATTAGTATGAAAGGTTATAATCGTGAAGGTGAAAACATTATCAATCAACTTAAAGACTGGAAAAAGGAAAATGCAGTACTAGTTGCGAAAAAGGTTCTTGATGAGATGGAGGAGCAAGGGTACTTAGAAAACCAAAAACGTGTTTTGATTGGAACGGTTCCCTCAGAGGAAGAGTCTAATTCGGAATTGGAAGAAACTTTAACAGAAATTAAAAAGGTGACTGAAGCAGAACAGCTAGAGTTAACGGTTGTTACAGCTACCGAGGAAGAACGGAGCGATGCAATTAAACAAGGCATTACTTCGGGAACCTTTAAACAAAAAAATGAGGGAATAATAGAAAAAGATCAATCAACACCTAGTCAGGAAAAGGTGAATACAAAAGACAAGCAGAATAATAGACCTGTAAAGGAACAAGAGGCAACGAAGGGGAATCCTAGCCGCTCAGCAGGTATGTCTAATAAAAGTCAGGTTGAAAACGCTCTAGATAAAAGAAACGAAAATCAAGCAGATAAATCCCAACGTAAAGAAAAAGATAAACAGATTAAAAATCAGGATAAAAATTTAAAGTATAATGAAAATGGAAACAATAAACAGCATAAAAACCAGGAAAAACAATTAAAAAACAATGGAAATAATAAAAACCAGGAAAAACAATTAAAAAACAATGGAAATAATAAGAACCATGAAAAAGGTAAAAGCAATAGGAGTAATGGGCACCAACAAAATAAAAACTCAGGCCCACGCGATTAAAAAAAGTCCGGATTGCCTCCGGACTTTTTCTTGTCCAATTTATTAAGTTTCTTATTGATTTTGATTGTTGTTTCCTGATAATTCGGCTTGTGCCTGTTTGACTAGACGCTTCGTTATCTCGCCACCAACAGAACCATTTGAACGAGAAACAGTATTAGCATCAAGTTGAACACCAAATTCTTGGGCAATTTCGTACTTCACTTGATCAAGGAATTGTTCAACCCCAGGAACAAGTAGATTATTTGAGTTTCTAGCCATACTTTGTCACTCCTTGCTGCATTTGCAGTATTTTTTTCTGCATTACTATTTTCTGCTTACTTAAAGGTTTTATGCCTGGTAATCTTTGCATATATAGAATGATTCATGAAAAAAAAGGGTTATTAAATAGAAATTTTCTACAAACGTTTACTTCTTATACGGGCTTTGATATTTTATATGATAGGACTAAGACTAGGGATGACTGAAAGGAAATTTTTGATGTTAAACAAACTAAGAAAACGGCTGAACCATATGACACCTGCTCAAATGATTGTTCTATATTATTTTATGGCAGTTTTTGTATCGGTTCTTTTATTAAGACTTCCTGTAGCAACACAACCTGGTGTTAGTTGGACATTCATGGATGCATTATTTGTTGCTGCTAGTGCTGTAAGTGTAACAGGACTAACAACGGTTAATATAAGTGAAACCTTTACAGTTACGGGTAATTTTATCTTGCTGTTTGTTTTTCAATTTGGTGGAATTGGAATAATGGCATTAGGAACTTTCTTTTGGCTGTTAATTGGTAAGAAAATCGGGTTAAAAGAGCGCCGGCTGATTATGGCGGATCAAAACCAAACTGGTTTATCTGGGATGGTAAAGATGCTAAAAGTTATTTTGCTTATTATTACCATTATTGAAGTAATTGGCGCGATTCTCCTAGGTACTCGATTTCTTAGTTACTACCCGACATGGCAAGAAGCCATGATACAAGGTGTGTTTGCTTCTGTCAGTGCTACTACAAACGCAGGCTTTGATATAACAGGCGCTTCAATGGTTCCATATGCTCATGATTATTATGTTCAAATTGTTAGTATTGTGTTGATGACTCTCGGTGCAATAGGGTTTCCGGTACTTGTTGAAGTTAAAGAATTTTTTGTGAATCGCTATAGGAGGAACCATTTATTTAGGTTTTCTCTTTTTACAAAAATCACTACTATTACGTTCTTAGGTTTATTGATATTTGGTACATTGGCTATTTTGCTTTTGGAACAAAACCATTTCCTTGCTGATAAAACTTGGCATGAAGCATTTTTCTATGCCTTATTCCAATCTGCTGCAACTAGAAGTGGCGGTTTAGCAACTATGGATATTAATCAGTTTTCAGAGACAACCTTACTTGTTATGTGTTCCTTAATGTTCATTGGTGCTTCTCCTAGCTCAGTTGGAGGCGGGATTCGCACAACAACCTTTGCATTAAATCTGCTTTTTCTTTATCATTTTGGACGGGGGAACCGTTCCATTAAAATCTTTAAAAGAGAACTGACAGATGAGGATATTATAAAATCACTCGTTGTTACAATAATGGCTATCGTCATTTGTTTTACCGCTACAGTGATTCTGAGAGTTACAGAAGATCATTCGCTGATTGAAATCCTATTTGAAGTGTCTTCAGCTTTCGGAACAAGCGGTCTTTCGATGGGAATAACCCCAGAGTTAAGTACGATTGGTAAATTTGTGATTATTCTGTTAATGTTCATTGGACGTGTGGGGCTTATTATGTTCCTATTATTTATTGGAGGTAAGGGGGATAACACACAAATTCATTACCCTAAAGAAAGAGTTATTATTGGATAAACGTTAAAGATCCGGGATTACCCGGATCTTTTTTAGTCCTGACCTTTACTTACATCGATTGTCGGATGCATAAAAGGATATGCTTTTGGTTCCCGCTTTTCTTCAAGAATTTCTTGATTCTCAGTTGTATTCCACCCGATGTCATTGGTTGGATGGACCCATTCATCTCCAGACATAATGGCTGGGTCAGTATCTTCACTCCAATTTTCTAATGGTGAGTTCTGTGAAGAATAATGACTATCGCCGATAATCACACCATGTTCATTCTTAAAAGGAGGTTGAAATTTGATTCCAGTCCCTTTAAAACTAGGGGCACTTATTTGATGCGGCATGGTGCCATCAATGTCTAATGGCTCTAGTTTTTTATTGTCTTTACCCATTTTTCACTCCCCCTTTTTTGTTATTATTAGTCTTTTTAAGATTATTATTTCATTCAAGTCCAAGTAAAAACAGGAAAAGAACTTATTACATAAACCATTTGTAATCGAAGAAAATAATAATGCTTTATCATGGAGGTGGATGAAATGGCAAAGCGTAAAGCGGAAAGAAACGCTGTTGAAAAATATTCGAAAACACCGCATAAAAACACTCATGAGTCCGAGTTCTCAGCTGAATTCTCAAATGGTGAAGATGCAGGGAAATTTGCGAATCGAAATTCTAAGCAGGGAAAAGAGGGAAGGGCCTAATGAACAATAAAAAACAAGTAAATCAAAAGGATGCAGCAAACGTTGAATTTGGAGTAGAATTTGGTGATTTGAATGCTGCAAAAATGTATGACCGCCCTTTTCCCGCAAAGAAACAGAAACAAAAAAGTAAAAAATCGTAGAAAAAATAAAGCCGGCTCTATGCCGGCTTTATTTGAGACTTTTTATATGAATAAACAAAGGCTTGATCAAGCGAGGGGTGGAAATATACAACGACTATCGAAGGACTCCATTCAACTACGCTATTTGTTAAGTAGTTGTCTAGGTCAAAGGATACCTCTTCGATGACTGTATGTTTATATAGTTCCTTTTCAGGAATTTTTAGCTGTTCCGGAAGAATTCCGCTAGCCATGAGTTCTTTATACATTTCCGATCTTTGAACTTTGTCTTTGTCAAGTGTCCACCAAGGTTTACGTGGTTTTTGTTTCTTACCAGCAAGGTAATCGTATTTCATCAGGCCCTCAATAATCGGTAAATCCTCTGTATTGCGTTCTTTTAAAAATTCATATAGACGCTTGAATAAGTCCTCAAGTTGGTGTCCAATTCGCGACCATCCTTGTTCTTCCCAATAAGCACCAAAATCCTGGAAAAAGTCAAAAGGGGTTGAAAAGGTTCTGGTTACAAGATATTCAATGGTTGCATTCATACGGTGGTCATTCCAATATTTTTCTAATACATCTTCAACTTGCTTGATACGGATGATATCGCTGAAAGGTAGGACATTATTACCGAGAATTTCGTATGGTGAGTGATCCATATAGATGTAATCGTGATCCTCTGCACGAAGTCTTAATCCTGTACCCCGCAACATTTTTAAGAAACCTAACTGCAATTCTTCTGGACGCATAGCAAATACATCGTTAAATGTCTTTTTAAAGGAAGAGTAGTTTTCTTCAGGGAGTCCAGCAATTAAATCGAGATGTTGATCAATCTTGCCTCCATCCTTTACCATCGTAACGGTCCGCTTCAATTTTTCAAAATTTTGTTTTCGCATAACAAGCTCATTTGTATAGTCATTTGTTGACTGAACGCCTATTTCAAAGCGGAATAGTCCAGCTGGGGCATTTTGATTCAGAAATTCAATGACTTCAGGTCTCATAATATCTGCAGTAATTTCAAACTGAAAGACAGTACCTGGGAGGTGCTCGTCAATAAGAAACTGAAACATCTCCATCGCATAGCTCCGACTAATGTTGAACGTGCGATCGACAAATTTAATCGTCTTTGCTCCATTGGCCATTAAATAGCGAATATCTTCTTTGACCTTTTCTCGATCAAAATACCGTACACCCACTTCTATTGAAGAAAGGCAGAATTGGCAACTGAAAGGACATCCTCGGCTTGTCTCGATATAAGTGACACGTTTAGACAAGTGTGAGATATCTTCAGGGAATCGATGTGGTGATGGAAGTTCTTTTAAATCTAGTTTATTCATTTGAGGGTTTACCTTGACTGTATCCCCTTTTCGGTAGACAATCCCAGCTACATTTTCTATTGCTTTATTTGTATTAAGTTCAGTTAGAAGTTGCTTGAAAGTTTGTTCGCCTTCACCGATGACAAGGTAATCAAATTCTTTTACACGATCCATCCAATCAATATAGTCATAGGTGACTTCAGGACCCCCAACGACAATAGTTATGGAAGGATTAATTTTTTTAATTAATGTTATAACCTTTATCGTCTCTTCGATATTCCAGATGTAGCAGCTAAAACCGATTACCTGTGGTTTTTTCTGAATTAAATCCGTGACAATATTAATAATCGGGTCCTTAATCGTATACTCAGCTAACGTTATATCAAACTCAGGTTGAGCATAGGCCTTCAAATAACGTATAGCTATATTTGTATGGATGTATTTTGCATTTAACGTTGCGCAAATAATGTTCATATCATTACTCCTTCAATATCGTGTACCAAAACAACAAATCATTATACCCCATTGTAACCTAAATAGATAGGGCCCATCCAAATGAAGGGGCCCGAAACGGAATTATTGACTTAACATTTTCTTTTTGTACATTTTGAATCGTATTCTCACCCTATCTTTATACTTTGCTAAGAGCGAGACTTTTAATTCAATGAACGGCTGAGCGATAGCGGCGGCGAATTTGCTGGCAAGTAAAACAGTGAGAAGAAAAGAAGCCATCCCGAGCAGGATGAAATTTTCCGTTTCTGTGAAGTAATTTGTTACTTCGCTCTCACGAAAAACCCGGACAAAGAAGCCGTGTAGTAGGTAAACATATAAAGTGTTCTTGCCAAGACTCGTGAAAAAATACTGGTTTTTTGGCACAATAGCCAGAAAACTGAAAACCATAATGGTACTTAATAAATACAAGCCCAGCCTTATCAACATTCCGAAAACAACGGGTGTGTCCATGGCACTGTAGGACTTGGATCCAAATAGCCATTGGTAGTTCATATCAGGAAAAGAGAAATACAAGACAAATGCAACAACAAAAGTCCCAAAAGCTAATAACCTGATATTTGACTTCTTTAATTGCTGAATATGGTCTTTCGTTAAATAGTACCCCAGTAGGAACATCGGAAAGAATACAAAGGTTCGGGACAAGCTTAAATAATTTGAAATCCAATCAATATAGCCGACCCCAAGACCAATGCCAAAGGCTAGTGAAAGCCCTAATAAAGGTTTAAGGCGTGAGAAACCTGTTAGCATTAAATGCCAAAAAAATAGACTAATTAAAAACCAGAGGGACCAATGTGGATTCAATAGATCTACCGCAAACTCAGACTTATTAAATAAAAAGTAGTAAAAAACAGAATAGACAACTTGAAAAATTAAATAGGGAATGATTAGCTTTTTAGCAATCTTATTTATATACCCATTTTCTAAGAATCCTCTTGCGAAAAATCCAGATACCAATATAAAGGCAGGCATATGGAAGGTATAAATGACCTTGTAAAGAGTATACGCTGTTTCATTATCTGTGATAAAAGGTTGAAGTAAATGCCCAAAAACAACAAAAAAAATTAGGATGAATTTTGCATTATCAAAGTAGTAAGCCCGTTGTTTCATAGTTCCTCCTTGTATAGTAGACTCCAAATTACATTTTTACCAATTGTAATGAAAAAGAAACTGGGATAATAGTTGGATTAGCTCAATTTAACTTAAACGTAAGAAACGTATGAACACTTGTAACTTTTTTCTCTGTTTTGTAAAAAAGGTAAAGTTTCAAAAGACATATAAAAATTGGACCCCAAATTATAAATCATGGTGGAAAAGAAGGAAGCAAAAGATGGGCATTTACCAAACAACAGGAGTAAATTAGGCTTGGTAAGATAAAAGAAGAAGCAAAGATTTGTCTTTGCTTCTTCTTTTATTCCATATTATAGTTTAAGCGGAGGGTGAAAAATATGAGAATGTATACTTCTTTAGAAACAGAGATTGACACGCTCTACATTGTTGTTGAAAACAATAGACTATCTGCTATATATATAGGTGAAGCCGACTTCCTAGCCAATGAAGATATGTCACTCGTAACAGCACAATCGGAAAATGGATTATTGCTAGAGTGTGTCACTCAGCTAAAAGAATATTTCAGAGGAAAGAGGAACCATTTCAACTTACCAATTGAACCAAAAGGAACGAATTTCCAGATTGAAGTATGGAAAGAGTTAGCCGATATTCCCTTTGGCCAAACGAAAAGCTATCAAGATATTGCCATAGCAGTTGGTAGACCTAAAGCTGTTAGAGCTGTTGGACAAGCGAATAAGGCGAACAGAATCCCGATTGTCATACCTTGTCATAGAGTAATCGGTAAAAATCAGACCCTGACAGGATACGCTGGTTCAAGAAAGGAAATTAAAAACATACTCTTAACGATAGAAGGGGCTTCTTTTATTCGGGAGAGGAATTAATAATAACGGTTAGTACGGACGATTCTCTATTTTAAGGGAATTGTTTTTTTTATATAGTATCAAACAATGAAAGCGCTTTATTTGAAAAATATACCATTTATTACAAAAAAAGAAACAGCGTAGCTGTGGTTGATTTTGTCAGATTAATAGACTTTATTTAACTAAAAACTGTCGAAGAAAAATTATTATTTAAGAAAAATGTCTAATTTTGCGATTCTATTTACATCAATTTAATTTTCTGTAATACTGCATTAATAACCGGGTCATTCTTTTAATAGAGTGAATGGAAAGGGACGGATTAGGGGGAGTTGCAAGTGCAAGAGAACAATAATCCTTTGCTTAGGCAGATTCAATTGAAGAAAGAAGAGATGTTTGCTTTTGCTCGAGACACAGGATTTAATAGTGTGGAAACAGTTAGTTGTAGCCAGGAACTTGATAAACTGATCTATGAATATCAAATCTCAGCGCAAACAGTTCAAACCGAGGTGAAAAAGGAAAAAATTCATTTTCGTCAGTTATTTTGGTTTTTGCATCGACCGCAAAAGGCTGCTGGCAGCTTTGATACGTAAACGATTTTTAAAGATAGAAAACATACATGATTCATATCTATAACCACTGACCCTCTGTCGGTGGTTTATTTATTTATACCCGGTAACAAAGAGACTAAACCTAAAAAATGAAAAAAAGTGATTTTTATCATAGATATAAATAAAATATTTCCTATATTCTAAACTTACAAAGATTTCTTTCGCTGGAAAAAACATCAATAACTCTCCAATTATGCTCTACGCATGTAATCGATCAATTCGAATACATGCTTCCTTTCAATTTTTAGAAAACGCTTTCAATATTAAGGGGGAACTGGGATTATGCATATTGTTGTCTGTGTCAAACAAGTGCCTGACACAAAAATCATCAAAATCAATCCAAAAACCAACACCTTAGATCGACGAAGTGCTCCAGCTATCTTGAATCCATTTGATGCCCATGCTGTCCAGGAGGCTGTGAAAATTAAAAAAAGGATAGGGGGAACTGTTTCCGTCTTATCCATGGGGCCTCCACAGGCTGTTGCCATTATTAAAAATAGCATTGAAATCGGGGCAGATAGAGGGTATTTAATTTCAGACCGGGCATTTGCTGGGGCTGACACACTCGCAACGAGTTATGCTCTCTCAAAAGCACTTGAAAAAATTCAGGAGGAAATGCCCATTGATATGGTCATTTGCGGTAAGCATGCCATCGATGGAGACACTGGACAAGTAGGCCCTGGTATTGCTAGGCGGTTAGATATTCCTCCAGTAACCAATGTAATAGAAGTAACAGAAGTGAATCACAAAGAGAAGAAAGTCCTCATTAAAAGAAAGCAAATAAATGGCTATGAGGTAATCGAGGCACAATTACCATGTTTGTTAACAGTCGAGAAAGAAGTGAATGAGATTGAATATGCACCTATGCCAAATATGATCAAGGCGGCACGTTATGAGCCAACTGTCTGGTCAGTAAATGATCTAAACGATGTTGATAAAGCACAACTTGGGCTTAAGGGATCCCCAACAGTTGTTGGCAAGATGTTTACTCCACCTAAGCCTGAAGGTGGTAAAAGACTGGAAGGGACCTCGGATGAGCAGGTAAGGGAACTTGTCACATTATTAGCGGAAAAGAAGAACCTTTTCAATTTTGATGTTAATAACTCGTAAATTTGCGGTAGGGGGGAATTATGCATGGAAGAATACAGTGGTGTCTGGGTATTCATCGAAGTAGACGAGGAAAAAAATATCGAGGGCGTTTCTTTAGAGTTGCTGGGTGCAGGGAGAGCGCTAGCCGATAAATTGAATGTTCCACTTGCTGGTGTGTTACTAGGAGATAATATCAGAGGTCTTGCAAACCAAGTGATCTATTCCGGGGCAGATACGGTTTATGTTGTCGACCATCCAGTTTTAAACCTATATCGTACTGAGGCTTTTATGAAAGCGGTCATTCTTCTAGCTGAAAAATATAAGCCAGAAATCTTCTTATATGGAGCAACACCAAATGGAAAAGACCTTGCAAGTGCGATCGCCACGGATTTAAGTACAGGATTAACGGCAGATACGACGATGCTAGATATTGATCTTGAAAAAAGACTCCTTGAAGCTAGTCGACCAGCATTTGGTGGGAATATTATGGCGACCATTCTTTGTAAAAAACATCGTCCACAAATGGCGACAGTTCGTCCTAAGGTGATGAAGGCATTACAACCTGATGATAGTAGACTTGGTAAAATCATCGAAGAAGAACTAGAACTTCGGGAAGAAGATATGCGTACAAAAGTGCTTGAAATTGTGAAAGATGTAACAAAAAAGGCCAATCTTGCTGATGCTCATGTAATCGTGGCCGGTGGCAAAGGGCTAGGAGATCAACAGGGTTTCCAATTGATCCATGAATTAGCTGAAACAATTGGTGCTAGCGTAGGTGGAACACGAGATGTGATTGAAGCTGGGTGGCTACCGCACGAATTACAGATTGGTCAAACAGGTGAAACGGTTACGCCTAAGATATATTTTGCCATTGGAATATCAGGTGCCATCCAGCACGTTGTCGGAATGAAGAACTCGGAGATTATTATCGCCATTAATAAAAACCCGGAGGCTGCGATTTTTGATGTTGCTACTTACGGGATTGTCGGGGACGCACATGAAATCGTCCCGAAATTAATTCAGCAATTTAAAGGGATAAGCAAGGGGGACCTGAGCTATGTCTGAAAAATTTGATGTGATAGTGGTTGGAGCTGGTCCTGCTGGAACGGCATGTGCATATACTTGTGCAAAAAACGGGCTGAATGTCCTCTTAATTGAACGTGGTGAGTATCCTGGCAGCAAAAATGTAATGGGTGGCGTGTTATACCGTAAACAATTGGAAGAGATTATTCCAGAGTTCTGGAAAGAGGCACCCCTTGAAAGACCTGTGATTGAGCAAAGATTCTGGATGTTAGATAAAGAATCAGTTGTTCAATTTGGCTACAAGGGTCTCGAGTGGGGACAGGAGCCGTATAA
Organism: Mesobacillus persicus; assembly: GCF_900109925.1. Classification (GTDB taxonomy): domain Bacteria; phylum Bacillota; class Bacilli; order Bacillales; family Cytobacillaceae; genus Mesobacillus_B; species Mesobacillus_B persicus. The sequence goes on along the minus strand of NZ_FOBW01000011.1, from coordinate 115,976 downwards.
TAATTTCACCATTCTACGTGCCCAATTTGACCAATGGTTTGCGAAAAAAGCAGTTGAAGCTGGAGCGCTCCTTATTAATGAAACAGTGGTGAAAGAATGTCTAGTTGAAGATGGCAAAGTCGTTGGAGTTCGAACCGATCGCCCTGATGGTGACCTCTTTGCGGACGTAGTTGTTCTTGCGGATGGGGTTAATTCCCTTTTGGGCAAACAACTAGGCTTTCATAAGGAATTTCGCCCCGATGAAGTGGCACTAACTGTCATGGAGGTAATAAATTTACCGAAAGATAAGATTAATGACCGATTTAACCTGAGTGAAAATCAAGGATGTACCATCGAGATATTTGGGGATTCAACCAAAGGCAATCTAGGTACAGCATTTCTTTATACAAATAAAGAAAGTTTGAATATAGGAGTAGGCACCACATTGTCAAGTATGACAAAAGCAAAGCTTAGACCATACGACTTGCTTGATCATTTGAAAACTCACCCTATGGTCAAGCCGTATCTTGAAGGCGGGGAATCAGCTGAATATCTCGCTCATTTAATTCCAGAAGGAGGCTATCGTTCCGTTCCAAAAGTAGCTGGTAATGGGGTTGTGGTAGTAGGAGATGCTGCACAACTTGTTAATGCTATTCACAGAGAAGGGTCGAATATGGCAATGTCATCTGGAAAAATGGCAGCAGAAGCAATTATTCAGGCAAAGAATGATGGAGACTATAGTGAATCTAGCTTAAATCGTTATCGGGAAGCACTTTATGATAGTTTCATTATAAAAGATTTAGAGAAATATAAGGACGCAGCGCATACATTCGAAAAACATCCACAATACTTTAATGATTATGTACCGATGATGAATCAAGCCGCCAGCAAGTTTTTCACCGTCGATGGCACACCAAAGCGGGAAAAGCAAAAGCAAATTATGCAAAGTATTACGAAAGAAAAGGGTAGAATCAAGGTGCTGCAAGATCTTTATCGAGCTTGGAAGGCGGTGAAATAATGTCTACGAAAACGATTGAAGAAAAACAGTATCTCGTTCGTTTTAAGTGCGATACCAAATCGCATCTGACCATTATTAATCATGATGTTTGTAACACAAAGTGTGATGATAAGCTATGTACTGTTTTTTGTCCGGGTGAGGTTTATAAATGGGAAGGTACCAGGATGCAGGTGGGTTATGAGGGCTGTCATGAGTGCGGTAGTTGTAGAATTGCCTGTCCAGAGCAAAATATCAAATGGGAATATCCAAAAGGCGGCCACGGAATTGTCTTCCGTCTAGCTTGAAAGAAGGCACCAATGCAAACTAGCATTGGTGCTTTTTGGTGATTTTATAAAACTTTTGTGAATTGTGTTCGATCAGTGTCGTTATGTGATGAAGCTCACTACCTATTGGCGGCTAAAATTCTATACTTTACTTATTCTAAAGGGTAAAGGAGAATGTGGAAATGGAAGGTTGCATGAGTTCAATGTTAGGAAATACACCAGTACAATTAAGTGAAGCACTCCAACAATTAAAAAATGAACATCCGCCATTATTAGATAGATTAGACGAATTACTAAAAATTTGTTTGAAAGTAGAAAATGGTGACAATGCGAAGGAACACTTTGAGAAGCTACGCCCAGCAGTGATTGAATTTTTCGCTGAGCTTGAACCTCACTCAGAGCGAGAAGAAGGTGTACTCTTTGAAATGATGGCTGCTTATATTGGAAGAGAGTCTGGCCCAATTGCTGTGATGGAGTATGAACACGATCGCGCGAAATCCCTAATCGGAACATTTTTAGAGAATACTAAAAATGGATTCGACTCCTACACGGATGAGAAGATGAAACAAGATGCAGCCCTTGTTAAAGAAGCCAATTATACATTAGTAGACCACTTTTCTAAAGAAGAAAATGTCCTGTTCCCGATGGCGGAAAGAATGTTAAAAGAAGAAGAAAAGCAGGAGTTACTTGAAAGAATTAATAAAATATAACTTATATAAAAAAAGGAGAGATGCTGTCATCTCTCCTTTTTGCTATCCGAAAAAATTAGTTGTACCAGGATGCTAGTTTTTTATCAGAAGGCAGAAACAGCGCTAACACCCCAAGGAAAGGCAGGAAGCCGGTAAGTATAATCGTCAGGGGCAATCCAATCACATCTGCAAGGTATCCGAGACCAATTGAGCCTAAAGCCCCCATGCCGAATGCAAATCCTACAGTCAGTCCAGCCATCGTTCCGATTTTTCCAGGAATAAGTTCTTGGGCATATACAACGGTTACCGAAAAGCTCAACATTAATATAAATCCTGAGATAGCGAGCAAGATGAAGGCTGCCGCAGCTGGTACAAAGGGAGTAACAGCAGAAATTGGCGCGGCACCAAGCATTGAAAAGAAAATAATATTTTTTTTACCAAAGCGGTCGGCGAGTGGCCCACCGGAAAAAGTACCTAGTGCACCAGCGACGAGAAAAGCGAATAAAAACATTTGAGATTCTCTTATCGTAAGGGCATACTGATCAATGGCATAAAAAGCGTAATAATTTGTAATTCCAGACGTATACCATGATCTTGCAAAGATTAAGAAAAGGATTAGTAGTAGTGATATCTTTACTGCTTTGGAGACGGCATTATTTACCGGTACTTTACTTTTCTTTGCTTTAGAAGGTCCTTTTGTCCAGATGATTCTTCTAGAATACCAGATAGCAATATAGCTGAGCAGTCCGACAGCAATGGCCGCAGCAATCGTAAATAAAGATGCTCCTCTTTGACCTAACGGTACGAGTATTAGCGCTGTAATTAGTGGTGCAAGTGCTGAGCCTGTATTCCCTCCAACCTGATAGATGGACTGAGCAAGACCTCTACGTGGACCGGCCGCCATATAAGCAACTCTTGACCCCTCCGGATGGAAAATAGCAGACCCGAGCCCAACTAAAAGGACTGACACAATAATCCATTCAAAACTTGGGGCAAATCCAAGACCGAGAATCCCAAATAATGTAAAGGTAAGGCCGATGGGAAGGGCAAATGGCATTGGTTTCCTATCTGCCATCATCCCTATCACAGGTTGCATGATTGATGAAACAATATTCAAGGAAAACGCTATAAGTCCTAGCTGTGTGAACGATAGTCCCATCGATTTCTCAAGGACAGGAAACATAGCTGGAATAACAGCCTGGATCGAGTCATTTAATAAATGACATAATCCAATAATAAATAAAATCTTATAAGTTGTGGTCTCTTCTCTTTTTGGAGCACCCTGGATAACCGCGGCACTTTGGTTCAATACAATCGCCTACTTTATAAACATGATTTTAGTGTTCATAGGTTATCTTATCAAATGTTGGAGCAGTTGGAGAAGGGAAAATAAGTAATTCATTCTGTTCATTAACATAGCCTTTAGTTTAAGCTAGTTTAGAGAAATGCTGTTAAAACTGGTTTTTTCGTTTATAATCTAAGTATCAAAAGGTTTAAAGGGATGAAAAATTATGTCAGGTGAACAAGTAAATCAATCGTTAAAGTTATTTATTGTACTGTCTCGGGCCTACCGTGCATTAAACGAAGAAGTCAATAAAGTCATTCAGCAAAAAGGTCTTAATCCGACTGAATTTGCTGTATTGGAATTGCTTTATCATAAGGGAGACCAGCCACTACAGCAAATTGGTGGGAAAATACTCCTAGCGAGCGGTAGTATTACTTACGTGGTCGATAAACTAGAACAAAAAGGATTCTTAAAAAGAATTGGTTGCCCAAAAGACCGGAGAGTTACCTATGCACAAATTACTGACGAGGGAAGGGCCTTAATTGAGGAAATATTCCCTGAGCACAGTCAGCGTATTGATAACCTAATGGAAGTCCTTCAACCCGAAGAAAAACAAACGGCGATTGACTTACTAAAAAAACTTGGTTTATCTGTTGGGAAATATTAAAGGCGGCTTTTTAAGCCGTTTTTTTCTTAGAAGGGGTTAATTTTAGATCAAACTTGGGGGATATCGCATGAAATTTGAAGAGTATACATACAACCGTCCGGATTTTAATCAACTAACCGCTGATTTTGAGAAAGCACTTGAAGGATTTAAAACCTCAGATTCAGCAGAAGAACAAAATGAAGCAATGAGGGAAATCAATCGCCTTCGAAATGGTGTGGATACGATGTTTAATATATGTTACATCCGCCACTCCATTAATACGAACGATGAATTCTATAAAGAAGAACAAGACTACCTGGATGAGCTTGCACCCAATGTAGAAGGTTTAGTGACCAAATACTATGAAGCCTTACTAAAATCCCCCTACCGCAACGAGCTCGAGGATAGATGGGGGAAACAGCTATTTGCTCTTGCCGAAGCACAATTGAAAACCTTTAAACCAGACATTGTCCCATTATTACAAAAAGAGAATAAGCTCTCAACGGACTATACAAAGCTTGTCGCATCAGCAAAAATCCATTTCGAAGGAGAAGAGCGTACGCTTGCGCAAATGGAGCCATTTACTGAGTCGAAGGACAGGGATATGCGTAAAAGAGCATCGGAAGCTAGATTTGCCTTTTTTGCAGAGTATGAAGCCGAATTTGATTCAATATATGATCAATTGGTAAAAGTGCGAACAGAAATTGCCCATAAGCTAGGATATAGTAATTTTGTTGAACTGGCTTATTACCGTATGTTTAGAACAGATTATGACGCTGAAATGGTTGCAAACTTTCGAAAGCAAGTGGAGGATTACATTGTTCCGATTGCATCAAAACTTAAGAAAAGACAGCAGGAACGAATTGGAGTCGACCGTTTAACTTATTATGACGAACCGTTCAATTTTCAAACTGGCAATCCAGTTCCGCAGGGAAACCCAGAGTGGATTATTGAGAATGGTAGGCAAATGTATAACGAGCTTTCACCTGAGACGGGAGAATTTTTCTCTTATATGGTGGACAATCATTTAATGGATTTAGAGGCGAAAACAGGGAAAGCCGGCGGGGGTTATTGTACCTTTATTGAGGACTATAAATCACCGTTTATATTTTCTAATTTTAATGGTACTTCCGGTGATATTGATGTCCTCACTCATGAAGCTGGCCATGCGTTCCAGGTTTATTCTAGTCGTCATTTTGATATTCCTGAGTACTATTGGCCTACCTACGAAGCATGTGAAATCCACTCGATGAGCATGGAGTTTTTTACTTGGCCATGGATGGAGTTATTCTTTAAAGAAGAAAGTGATAAGTACAAGTTTGCTCATTTAAGTGATGCGCTTCTCTTCCTGCCATATGGCGTCTCTGTGGATGAATTCCAGCATTGGGTATACGAACATCCAGAAGCTACTCCTATAGAGCGGAAACAACAATGGCGTGAAATCGAGAAAAAGTATTTGCCACATAAAGATTATGATGGGAATAGTTATCTCGAAGCGGGTGGTTTCTGGCAACGTCAGGGCCATATCTATAATTCTCCGTTCTACTATATCGACTATACATTGGCGCAAATATGTGCATTCCAATTCTGGAAACGGTCAAGGGAAGATAGGAAAGATGCTTGGGAGGATTATATTCGGCTGTGCAAGCTTGGCGGTAGCAAGCCGTTCACTGAATTGGTTAAAGAGGCAAACCTAATTTCTCCATTTGAAGATGGGTGTGTCCAATCAGTGGTTGGTGAGATTGAAGCTTGGTTAAATTCAGTTGATGACAAAAAATTGTAGGAATAAGAACGCCGAGACTATGACTAACGGGTTCTGTTTTGAAGCACAAAATACGAAAGAACATAGCTTCGTATAGTAATTCGCACTATAATTAAAATGCAATTTCGCAAGTAAATCAGAAAAGAAAAATGCTTGGAGACATATGCTCCAAGCATTTTTTATTATAATATAAGCACCGGTTCAGCGATTTTTCAAATCTTTAAGAATCGCCAGGAAATAAGCTAGTAAAATAAGCGGAGAAATTCCTCTTAATGAGGAAATAGCACGAATAAAAGCCTAAATAGACGGAGAAATTCCGCCTATTTAGTTGAAAAGCATGAAAATAGACCATTTTCCTTTGCTTAACCGGAAAAACTCCGATTATATCCCCCGAATCGAGCTCTATCATGCAGCTAACCGGAAAAACTCCGGTTATTTAAACCTTCATATGGTTACTCAATTATTAGAAAAATATCATTTTTTCGTAATAACAATTTCGTCATTTTTCAAAACCGCGAGTAACTCTAGTGCTTCAGGTTCCTCAAGAATATAATCGGCAAGTTTATCTTCTATTTGCTCCTGAATGACCCGACGAAGTGGACGAGCACCAAACGCAGGGTGGTAACCGAGTTCAGTGAGCTTCTCTTTTACATCATCGGATACCTCAAGACGGATCTCTTGTTCCGCAAGTAAATCTGAGAGTTCAACAAGCATGATATTGACGATTTGAAGTAAATCCTCTTTCTCAAGTGGCTTGAATTCAATGATACTATCAAAACGGTTAAGGAATTCAGGTTTAAAGAAGTTGCCAAGTGATTCAAGAATACTTGCTTCGTTGACAGCATCGCTTTGGCCGAACCCAACTTTAATCGTCTTATGACCGACGCCAGCATTACTAGTCATTATAATCACTGAGTCTTTAAAGCTTACAGTTCGACCCTGGCTATCAGTCAACCGACCGTCTTCAAGGATTTGCAGGAACATGTGCTGAACATCAGGGTGTGCCTTTTCAATTTCATCTAGCAAAATAATGCTGTAAGGATTGCGACGTACTTTTTCCGTTAATTGTCCAGCTTCATCATGGCCAACATAACCTGGAGGGGAACCGATAATTTTTGACACACTATGTTTCTCCATATACTCACTCATATCGAGTCGTATCATAGCATTCTTAGAACCAAAAAGTTCTTCTGCTAGCGTTCTAGTTAACTCTGTTTTACCCACACCTGTTGGGCCCACAAATAAGAAGGAACCAATTGGACGATGTTTGGACTTTAAGCCAGCACGACTACGTCGAATCGCTTTTGAAACCTTTTTAACAGCTTCCTCCTGGCCAATCACTTTTTTTGCAAGGTTCTCTGTAAGGTGTTTCATTTTACCTTGTTCATCTGAGCTCAGTTTTCCTACAGGAATACCTGTTTTCTTCTCAATAAGCGCTTGAATTTGATCAACCGTCACAGATGGACGATTTGCTTCAGACTCAGAATTTAAAGACCTTTCTAGTGTATCCTCCTCATCACGTAGCTGTGCCGCCAATTCATAATCTTCCTTTGCCAATGCAGCTTCTTTTTCTTTAGAGATAGCTGCTAGTCTGCTCTCGATGTTCTCTTTTCCCGTATAGCCAGTTTCTAGGTTTAACTTAGAACCAGCTTCATCCATCAAATCAATGGCCTTGTCTGGTAAGAATCGATCTTGGATATAACGATGGGAAAGCTGGACGCAAGCATTGATTGCTTCTTCGGTAAAAGTCACTTCATGATAATTTTCATACTTAGATTGTATCCCCTTTAAGATTTCGACGGTTTTATCTAGAGAGGGTTCATGAACATGCACCGGTTGAAGCCGTCTTTCTAATGCAGGGTCTTTTTCAATTTGGCGATACTCCTTTAATGTAGTTGCACCTACTAATTGAAGCTCACCACGTGCCAATGCAGGTTTTAGGATATTCCCTGCATCCATTGAACCTTCAGCAGACCCTGCACCGACTAGTAAGTGAATTTCATCTATGAACAAAATAACATTCTTACGCTGCTGCAATTCCGAAATTAATTGCTTGATTCGCTCTTCAAACTGACCTCGGATTCCCGTGTTAGCCACGAGGGAGGCAACGTCAAGAAGATAGACCTCCTTGTTTTTTAACTTGTTCGAAACTTGGCCTTCAGAAATTTTTAAGGCAAGCCCTTCTGCAATCGCTGTTTTTCCAACACCTGGTTCACCAATTAAAACTGGATTGTTTTTATTCCTGCGGTTTAAGATTTCAATCACACGGTGAATTTCTTCATCGCGCCCAATTACTGGATCAATCAAACCAGTTTTAGCCGCTTGAGTAAGGTTGCGCCCAAATTGGTCGATAAAGCCATTGCCGCCTTGGCCTGGTCTTGTTTGTTGGGATGCGGAAGCGTTCATTTGCTTATCAGATTGTTCAGAGAGTGACTTAAATAAATCAGATAGGTTATGGCTGTGGAAACTAGAGAAATTAGACATAATTGGACCCGAATGGGTTCCAAGTTTTTGACGTTCTTTTTTATAGCAGTCCTCGCAGAGCATGAAATGCTTGTGACTACCATTTAGGTTGATTTTTAATTGGATTGTCGCTTGATTTACCTGACATTGTTGACAAAGCATTTAACATTCCTCCTTAGGGATATTAGGTTAATTTGACTTTGACTATATTTGACTAATTTTGTTTTTATTATAATCTGACCTTTTTTGACTTTCAAGACTTTTGCTTAAGAGAAATTTTTCCTATTCTACCTCATTATCGTTCTGTTACATATTGCTGTTGAGTTTACTCGCAATAAGCTTTAACACCGAGCCTAATTTAAAAAGCTTGTCATGGTTTGTCTCTAGCTTCATATATTGGAAACAAGGAGGGAGTTGCGTGAGGACAAACTGGGGAGCCGCGTTTCAGATTGCAGCCGTATATGTAGGGACGGTGGTTGGAGCCGGTTTTGCAACAGGAAGAGAGATTGTTGAATTCTTTTCTCGCTTCGGCTTCATTGGTTTAATCGGGATCTTAATGAGTGGATATCTACTTATATTTATGGGTTCGAAATTAATGAGAATTTCTGCATATATTGGTGCAACTTCATACGAACAATTTAACGAGTACTTATTTGGAAAGGCAATTGGGAGAGTCATAAATATCGTTATGCTTTTTATGCTACTTGGCGTTTGTGCTGTCATGCTTTCAGGTGCAGGCGCTGTATTTCAAGAGCAGCTTGGAGTCCCAAAGAATCTAGGGATTATGTTTACAATTGTACTATCCATTTTAGTCATGGTTCTAGGCATTAAGGGGTTATTTGCGGTAAACTCTTTTGTCGTCCCAATGATGATTATCTTTAGTTTTATCTTGCTGTTTTTAACGATAAAACTTCCTGGATTTCTTGAACAAGCTTTATTTGTCCCTGCTTCGGAAGATGGATGGAAATCTGTTGTAGCTCCCTTTACATATACAGCGTTTAATCTATCGCTAGCACAGGCCGTCCTTGTGCCAGTTGCTGGGGAAGTAAAGGATGACAAAACAGTAAAGTGGGGAGGAATTCTTGGTGGTATTGCGCTAACTTTAATTCTCCTAATGGGGCACTTCACATTAATCATGCTTCCAGGCTTAGAGACCTATGAAATTCCGATGGCAACCATTATGAAAAACCTTGCTTCAGGTCTATATTGGATATTTATCCTAATTATTTATGGGGAAATCTTCACATCGGTGATTGGAAATATTTTTGGTTTAGAAAGGCAAATAAAAAAATATCTCCCTCTGCCTAGTCTTGTCATTGTAATAGGAATATTTATCTTTTGTTACTTAGTTAGTCAATTCGAGTACAGCACTTTGCTCGCTTACCTTTATCCTTTATTTGGTAATATCAGTCTAATTTTTATTGTACTGTTATGGATGAAGCCCTTTAAGCCCAATAAAGAGGCAAAGCCTAAATAGCAACACGTAAAAAAGCTCGGCTTAAGCCGAGCTCTTTTTGTATCATCTTAAAGGGAGAAAAACAAATAACAATAAATCGAATACAATATGTGATAAGACAACGAGACGTATATTCCTCTTCCAAGCGTAAAGGGCACCCCAGACAACCCCGCCAGTCAATGCAGCTAATATAAGAATGAACTCACCTGAATGTATTTGAACGGAGGCATATAGCAAAGTTGATAGAAGGATGCTTGTCCTTGCATCAGTACTTCTCAAGATTCTTTTTTGAATAAAACCCCGCCAGAAAATTTCTTCTCCCGGTGCGATAATTAAAATTAAAACCAGATAATGCCATGCATTTTCAGGAGAAAATAAATTATATAATTTTGATATTTGACCGCTTAGGGGCAGGTTGAGAAGAGTAATGAGAGCGTCTCCTAACCAAAAGACACCGTACAAAGCGATACCAGAAAGAATACCAATAACAAAATAGTTTTTATTCGGTCCATCGACCTTGGTCTCATTTAAAATTGTATAACTAATCAGGATAAGCATTGAGGCTGTGAAGATATACCAAAACACCTTTTCTTGGTTGAAGCTAAAATATAGTAAAAGGTGGACAAGTATATAACCGAAAACGAGACGACGGTCGGAAATCACTTTTTTCATGAAGTAAGCTCCTTTCTACAAACAAACATTATTGTATCAAAAAATGTTTCGTTTTGTTAAAAGAAAAGGAGGTTTCTTTTAATAAGGAGAAAATTCGGGTAGACCTCTTAATATAACGAAATTGGGAAGGGGCGGGGTAAAGCTATTTTATCTACCGTTGGTAAGGGCTTAAAAAGCAAGAAGCTCGTTTTGAGCTTCTTGTCCGGAACATTTATTGAAAGGTGGTTTCTCTTACGATTGTATAATTTTTATGGTTAATGACTGTTCTTTGGTCTAATTCAAGATCTCGGTAATTATCCATATAGGTCAAATCAACAATTACAGAGTTTTCATTTACTTTCTCTACAATTCCCTGTAGGCCTTCCCTGAATTCAACAACATTTCCCACTTGTGCTTTTTTCAAAGAACTCTCCCCTATCTCTCGGTTTTCCGCAATTAAAGCAGCTCCCCTTTACTTGTCTATGTCGGAACGAAAATACTGCTTTTTTTCCTTTTTTTGTATTGCGGTTAAAATAATTATTATTACCATATCTAATAATTGCCAAATATTCAATCCTTTTTTGAAAACGCTTTTATAATTATGAATATTTTATGGACAATAGGAACACTTGTATGTATGATGAGATTTAATCTTAGATTCGGGAGTGAATCCAAAATGAATAAGGAAGAGATAAATCAAGTTCTGAACCAACTTAAGGACGGCGAGCTCTCGGAGTTCCATGTATCAAAAGAAGAATTTTTGTTGTTTCGGCAAGTATTAATGGAAAGACCAGATTTTAAATATTTCCGCGGAATTGCTCAGCGTGGAGGCGAAGTCATTTACGAATATTTGAAGGAAGCAAGAAGTTAAATGGATTTGCAATTAATGATTATTTTTGAAAGATATTGAATGTTTTATAATGAAAACGCTTCATTGTGAAATGTCGAATAAACGTCTATAAATCAAGCTTTTTTTGTTGTTTACTGTCATTAACCGTGCTATTCTGTTGATGGTGATAATTGATCGTTTGACAGAAATGATTGATGCCTACATATTTCATTTAGGAAACGATTGGAAAAATATTTGGTGTGAATCAATCGTCTAATTGGGTAAACTACTAGAAGATAGCCTGAGGTTGACTTTGGGGTTATACGCATCATGTATTTCACCTATATATATTTATTTTAAAGGAGTTTGATTTCGTATGGAAAAAAGCTTTAAAGTCATTGCAGAAACAGGGATTCATGCACGCCCAGCAACCTTATTGGTACAAGCTGCAAGTAAATTCGATTCTGAAGTTCACCTACAATACAAAGAAAAAAAGGTCAATTTAAAGTCAATCATGGGTGTTATGTCCCTTGGAATTGGACAAGGCGCTGACATTACAATCATTGCTGAAGGTAGCGATGAAGCGGATGCTTTAAACACTATTGAAGAGACTCTTAAAAGAGAAGGGCTAGCTGAATAATGAGTTTTCTGCATGGTATAGCTGCTTCGAATGGTATTGCTATAGCGAAGGCATATCGCCTGGTTGAACCGGACTTTTCGTTTGAGCAAAAAAAGGTTGATTCAGCTGAGGATGAAATTGCACGATTTCAAGCTGCCCTCTATACAGCAAAAGGTGAACTAGATCAGATTCGGATTCGAGCTGATAAAGAATTAGGTGCTGATAAAGCAGCCATTTTCGAAGCTCATTTACTAGTATTAAGTGATCCTGAACTCATTTCGCCTATTGAAGATAAAATAAAAACCGAAAAAGTAAACGCAGAGCATGCCCTGAAGGAAACAGCGGACATGTTTGTTTCTATGTTTGAGTCCATGGATAATGAATACATGAAAGAACGTGCAGCGGATATCCGCGATGTGACTAAACGTGTATTGGCCCATTTGCTTGGGATTCAGATTCCAAACCCAAGTATGGTTACAGAAGAAGTCATTATTGTTGCGGAAGATTTGACCCCTTCTGATACGGCTCAGCTTAATCGTGAGTTTGTAAAAGGGTTTACAACTGATATTGGTGGTAGAACCTCTCATTCAGCGATTATGGCTCGTTCAATGGAGATTCCTGCTGTAGTAGGAACGAAGACAGCTACAAAAGAAATTACTAATGGAGATCTTGTTGTTGTTGATGGAATAAAAGGGGAAGTTCATATTAACCCAACTCCTGAGATGCTAGAGGAATATAAGCAACAACAAGAGGCCTATGCAAAACAAAAAGAAGAATGGGCCAAACTTGTGAATGAAAAAACAGTGACCGCCGATGGACATCATGTTGAACTAGCTGCAAATATTGGGACTCCTAAGGATCTCAAAGGTGTAGTAGAAAACGGTGGCGAAGCAGTTGGGTTATATCGAACAGAATTCCTTTATATGGACCGTGATCAACTTCCAACTGAAGAAGAACAATTCACTGCCTATAAAGCGGTTCTAGAAGGTATGGGCGGAAAGCCGGTCGTTGTTAGAACTCTTGATATCGGTGGAGATAAGGAACTTCCTTATTTAAACCTGCCTAAAGAAATGAATCCATTTCTAGGTTATAGAGCAATCCGTCTTTGTCTGGAGGAACAGGAGATTTTCCGCACCCAGCTACGTGCGCTTCTCCGAGCAAGTGTATATGGGAATTTAAAAATCATGTTCCCTATGATTGCCACTTTGGATGAATTCAGGCAAGCGAAGGCAATTCTTGAGGAAGAGAAGCAAAAGCTTCAGACAGAAGGAGTTCAGCTCGCTGAAAAAATTGAGTTAGGTATTATGGTTGAGATTCCATCGACAGCCGTTATTGCCGACCAATTTGCTAAAGAGGTAGATTTCTTTAGTATTGGAACCAATGACCTTATTCAATATACAATGGCTGCTGACCGAATGAACCAACAAGTTTCATATCTGTACCAGCCTTATAACCCATCAATTCTTCGCCTGGTTAAAATGGTGATTGATGCGGCTCATAAGGAAGGAAAATGGGCAGGTATGTGTGGAGAAATGGCTGGAGATGAGACGGCGATTCCAATTCTTATTGGGTTGGGATTGGATGAGTTTTCGATGAGTGCAACTTCTATTCTGAAAGCTAGATCCATAATTAAAGATCTATCTAAATCAGATATGGAAACATTGGCCTCAAAGGTTATTGAAATGGGGACAACAGAGGAAGTTGTCGAAGCTGTAAACGCTGCTATTTCTTTGTAATATAATTGTAATAATTATTTTGTTTTAATTTTATGTTTGCGGGTATAAATAAGTAAGCACTTTGGTAAAACTAAAGTTAAGCTAATCATTCTCATTTTCCCCCAGACTTGGCCGGTTGTCATATGACAGCCGGTCTTTTTTTGGTTTTTGAGATCCTTTGGATGGTGGACATTAATAAGAAATTCTTTAAAACAAATGAATTCCAGCTCTAAACCTTCTATAATAACAATAAAAGGGAATAGGAGGTATGGTAAATGGACTTACATTTAAGAGGGAAGACGGCAGTAGTGGTTGCATCAAGTCAGGGATTAGGCCGTGCAGTTGCAGAAGAACTGTTAAAGGAAGGCGCTAAGGTCGTTATTTCAGGCAGGGATGAGGCGAAACTTCAAAAGGTTGCCAATGAATTACGTGAATATGGTTCAGTTGAATATCACCAGACGGATATCACAAAACCAGATGATATTAAAAGCTTAATGGATCTAGCTGTCCAGAAGTTTGGAACAATTGATATCTTAGTCAATAATGCAGGTGGTCCTCCAGCAGGTTCATTTGAAGAAATATCTGATGAGGATTGGCAACATTCGTTTGAACTAAATTTATTATCTTATATTCGATTGATACGCGAGGCTCTTCCTTATTTAAAGGAACACGGTGGAAAAATCATTAATATCGCCTCTTCTTCAATCAAAGAACCAATTCCCGGGTTGATTTTATCAAATACCTTTAGGACAGGAATTGTAGGGCTTACGAAAACCTTATCACAAGAATTTGCACGCTTTAATATCCTAATTAATACGGTTGCCCCAGGGAAAATTGCTACAGACAGGGTTAAACATCTAGATCAATTTAATGCCGACAAGCTTGGTCTATCTAGAGAAGAGGTAGAGTCGAATTCAAAAAAGGCAATCCCGCTAACAAGGTATGGACAACCAGAGGAATTCGCCAAAGTAGTTGTATTTTTAGCTTCTGAAGCTAATTCGTATATGACAGGAAGCTCCTTTCTCGTTGACGGGGGAATGGTAAAATCTATTTAATAGAAAAATTCTTGGGGAGGTTTTTTTGTGCTAACGACAGAAAATACGAGTATTGGTTTTATTGGTACAGGAGTTATGGGGAAAAGTATGGCAGGCCATTTACTTAATGCTGGCTATCCAGTATACGTCTATACAAGAACAAAGGAAAAAGCAAAAGAATTGCTGGACAAGGGAGCTGTATGGGCTGCAACTACAAAGGAGATTGCAGAGAAAGCGAACGTAATTATTACCATTGTTGGCTACCCATCAGATGTAGAAGAAGTTTATCTTGGGGAAGAGGGCCTTGTAACGAACGGTCGAGAAAATACATATTTAATTGATATGACGACGTCGACACCAAGTCTTGCAGAAAGAATTCATCAGGAAGCTCGTAAGAAAGGGATGTTCGCTTTTGATGCGCCTGTTTCTGGTGGTGACATCGGTGCGAAGGAAGCAAGATTAGCCATCATGGTTGGTGGAGACGAGGAAATCTTTAATCAAATAGAACCAATTTTAAAAATAATGGGAACGAATATTATTCTGCAGGGAAAGGCTGGAGCAGGACAGCATACAAAAATGTGCAATCAAATCGCAATAGCTTCAAATATGATTGGTGTGACTGAAGCTGTTGTTTATGCTGAGAAGGCTGGTTTAGACCCAGAAAAGGTGTTGGAGACGATTACGACGGGTGCAGCAGGGAGCTGGTCACTATCAAATCTAGCCCCAAGAGTCATTAATGGTGACTTTGAACCTGGTTTTATGATTAAACATTTTATAAAAGATATGAGCATTGCTCTCGAAGAAGCAGAAAGAATGGGCTTAGAACTACCTGGTTTATCGCTAGCGAAATCTTTATATAAGCAATTAGCGGATGAAGGGTTAAGCGATCGCGGTACTCAGGCACTTTATAAGTATTGGAATCAATAAGCTAAAAAAATCGTTTCCGCATATAACTAAAGGGTTCTGTTCTGAAATACAAAATACCAATTAACATTGCTTACTATTGTAATTCGTACTAGAATTAAACAGTTTGGCAAGTAAATCAGCAAAGAAAAATGCTTGGAGACGAATTACATGCTCCAAGCATTTTTTATACCGTGATAAACACCGATTAAGTGATTTCAAAGTCTTCAAGAATCATCAGGAAAAAAGCTACTAAAATAAAGGGAGAAATTCCTCTTATTGAGGAAATAGTACGAAAAAAAGAGTGGATAGAGGGAAAGATTCCCCCTATTTACTCCGAAAACATGAAAATGGACCATTTTGCTTTGCCATAACGGGAAAAACTCCCCTTATTTCCTTTGAAAAGGGCCCTATTCTGCAGGCTAACGGGAAAAATTCCCCTTATTTAAACAATCAGAGGTTACTCAAAGAAGAATAAAAAAGAATGTCTGCTTCATTTATCTGCCTCAGACATCCAACACCCAGCCTGTGAGTTAAATATCATTTGTAGCACACCAATTGATATAACCATTAGCATGCGAATTTTCATATTGAATTGAATGTCACCATGTTAAAAGGTTTCCAAATTCAGGGCCGATTTACCGTTTATTTTATTAAACCCCATATATAGCAACAAAAAAGAAACAATAAAGTGCATCCCTCATCTTAAGTTTAAATAGGCTTCTAAACGATTTAACCCTTCTGTAAGCATATCCATTGAATAGGCATAAGAAAGTCGGAAATACCCTTCTCCGAGGTTTGAGAACGCGCTACCAGGCACGACAGCCAATTTTACCTTGTTAACAAGATCGAGGGCAAAATCAAATGAGGATGTATCTTCATCAGGGATTTTGACAAAGAAGTAAAATGCTCCATCTGGTTTTACCACATCAAGTCCCATCTTCGTTAGACGTGAATAGACATAATCCCTTCTTTTTACATACTCAGTTTTCATTTCTACTGCATCATTTATTCCGGCAGTTAGGGCGGCGATTGCTGCTACTTGAGAAACAGAGGACGCGCAGGTCACATTATACTGGTGTACCTTTAGCATATGCTTTGAGAGGTACTCCGGAGCAAACACCATACCAACTCTCCACCCTGTCATTGAATGGGACTTTGATAAGCCATTGATTACGATTGTCTGGTCACGAAGGAAACTTGCTACTGAAACATGCGGCTTGTCGTAAGCAAGTTCACTATATATTTCATCCGCTAAAATAAAGATATCTTTTCCTTCTACCAATTTAGCGATGTCTGACAACTCTTGTTCTGTTAGGCTAACTCCTGTTGGGTTCGATGGGTAAGGGAGCACGATACATCTGGTTTTCTCTGTAATCTGCTCGGCAATCATCGTTGCAGTAAATCGGAAATCATTTTCTCTAATATCGACATAGACAGGCTTTGCACCACATAGTTTGATAATTGGTTCATAGCCAGGATATACTGGCCCAGGAAGGATGACTTCAGTGTCCTCTTCAAGGATGGTCCTGAAAACAATATCAATTGCCTGACTAGCACCAGTAGTAATAATCACTTCTGATTGCGGAGAATAATTTAACCCATACTTTTCCCTGTAAAAGTTTGCAGCAGCTTCTCTTAACTCTATTAACCCTGCGTTATGAGTATAGGTCGTTTGGTTGTGGTCAATTGCCTGCTTCCCGGCTTCCTTTACATGATTAGGAGTAGGGAAATCTGGCTGACCAATCGTTAAAGAAATCATTCCTTCGACGTCTGCAACGAGATTGAAAAATTTGCGAATACCCGAAATTTCTATATTCTTCACTCTGTGATTGATTAAATGTTCCACGGTTGTATCTCCTTCAATAAGTTATCTTATTTTACCATGAAGACATTGAATGGTAAAAATGAAAAAGCCGGGTGAAAGAATCGCCCGGCTATTGTAATGAGTGTTTTTTTGTTTTCAATATATTAAAAGTAACTTTCTCCTAACTTTTTAAAAACAGGTTTTTGATATTGCTTTTTCTTAGCTAGCGGTTGTTTGGAGTCTTCTTTAAGACCTGTGTAGGTAAGTAAAAGCTTTTTCGCTTGCGTCAGAGAAAGGGTAGATTTAGGGTTCCGGACAGAATTGTCCAACTTTCCTAGGTGTGGGAGGGCTTCAAAGTCTGTTTTTGTCGGTGGGATATGAAAAGAATACTTACCGCAAGAAACAAGTACATCAGACTGTTGCTGACTCAACCTAGGATTTTGTGAGAAATGTAGACCTACTTTATTCGCCTTGCCTTCTTTTAATAGTTTCATTAATGCTTCATGCTTAAGATGATATAAAAACTTAGGGTTAGGGGCAGTCTTGGCATGACGGTTCACAATGTAGATTGCTTGGGAGAGGTTTTCTATACTCGGTTTTATCGGGGTATACCTATGGCCTTCGCTGTTCAATTTTAGAGCTCCTTTCTCTTTCATGATAAGAATATTATACCCCTAATGATAGTAGAAAAAAACAGAAAGCAGCTGATTTCCTTACTTTTGTTTTAAGAACATTTAGAATAAGGGTTTATATAATGTTATAAGGCCTATAGCCTCACGTTACCCATTTACCCTTTTTGGTAAAGTGTAAACAAAGTCAATTCTGGCTGTGATAAAAATCGAAATGGTAGTCTTGTCGTCCCTAGACCGCGATTGACGTAAAGAGTCAATCGATTATTTTCGCCAAGATGGTAAAATCCTTCTGGATATTTTTCAGCGTAAGGGGGCATGACGAGAGGACCATAGACAGGTATCTGAATTTGACCTCCGTGACTATGTCCGCTTAACTGTAATTGGATATTATATGATGCGGCAATGTCGGCTAAATCAGGTGCATGAGAAAGTAGGATGGTATAGGAATTTTCACCTTGTATACCCATTAGTGCTTTTCCGATATCAGGTTGGCCGAGCATGGAATCGTCGACACCTGCAATGTGAATGGAACTTCCATCGATTAGCTGAATAGAGTTTGAATCATTAACAAGCAGAGTAAAACCCGAATCCTGTATGATCTTTCGATAAATATCCGAACCGTATCCTCCGTGGTCGTGATTTCCGTATACGGCGAATTTGCCAAGCTTTGAATTTAAAGTCTTCAGTGATTGGACAATTTTGGTTGTCTCCTTAAACTCAGTAGGGTTATCCATTAAATCACCTGTGAAAACTATAATATCTGGCTCTAACTCATTGATTGTTACCATTAAATTTTGGAATTGTTCAAGGGTGTATTGAAATCCTATGTGAGTGTCACTGAATTGAACAATTTTTAAGCCGTTAAATACTCGAGGAAGAGAGGGGCTAATGAGAGAATGATTTGTAATCTCTAGCCGATGTGGTTCTATCTCATGGGCATAGTAATAGCCAACTGTACTAAACCCACCTAACGCAAATAATCCTCCAAAGAGTTGTTTGAAAAAAGACCGTCTTGTCAAATTTTTAGGCATATAAGTTTCCCAACCTATTTAAAATGTCCTTATAATATATCAGATATTTCTTGAAAATAGAAGCAATTCTTAAGTCGTTTTCCGAGTAAGGTACTTGGTTAGGGGATGGAAAAAATGGTAAAATGATTTAATAGAGACGTAGCATCGTTTCAGTTTTCTCATGTTAAGAGAACAATCAGGGAGAGGGTTCTATGGATGCATTAGACATTCTTAGCGATTTGGATCATGTAATTCCGTTCTTTCAGCCTATATTTAGTGCTGATGAGCACCGAATCATTGCTTATGAAATACTAGGAAGATTTCAAACAAAAGAGGAGACAATAAGTTTAGGTCCTTTTTTTCAAGATAAAGAAATACCAGAAGAATATCGTTTAGAAGTTGATTTGATTATATTAGAAAAAGCATTTAACAAGGCAAAGCATTTAGAAAAGGACATTCTATTTTTTATTAACCGTGATGCAGAACTTTTGATTCATGATGAGGAGGAGAAGCTCCTACAACTTATCACCAAGTTTAGTAGACAAGGGTTGAACCCCAATCGAATTGTTCTTGAAGTATCTGAACGAAACTCTGATGGGAAATCAAAGGATTTGGATCATTTATTAAGGTATTATCGGACTTTTGGGATGAAAATAGCTATTGATAAGATGGGCAATGATAGTAGCCATTTGGACCGAATCAGTCAGTTAGAGCCTGATATCCTGAAGGTTGACCTCCAGGTATTAAGATCGACAGCGGCAGGGCCTACCTATCAAAATATTTTATTCTCGCTCTCCATGCTTGCGCGTAAAATCGGAGCTGCCCTTCTATTCGAAAATATTGAAACAGCTTTTCAGCTACAATTTGCATGGAAGAACGGGGGGAGGTTTTATCAGGGCTTTTATCTGAGTAAGCCCCAAGTTGACTTTCTAGACCGTGGGATAATGAAAGAACGACTAAAACAAGAATGCCATGAATTTATATTATCTGAAAAGAAAAAACTCGAAAATTTGTTTTCATTACGTGAAGAATTTGATTCCCGGGTACAGGATATGCTGAACCGAAATCGAAAAGTTTTACACTATACACAACTATTGGAAGTTCTTTCAAGAGAGCTAGATGAGATTGCCTTTAGAATGTATATTTGCGATGAGGATGGCTTTCAAAAATCTCCTAACCTTTTTAAATTGGATGATAGTTGGCTTATTCAACCTGAATATGAAGGGAAGAATTGGAGCTGGAGACCTTATTTTCTCGAGAATATTATTAAGATGAGAAACGAGAAAAAAGGGATTTTATCAGATAGATATAATGATATCGAAACAGGAGTAGCCATCCGAACATTCTGTTTGCCGATTAACTCACAGCATTTTTTGTTTATTGACCTATCATCCTCATATTTATTTGATAGGGAAGGTCTATTTTAGTCCTCGAGGTTAGTCCCCTTTTTAAAAGGGGTTTTTCTTTGCGTATCATATCGTATTGTTTTTGATTGTTCGATAAAAAAGGTCAGTTGCTGTCAAAACATAGGGGTATTTTGCGAACGATTTTTGTTCTAGACATACTGTCCAGTTGTTAAAATTAGAGTTAATCAGCTTCTGAATGGGGGACGGTCATGGACAGGCGAATAAATCTTCTCATCCTTTGCATCGTGGTTTTTATCATCGTATTGCCGCTTCAAGCAAACTCAGAAAGAGATAAAGATAGGGAGACGACACTGTTAAATCAAGAGGAAATCTTTGCTTTCTTAGAGGACGCCTTTTCAGCTCAGGTTTCGTTAAGCGAAGTGGAGCGGAGTCTGGAGGGAGTAAAGGAAGTATTATTTCCATATTTTAGTGACGACTACATTGACATGTTCATAAAAGAAAATGTAGTTGAAGAAAATGGGAAGTTTTTCACCCTTGGATCTGACTTTGCTCGCTACTATATTCCTTTTTATACTTATTCTAATCAAACCAAGGTCGTTCAGTTAAATGACTCTGTCTTTGTTGTAGAGTTTTTTCCTGCATCAACGGAAGGTCCAGTCACCTATGATGATCATTACGTAGCTCTAGAATTAAAAAGTGAAAATACAGGATGGAAGATTCAAGCAATCCAAAATGATAACCTTCCAAGGGAAGTGTTAGAAAAAGCCAATTTTGCGGATTCCTTATAAAATGCATGTTAATGATAAGCTTTGTTAGAGAACATTGTTGTTATGCTACCAGGGCATTGGAAAAAACACCATGAGCGGTAAGCAGTTTACATAAAAGGAAATATAGACACAAGAAGGCCTACCAAAATGGGCCTTCTTGTTGTTTAAATTCGCTATTCTATATTCAACGTTCTGCTTAGTTTTTCGAGATTAAAACCAATAATTACTTCTTTTCCAATCACGACAGTAGGAGTGGAATAGGCACCATAGGTTTTCGTTAGCTCTTGTCTAGCCTTTTCATCTGTGCTGATGTTTTTTTCTTGGAAATCAACGTTATGTTCATTAAGAAACATTTTAACAATCTTACATGGAGGGCAATCATTTTGTGTATATATGATAAGCTCTGACATAAGTTGGGTACCTCCGTTTTATGATTTTTGCTTGTTCAGATAGTCAATCAAGCCCATCCCACTGACCTCTAAATCTAAGCTTAGAACATCAAAAATAGGATCATCATCCTTAAGTCCTTTGTTTTGTAAATCCTCTTTTAGCTTTTTAAAAAGACGTTTTGTAACCGATTTGGTTCGAGATTCAAAATCATTCGCTTCATCGAATGCCTCTTTGGCTTCATTTATGAAAATAGGAAGCCAAGCTTCTACCTGTTTATAAGCCTCTTGGGGATTTTCTGACATCCCATAGTGGCCAAAAAAGAGACGTTGGACCTTTAAATGCTTATACATACTCAGGGATTTTAACATTTTGTCAGGGTCAAATTGATTCGGTGAGGTGGATGGAATATAAAAATCGATTCCTTTCCTCTTTAGTTGAGGGTAATAGATACCTACAGTGTCCCCCGCAAAAATCCCATTAACATTTGGATGGTAAATACTAAAATGATGGTTAGAATGGCCTGGAGTGTCATAAAAGGTCAAGGTGGTATCATTCCCAACTTCGAGTGTCTCTTGGTCTTGTTTAATGATGAGACGGTCTTCAGCAATTGGTAATATCGGATTAAATAACGTGTCAAATTTTTCACCATAAACAGCCTTAGCACTAGCAATCAGTTTTGCGGGGTTCGAGAGATGTCGAGCTCCCTTCGGGTGAACAATGACCTTTGCGTTTGGGCAATGTTCTAGAAGCAATCCTGCACCTCCGGAATGATCAAGGTGAATATGTGTGACAATGACGAATTCTATTTCCTCTGGTGATATATCTAGTTCCTTAAGTCCTTGAAGGATATGTGGAACCGATGGACTAGATGAAGTCTCAACAAGAGTTATTTGTTGTTCCTTGAGAACATAAGCTCCTGTCCTCTCCGCCATTCCTAAATCATATCCATCAATGAGATAGACTTTTTCTGCCAATTGAATTGGTTTTTTCAACAAATTTCACTCCTTTCGCACCTTTTCCTTGTACAAATGCCTGTCATTATTTTATTCTGTTAATATTGGCATGTAAAGGAATAGAACTGGAATATTCAGAATTTATTTCATGTGGATAGAATCATGTCTAAAGTTAATCCTAGTTATAAATGATTGTTTTGGCTGAAAGGAGAGGGTATTGATGTCACAGCTACAAGGCATAATTACAAGGTTGAAAAATTTACAAGAGCAAGCAGCAAATGGCGAACCAGCACAACGCTTTTTTGAGGTGAATGGTGAACGTAAATGTCAGGTTACATATCATCCGAAAACAGAAACTTATGAACTTGAAGTGTACAATGAAAAAGAAAAACCAAAGAAATATCAATTTGATAATATCGACATGATTACAATTGAAATCTTTGACTTAATTCAATGATACGTAGGGGCCGCTTAATAGGCCTCTTTTTTTTGGAATGGCTATGCCAGAGGAATATAATATTGATTTTAAGCAGATTGATGGCAGCAGAACCAAGCGCCGGGTTAACACAAGCTATAGAATAAAAGAAGCGGATTCAAAAGCAATATAGGCAAAATTATGTTAAAATGAAAACGATATAGAAATAAACTAGGGAGTTCTAGGGATGAACCATGTTTAGTTTGCGAAGCGGAGGATTATTAAAAGTGTACATAAAAGATCTTATGATTCCTTCTGAAAGAGTTGCCCATGTACAGATGGGGAATAGCCTTGAGCACGCGTTGCTTGTTTTGACAAGGAGTGGCTATACGGCCATCCCCGTTTTAGATCCTCAGTACCGTCTACACGGTCTAATCAGTACTCCAATTATTATGGATTCAATAATGGGACTTGAACGAATAGAGTTTGAAACTTTAGAAGATAAACGGGTTGAAGAGGTTATGAACAAGGATATACCAAGAATTAGGATTGAATCAACGCTACAAGCGTCCTTAAAGTATCTTGTTGACCATCCTTTCTTATGTGTAGAAGATGATAAGGGATATTTTGAAGGTATTCTAACGAGAAGAGCGGTACTCAAAAGGTTGGAAAGTGCTCAATAGATTGATATGTTAGCCCCCGGGTATACGGGGGCTTCCGTTTTACTTTGGGGGGAGGAGAGAGATTGGGAAGAGACAGAGAACTTCTATCGTCGCAAGATAATGGCAAAAGAACAAAAAAAACGCTTGTCCTTGCATCCGTCATGCTTGCTACTTTCATGGGGGCGATTGAAGCAACAATTGTATCGACTGCCATGCCTGAAATTGTTGGCGATTTGGGTGGTTTTTCAAAGTATAGTTGGGTATTTTCAGCTTATTTATTAATGAACGCTGTAACCGTTCTTATCTATGGCAAGCTTGCTGATCTTTTCGGTAGAAAACCAATTCTTATATTTGGCATTTCGATTTTTTTGATTGGCTCTATTCTTTGTGGGCTAGCAACCTCAATGGAAATGTTGATTGTCTTTCGTCTTATTCAAGGTTTTGGCGCAGGAGCGGTTACACCGATTGCGACAACCATCATTGGGGACATCTATACGAAAGAAGAGAGAGCGAAAATTCAGGGCTACTTATCAAGTGTTTGGGGGATATCAGCTGTTTCAGGTCCAGCCATTGGTGGTCTACTTGTTGAATTTGTCAGCTGGCGTTATGTGTTTTGGCTTAATATTCCCTTGGGCTTCCTTGCGATTGCCGGAATTTGGTTTTACCTGCATGAAAAGGTTGAAAAGAAAAAACACAAAATTGATTATTCAGGAGCGGTGCTTTTAACTGTTGCGATTAGTACTATAATGGTTCTTCTAGTCGAAGGGGGGGTAAATATTGCTTGGGATTCTTCCTTGGGTATTTCTCTTGGTTTTGTGAGTGTAGTTGCATTTATCCTCTTTGTTCTGAATGAGAAGCGAGTGGAAGAACCGATGATGCCCTTTTCAATTTGGAAGGAAAGGTCCATTCTAATAGCAAATCTAACTTCGCTCACAACAGGCGTTATTTTGATTGGGATTTCTAGTTTCTTACCGGCTTTTGTTCAAGCTGTGATGGAACAATCGCCTATTGTTGCTGGATTTACATTAACAGCAATGTCCATCGGTTGGCCGATTGCATCAACATTGTCTGGCCGCTTATTGCTTTCCATCGGCTTTCGGGCGACCTCCTTATTAGGTGGCGGAGCATTAATCCTCGGGAGCCTGCTATTTGCCAACTTGTCTCCTGAAGCTGGACCACTTTGGGCTGCATTGGGTTCATTTGTCATTGGGATTGGAATGGGCTTAACGAGTACAGCCTTTATTGTATCCATTCAGAGTACCGTCTCATGGGAGCAACGGGGAGCTGCAACAGCGAGTAATATGTTTATGAGGAATTTTGGGAATACACTCGGAGCTGCTTTGCTTGGTGGTGTCCTAAATAGTAGTATTAAAGCCGATTTAACAGGACAAAGCGAATTTGCTCAATCGGACGTTTCGCTTGAATCAATCAATCACTTACTTGGTGAGACGGAGCGTAATCAGCTGTCAGAATCGATGAAAGGGCTACTTCAGGAAACCCTAACTGGGGCTTTGCACACTGTGTATCTTGTTGTGCTAGGATTTGCCATTTTAAGCATGATTCTCGTCGTCTTTCTACCTAAAAAAGAGGTGGAAAAAGAGGAAACCATATCGTCCTAAAACTGTAAGAATGAAAGGGGGAGGGATGATTGTCTACACTTTCCGAGGTCCATTTACTTTCGATTCTGGCTCAGGAGATGAACATGAGAAAAGCGGCAGAACGTTTATTTGTCTCGCAACCAGCTTTGTCTCAAAGGCTTCAGTCGATTGAAAAAGAATGGGGAACTAAATTATTTATCCGTTCTCAAAAAGGTCTCTCCTTAACGCCTGCTGGAGAAATGGTTATCCAGTTTGCGAATGAAATGATGGCCAAGGAGGAAAAGGTAAGAGAGGCAATTACTTCATTAGACTCTGAAGTATACGGTACACTTAAGATTGCTGTTGCTTCCATTGTTGGGCAAAACTGGCTCCCGCAGGTTTTGAAAAAATTTGTCAAAAAACACCCCCAAGCGAAAATTTCTCTGGTTACCGGCTGGAGCAGTGAAATATCCAAGGCTTTGTATGAAGATCAGGCACATATCGGTATCGTTCGCGGCACTCCTGACTGGAAGGGGGTCAAGATGCACTTGTTTGAAGATAGGCTAAATCTTGTAGATACCGAGATTACGAAGCCAGAACAGGTATTAGAAACGGATCGACCGTTCATTCAATTCAAAAGTGATTCAAACTATTACCAGGAGATTCAGGAATGGTGGATGCGTAACTTTCAGACGGCACCGAAGCGAACGATTATTGTCGACCAAATCGAAACATGCAAACAAATGACCTTTAATGGAATTGGGTATGCGATTCTACCTGAAATCACCCTAAACGGTGCCGAGGAGAACATATTTAAAATCCCCCTTCTTAATCCGAATGGGGTTCAACTTAAGCGCGATACATGGCTGATTGGGTATGAGTCAGCATTTCAGCTTAATCAAGTTCAAGCATTTATTGAGATTGTAAAGGAACATATAAAAGAACTTCCATAAAAATCAGCCTATTTCTTGTCTTACATTCTTTTGTTTGGTAAAGTAATTTTTAGTGTGAATACATATTATGATGGAGGGAATCCAATGAAAATGATGGATGCAAATGAAATTATTTCTTTTATTCAAAATAGCAAAAAGGCTACCCCGGTAAAAGTATATGTTAAAGGTGAGTTAGAAGGAATTGATTTTGGCCCTAGCTCAAAATCATTCATTACAGGTAATACGGGTGTTGTTTTCGGTGAATGGTCTGAAATCTCCCCTGTCATTGAAGAAAATCAAGCGAAAATTGAAGATTACGTCGTTGAAAATGACCGAAGAAATTCAGCTATTCCTTTATTGGATATGAAAAACATTAAAGCAAGAATTGAGCCAGGTGCCATTATTCGTGACCAGGTTGAAATTGGTGATAATGCAGTTATTATGATGGGAGCATCGATCAATATTGGATCTGTCATTGGCGAAGGTACAATGATTGATATGAATGTTGTTTTAGGTGGACGAGCTACTGTAGGTAAGAACTGTCATATTGGTGCTGGTACCGTGTTAGCAGGAGTCATTGAGCCTCCTTCTGCAAAACCAGTTGTTGTTGAAGACGATGTTGTTATTGGAGCGAACGCTGTAGTATTAGAGGGTGTTACAGTAGGTAAAGGAGCAGTCGTGGCTGCAGGAGCTATCGTAGTTGATGACGTACCTCCTAATACGGTTGTTGCTGGAACTCCTGCGCGTGTAATTAAACAAATTGATGAAAAAACAAAGTCTAAAACAGAAATTAAACAAGAGCTTCGTCAATTATAATTATTGAAAATGGTGGAAAGCGTGGATGTAATCCACGCTTTCGTTTTATCTAATTTTATTAAGGGAGGCAAATTAGTGGAAAGATTTATAAAAGTAAGACGTGATCTCCATAGAATCCCTGAGCTTGGATTTCAAGAATTTAAAACCCAGAAATATTTATTAGATTACCTAAGTACTCTCCCTCAAGCCAATCTAGAGATTAAGACCTGGAAAACTGGTATATTTGTGAAAATAAACGGGCAGTCACCTCGAAAAGTGATTGGATACCGAGCGGATATTGACGGGCTGCCAATCACCGAGGAAACGGGGTATAAATTTCAGTCAGAGCATGTAGGAAATATGCATGCATGCGGGCATGATTTTCACATGAGTATTGCTTTAGGATTGATTACATATTTTACGGAAAATCCGATATCGGATGACCTTCTTTTTATGTTTCAGCCTGCTGAGGAGGGACCTGGTGGAGCGGAACCGATGTTAAAGACCGACATTATGCAAGAGTGGAAGCCTGACATGGTGTTGGCTTTGCACGTCGCGCCTGAATATCCTGTGGGTACGATTGCGACAAAAGAAGGATTATTATTCGCCAATACTTCAGAGTTATTTATCGACTTGAAGGGGAAGGGTGGTCACGCTGCTTACCCCCATAATACAAACGACATGATTATTGCTGCTTGTAATCTTGTGACTCAGCTACAATCCATTGTTTCTAGGAATGTCGATCCGTTAGACAGTGCAGTAGTGACAGTCGGCAAGATGACTGGAGGTACCGTCCAAAATATTATTGCTGAAAAGGCGAGAATTGAAGGGACCATTCGTACTCTGTCGCCTGAGTCGATGGCAAAGGTTAAGAAGCGTCTACTAGCACTTGTGAAAGGAATAGAGGTTGGCTACGAGTGTGAAGTCACAGTCGATTTCGGTGCGATGTATCATCAGGTCTTTAATGATGCTACCCTTACAAGGGAGTTTATGGAGTTTGCTGAGCAACTTGATAAAGTTCAAGTGGTTGAGTGCAAAGAAGCCATGACTGGTGAGGATTTTGGGTACATGTTAAAGGAGATTCCTGGTTTGATGTTTTGGCTAGGGGTAGGCTCAGAATATGGTTTACACCATTCAAAGCTTACACCAGATGAAGGGGCGATTGAAACAGCAATTTCGCTACTTAGTAGATATATTGAATTCAAAGGAACAAACGACAGTTAACTATTTGATTACCAGAGGATATAAATAGCAGAATATACATGTAAGTCAAAATGAGTGTCAATTCACATTTGAGAATGACACTCATTTTTTTATTGGTGTAAAGCCATTTGGTTGGATCAATATAGAGAAAATAAAATTTGATATACAATTTTTCTTGCAAGAAAAATTTTAATTAGCGGAAATTTTCCCGTTAAACTGCAGATAGAACTTGGTCCAGGGGGGTTAAGGGGAGAATTTCCCGTTAAGCAATGCAAAATAACCGATATTCTCGTTTTTTTGAGTCAATAGCGGTAGTATTTCCTTCTATTTTAACTATTTTCAGTGCTTTTTTCTAAATAAGAGGAATTTCTCCTTTTATTAGAAAACGATGCTGAATTGTCTCATCAGGACTTCTGAGTTAGCGTGTTATAAGAAAGCCTAGGAAGTGGAATTACAGGAACTCGTAACCATTTACATTCGTTCTCGTCAAATAGAATAAAGAGAGTGGAGGGGTATGATGAGAACTAGGAGATGGCTCTGTTTATCTATAATTATTGTAGGTTTATTTCTATATGGTTGTAGCGGACAGCAGGACGCTGAGTATAGCCAATCAGAAGAAATCGGGGGAACTGAGGAGAAAGTTAGCGAAGATAGGTCGTTGAGCTTAACAGATAGCCAATTAGAGAATGGTACAGAGCAACAGGACGTGGGGGAACAACCTCAAGACCAGGCCGGAGAAACGATGACCAATTCAACCGAGCGCATGGTTATTTACAATGCTGAGTTACACCTAAGGGTAAAAAATTTTTCAAATGCACAAAAAGAGCTAGAAAAGAGAGCGATAGAATATGGAGGCTATCTTGTTGAATCGAGTACAAATAGATATGAAAACGAACAACTAAGTGGAATGATGACCTTTAGAATTCCTCAAAAACAGTTCTCGACTTTCTTGCATGATGCGGAGAATGTAGCAGCTGATGTGACAAATAGACATGTCAGTGGGCAGGATGTGACGGAGGAGTATGTTGACCTAGAGTCTAGGCATCGATCAAAAAAAGCGGTTGAAGCAAGATTGCTTAGTTTTATGGAGGATGCTGAGAAAACAGAGGATCTCTTGAAGATCTCATCTGAGTTAGCTAAAGTCCAAGTTGAGATCGAGCAACTTACAGGGAGAATGAAGTACTTAGAAAATCAAACTTCCTTCTCAACGGTAACGGTTTCAATGGAAGAAACGGATATTCTTGTTCCTGGCATTGATAATGAAAATCTAAACACATGGCAAAAGGTAAAAAAACAGCTTGTAGCCAATCTTAATTTCCTTCTTTCCTTCTTTTCAGGCTTGATTGTTGTCATTGCGGGAAATTTACCTATCCTGCTAATCATCGGTATGGTGTTTGGAACATTCCTATGGTTTTTAAAGAAAAGGAAACGAAAATATAAGGAGTAAAATTCAATCAATAATTGATGTAATAATTATGCTACAATGTTTGAGAAGGATTGATTTTAGGGGGAGCACTTACAATGAAAAAAGAATTTGCCGTTATTGGTCTTGGGCGATTTGGCGGAAGTATTTGCCGGGAACTTGCGGAGTTGGGAATGCAAGTGTTAGCCATTGATCATAAGGAAGAACGTATAAATAAATATGCAGCAATTGCTTCGCACGCAGTATGTGCGGATACAACGGAAGAAAAAGTACTTAAAGAAATCGGAATCCGTAATTTTGATCATGTCATTGTTGCTATCGGGGATGATATCCAGGCGAGCATTCTAACCACACTTATCCTTAAGGAACTTGGAGTTAGTAAAATTACCGTAAAGGCTCAAAATGATTACCATGAAAAAGTATTACGTAAAATAGGTGCTGATATTATTGTTCATCCAGAACGGGATATGGGCAGACGTATTGCTCATAATATCGTTTCAAATAATGTGCTAGATTACTTAGAATTATCCGATGAACATAGTATAGCTGAGATTGTTGCGAGTAATAAACTTAGTGGACATTCAATCATTGATTTAAATATTCGGGCTAAATATGGAATTAATATCGTAGCGATAAAAAGAGGGAATGATATTCTGGTTTCACCACAAGCAAATGAGATTATTCATTCAGGTGATATCCTTATCATCATAGGCGCTGATTCAGATATTAGCCGCTTTGAAAGGAAAGCATTATAAAAACTTGTCTTGCGTAATTAGGCTTAAGTTCTAAGAAGCAATCTATAAAAAGAGCCTACTGTCATTTATTGACAGTAGGCTCTTTGTGCAAAGATAAAAAAGTATAAAAGTTTTGACCTATATAAATGTCCAGCTCCAGCGCCCTAGCGGCTAGTGTCCTTCGCTCTCCGCCCTACGATAAGTCAACATCGAATCGCTAACGCTCTTCGTGTTTCCTTTGCCGCGTTCTAACGGGCAGTAGCTTCTCAACTGCCCGTAAGAACCCGATTGATTTTTCTAAGGGCTAAAGCCCTAAGAAAAATCTTATCTCAGTTGGAGCGCTCCAGGCCATACGCCGCTGAACAGGGCGCTTGCGCTTTTCTTATTACACTTCCATGATGATTGGCAAAATCATCGGACGGCGTTTAGTCTTTTCATATAGGAAAGGTGCAAGTGTATCAGTGATTTCATTTTTTATCTCTGACCACTGCGTTGTTCTCCGTTCCATAACCTTGTTTAGATGCTTAGAGATAAGGCTTTGAGCATCGTTGATTAAATCTCCAGATTCTCTCATATATACAAAGCCTCGAGAAATCAAGTCAGGTCCAGCAGAGATTTTGAAATCCTTCATATTAATGCTGACAACTACAACGACAAGGCCCTCTTCTGAAAGGATTCTGCGGTCTCGAAGGACGATGTTCCCAATGTCGCCGATTCCACTTCCATCAATGTAAACCGAACCAGATGGAATCTTTCCTGCAACTTGCGCTTCATTTTCACTAAGAGCTAAGACTTCACCATTGTCCATAATGAAGCAATGTTCATTAGGCACGCCACAGTCAACAGCAAGTTTGGCGTGAACTTTTTGCATCCTGAATTCACCATGAATTGGCATAAAGAATTTTGGCTTAATAAGGCGAAGCATAAGTTTCTGCTCTTCCTGTCCACCATGTCCAGAGGTATGAATATCGCTTAATTTTCCGTGAATCACTTCTGCCCCTGCACGAGAAAGCATATTGATTGTTCTGTTTACGCTAAGAGTATTACCTGGGATAGGCGAAGAAGAGAATACCACTGTATCTCCAGGGATAATTTGAATCTGTCGGTGAGTACCGTTTGCAATTCTTGACAAGGCGGCCATTGGTTCTCCTTGGCTACCAGTACATAGGATGGTTACCTGATTAGCTGGAAGGCGATTAATTTGCTGTGTCTCAATGAATGTATCCTTAGGAGCACGAATATAGCCTAAATCTAATCCGATGGAAATGGCCGCTTCCATACTTCGGCCGAACACTGCTACCTTTCTACCGTTAGCAACAGCTGCTTCTGTCACTTGTTGTAGTCGGTGTATATTCGAAGCAAAGGTAGCAAAAATCACACGTCCGTCAACTTTACGGAAGATATCATCAATACTTTCACCAACGCGTCTTTCTGACATTGTGAAATCAGGGACTTCCGCGTTTGTACTATCGGAAAGAAGACATAGGACTCCATCTTTACCTATTTCAGCCATTTTTGTTAAGTTTGCTGGCTCTCCAACCGGAGTAAAGTCAAACTTAAAATCCCCAGTATGAACAATTTGTCCAGGAGGTGTTTTAACAACAATTCCATAGGAATCAGGAATACTGTGAGTAGTTCGGAAGAAAGTAACAGATGTTTTTCTGAATTTGATAATGTCATCTTCCTTGATTTCAATCAGTTTTGTCTGTCTAAGTAAGCCGTGTTCCTCAAGTTTATTCCGTAAAAGACCAAGAGCGAGCTTTCCGCCGTATATTGGAATATTGATTTGCTTAAGAAGATAAGGGATTCCGCCAATATGGTCCTCGTGACCATGTGTAATAAATAACCCCTTAATCTTATCTTCATTTTTTACAAGATATGAATAGTCGGGAATAACATAATCAATTCCTAGCAATTCATCCTCTGGAAATTTAATCCCTGCATCAATAAGGATTATTTCGTCCTGGAATTGGACGCCATAGGTGTTCTTGCCGATTTCGCCCAGTCCGCCAAGGGCAAAAACGGCTGTTTGGTCATTTTTAACAAATTTCATAAATTACTCAATCTCCAATACTTCAAAATATTCTTTCTGGCGCTCGTACTCAAGGTGCTGCCCCTCTACTGCCTGTACAAATTCAATATTATAGGGGCGATCAGAAAGTTTTTTTCTAACATCTCTTTCGGAATCAGCCTCAACATATAACGTCTTCGTGTTTTCTCTAACAGGCGTTTCCGTAATTTTTTCCTGGTAATAAACTTTAAAAATCATATAACTCTCTCTCCTTATTCAACATGACTTTTTCTATTATATAAAAAATTAGCATTTTTTCATACGTTTTTAAGGGGAATACTAATTACCGTTCATTTCGCTTTTACCAATGTACAATAAGCAAGGAGCCCTTCGCAAGTTTTGAAGGGCCCAAATTTATTAAGCGATTGTTTTTTTTCGTAGCATATCTTTCCACTGTCTTAAAAGCCTACGTCTTAGCTTCTTTAACATTGTGGATCAACTCCTTACCTTTATTTTATCCTATCCTTGTCCAAAGTGAAAGCGGGCAGGAAGATTTGGACACCTTTTTTATTATTATATGTAATAATCTTCTATTTCCTCATGGATAAGATTGGAAAAATACAGGAGTAGAGAGTCGTAAAAATATAATCTTAACGATTGTTAGTACTATTTAATTAGGCCAGCCTATTCTTGCGTCGTAGGCTGGCCTTGGTATGTGAATTAACGATTAATTGCAACTGCATTTTCTATTTCAGCAAATGGGTCATTCTTGTTGATATGATCATAAAACATGATTCCATTCAGATGATCGATCTCATGTTGGAACACTATTGCAGGTAGACCCTTTAGTCGGATCTTTACCTCGTCCCCATCAATGTTAATGCCTTTAACAGTAATGCGTGCATACCTAGGAACAAACCCTGGAATTGCTTCATCTACTGACAAACAGCCTTCTCCGGAAGAAAGGTAGGAGCGTTCAACGGAATGGCTAACAATCTTAGGATTAAAGAGGGCGTAGCTAATAAGCTCTCCTTTTTCATCATGAACATGAATGGCAATCATTCTTTTTGAAATATTAATTTGTGGTGCAGCCAGACCAATTCCTGGGCGAAGTCCATATTTTTCAGCAATTTCAGGGTTTTGGCTGTTTAAGACAAATTCGAACATTTGGTTTAGCACCAATTTATCTTCTTCCGAAGCAGGAATGGAAACCTCATCAGCTACTCTTCGTAGGGAAGGGTGTCCATCCCGAACGATGTTATCCATGGTTAACATCTTTAGGTCACCTCTATGATATGTAATTTGGTTTTAATACCGGTTAATCATAGTTTATCAAATGTGTGCGGAAAAGTTAATATGAACAACATTCTGATTAATAATGAAGGAGAAAAGAAAGGAAGATGCTTTGCATCTTCCTCCTGTTTCTTAGTGCCAGTAAGCAGCTCCGACAATGATTAGAAGGATGAATAGCACTACGATTAGCGCAAATCCTCCACCATAACCATATCCTGTAGTAGGTGCAGCTGGGTAACCATATCCACAACCAAACATATTGAAACCTCCTTTAAATTCCCTTTCTTTTAAAGGGTGTTTACTATAACCTATGATTAAATAAACAAAGTGTATAGATATTGGCCTATATCTCCCTTTTTTTGATATTTATATTTACTGTAGAGCAAGATGGAATCTAATTGTAAAATGGAGATATTCGCATGATGCATTGGAGGAGGTAGTACTTTGTTAAAATTACGCAATGTTATTCTAATCTTCTTAATTGTAGGTGGAACTTTACTTTTCTCAGGTTGCCTGAATCGGCAAAGTCCAGCTGAAGAAATGTTTGAAAAACTAGAAACAGTCGTGGAAATTGAAAAAACATTTGAAGAACAGCAAAAGCCGCTAGTGGAACTTGAAAAACAAGAAAAGGAATTGTATGGTCAAATCATTGAAATGAATCTGCAAGAATATGACAAAGTTGTTCAACTAGCGGACGAGGCCATTTCGATATCGAAGAAAAGAAATGAACTTCTTGATATAGAGCGTCAAAGTATCGAGGAGTCGCAGGCGGAATTTAAACAAGTACCTGAAATTTATGCAAAAATTGATGACCCACAATTAAAAGATCAGGCAAAAGGGCTTCATGATCTTATGCAAGAACGCTATAGCACGCATGGGAAATTATACGAAAGTTACGTGGCTGGTCTTGGTTATGACATTGAATTATATAATATGTTTAAAAACGAAGAAGTAACAGTTGATCAATTAGGAGAACAAATTGAAAAGGTAAATGCTGCATATGAAGAGGTTTTAAGTGCAAATGATCATTTCAATCAATTGACGGACGAATATAATGAAAAGAAGTATCAATTTTACCAAGCTGCAGGTTTAAAGGTCGAAACGAACATTGCAAAATAAGCATGTCATTAACTTAAGGTTAAATTAAAAGCGGGTGATATCCAATACGGATAACCCGCTTTTTTATTTTATTGCTAAAACAATATTGGGTTGATTATTTATTTTCTAACCAGATGTTATGGTACAGTTTATTTATTTTTATAGTACAGTTTATTTTGGTGCGATTTAAACTTTAGGGTGCAAAACTCAATAGAATGTTAAACATAGTATTTGACGGATTCTTTTGCTCTAGTGTAAACTGTTGTTTGTAAGAGTTGATTGTATTAGTTAGGTGAAGTAAACTGTTAGTACAGATTCGGAATATCTTTTTGAGAAATGATATGTTTTCGAACCTCAAGCAATGGGAAAACTACATAATGCTGTATGCAATGAGGAGATATCCTTCATCATTCTAGTTACTTTAACAGCCATTCTCTAGATAAACGCGATTGAAAAGTATTTTCAACTCAAGAAAAGGGAAGTTTCACCTGCTTTTGGGTACTCTATTATGGATAATAATTAATTTGTGTATAAGAAAGGAAGAGGTGACGATAGATGGCATCAAAAACAAAGACGACTCCTGCTGATTCTGTATCGAAGCTAGGGAAAATTGAAGAACAGTTTGAAACACTGCAAATTCTTAATGAAGAAGGAGAAGTGGTCAACGAGGCAGCAATGCCGAATCTCTCTGATGAACAGCTACAAGAATTGATGAAGAGAATGGTTTATACAAGAATACTTGACCAGCGCTCTATCTCCTTAAACCGTCAAGGGCGCCTTGGTTTCTATGCGCCAACTGCAGGTCAAGAGGCTTCACAATTAGCTTCTCAATTTGCTTTAGAGAAAGAAGATTTTATTCTACCAGGCTATCGTGATGTTCCACAAATCATTTGGCATGGATTACCTTTATCTCAAGCCTTTTTATGGTCAAGAGGTCATTTTGAAGGAATGAACATTCCAGAAGGTGTGAATGTGCTTCATCCTCAAATCATCATTGGTGCTCAGTATGTTCAAACTGCAGGCGTGGCGCTTGGTATGAAAAAGCGTGGGACGAAATCAGTTGCAGTTACTTACACAGGTGATGGTGGAACTTCTCAAGGTGATTTCTATGAAGGAATTAACTTTGCAGGTGCATATAAAGCTCCAGCAATTTTCTTTATCCAAAACAATCAATTTGCTATTTCAACTCCAGTTGAAAAACAAACAGCAGCTAAAACATTGGCTCAAAAAGCAGTTTCAGCTGGAATCCCTGGAATTGTAGTAGACGGTATGGACCCATTAGCTGTTTATGCAGCAACACTTGATGCCCGTGAGCGTGCTGTCAACGGTGAAGGTCCTACACTTATTGAAACCTTAACTTACCGTTATGGTCCGCACACTATGGCTGGGGATGATCCGACTCGATATCGTACGGCAGACCTTGATAATGAGTGGGAGAAAAAAGATCCTCTTGTTCGTTTCCGCAAGTTTCTTGAAAACAAAGGGCTATGGAATGAGGAACAAGAAAGTGAAGTAATTGAAAAGGCGAAAGAAGATATTAAAGAAGCAATTAAAAAAGCTGATGCGGCGCCTAAGCAAAAGGTTACCGATTTAATGTCTATTATGTATGAGGATATGCCTCAGAATCTTAAAGAACAATATGAAATGTACAAAGCAAAGGAGTCGAAGTAAGCCATGGCGCAAATGACAATGATTCAAGCAATTACTGATGCACTGCGCACAGAAATGGGTAAAGACCCGAACGTACTAGTCTTCGGTGAGGATGTGGGCGTAAATGGTGGCGTGTTCCGTGCAACTGAAGGCCTTCAAAAAGAATTCGGCGAAGACCGCGTATTTGATACGCCACTTGCGGAGTCTGGAATCGGTGGTCTAGCAGTCGGTCTTGCTTTACAAGGATTCCGTCCAGTACCAGAAATTCAATTTTTTGGATTTGTATTTGAAGTATTTGATTCGATTGCCGGTCAATTAGCACGTATGCGCTACCGTTCTGGTGGCAGATATACTTCTCCTGTGACGATTCGTTCTCCATTTGGAGGAGGAGTACATACTCCAGATATGCATGCGGATAGTTTAGAAGGACTTATGGCGCAAACACCTGGAGTTAAGGTTGTAATTCCGTCAACTCCTTACGATGCGAAAGGGCTTCTCATTTCGTCTATTCGTGATAATGATACAGTCGTTTTCCTTGAGCATATGAAACTATATCGTTCATTCCGTCAAGAAGTGCCTGAAGGAGAGTATACGATTCCTCTAGGCAAAGCAGACGTGAAGCGTGAAGGTACAGATTTAACAATTGTTACTTACGGCGCAATGGTTCATGAATCATTAAAAGCAGCAGAAGAGCTGGAAAAAGAAGGTTATTCTGTAGAAGTTATTGATTTACGAACAGTAAGTCCATTGGATTTGGAAACAATCATTCCATCTGTTGAAAAAACTGGCCGTGCAATTGTTGTTCAAGAGGCGCAAAAACAAGCGGGCGTTGCTGCTAACGTTGTAGCAGAAATCAATGACCGCGCAATTTTAAGCCTGGAAGCACCAGTACTGCGTGTGGCAGCACCTGACACTGTATTCCCATTCCCACAAGCAGAAACAGTATGGCTTCCAAACTATAAGGATGTAATCGAAACCGCTAAAAAGGTTTTAACATACTAAAACAAAAGGGGAAAAGACTTGTTCTTTTCCCGTGTCTTGATAATAAAGTAGCAGACATTCTGCATAGGAGGCTGAATCTTAGTGTCATTTCAATTTAAAATGCCTGACATCGGTGAAGGTATTCATGAAGGTGAAATCGTAAAATGGTTTGTTAAACCTGGCGATAAAGTTCAAGAAGATGATGTGCTTTGCGAAATACAAAATGATAAAGCAGTGGTTGAAATTCCTTCTCCAGTTGAAGGTACTGTACAAGAACTATTAGTAGAAGAGGGAACTGTCGCAACTGTTGGACAGGTTCTTGTAACATTTGATGCACCTGGTTATGAAAACCTACAATTCAAGGGCGACGAACATGATGAAGCACCAAAGCAAGAAGAAAAGGCACCTGCACCAAAGGCAGAGTCTAAGGTAGAGGCGGAACAGCCAAAAGTACCAACAGCAGAAGCAACTACCGGATCAGGTCAAGTTGCGCAACAGGCAGAGGTTGACCCAAATCGTCGTGTCATTGCAATGCCTTCTGTCCGCAAATATGCTCGTGATAAAGGTGTAGATATCCGCCTTGTTGCTGGTTCTGGTAAAAATGGTCGTGTTCTTAGAGAAGATGTGGATCAATTCCTAAATGGTGGAGCCCAAACTGCTCAAACACCTACAGATCAGCAAACAGAAGCTCCTGCTGTAGAAGAAAAGGCACCTGCAACACCAGCAGCACCTGCGATTCCACAAGGACAATATCCAGAAACTCGTGAAAAAATGAGCGGCATCCGTAAGGCAATTGCCAAAGCTATGGTAAACTCAAAACATACGGCACCACATGTAACCTTGATGGATGAAATCGATGTTACAAAACTTGTTGCTCACCGCAAAAAGTTCAAGGAAGTAGCTGCACAAAAAGGAATCAAGCTTACATTCCTACCTTACGTGGTAAAAGCTTTAACAAGTGCATTACGTGAATACCCGGCGCTTAACACATCACTAGATGATGCAACAAGCGAAATTGTTCATAAGCATTACTATAATATTGGAATTGCGGCTGATACAGATAAGGGTCTATTAGTACCTGTTGTAAAAGATGCGGATAGAAAATCTGTATTTACAATTTCGAATGAAATCAACGAGTTGGCAGTAAAAGCACGTGATGGTAAATTAGCTCCTGATGAAATGAAAGGTGCTTCATGCACAATCAGTAACATTGGATCTGCTGGAGGCCAATGGTTTACACCAGTCATTAATCATCCAGAAGTAGCAATCCTTGGTATCGGCCGTATTGCTGAAAAGCCAATTGTTAAAGATGGGGAAATTGTAGCTGCCCCTGTATTAGCATTATCACTAAGCTTCGACCACCGTATGATTGACGGTGCAACAGCTCAGAATGCAATGAATCATATTAAGCGCTTATTGAACGATCCAGAACTATTGTTAATGGAGGCGTAAAAAGATGGTAGTTGGAGATTTTCCGATTGAAACAGATACTATAGTAATTGGGGCAGGACCTGGTGGTTATGTGGCAGCAATTCGCGCTGCCCAATTAGGTCAAAAAGTAACGATTGTTGAAAGAGGGACAGTTGGGGGAGTCTGCCTAAATGTTGGTTGTATTCCTTCAAAAGCACTTATTTCAGCTGGTCACCGCTTTGAAAATGCCAAGCACTCTGAAGAGATGGGTGTTATTGCTGAGAACGTTACTCTAGATTTCTCAAAAGTACAGAAGTTTAAAGAGAGTGTTGTTAATAAGCTAACAGGTGGAGTAGAAGGCTTGTTAAAGGGAAATAAAGTTGACATTGTAAAGGGTGAAGCATTTTTCGTCGATGGGAACACATTGCGTGTAATGGACGAAAACTCAGCTCAGACTTATACCTTTAAGAATGCAATTATTGCAACTGGATCGACACCAATTGAAATCCCTGCTTTTAAATACTCTAAGCGTATTCTTGATTCTACTGGAGCTTTAAACCTAACAGAACTTCCAAAAAGCATCGTAGTTATCGGTGGAGGCTATATCGGTACAGAGCTTGGTGGCGCATATGCAAGCTTTGGTACAAAGGTAACCATCCTAGAAGGTGCAGATGAGATTCTTAATGGATTTGAAAAGCAAATGTCCTCCCTTGTAAAGCGTAAGCTAAAGAAAAAAGGTGCAGAAGTCATTACAAAAGCACTGGCTAAGGGCGTAGAAGAAAGAGAAGATGGCGTAACTGTCAACTACGAGGTTAAAGGCGAAGCGCAAAGCATTGATGCAGATTATGTTTTTGTGATGATTGGTCGTAAGCCTAACACGGAAGAAATGGGACTTGAGCAGGTTGGAGTTGAACTTTCTGAACGTGGCATCATTAACGTTGATAAGCAATGTAGAACAAATATCAGCAATATCTATGCAATTGGGGATGTCGTACCAGGTCCTCCGCTTGCACATAAAGCCTCTTATGAGGGGAAAATTGCTGCTGAAGCGATTGCTGGTCATGCATCTGAAATCGACTACCTTGGAATCCCTGCAGTTGTATTCTCTGATCCAGAATTGGCTTCAGTTGGTCACACAGAAGCTAGTGCAAAAGAAGAGGGTCTTGATATCGTTGCAGCTAAGTTCCCGTTTGCGGCTAATGGTCGTGCACTTTCCTTAAATGAGTCTGATGGCTTCATGAAGCTTATTACAAGGAAGGAAGACGGTCTTATCATTGGGGCTCAAATTGCTGGAGCAGGGGCTTCCGATATGATTGCTGAGCTTGGTTTAGCAATTGAAACTGGTATGACGGCTGAAGATCTAGCGATGACCATTCATGCGCATCCAACACTTGGTGAAATTACGATGGAAGCCGCAGAGGTAGCGTTAGGTAATCCTATTCATATTATTAAATAAAGTAATTAAAAAAACCTTCTCATTCTTTGAGAAGGTTTTTTATGATTAAAGAAGTTTTTTAGAGAGATTAGTTAGAGAGTATCTTTGTGATCGGTTGGATAATCTCGTCCTTTGAAACCTTGCCATGGATATTTACAATAACCTTGTCTTGGTAATATACCAGAAGGGCCGGAGATTGGTCGATTTCGAACGTTTTATAATACTTACTAGCTTTTCCACCTGATAAAACCATCATATTGTTAATTTCATCTGGGTACTTTTTCTTTAACTCAATAATGGCCTCATAATAAGGGGCTTCGAAATGATAGTCTGCTTCATTAGAAAAAAAGAGGATTTGTTTTTCGTCATAATTGAGCCCTAGATCCTCGTTACTGTATGTATTGCTACAGGAAGAAGTAAATAATAGGAAGGTAGCTGTAAGAATTATAGACATTCCTTTCATCTTCTTGCCTCGCTTTATAAAGGATTCTTTGTTGCTATGTTTGCATGATAAACTGAGGTTCGTATTCACGTAAATTCATCTTCAATACAGCCATTCTATCATATGGTTTTCCGAAAATTCCGTCTGTCATTTAAATGTTACAAAAATGAAAAATAACGAGAATTTCGCCACATATACTTAATACAAGTCTATTATTGGATATGTTTAGGAATGGTGGTGCAAGGTGCTTGAGAATATATTCAGTTATTTTACTTCAATGGATTATTTGGAGTGCTTATACCTTCACTGAATGGTTATCGAAACATGATCATCCAACCTATAATGTGATAATGTTCTTAATCTTTCTATATATCGGCTTCAATACTGGAAACATAATTATCAAATCCAAAAAAAAGACACTATTGGCAACGTTGGTTAGTCTAAGTTTGTATTTATCCTTCCATGTAACACTGTCTGTTTTCTGAGATGTAATAGGGCATGATTACTAATAGGGTGGTGGGACAAAGCCATTTAGAAGGCAAGGAAAACTTTAGGAGGAGCTAGCTAGTAAGAATTTCTGCAAGAAGGTTTTAAAAATCAAAAAAGGCCCTCGAATCAAGGGCCATTACTATAAAAACCTTTTAAAAAATGATATTACTTTTAGAATGTGAGGTTATTTTCGCGGATAAAAGTACATGATCCGTCCATTAAAAAGATGGAGTTCTCCTTTTAGTTTCTTAGCAAGGAATTTACAAAACTCATTTGCTTTCCCCTTGTCACCATGAGTAGCCGTATCTGGTAGCGTAATCTGTATGTACATTTGTTTTCTTTCGGTTCCATCTTCATCAATGACTACTTCTTGATCAATGCCGAGCAAAATAGCATTGTATCGATCGTGGCTGGATTTTAAATAAAACCAAATTCCCTCATCCGCTTCCTTTATTTCATATGGAAATGCGGAATATTCATAATCCCAATCGAGTTGGGTTCCCGTTTTTGAGGTGATTTCTTTATAGTAGGAAAACAATGATTTGACCTCGTCAGTCGTGATTGTTTGTTGCTCCGATGACGGGACTAGTTTAACATAAGCAGTTTCAGACATAATCCATCCCCCTAGATTCCTATTCTTTCTTTTTTATGATAGCATCTGACATTAGGAGCGACAACATATTGTAACAAAATTTGGCTTTGGCTACCTTGAATACTCCGCTTTTATAAGTTATAATTTTCATAAGATTCAAACAAAGGAGGAGATGGTTTATGGGGCTGTTCGAAAAGCTTTATGACGAACACGAAAAAGTACAAGTAAGATTTATTGGTTTTACAACAGAGGAAACTCGCTATGATTTCGGGATTGTATACACGAATATGTTTTTTGGAAAACCACTTATCGTCTGTATGCAAACAGGCAGATCTGCCCTCCTTGACCCAGCCGATCTTGATAACATTGAATATCTTCAGACAGCCTTCCACATCAACGAAACCAAACAAGCAGCTGATTTGGTCGAGTTTTTTAAATCAGAGCTACCAATTATTCCATTCCAACCACAATATGATTAATGAATTACAAAAGACCAGGGCCATGAGGTTACCGGGTTCCGATTTAGCTCACAAACATTAAAAATGTAAATTTCAAGCGAGTGTCCCTTTTATATGAAAGGGTCACTCATTTTTTATTGTTTACCAGGAAATTTTCAGGGTACAATGAGAGCCTCCATCAATGCCCAAACTGAAGCTTCCTCCACAAGTAGGGTCACTGAGCACCTCCATCGATGCCCAAACTGAAGCTTTCTCCACAAGTATGGTCACTGAGAGCCTCCATCAATGCCCAAACTGAAGCTTCCTCCACAAGTATGGTCACTGAGCACGTCCATCAATGCCCACACTAAAGCATCCTCTATAAGTATTATCATTGAGTCCCGAATTCCTGAATCAGATTTTTTATGAGTATCATTTTCTATATATATGCTCACTCATAAACATAATCAGTAAAAAAAAGTTTAATGTGTTATACAAATTAGGCTTGAAATTTTAATAGTGTTATATTATTATGGTCTTAGATACTTGAAGCGCTTACAACAAAACTAAATTTGAGGGAAAAGGGGTTTGTACTGATGGGAACAATCGTATGTCAAACTTGCAACTCTACAATCGAACATTTCGAAGATGAAAAAGTCTCGGTTCTTTACTCAAACAACTGTAGCT
Source organism: Mesobacillus persicus (assembly GCF_900109925.1). Lineage (GTDB taxonomy): Bacteria > Bacillota > Bacilli > Bacillales > Cytobacillaceae > Mesobacillus_B > Mesobacillus_B persicus. The sequence goes on along the minus strand of NZ_FOBW01000011.1, from coordinate 73,472 downwards.
GTCACCAAAAAGAGCGAAAGCAAAAAAATTAAACATAAATAATAAGGGTATGCGTTAAATCGCATACCCTTCTTTTTATGTTCTATCTTATTGCTTTATGTTCTTTTATCACCCGTATCGAATTCATTTTATCATCCTCAGGTCCTTGAACAGGAAGTCCGGCCTCAATGTTCATCTTGATGTATCGAAGATTTTCTGAAGTAATGATTTCACCAGGAATAAAAATCGGGATCCCTGGGGGATAAACCATGACAAACTCTGCGATGATTCTACCTTCGGATTCGGCCAACGCAATCACTTCCGTTTCAGAATAAAAGGCATCCCTTGGTGTTAATGCGAGTAGAGGGATATCAGGGAGCATAACTTGAACGTGGACTTTCTCTGCTCGTTCATGAAACTCACTAGAAAGCTCGTTCAATGCTTTTACTAATAGGTCCCCTTCTGCTTGGGTATCGCCGGGGGTAATTAGACAGAGCAAATTATACAAATCAGAAAGTTCGACTTCAATGTTATACCTTTCACGAAGCCACTGTTCTGCTTCATACCCGGTTATTCCAAGGTCTCTTATTGAGATGATTAGCTTGGTTGGATCATAGTCAAAGGTTGCTTTCCGTCCTAGTATCTCTTCTCCAACACAGTAGAGATGTTCTATCTCATTTATTTGTCCTCTAACCGAATTTGCAAGCTTAATGGTGCGGTCAATCAACTCTCTACCCTCGGTTACTAATCGTCTCCTAGCTACATCAAGTGACGCAAGCAGTAGGTAAGATGTCGATGTGGTCGTTAGCATTGAAATAATAGACTGTACACGCTTATAGGATACTAATCCATCCCTCACATTTAGGACGGAACTCTGAGTCATCGATCCCCCCAGTTTATGGACACTTGTAGCGGCCATATCTGCTCCGGCTTGCATCGCTGATAACGGTAGCTCCTCGTGAAAGTGAATATGAACACCATGCGCTTCATCAACTAAGACTGGAATGTCATAGGAGTGGGCAACTTCGACGATTTTCTTTAAATCTGCAGCTACTCCAAAGTAAGTTGGGTTAATGACGAGTACCCCTTTTGCGTCGGGATGCTGTTCTAGAGCCTTTTCAACCGAATCCGTTGTAATTCCGTGTGAAATTCCCAAATCTGAATCAATTTCTGGATGAATGAAAATAGGGATTGCTCCAGAAAACACAATTGCTGACATAACCGATTTATGAACGTTTCTTGGGACGATTATTTTATCTCCAGGTCCACAAACCGTCATGATCATGGTCATAATGGCCCCGCTTGTTCCTTGTACGGAGAAGAAAGTATGGTCAGCTCCGAAGGCTTTTGCCGCCAAATCTTGGGCCTCTTTAATCATTCCTTTAGGGGAATGAAGGTCATCAAGTGGGCCAATATTGATTAAATCAATTGAGAGTGCATTATCACCAATAAATTCTCTGAATTCAGGATCCATCCCAGTGCCTTTTTTATGTCCAGGGATATGGAATTGAATCGGATTCTTTTTTGCATGTTTAATTAGACCACTGAATAGTGGGGTATCATTTTGCGATAACAATAGCCGGTACACCTCTTTATATCAAGTTAATTAATGTATTTTTTACAAAACAAATGAATTATAGCATTATTCATTTCCTTTGCATAGCAATTAATGTTTAAATAAGAAATTGTCTTCTTATTTATGCCCTTGTTTTTATTCATTAAAAGGAAAGTTCATATAAAAACCGAATATTTATCTGGAAGGGAGATGGGAGATTTGAATTGGGAAACAAAGGTTACGAAAATGCTTGGCATTCAATACCCGATTATCCAGGGAGGGCTTGCATATCTTGCTTATTCTGATTTGGCTGCTGTCGTGTCCAATGCAGGAGGTCTAGGGCAAATAACCGCAATGTCACTAGAAAGCCCAGAAGCGTTGAGAGCAGAAATTCAAAGACTGAAGACGATGACCGACAAGCCATATGGGGTTAACTTTGCGATAGGGCAACACGGTCGATCATTTTCTGAGTTTCTAGATGTTGCAATTGAAGAAGAGGTCCCAGTCATCACCATGACTGGAGGGAATCCTGCACCTATTTTCTCACAGCTAGAGGGTGTAGATGTGAAAAAGCTGGTATTGGTAGCTGCTAAAAGGCAGGCGCAAAAGGCTGAGGAGCTCGGTGCGGATGCTGTCATGGTTGTTGGTCAAGAGGGGGGAGGTCACTTAGGCAAAAATGACACAGGAACAATGGTTTTGATTCCTAGTGTTGTGGACGCTGTAGGCATTCCTGTTATTGCTTCCGGTGGAATCGGAGACGGAAGAGGGCTGATGGCCGCTCTTAGCCTAGGAGCGGAAGGCATAGAGATGGGGACAAGGTTTATTGCCACTCAAGAATGTATCCACGCGAACGACTTATATAAGCAACGTCTTGTTAAAGGGACAGAAAATGATACTGTGGTAATAAAGCGATCCATTGGTGCGCCAGCTAGGGCAATCAACAACGAATGGACAAAGCGTATTATTGATTTAGAAGACAAATATGGAACGTATGAGTCTCTTAAAGATTTTATTAGTGGTGAAGCCAATAAAAGTTATATTTATGAAGGAAAGGAGAATCAAGGATTTGCATGGGCTGGGCAAGTAATGGGGCTTATTCATGATGTTCCAACCGTCAGCGATTTGATGTCAACAATCATCACCGATGCTGAAGAGATTAGGACTCGCTGGAAAAAATAAACGCCAATTGATTTGCACCTGCTAGCCTTATATGTGTACAATCAAAAAATAATAGTAAATATAAGCAGGTGTTGTTCATGGAATACCAATATCCAATCGATTATACTTGGAAAACAGATGAGATTGTTGATGTCATCAGATTTTTTGAAAATGTAGAACTTGCCTATGAAAAAGGGGTAAGCCGTGAAGGATTAATGGCCGCCTATCGTCGTTTTAAAGAGATTGTTCCGAGTAAATCAGAGGAAAAGCAACTATTCAAGGAATTCGAAGAAGAAAGTGGTTACTCCTCCTACCGGACGGTTAAAGCGGCAAAGGATGCCGGTGACGGAGAGAAGATTAAAATGAAATAAAAAAACGGCCATATGGCCGTTTTTTTTATTGTTAAGGAATTAATAAAAGTTTAAGGGGGTGGATAACTGTGTTCGTTCTCTGTATCCAGCTCCAGCGCCTAGCCCCTCGGGTCATAAGTCTGACTAGCTGCGGCTCCTAGAGACACGAAGATATAAGAAGGTAAAAAGCACTTCTTACAGGGCGCGTCTTATGCTTGTCGTCCCTGTGCGGCCGCCTACGCTTTTCGTACAAGCCGTCAAGAAAGTTAAAAAACAACCTTATTGACGGCTCGTCTAGACTCACGGGGCTGATCAAGGCGCTTGCGCTTTTGTTCTAAACTCGAGATGTTTATTACAGTTTATATAAGGGTATTAGGGTTTTAAATACAGAGCCAATTTTCTTGATTAACTCTTCTGAACTTAATTGAACCGCATCCTGTCGGGGAATTTGATAACCACATAGAATTTCAGCCTTTTTCACTGTCTGCAAACGAGTAAACATGGCAATTAGTTCTTCTGTTGATAGGCCGTTTTGCTCTATCACCTCCGGTTTTGTATGGTCCAATGACCACACAAAATCTTCAGGTGTTTCATTAAAAATCTTATCTGCATGATTCGCTAGTTTTTTACCAAACTCTTCCTTATTAGGTGCTTCATAAATTAGCGCAAACCAAATGAATAGATGAGTCTCCCAAAGACCAATTTGAAAATGAGGCATCATCTTGTACCCGCGTGGGTTTGCGGCAAAAGCTACCCATGTATCTTTAGGGGGATTTTTGGTTCTACGAGCATGCTTAGCTACATGTGAAAACATCTCATCGCCCGTTAATGCGGAAAGCTCAGGCGTAAAGTGTTTTCCAAGTTCTTCGAGCTTAGGTCGAATATGCTGTTTTAAGGCATCCATACGCTCGTCCAAACCATCTATTTTAAAAACGTCAAAATCTTCATCTGTAAAACCCGTAAATGTCATCATAGTACCTCCTAGACCTTTGTAAAATATTGTAGCAAAATTGCAAGGAATAATGAAGCGAAAGGCGTTGTTTCTAGGTGTTAGCACATATTTGTTGCATCGTCCACAATTTTTCATAGAATATTAAAAATAAAAATATTTTGAAAATAACCAAGGAGTGTATAAATTTGAAACAACTTATGAATTTTATGGGGAGAGAAACAGGTGAAAAACAAAGAAAAGCAGTATTGAGGTTAGAGTTGGATTATGAGCTTGCGACTCTATTTGATGCAATGAGTGAATCAGACAAACTAAAGATCACCGAGTGTAAAGAGAAGTTAAAAAAAATTAGACAGGAATTATTAGCATTAAAAGCCTTGTAAGTTAACCAACGTAGCGCTTTAGTATGAAGGTCGATGAGAATCAAATTGGTAATCATAATACAACAATTAGGGTAAACTGAGAACGGACTCCTATATAAGCGTTAGGAGTTCGTTATTATTTTTTCCTAGAGTTTATCCTTGGGCCTATTTAAGGAAAATGCTTGAAGCTGAGAAAATTTTCCTATAAGCTTAATCTATTCTATATAGAGGTACGAAGCAATAGAAGAGTATTTTACTAGGGGGAAGTAGAGGATGACGGCGAGTATGAATGAAATTGATACATATGCGAAGCAGTGGATTAAAGAAGCTGGGGAACGGATTCGTTCATCCTTTCCTAACAGGTTAAATATCCAGTCAAAATCCGATCCGAATGATTTAGTTACCAATATTGACCAGGAAACAGAACAATACTTTATTGAAAAAATAAAAGGGACCTATCCTGAGCATAAGATTCTTGGAGAAGAAGGCTATGGCGATGATGTTACAAGGTTGAATGGGGTTGTTTGGATCATTGATCCAATCGATGGAACGATGAACTTTATCCATCAACGACGGAATTTTGCTATTTCGATTGGGATTTATGAGGATGGAATTGGGAAAATTGGCTTAATCTACGATGTCGTTCATGATGAGCTTTATCATGCTTTCAAAGGTGAAGGTGTTTTTCTTAATGGGGAGGAACTACCGAAACTTGAAACAAGGACTGTATCAGAATCAATTATTGGTTTAAATGCTACTTGGGTGACAGAAAATAGGAGGCTACCTCCCGAATTACTAAGTCCGCTCGTCAAACAGGCCCGTGGTACAAGATCTTATGGTTCCGCTGCTTTAGAAATGGTTTATTTAGCATCAGGAAGGATTGATGCTTATATTACTCCTAGGCTAGCTCCATGGGATTTTGCGGCAGGGATCATTATGATAGAGGAGTTAGGTGGAGTTGCAACGAACTTAAGAGGTGAGAGACTTGACCTGCTAAACCAGAGTTCCGTGTTTGTTGCTAAACCTGGTTTACATGGAGAAATTCTAAAGAATTATTTGAAAGATGGTAAATGGTAAAGAAAAAGAAAAGGCCGTATCTAGTCGGCCTTTTACAGTTCACCATTTTCCCGATATTTCTTTTTTAATTTAAAACCGAAGCCCATGATGAACACTAAAACAATAAGTGAAATTACGGCTCCTATGGTACTTTCTTCTCCAATCGCAACCCCGACTCCCATCATACATGCTGCAGCGGCAAATGCTAAAAATAATAATGGCCATTTAATTTGTGTCATTGATTATTTACCTCCCCTTTCAATAATTTACAGAAAACATTCGGTTTCTATTATAGTTGTGGTATAATAACTCAGTTGTAAAAAAATGATAACATATTTAAGATAAAGGCGGTTGACTTTTTTGAAATTAAGAGAAGATATAAGAAATATAGCAATTATTGCCCACGTTGACCACGGAAAAACAACACTAGTTGATGAATTACTAAGACAAGCAGGAACTTTTCGCGTAAATGAAAACGTCGAGGAAAGAGCAATGGACTCAAACGATCTTGAAAGAGAGCGTGGAATTACCATTCTTGCTAAAAATACAGGGATAAAATATAAAGACAATCGAATCAACATTCTAGATACTCCTGGACACGCTGACTTTGGTGGCGAAGTAGAACGGATCATGAAAATGGTTGATGGTGTTCTACTTGTGGTAGATGCTTATGAAGGATGTATGCCGCAGACTCGTTTTGTATTGAAAAAGGCTTTAGAACAACACATCACACCAATTGTTGTCGTAAATAAAATCGACCGTGATTTTGCTCGTCCGGAAGAAGTCGTTGATGAAGTACTTGATTTGTTTATTGAACTTGGTGCCGATGAAGATCAACTTGATTTCCCTGTTGTTTATGCATCTGCCATTAATGGGACTGCAAGCTTAACGCCTGAAAAACAGGATGAAAACATGGAAGTCCTTTATGAATCCATTATTGAACATATTCCTGCTCCGATAGATAATCGTGAAGAGCCGTTACAATTCCAAGTTGCCCTACTCGATTATAATGATTATGTTGGTCGTATCGGGATTGGACGTGTGTTCCGTGGAACGATGAAAGTAGGCCAGCAAGTTGCCTTGATGAAACTTGACGGTTCCGTTAAACAGTTCAGGGTAACGAAGATGTTTGGTTTCTTTGGTTTAAAGCGTGAAGAAATCCAGGAAGCAAAGGCTGGAGACTTGATTGCTGTTTCTGGTATGGAAGCCATTAATGTTGGGGAAACAGTCTGTCCGGTCGAGCATCAAGACCCACTTCCTGTTTTACGTATTGATGAACCAACCCTTCAAATGACGTTCCTTGTCAATAATAGTCCATTTGCTGGGAGAGAAGGAAAATATTTAACTTCAAGAAAAATCGAAGAGAGACTTCGTGCACAGTTACAAACGGATGTAAGTCTTCGTGTTGATAATACAGATTCACCTGATGCATGGATTGTTTCAGGGCGTGGAGAGTTGCACCTTTCTATTCTAATTGAGAACATGCGTCGTGAAGGCTATGAGCTTCAAGTGTCAAAGCCAGAAGTTATCGTTAAGGTGATTGACGGTGTCCGCTGTGAACCGGTTGAGCGTGTTCAAATTGATGTGCCTGAGGAAAATACGGGATCTGTTATGGAATCGATTGGTGCAAGAAAAGGTGAAATGCTTGATATGATCAATAGTGGAACGGGTCAAGTTCGCTTAATTTTCAACGTTCCAGCTCGTGGTTTGATTGGATATACGACTGAATTCCTCACACTTACTCGTGGATTCGGTATTATCAACCATACGTTTGATAGCTATCAGCCAATGGCAACGGGTCAGGTTGGCGGAAGAAGACAAGGGGTTCTTGTCTCTATGGAGTCCGGAAAAGCGACTACTTATGGTATTATGGGAGTAGAAGACCGAGGCACCATTTTTGTTGAACCAGGAACGGAAATCTATGAGGGTATGATTGTTGGTGAACATACGCGTGAAAATGACATCACTGTCAATATCACCAAAGTAAAACATGCCACGAATATCCGTTCCGCAAATAAAGACCAAACCAACGTCATTAAAAAACCAAGAATCATGACTTTGGAAGAATCGCTTGAATATCTAAACGATGATGAGTATTGTGAAGTAACTCCTGAATCTATCCGCCTACGTAAAAAGATTCTTGAAAAGAGTGAACGTGAGCGGGTTACAAAGAAAAAGAAGTTAGCCGAGCTTTAAAATAAATAGGGGGAAATAGGATGGATATTAGTCAGCGCTTGACCTTTTTTGCTGCACTCTTCAAGGTAGATGAAAATCCCAATTTGGGTATGTGGATGCTGTATTTAACCATTCTGCTATTAAGTGTTATTGTCTACAAATTGGGTTTTGCGAAGAAGCTTCCATTAGGTAAGTCTATCCTTATCTATTTGTTTCTTGGTTTAGGTTGTACATTTTTAAGCTTTCTTGGTATTTTTCTTCCGATAGCCGAGGGTCTAGTTGTAGCGGCATTAATTTTAATCATTTACAAGCTGCGCCTACGTTCTCATAAAAACCAAGAAATGGATGTTTAGCTGAGGTGAAGACAGATGATGTCATTGCAAGATAAACTATATAATTGGCTTACCATTAAAGTTGTAGTGGACGCAAGACCAGAAGATACGGCTGCTAATGATACAAAAGAAATGTTTGAGCGTTTATTGTTAGAGGAGCATGGAATTAGTCATCCAGTTGTAACAAAGGATGAAATCATGTACTTTATAAATATTGAGCGAAACGGTGAGCCAAAGACTTATAGGTTTCCTCGTGATTTGATTGAAGTTATGCTCGACCAAATAACTGAAGAGCCAGAGAAATACGTAAACTATCCCGAGAAATAACAAAAGCCGCCCATTGGGCGGCTTTTGTTATTGTTTAGGAAATTAAAAGTTACCGGTTGTGGATAATGTGTTGGTTTTCTGCATCCAGCTCCAGCGCCTAGACCCTCGGGTCATAAGCCTGTCTAGCTGCGCCTCCTAGGGACTCGGAAGACATAAGCCACTCCCTTTCAGAAGGTAAAAACCACCTTCTTACAGGGCACGTCTTATGCTTGTTGTCCCTGTGCAGTCGCCTCCGCTTTTCGTACAATCCGTCAAGATGGTTAAAGAACATCCTTCTGGTCGGCCCATCTAGACTCACGGGGCTGACCAGGCGCTTGCGCTTTTCTTAATAGAATAAGAAAGTATAAAAGTTTAAACTTAGAAAATTGTCCAGCTCCAGCGCCCTAGCGGCTAGTGTCCTTCGCTCTCCGCCCTACGATAAGTCAACATTGAATCGCTATCGCTCTTCGTGTTTCCTTTATCTCAGTTGGAGTGCTCCAGGCCATACGCCGCTGAACAGGGCGCTTGCGCTTTTCTTATTACCATTCTTCATTCTCAATTGGTGCTTTGTAAAAACGGAAATGTCCAGTCTGTATGCGTTTCTTTGTATTTTCAGCAATGCGGCCGTGACATTCGTTACACATATATGTGTGGATAGGACGATTCCTTAGCTGTTTTGCCTGTAGGGTTTCGTCATTAATGGACTCGATTTTGTCACAAATAACACATTTAACTCTCATGTTCACACCCCAAATTTTCTTTTCGTTATAATTAGTATATCATTTATTATATCAAAGATGGATGTATATCTATTTGCCCCAAAAATGTATACATAGTAAGATGATGATAGTTTAAGGAGGCTGGTTTTATGGCTAACGAAGTCGAACCACATTTAATCAAAGAGTTGTTTGATGAGCTACAAAAAGAACGTTTTGTAACACTTGCTACAGTAGATCACGTATCGGGGGGGCCAAACGTCAGTGCCATCTCTTGGCTATTAGCCAAGGATGAACAAACCATCTTGTTTGCTGTTGACAACCGCTCACGTATTATAAAAAATATTAGCGGGAATCCTTTTGTTGCGATTACACTTGTTGCGAATGAATCAACCTATTCCATCCAGGGGAAGGCTCATATTCAGAGCGAAAGAATAGCGGACATTCCACTGAATCTGGCGCTAGTTGAGCTGAAAATTGATGAAGTCCGGGATGTTATGTTTTATGGATCAAAAATCATTACAGAGCCTGTATACGATAAAACCTACGATCCAGCGGCTGCTACTCGGCTAGATAATCAGGTTATGAACGCCATAAGAAAAGCTTAGTCAAGCGACTAAGCTTTCTTTTGTTCTGCGATTAATTTTCTTTATGATAATTTGATTGTTGATTCTGGGTTTTATCTAACTTATTCTCTTCGCTCTCATTTAACTTATCTTCTGGTTCCTCTGTTGGGTTCTTTGGGTGAGGTTCAAGGTTATCAGCTGGTACCTCTGGCATGATTCTACCGGTAATGTCGGCAAGTTCGTTCATAATCCCTTGTATAGGGGAACCATTGCTAAAGTCCTCTGCAACTTCCTTTAGCCGTGCGGTCAGGTCAGGATCAGCGATAACCATGGCATTTGCGCCATGTGGATCATCTTTCATGCTTTCAGAAACGGAGTACTTGATTGATCCAACTTCTGAGCGATCTAAATCTTCATTGACATCAATGCCAACAACGGCAAAATCTCCAATTACTACGACAGTAGCATTGTCTACTTCGGGAATTCCCTCGGCTAGTTTTGCAAGATGTCTTGATCTATCTTCACTTTCTTCTCTGTTTATTTGTCCATTCGTAGAGTCTTGCACATTAACGCGATGCTCTTGCTCCTCTTGAGAAGTATCATTTCCTGCACCACAGCCTGAAATGAATAGTACCAAACACAACAAGCTTACTACTTTTTTCATGAATAGAACACCCCCGAAAAATTCTTAATCTGTTCCATAAGATTGGATAAATTAGAACCAGAACTAATTGAAACAGAAGAAAAAAAGACTTGCTTACATGGTATTGTGCAAAATAAATTCTATCTTTATACAGGAAAACATATATTTTACCAAAGTCTCTGCTGATGGTGATGTTAGCGGCGCCAGAAAAACAAGAAGGTGGGAGGCAAGATTTTGACAAAAATATATGTACTTGATACGAATGTCCTGCTACAGGATCCATACGCAATTTTTTCTTTCCAAGATAACGAAGTAGTAATTCCGGCTGTGGTCCTAGAAGAAGTCGATTCTAAAAAACGGTATATGGACGAGATTGGTCGGAATGCCAGGCAGGTTTCCAGAATTATTGACGGACTAAGAGAAACAGGTAAGCTTCATGAAAAAATCCATCTTGAAAACGGCGGTACACTAAGAATTGAATTGAATCACCGCTCGTTCCATCAGCTTCAAGAGGTCTTTGTTGAAAAAACAAATGATAACAGAATTCTTGCGGTTGCCAAAAATCTTTCACTAGAGGAACAAACAAAAGAGGTTGGCCGGCCAGTTATCCTTGTAAGTAAGGATGCATTGGTAAGGGTTAAGGCGGATGCTATCGGACTTACCTCAGAGGATTTCCTCAGTGATAGAGTGGTGGAGATGGATGGTCTTTACACTGGTTTTGAAGAAATTTATGTGGATGCGGAAACTTTAAACCGATTTTACGTAAATGGGGAGCTGGCACTATCTGAGATTCCCGGTTACAAGCTATATTCGAACCAATTCGTCATCCTAAAAGACAGCCTCGGTAGTTCATCTTCGGCGATTGGGATGGTGGACAAGAAAAAAACAAAAATGAAGAAATTGGTTTTTGACCATGAGGGTAAACAGATATGGGGGATTAGAGCAAGGAATGTTCAGCAGATTATGGCACTTGAGCTCTTGTTAAGAGACGATATCCCGTTAGTCACCTTAACTGGAAGGGCAGGCACAGGGAAAACATTACTTACACTAGCAACAGGGCTATTTCAAACCGAAGATTTAGGGGAGTATAAAAAGTTATTTGTTGCCCGTCCAATCGTTCCTGTTGGCAAAGACCTGGGATTCCTACCGGGAGAAAAACAAGAAAAGCTCAGGCCATGGATGCAACCGATTTTTGATAATCTCGAGTTTTTGTTTAATACAAAAAAACCTGGTGAACTGGATGCCATCTTGGCGGGGATGGGTTCAATTGAAGTTGAAGCCCTTACCTATATTAGGGGCAGAAGCATCCCTGAACAATTTATCATTATTGACGAGGCTCAGAACCTAACAAAACATGAAGTAAAAACCATCTTAACACGTGTAGGGGAACGAAGTAAGATTGTGCTAATGGGCGACCCTGATCAAATTGATCATCCATACCTCGACGCATATAACAATGGACTTACATATGTGGTCGAGAAATTTAAGGGGCAACAGATTGCTGGCCACGTTAAACTAATAAAAGGAGAGAGGTCTGCATTGGCACAACTTGCAGCAGACCTCTTGAAATAAGCGGGCTTTTATCGCCCGCTATTTTATTATAAATTGTTTAACTCCTGTAATTGGAGTCTGTTGGTTGGAACCGTCACCATAATAAACATGGACAGGCCCATCGTCCTTTAATGGCTTCCCTTCTTTAGAAAACCCTAGGATAAGCTCTAAGGCTTCGCTGAGTGGCATTTCCGACTCACCAGCCGCATGCTTAATGAGGAGTGTTTTAGCGTTATCATGAGGCTCTGCATTAAGCAGAAAAGATTTAAATGGAATCCCGAATGAACCTTCAAGTAGTCTTTGCTTCTCAAATTTTCGTTCGCTTTTGAGTGTAGGTGGAAAGACTGCGCCTTCCATGATTTCCCGGTCCCAGTGTTTGGAGATGGACTTAGTATATTTTTCAAGTTCATTATCTTGCTCTTCGGTTCTTTGAAAATATGTATCCAACTCTACTTTTCGATCATCGAATATCCAAACACCTGGGTCTAGGGTTATCTGATAATTGACTTTGCCTGTAATAGGAATAATCGTTTCCAATTGGTTCCCTCCCCAATAAAGTTATTCCAAACAAGTATATCTTTAATTGCTATAATTGTCATTTTCTTAAATTAGATTTGCATATTTTCGGAATCCTTATTATTCTTGCATTTTTGCACAGTAAAGAGTAAAATTTATAGATAGGATTGGTTAAAGCTCGGAAACGGGGGGATCAATGTTGGCGTCTGAAATGATTATTAATCATCAAGAGAAAGCCCAGGCCTTACTAAAGGCTGACGCTGATAAAATATTAAAGCTAATAAAAGTGCAAATGGATAACCTTACTATGCCCCAATGCCCTCTCTATGAAGAAGTTTTGGACACGCAAATGTTTGGCTTATCAAGGGAAATAGATTTTGCAGTTCGACTTGGCTTGATAGAAGAAGCGGAAGGGAAATCCTTACTTGGTGAATTAGAAAGAGAACTGTCCGCACTTCATGAAGCTTCGACTAGAAAATAAGATTACAAAAACTCAAACAGTTCTAGAGAATTGTTTGAGTTTTTTTAAACTTTCCTCCCCTAAATGCAGGACTTTCATGGTTTTAATTAGAATACATAATACAACATAGAAGATGGGGAAGAGACGATGTTAAAAAAAATATTTAAGTCATATGATTATTCTTTGATCATTGTTGTTACCCTCTTGTCTTTGTTTGGACTAGTGATGGTATACAGTGCAAGCCTAGTGACACGATATGAAGTGCCAAGTGATTTTTTTTATGAAAAACAGAAATTTAATCTACTTATTGCTTTAGTCTTTTTCATAATTGCAGCACTCATACCATATAAGGCAATGAAAAGTACAAAATTTCTTTTGCCAATGGTCGTTATTTCACTTGTAGGATTAGCGGTACTTTTTATTGTCGGTAAGGTAGCGAATAATGCACTAAGTTGGATTGAACTTGGCGCTAGAAGTATCCAACCTGCTGAATTTGCCAAGCTCAGTGTCATTATTTATCTATCCGCTGTTTATTCAAAAAAACAGTCTTATATCAATGAGTTCGACAGAGGAGTAGCGCCGCCCCTGTTTTATCTAGCAATTGTTTTCCTTCTCGTAGCCATACAGCCTGATTTTGGAACAGCTGGTATTATTTTTCTGATTGCAGGATCAATTATTGTATCTTCCGGAATGAATCTCAAAAATATCATTAAACTTGTTATGATTATTATGTGCCTTATAGCTCCGGCATCCCTCATAATGAAGGATGAAATCTTTTCTGAAACAAGGCTGAACCGACTAACCTCTTATAGTGATCCGTTTGCCGACGAGTTAAAGTCTGGCTATCAGCTAGCAAATTCATATTATGCCATTGGTTCTGGTGGGGTAAATGGTCTAGGGCTAGGCCAAAGTGTTCAAAAGCTTGGCTATCTACCCGAGGCTCACACAGATTTTATCATTGCAATCATCTCTGAAGAACTAGGTATCTTTGGAGTGGGCTTTGTCCTCTTGTGCCTTGGTTATCTTGTTTTAAGAGGGATTTATATTGGGCTCAGATGTAAAGATCCATTTGGAAGTTTACTAGCAATAGGTATTTCGAGCATGATTGGAATCCAGTCTTTTGTAAACCTCGGCGGAGCCACCGGAGTTATCCCGTTAACCGGAGTTCCCCTTCCATTTGTAAGCTATGGGGGTTCATCCCTTCTTCAAATGGCGATTGCTGTAGGGATATTAGTTAACGTTTCTATGTTTGTTCATTATGAAGAGAAATATAAAAAGACAAAAGAACCTAAACCTACCCCTGTTCCTTCGCGAGAGCCAAGGAATACTGTTTATAGGGTAAAATCCTGATAAAAAAACACTGGGGCCAAAAGTGATACTAGGGGGATTGGAGCGAAATAGCCCTGGTGAGTACAATAAGGTAAAAAAGAAGCGGCAGATGAATCTGTCGCTTCTTTTTCTTTAATCTACTAATAGGGTGACTATCGTCGTCAAAATACACGCTTTTCGCGGAACCATCTTTATTGAGCAGGGGGAACAGTCTTACGTTCTTCTTGCTCAAATGCATTTGGCTTTGAGAGAGATTGTGAATTTTTTTTATTCCTAGACACCAGTAAGATTAGGTAACTGAGGACGCCAAACAGGCAGGAAATAAAGAAAGCATGTCCAAGTGCAATATAAAGATTAAGCCTTGAAAAGATAACTAATGCCCCAGAAATCACTTGAAGTGATACTAAAATAAAGGCTATAATCCACGACCAATAAACAACTCTTTGGTGTTTATAATTACGAATTGCTAAAAATGTTGCATAGGCAATCCAAATAAAGATTAAACCTGCTGCTGCCCGATGTCCCATCTGTACCCATTGATATAAATTTTCAGGTAAACCCGGGGTAGAGTTTACACATAGTGGCCAGTCTGGACAAACAAGGCTCGCGTTGGTGTGTCTAACAAGTGCTCCTGTATAAACAACAATAAAGCTATAAACGGTAATTCCAATGATGTGAGTGGTCATACGCTTGTCGATAATGACCTTCTCTGCATTGAATTTTTTATCTACCTCAAAAATCAGTAAGGTCAATAGAAACACTGCTGCAAAGGATATAAGTGAAATTCCGAAATGAATTGCTAAGACAAAGTCATTTTGACCCCATATTACAGCAGCCGCACCGATAAGACCTTGGAGTAAGATAAAAAAGAAAGATAAGAACGCTAAAAATTTTGTTTCGCGAATATGACCAATCGCTTTCCAAGACCAAATTGCGAGAATGAGAACCATAATTCCTAGCGCACCTGATACTAGACGATGGGCAAGTTCAATGACTAACTCTGGAGTGATATCTGTTGGAACAAGTTCCCCATTGCAAAGTGGCCATGAACGTCCGCAGCCCATCCCAGATTCAGTTTTTGTGACAAGCGCCCCGCCGAGGAGAACAAAAAGCATACCAATTGTAGTTAAGACAGCCAGCCATTTCAAAGAGCGTTTCAATAAAGTTCACCTGCTTGTTTAAAAGTTGGATAAGTTGTCATATAATTCCTAGACAAGTATAATGATGATGGGTCTTAAAGTGGGTAATTCGAATCTATCATAACTGATTTTTTCATAAAAAGACAGAAAGCAGTATTGGCCCCTAATCGATACTACACAATATGCTCCTATTATTCAATACTCAAAAAATGCCTGAATATTTAGGCAAAATAATTGATTCATTCCAACGAATTTGGTAGAAATATAAATGAAATGAAAAGCGAAGGATAATTTCTTGAGGATAATAATCTATATACGTTAATAAATATATTAAGTGAAGATCTAGTAGATGGCTCGAACTTGGTTGGATACAGAAACCATCAGGTAGAAATGTTGAAATCCTTTTAAACTAAGGCATTCATCACTTCTTTTGAATAAAACATTGCAATTTGTTCAAAAAAAGTACACAAAAAAAGTGTAAAGTGTGATTTAATATACAACAAGAGAGTTTATTTTCCTACACAAACATTTAATACCTTTTCTACAGTGTAAATAGTGGAAAAGGTGCAAAAAAAAGACATCAAATCTAGATTAATTTAAACGGTTGAATTAGAATAAGAATTTAATGATGAAGGAGGAGAGGGAATGTCGAGTCCTAAGGTTTTTAATGAAGCTGTTATGGACGGGAACCAGCAGGCATTGAACGCAAGTGTGTCTGAGACAACAGCATTTAAAGATTTTCTTGCTTTGATTAAAGTCGGGATTGTCAATTCGAATGCAATTACAACATTTACTGGACTATGGCTTGCATTGCATTTTAGTGGCATGCGGTTCTTAGGAAACTTAGATATCGTCTTTTTAACATTGATAGGATCTTCTTTAATAATTGCTGGCTCATGTAGTTTAAATAATTATATAGACCGTGATATTGACCCCTTAATGGAAAGAACGAAAGGTAGACCTACTGTCACAGGTAAAATCCAACCGGGAAAAGTGGCGTTACTTGGTTTCTTATTCATTGGTGTTGGTTCCATACTTTTATTTATGACCACTGTTACAGCTGGTATAATCGGGCTGATTGGGGTCTTTAGCTATGTTGTTCTGTATAGTTTGTGGTCAAAGCGTCTTTACGTATCCAACACGATTGTTGGGAGTATATCCGGAGCGGTACCTCCATTAATCGGGTGGGCAGCAGTAGATGCTAATCTTGATCTAATGGCCTGGGTGCTGTTTTTAATCATGTTTATCTGGCAGCCTCCACATTTTTATGCGCTTGCAATGAGGAGAGTGGAGGAGTACCGTGCTGCTGGTATTCCCATGCTTCCTGTAGTAAAAGGGTTTGAAAAGACAAAGAAATCGATTATGCTTTGGATTATTGCTCTTCTCCCGCTGCCGTTCTTACTTACAGAACTAGGAGTGACCTTCATAGTTATTGCCTCGTTACTTAATGTAGGGTGGTTATTCTTAGGTGTTTTTGCTCGGAAATTTAAAGATGATATTAAATGGGCAAAATTGATGTTTGTCTATTCATTACAATACTTAACGATTTTATTTGTTGCTATGGTAATTGTCACACTCATATAAAGTGGCTAATATTTTTTTCACTATACTAAGTTTTTAAGTTTGCTGGGCCATTCTCTCCGTAAACTATGGGGAGGATTTATCCATATTTTATTCAGAATTATTTAATGAATTTTATAAGAAAGAGGGGTTTAAAAATCTATGAAAAGGCTAGGTAAATGGCGTTTGCTACCATTGTTAGCGGTCGTAGCACTATTGGCCGGATGTGGAGAACCTTTTCTGTCCGCGTTACAACCGGCAGGTGAGGTTGCGCAAATCCAATATGATTTGATGGTGCTCAGCACTGCAATCATGGTAGGGGTAATTGTTGTAGTAGCAATAATATTTATTTTGGTTATGGTTCGTTTTCGCCGGAAAAGTGAAGATGAAATTCCAAAGCAAGTTGAGGGAAGTCACACGTTAGAAATAATATGGACGGTTATCCCGATTCTATTATTAGTCGTTCTTGCTGTTCCAACTGTTTCTGCAACGTTTAAACTTGCAGATGTATCTGAGATGGATCAGAAAGCTGAAGAGGGTGAATCTGAGGCGCTAATCGTAAATGTACGTGCCAATTTATATTGGTGGGAATTTGAGTATCCAAATGAAGAGATTGTTACCAGTCAGGATTTAATCGTGCCAACTGGTGAAAAGGTTTACTTTAATTTAAAGGCTTCAGACGTTAAGCACTCGTTCTGGATTCCTCCTGTTGGTGGAAAAATGGATACAAACACGGATAATGTAAACAAGTTCTGGCTTGAATTTGACCAAACAAAGGCTGACGAAGCTGGGGGGATTTTCTACGGAAAATGTGCAGAGCTTTGTGGTCCTTCACATGCATTAATGGATTTCAAAGTAAAAGCACTTCCACGTGCTGAATTCGATCAGTGGGTAGCAGATATGCAAAATGTAACAGAACCTGTTCAAGCTGAAACTGCAACAGCTCAAGCTGGTCAGGAAGTCTTTAATAATAGCTGTATTGGTTGTCACGCAGTTACACCTGCAAACACAACTCCTGAGCAAGCACGTATGGGTCCTAACTTAACAGACTTTGGGAATCGCACACTTGTTGCAGGTATCCTAGAAAATAATGAAGAAAATATTAAGAATTGGCTAAAAGATCCTGAAGAATATAAGCCAGGAAATAAGATGACTGGTAAATATAACTTATCAGATGAGGAAATTGATGCCGTTACTCAATACTTGATGGGCTTAAAAGTTCAAGAATAACAGGGGAAGAAATGGAGGTAAAATTGTGAGTACCTATGCTCAAAAAAAAGGGGTAGGCGCTGTAATATGGGACTACTTAACCACTGTTGACCATAAAAAAATCGCGATCCTATACTTAATAGCCGGCGGATTCTTCTTTATTCTCGGTGGATTAGAAGCTATGGTGATCCGCATTCAGCTAGCTATTCCAGATAATAATTTTGTAAGCGCAGGCTTCTATAATGAAGTATTAACAATGCATGGAACAACGATGATTTTCCTTGCGGCAATGCCACTGTTATTTGCATTTATGAATGCAATCGTACCATTACAAATTGGCGCTCGGGACGTTGCTTTTCCATTCTTAAATTCTTTAGGTTTTTGGTTGTTTTTCTTTGGAGGAGTTTTTCTAAATCTTTCATGGTTCCTAGGTGGAGCTCCTGATGCAGGTTGGACTTCGTATGCTTCACTGTCACTTGCTTCAGAAGGTCATGGAATCGACTTTTATGCACTTGGATTACAGATTTCTGGTGCAGGTACATTGATTGCGGGGATTAACTTCCTTGTAACAATTATTAATATGCGTGCTCCGGGTATGACGTATATGAGAATGCCGTTATTTACATGGACTACATTTGTTGCATCGGCATTAATTTTATTCGCATTCCCAGCATTAACAGTCGGTTTATTCTTTATGATGTTTGATCGTTTATTTGGTTCAAATTTCTTTGATCACACCATGGGTGGGAATACAGTTATCTGGGAGCACTTATTCTGGATTTTCGGACACCCTGAAGTTTATATTCTAGTTTTACCAGCTTTCGGGATTTTCTCAGATATTATTTCTACATTCTCTAGAAAGCGTTTGTTTGGATATTCTTCAATGGTTTTTGCCACTGTATTAATTGGATTTTTAGGGTTCATGGTTTGGGCTCACCACATGTTCACAACTGGTTTAGGACCAATTGCAAATGCAATTTTTGCCGTTGCTACTATGGCCATTGCTGTCCCTACTGGGATTAAGATCTTTAACTGGCTCTTCACGATGTGGGGAGGAAGCATTAAATTCACTACACCAATGATGTACGCTGTTGCGTTTGTGCCATCCTTTGTCGCAGGTGGGGTAACAGGGGTTATGCTAGCAGTAGCAGCTGCTGACTATCAATACCATGATACGTACTTTGTAGTAGCTCACTTCCACTACGTTATTATTGGAGGGGTCGTGCTTTCACTTTTAGCAGGTACCCATTATTACTGGCCAAAAATGTTTGGTACGATGTTAGATGAGTTTTTAGGAAAAATCACGTTCTGGTTATTCTTAATCGGCTTCCATTTAACATTCTTTATTCAACACTTCCTTGGTTTGATGGGGATGCCACGTCGTATCTTCACTTTCTTACCTAACCAAGGTTTGGAAATCGGTAACTTGGTTTCCACTATTGGGGCTTTCTTTATGGCTGTAGCCGTCATCGTTCTATTATGGAATATTGTCATCACTAGCGTGAAGAATGTTAAGGTTGGTAATGATCCATGGGGCGATGGACGTACTCTTGAATGGGCGATTTCTTCACCACCACCATTCTATAACTTCAAGCAGCTTCCTTTAGTTCGTGGTTTGGATGCTTACTGGATTGAAAAGATGGAAGGTAAGAAAGAGATGACTCCTGCTGAACCGCTTGGAGATATCCATATGCCAAATAGTTCATTTATTCCATTCATGATTTCATTAGGATTGTTCATTGCTGCCTTTGGTGCGATGTACCGTGTAGATTACGCTTGGGGACTACCAGTATTGGTTGTTGGAATGGCAATTACTTTACTATCAATGCTCGTACGTTCAATCAAGGACGACCATGGTTTCCATATCCATAAAGAAGATTTAATTGATGACAAAGATAAGGGGGGAAAGGCATAATGCACGCTGAAGAAAAAATGACGAATGAGACCTGGCCTGCGTCGCCTGAGAAAGCCACCCTTGAAGCGAAAAATAAATTTTTAGGCTTTTGGTTCTTTTTAGGAGGAGAAACGGTACTATTTGCTTCCCTCTTCGCAACCTATCTTGCGTTGAAAGATAAGGTTCCTACAGGAGACCATTATCTTGCGAAGGACCTATTTGAAATGCCGCTTGTATTCTTAATGACGATGCTGCTTTTAACTAGTTCATTGACAAGTGTATATGCAATGTACCATATGAAAAACTTTGCCTTCAAAAAGATGCAGCTTTGGCTTGGAATAACTGTATTATTGGGTCTTACTTTCCTTGGCTTAGAAATTTACGAGTTTAATCATTATGTACATGAATATAATCATACTTTTACAAGTAGTGCATTTGGTTCTGCTTTTTATACTCTTGTAGGTTTCCATGGGGCTCACGTTGCTTTCGGTCTTTTATGGATTATAAGCTTGATGATTCGAAATGCTAAGCGTGGACTAAGCCTTTATAATGCACCAAAGTTTTATGTAGCAAGTCTTTACTGGCACTTTATTGATGTGGTGTGGGTATTTATCTTTACAGTTGTATATCTAATGGGAATGGTGGGATAACTGATGGCAAATCAACAACCAACTACAGGTAACCCAAAAGTTGATATCGAGTACCGACGCAAAAAGAATGCAGAGGAAATGAGATACCAGGTTGTCACCTTTACTCTAATGATCTTCTTGACGTTGATTGCTTTTGCTGCGGTCGGATTTGGTGATTTATCCAAATGGTTTACGGTACCATTCATTCTACTTTTGGCTGTTGTTCAGGTAATTTTCCAATTGTACTACTTCATGCATATGAGTCACAAAGGACATGAGGCTCCTGCGCTATTTCTTTACTCAGGCGCTCTAGTTGGCTTTGTAACTGTTTTAGCATTTGTTACAATTGTTTGGTGGTAATTTAATATTTCTAAAAGGGAAAATCGGCATATTTGCCGATTTTTTCTTTGTTAGTTTCAATATTGAGTAGAATATTCTGTTTCATTGCGGATAGCTTGTCAGAACAGGTATAATAGTATAAAAGGTTTTCTAATAATAGAGGTGATTTTGTCATGTTTTCTCTTGATCTCTTCGGTTTTAGAGCAAACTGGAGTCCTGTCTATTTTGTTTGCATACTTCTCATTTTGGCGTTCTATTACCTGATAGTATTCAAGTACTATCCACGGTTTAAAGGTGGCCAAAAAGCTACGGCAAAACAGACAACATATTTTACTGTAGGAATTATTTTGCTATATGTGATAAAGGGGTCGCCTCTTGACTTGTTGGGGCACATCACGTTTTATGCTCATATGGTACAAATGGCAACGCTATACCTTGTCATACCGCCCTTGCTTATCTTTGGGTTACCTGATTGGCTTTGGAGGAATTTGATAAACACACGCGTCATTAAGCCACTGTTTGCTTTTATAACTAAACCTTTAATTGCACTTATATTATTTAACGGTATGTTTTCGCTTTATCATATTCCGTTAATATTTGATGTAGTTAAAACAGATATGTGGTTGCATGCTGTGTTTACTTCGGTGTTGTTTATTTTTTCAATCGCCATGTGGTGGCCATTACTTAATGTTTTACCTGAGCAACAGTCTTTGTCCGGTTTGAAGAAAGTCGGCTATATATTTGCCGATGGAGTCTTGTTAACTCCAGCCTGTGCATTAATCATTTTCGCGGAAACACCTATGTATGCAACCTTTGCGGATCCGACTGCATGGGGACAAGCTCTTGCACTGTGCGTACCACCATCCACTCTTGCTACACTAAATCTAAGTGGGCCTGAGATGTTTAGTTCTCTATCTTTAATTGAAGATCAACGACTAGGCGGAGTATTAATGAAAATTATTCAGGAAATTGTATATGGAGTGGTCCTAGCTTACGCGTTCTTCAGTTGGTACAATAGCGAACGGGAGAAGGAGAAGGAAGAGTTAGCACTATATCATCAGCAACAACCTCGGACAACCGAATAATAGACTAAAAATATAAATTAGAAATAATAGAGAGAGGAAAATGAGCATGCAAAGCCTTCCACTTTTGCCAACGATTAGTACGTTTTTCATTGTGCTCAGTGCTATTACTGTCGCCATTGGGTGGTGGCAAATTAAACAGAAGAATATTGAGAAACACAAAAAGACAATGACACTTGCGGGAATTTTTGCTGTGATTTTCTTTATTATTTATGCTTCGAGAACGCTCTTTATCGGGAATACATCGTTTGGCGGACCAGCTGATATTGAGATCTATTACACAGTGTTTCTAATATTTCATATTATCCTTGCCACAACTGGTGCAATCTTAGGGATTATCTCGCTATGGTCTGGTTATAAAAACCGACTTGCTCTCCATCGAAAGCTAGGCCCAGTAACTAGCATTGTTTGGTTCTTCACAGGAATCACTGGTGTGGCCGTATATCTGCTATTGTATGTTTTCTACCATGGTGGAGAAACAACATCCTTAATTAAAGCAATTCTTGGGAGTTAAATAATATTACTAGTAAAAAGCTGCCAGTAGGTAGCTTTTTTTTTTGTCTTTTAAAATTGTATGTTGATTACTGATCCGGTGTGGAAGGTATGGAGTCGAAGTTTCTAGAATGGTTATAACAGGGGGGACTAAAACAATAAAAAAACCGGACATGATGTCCGGTCAGATTTTGAAATTCAATTTGATTATTCCAGCTTCCCTAGCGGTATTAAATCCAATCACTAATAGAGGACCGATAATGAATCCAGCCATGCCTAACAACTTTAATCCTAGGTACATTGCAATTAGAGTAGCTAATGGGGACAAGCCAATATGAGTACCCATTACCTTTGGTTCTACGGTTCTCCTAATAATTAAGAGGACAGCAGCTAATATAGCTAGTTTCGTTCCAATAATAATATCCCCTGTTAAAAGGTGGAAAAGAGCCCACGGGCCTAATATGGCAATGGATCCTATAATAGGAATAAAATCAATTACCCAAATAACTAGAGACATGAATAAGGCAACCTCAGGAACAATCAAAAATAGACCAATTAACGATACTACAAAGATAATAACACTAACTAGGAACTGAGCCTTGAAAAACCCAGTAATCACATAAGCAAGCCTTGATGTCATAAAATCGACCTTTTCGGCTGTTTTATCCGAAAGAAAGCTATAAAATCCTTTCCTAAGACGCGGTAAGTCTAGTAGGAAGAGGAAGAGGGCAATTAAGTAGACAATAAAACTGACGAGGAAGTTTGGAATATTCGTCAGGATTGTCTTGAGATTATTAATATTAATCAGAGCTAGTAAGTCATCCCGAACATTTATTAGAAAGATTTCCCCGCGATCATTGATTTCTTCAACTAATTCGTCTGGGAAATCCTTTGCAGCCTCCACAAAACGGTCCTGGGCATCAAACCAAACATTGGTTATATCGTTAATATATTTTGGAGCGTTTTCAACCACGTTCACAGCTTCTGTAATCACTTTTGTCGTAATAATGTATCCAGAAAAGCTAATTAATATTAAAAAAGCAATAAACGTAATTGTGACCGAAAATTTACGGCCAATATTCATTCGTTCCTGTAAAAATCGCACAATGGGTTCAAGAACCATTGCTGTTAATAGTGCACCTATTAACGGAACAGAAACGGGAAGAATGATATAGATTAATAATGCTATAAGGAGTATAGCTATAAGAACGGTTATATTTCTTTTGGTAAAGAATCTAGTCAACGGTGGACTCCTTTCTATGATAAAGAGGGTTTATCACCTTTCCATTATATTCGTATTTAGTAGAGTCCACAACAAAAGTATGGATATTTAAGTTTTCTAAATTGGGTTTGAAAAAAAGGCGCAAAAATGCGCCTTTTTCCATTAGCTTATAGGGCAACTTTCTCGACATTTTCCTTAACATCACTAAGGATTTTTTCACATTGACTTAATAATGATTTTGGAAAGTGTTCATTTTCCCCATATTCGATACCATGTGGATAATAGTGCTTCCCAATAACGGGAGCCATCAATTGAATGACAGCTTTATGAGCACCTACATCTCCTTCGACCGCATACCCCTGAACGCGAAGATAGTATGTACCCTCTTTTAAATCAAACCTACGGTCATATGTGACCCTTTCGTAATCCCACTGGCCATGCCGTTCTAACCCATAATCCTCCATGAGTTCGTCTAACCTATTCAGATCGGCTTTGAACTTTTCCAATCCGGTATTTTCAAAAATCATCCTCATCCCTCCTAAACACATAGAAGCAGTATGCTACTTAATGGAACCTTCTCCTTATCAATAATAGTAAAAATACGAAAAAGTTGCAATGTATTATGCTGGCATAAATTGTTTTTTAAAGGAGATTCTATAAAAGTAAGAGATTTAAACGAAGGAGTTGGCAGAAATGGCAAAGATTCGCGAAATTATGACGACAGATGTAGAAACCTGTTCATTACTCGATAATGTTTATGAGGTTGCCGTAAAAATGAAGGAATTCGATGTAGGTGCCATCCCAATTGTAGATGGAGAGAGACTTGTAGGTATGATTACAGATAGGGATCTAGTTATTCGGGGAGTGGCTGAGAAGAACCCTGGATCCTCTAAAGTGGAAGAGGTCATGAGTGACCATCTAATTACGATTACACCAGAAACTACAACTGATGAAGCAGCAAATATAATGGCCGAACACCAAATCCGTCGTCTTCCTATTGTCGAAGGGGATAAACTTGTAGGAATTGTATCATTAGGAGATTTAGCGGTTAATCCTAAAATGGACAAGAAGGCAGAAGTTGCTCTATCTGAAATTTCTGAGACAGATAAAAGTCAGCTACAGTAACTTATATAGAACTAGGGAAAAAGGTGCTTATATGCGCCTTTTTTTTCGTTAAAGTAATAATCATAAATGATAAAATAATAATAGGTCATCCCCATTCAAGAAATAAAATCATCTAAATTAAGGAGGGAATTCTCTGAGACCTGTTATTGGGATATTTTTAATTGCATCTGTCATTTTATACATAGGCTTTCAGTTTGCTTTTGACAATCATGAGGAGAAAGGTAGTCATACTGCAGAGAATATAATAGACGTAGAAAAAAAAGAATCCCCTCTAAATGCCGCCCTAGGTTTGCCTGCGGAAAGCCTAGGCACCTTAGTTGGTGAAGATGTTCAGTCATTAATTCAAAAACTCGGGGCACCTGCTAGGAAAGATTCATCTGCTTATGGCTATACTTGGTTTATATATAACTTTGATCTAAATCATTATGTTCAAGCGGGAGTGTTAAACAATAAAGTTGTTACCCTATATGCGATTGGAAATGCAGTTAATACAGCCCCATTTAAGATTGGGCTATCTATAGACCAATATCATAAAATCAATTCAATCCAGGCCCAAGTCCCTATAAATATAAAGGACAATTCCTATCAATTTGAGCTTACAGAAGAGGATATATTGTATAGGCCATTAATAAATGTGGGTGATATTCATGCTCAACTGTATATTGATCGTTTTACTGGAAATCTTTCGAGTGTAAGATTTATAGATGGGGAGACTCTCGTTAAACATCAACCTTATGAAATGATTTATCGAGGCGAAATCATTAAACCACAAGAAATTCAGGATAGTGAGTGGAGAAAAATTGAGGTTGGAGCGGAATTACAGATACTTGATATAACGAATGTGATACGGACAAGGCATAAGCGGGTGAGGTTGCATTGGGATGAGAGTACAGCTGAGGTGGCTTATGCACATAGTAAGGAGATGAAGGAAGCGAACTACTTTGCTCATATATCAGAAAAGTATGGTAGCCTTTCAGATCGTTTAGACGCAGGAAATGTATTCTATCAACTTGCAGGTGAAAACATTGCGGCGCATTATACGGATGCCCCTGCTGTTGTAGAAGGGTGGCTAAACAGTAAAGGTCATCGCGAATCACTTCTCAATGTGGAGTTCACACATTTGGGTGTTGGTGTTTATAATAAATACTACACTCAGAATTTCATAAAATAAGACTGCAACCATGTTCGAGAAAAGAACTTAATATACTATTAAAAGAGAAAAGCAAAGGAATTTCCCCCTTTGCTTATTTTTTTACTATAAAGAAGCTACCTGTTGCATGGGCAATTTTTTTGCCATCATCCCGATGGACATCGGATTCCATTACGATTGTTTTTGAACCTTGGTGAACAAATCGGGCTTTACATGTTATTTCTTTTCCCACTCCTGGCGCTAAGTAATGAATATTTAGTTGAGTTGTGACGCAAGCATAACCTGCAGGTAGAGTATTGGCGGCCATCATTCCCATAGCAGTATCGATAACGGTTGCTGTGATTCCACCATGTACGATATCAAGATTATTGTTAATCAGTGATGAAACGGGAATAGTCAGTTCATATGTATTATCCTCAATTTTTTTCTCAAACTGAAGGATATTCCCAATATACGTTTCATCTTTTTTCTCAAGCTTTTGCTTCACACCGGTTAGAATATTTCTAATGATGTTTTGGTCCTCTTCACTTGCTAGTAGCAAACATTCTTCCAGTAAGGAGTTTAATTCATTATCTTTCATCTTTTTTTAACCTCTTTCTAGTTCCACTTTTGTAAGCCAATCCTTTGACCATTTTAACGCAGTTTTATAGGCAGTAAAAGGTCTGCTGATGGAAAGTTCCTAATAATAAGAATCACCTTTTTTATCGTAACACATAAATTATTGTAGGCAATTGTAACAAGGTGAGGTGACGGACATGGCAGATAAAAAACTCCATCCATCAGTGCAACAATTTAAGATGTTTGTTAAAGAGAATCCTAATCTTATTAAAGAAGTAAGAAATGGGGATGTAACTTGGCAGGAATTATACGAGGAGTGGTACTTGCTCGGTGAAGACGATGCGCGCTGGGATAGTTACCGTGAGGGAAGTCATAAATCTAAAGAAGAGAAGAAAGCGGATGAAACGAAAACTAGCGGTGATTGGATGTCTAAAGTAATGAATGCTGTTAAGAATATGGACCAAGACCAGCTCCAAGGACAGATAGGCAATATAAGCCAGGCAATCGCAGCGATTCAAGGAGTTCTTGGACAATTTCAGGGGAATCAACCACCAAGCAATAGTCCAAAAAACGAGGCCCCTCAACACCCCTTTTCTTTTAGAAAAGACTAAAGGAGGAGTATTGGTTTGAGAAAAGACGTACTAGAGCAAATTCAAACACAAAAAGAGTTACATGAATTTATTCGAATCAATCCTCATTGGTATAGAAAACTAGCTAGAGATCCGAGAGATATTTCGACAATGGAGATTGCTGCTATGAATTATTATGAGAAGACCATTCCACATCAAGTGCAAAAATTTTCGAATGGGGTTCAAATGGCTTCGATGATGATGCAGATGTTTGCTAATATGAACACGCAAACTTAAAGCTTCTTTCTAACCTAGGAAGCTTATTTCATTTTAGAACTTCGCTTTTCCACTGTTTTCATGTTAAAATATGAAACGGAGGTGGGCGAAACATGCTTGCTACAATCGAAAGAATAGAACTTTTAGAAAAAGCAGAAGAATTGGTTCAAATGGTACTAGATTCTGACATAGCAGAGAATTACCGACAGTGTTTATATAGAGTGAAGTCCAGCGTTGAAACGCAGACTAAGATTAAGGCCTTCGTGAAAATGAAGGAGCGTTACGAAGAAGTGCAAAGGTTTGGTAAATATCATCCTGATTACAAGGAAGTTATGACACAGATTCGGGTACTTAAAAGGGATGTAGACCTAGATGAAGCTGTTGCCGAGTTTAAGAAAGCGGAAAATGATGTCCAAGGCCTTCTTGATGAAATTAGTGTGCTAATTGGGCGATCTGTTTCAGCAAGCGTTAAAGTCCCGACTGGGAGTCCGTTTTTTGATACGGGTTCCTCTTGCGGTGGTGGCTGTGGTAGCGGTGGTAGCTGCGGTTGTTAATGAGTATGGAGCTTTCCATACTCTTTTTTTCATTTACTAAGGCTGTTTTCTAAAAGATTTGTTTTATATGGTTATACATATAGATAAAACAGGTTGATTGGAGTGGAAGGTGCGAGACTCCTGCGGGAGCAGCGGGACAGGTGAGACCCCACAGGAGCCGTGGCGACGAGGAGGCTCACCGCACGCCCCGCGGAAAGCGAGCATCCTGGAGCGCAAATCAACCACCCCTTGTTTAAAAGCAACAAACATAACGAAAACAGCCTTACTAAAAATAAAGCAAGATTGTAAAAAATAGGTTTCATGTGATAAACTAGGTACAAGTATATGTTCTGAAGGGGAAAGAATATGATAGGTCAAAGACAAGGAATCATAGTTTGGCTTTACTCATTAAAGCAAGCTAAAATGCTAAGAAGGTTTGGCAATGTGCATTATGTGTCGAGAAAGCTTAAGTATGTAGTCTTGTACTGTGATTTAGAAGACACGGATGCTCTCATTCAGAAGATTAGTTCATACTCTTTTGTAAAAAAAGTAGAGCCATCCTATAAGCCATACTTAAAAATGGAATTTGAAAACTCGGCACCGGATAAAGCAAAGGAATATGACTATAAAATGGGAATATAAAAAGCGCTAGCATCTTCATTCAAATCGGATGAGGAGCTTGCGCTTTTTTACTGAGTGTTCGTACATAAAGGGTTTTGGTAAGTGAGCTTTGACTAGTGTTTCGAAAAGGCTCTTATTGGTTAGGGGATTAGGTTAAGGACCCGGTCTGAATATTAGCGGAAGAATTCCGCTTAATTAGTAATTTTTATAAAAAATAGCTCAAATAGACGGAGAAATTCCGCTTATTGACTCGAAAAACATGAAAATATGGTGTTTTGCTTTGCATAACCGGAGAATTTCCCCTTATTTACCTAGAAATGAGCTCCATTCTGTATTTAGCCGGAAAATCTCCGCTTATTCTATAAAGCCTATAAAAAAAAGAAAACCCTGCATTTCTGCAGGGTCCTTCTATATCCCATCATTGGGACAGAAGGCAAAGGGAGAGGAGAAACCGGAGGAAGAACTTATGGGGAAACGTAAGTCTTCTCCGCGGTTGGCAACAACATCCTCGAATTGATGTTGTTACTTACATTATTTCCATAATGGTCCAGCTTATACACATTTTTTGATTATATTTTTTTTCATGTGGTAGGATAAGGTAGAAGTGATTTAGAGGTTAAAGGGGTTTATGTGATGAGGGTTGTATCAGGTACCTTAAAGGGGCGGGGGTTGAAAGCGGTTCCCGGAAACTCAACTAGGCCAACGACTGATAAGGTAAAAGAAGCGATTTTTAATATGATTGGTCCATATTTTAATGGTGGACTAGGTCTCGACTTGTTTGCAGGAAGTGGAGGTCTAGGCATTGAGGGGCTAAGTCGAGGTCTTGAAAGAGTTATCTTTGTAGATTTAGACCGGAAAGCAGTCCAGACAATTAATGAGAATCTACGTTTCTGTAATCTAGATGAACAAGCAGAGGTTTATCGAAATGAAGCGTCTAGAGCGTTAAAAGCTGTACAAAAACGAGATTTAAGTTTTGATTATATCTTTTTGGATCCTCCATATAAAAAACAGCAATTAATTAAGCTGATGGAAATGATGGATGATGCTAGCCTTCTTAAAGAAAATGGTGTGATTGTTTGTGAACATGGCTCTGAAACAAAACTTCCTCCAAAAATAGGTAGATATCAGCAAATAAGACATGAAGAATATGGTATTATTGGAGTTACAGTATTTACATATAAAAAGG
Source organism: Mesobacillus persicus (assembly GCF_900109925.1). GTDB lineage: Bacteria > Bacillota > Bacilli > Bacillales > Cytobacillaceae > Mesobacillus_B > Mesobacillus_B persicus. The sequence continues at coordinate 43,885 of NZ_FOBW01000011.1, read as the reverse complement.
GCGAAGAGGGGGAAATTTAAATGGCTAGCATTGCCGTCGTTCCTGGGAGTTTTGATCCGATTACTTATGGGCATTTGGATATTATCACAAGAGGAGCAAAGGTTTTTGACGAGATTTATATCTCTGTCCTCAATAATTCCTCAAAGCACCCGTTATTTACGGTAGAAGAGAGGATGGAATTAATCAAGAAGGTTACAAAGGATCTACCAAACGTGAAAGTAGATACGTTCCATGGACTTTTAGTGGAATATGCGGCAAGTGTTAATGCAAACGCAATTATTCGTGGGCTTAGAGCTGTATCCGATTTCGAATATGAAATGCAGATTACATCGATGAATCGCCTACTTAATAAAGGGATTGAGACGTTTTTTATCATGACCAATAACCAATATTCCTTCCTAAGCTCTAGTATTGTGAAGGAAGTAGCTCAATACCATGGCGAGATTTCAGAATTAGTACCTCCTGAAGTAGAAACAGCACTTAGAGCGAAGTTTAATAAATAGGCTAATTTCGTATAGAATGTTAAGTCCCTAAAGCCGAAATTAACGCAAGATAAGCTATTTTGTACGTAATAGTAATTTTTGCAAGTTCTTTTCTCTTATATTAAAGATAAAAGTCCTATTCATCTACAAAAAAGCAACAATTTTGAGCAAAGAGCCAATAAATAAGGTGAAAAGCGAGCCGAGAAGGCTCGCTTTTTATTTGAGTACGTTTTGTGTCCTTTTATAATAAAGTAGGATATAGATGATAAGAGACATAATAGTTACAAGTGGTCCAATTTGCGAAAGGGTAAGGTGAAAATCTGCCATTTTCGTTCCTTCCTCAAAGAGTCTATTCATAACTGGCATCGCATTGGATGATTGCTCATCTTCTAGAAAACGCAAATAAATTGGTTTCCATAAAAGGACAGCGTATATGGCTCCAAAAAAGCCATGAAGAATCCTTGAAATAAAGAAAGGCTGAAAGCGTACATCTGTTTTTGCAAGAAGGCTAGCTACCTGTGCTTGAATACTAAAGCCACTAAAACCAAGAAAAAAGCTAGTGATGATGGTTTGTTGGAACAAGGTCGCCTCTTGAACCTGACTGGCCATCTGACTTCCCATGGTTATTTCAAAAAGGCCTGATATAAAGGCCATGCTTAACATGTCATTTAAACCGACCAACTCTAAAAGGTAAGCAATAAAGCCTGCAAAAAACGCGGTTGCACCTAATAGGTATAACAATTTATTAATTACAGAAAAGATAATAATGAAGCCGCCAATCATCAGCAGGGTCTGAATGGATGACATAACAGCATCCCCAAGCAACTGTCCAATTGGACGCTCGTCTTTAATGCGTGTTTTATGTAGGGCGACGAACGCATCGCGGATGGAGAGCTTTTTCTTCTTACCACCTACCTTATGATTCTCTTCTTTTCCATGAAACCTCATCACCAAGCCTACTGTTATAATTCCAAGATAGTGCGCGAGTGCAAGGATAACGCCTAGCTGTGGGTTGTGAAAAAATCCCACGGCAACCGCTCCAAAGATGAAAATTGGATTGGAAGAATTGGTAAAGGAAACTAGTCTTTCCGCTTCTAATTTTGTTAATTGTCCATCTTGCCGTAAGGTGGCCGTCAGTTTGGCACCGGATGGTGTGCCTGAGGCCATACTCATAGCCCAAACAAACCCGCCAACTCCAGGTACACGAAAAAGCGGTCTCATTAGGGGCTCTAAAAGAACACCAATAAATTTAACAACACCAAAGCCAATTAACAATTCCGAAACAATGAAGAAGGGTAGCAAGGAAGGAAAAACAATCTCCCACCACATATTTAATCCCCGAATGGACGCGTCTAATGATTCCTGCGGAAAAATAATCATTGAGACAGCCATCACCGTAACAGAACTAGCAAGTACTGCCGTTTTCATTTTTGATTTAAGCACGTATATCCTCCCTCCGCAGGTCATCTGCTGTGAAACATGATGAAACAATGATAAAATAAGAAATATTCATCAGACTAGTGTGGATTTATATATGGTCAACAGGTACTGCACTTTGCATCTGAACCATATATAAAGAATAGAGTGGTTTTAGCTACATACACCTTGTCCTCATATAAAATCAATATGCTCACAGGTATGCAAAATAGACCAAAAGTTTATTGAAGGATTAAAGGGGGAATTTTTCTTGCAGCGTCCAAAAATTGGTTTGGCCCTGGGCTCTGGTGGGGCTCGTGGATTTGCACACTTAGGTGTCATTAAAGTGCTACGGGAAGAGGGAATCCCGATTGATATGGTGGCTGGGAGCAGCATGGGTGCAATGGTAGGATGTTTTTATGGAGCCGGATTGGATATAGATAGGCTTTATAAGCTTTCAAAGGCTTTTAAAAGAAAATATTACTTGGACTTTACCGTACCCAAAATGGGATTTATAGCTGGAAACAGAGTGAAGGACTTAATTCGGATTTTCACTCATGGAAAAGAAATCCAAGATCTTGATATACCTACTGCTGTTGTAACGACGGACCTGGTTTCTGGAGAGAAAGTAGTGTTCAAAGAGGGACCGATAGCGGATGCGGTGAGAGCAAGTATTTCCATCCCGGGGATTTTCACGCCTGAAAAACTAAATGGTCGCCTCCTGATTGATGGAGGGGTTATTGATAGGATTCCCGTTTCTGTAGCAAAGGAGATGGGAGCGGATATTATCATTGCTGTCGATGTATCACATGTAAATAGGAATGCTGAGATTTCCTCGATTTTCGATGTCATTATGCAAAGTATAGACATTATGCAAATGGAGCTTGTTTCAAATCGGGAAATCGCATCTGATATTATGTTAAGACCTCGGACGGAAATGTATAGTTCTAAAGCCTTTAAAAATATAGATGAGATTATTGCCATTGGTGAGGAAGAAACAAGGAAGAATATCGGGAAAATCCATCAGTTTATCGAGCAATGGAAGGAGCGCCCTACATCATGAAAAAAATGGGATCAGTTCGACTAACACTTATACTTGCTGTCCTCCTGTTTGCTAGTTCATTTTATTATTTGCCTTATTATGTTTCTAAACCAGGAATGGCCAAGGAACTTGAACCAATCATTGAAGTGGAGGGAGGGTTTGAGGAAGAAGGGAGCTTCATGCTTACCACGATTAGGATGGGGCGAGCCAATATCTACTCTTACCTAATGGCCAAGCTCAGTGACTATCAAGAAATTCATCCCCTAGAGGAGATTAGGGCAGAGAATGAAACGGATGAAGAATACACTGCTAGGCAGCTACATATGATGGACAGTTCTAAAATAAATGCGATTGAGGTGGCTTATAAAAAGGCGGGCTTACCTATTGAGTATGACTATAATGGAGTGTATGTTCTGCAGGTCATCCCTGAAATGCCAGCAGACGGGAAGTTAATGGTCGGTGATCGGATTGTCCAAGTTGACGGCAAACCATTCTCCTCTTCGACAGAGTTTATAGAATATGTGGGCAAAAAGAAGCTGGGAGAAACCGTCACACTGACTGTTCAAAACAAGGATGACAATCAAGACATCACCCTTCCTTTAAAACAATTTAATGAGACAAGTGAAAAAGTGGGAATTGGAATCTCTCTTGTTGATGACAAAGAGATTAAGGTGACCCCAGAAGTAAATGTTCGAACAGATGAAATTGGTGGACCATCGGCAGGATTAATGTTCTCCCTTGAAATTTACAACCAGTTAATTGAAACAGATTTAACAAACGGGTATGAAATTGCCGGAACAGGGACCATGTCTTCAGATGGAACAGTTGGCCGAATAGGTGGAATTGAAAAAAAAGTAGTAGCAGCAGATAAAGCCGGGGCTGATATCTTTCTAGCACCTAATGAAGAAGGAGCAAATGGCTCTAATTATGAGGCTGCTGTAAGGACTGCAAAAGACATTAATACAAATATGAAAATAGTTCCGATTGATACATTTGAGGAAGCCGTAAATTACCTCGAGCAACTTAAATAAAGGCTCTTCTAGCTCATCTCAGTTTTCAAAAAAGAACATGTCCTGTCCTAAATTTAGTAATCAGCTAATAAATAAGGGGAGATTTTACCGTTAAATGCAGATTAGAGCTCGTTTTGAGGGAAATAGAGGGAAATTTTCCCTCTATACAAAACAAAAACACCTATCTTCATGTTATTCGAGTCAAATAAGGGGAATTCTTCCCTCTATTTAAACCATTTTCAATGCCAATTGCTAATTAAGGGGAATTCTTCCCTCTATTTATCAGATTCAAAGTGTTTTAACCTTAGCGCCTAACCGATAAGAGCAAATTCCCACAGTTAGAACCAAACTCCTGAAGAAGAAAAGGCAGAAACGTTATCTATAGACGTTTCTGCCTTTTCTGCATGGTCATTTTTAGACCGGATTGGTCCAGCTTATTATGTTTATTTTATTTCACTTGAATGGGCGGCTGCGTAAATTCTAGCTTTAATAAGCGACTTTGATTTTCGCCAGTTGCGCCCAATGCATATAATCTAGATGAACGAATATCTAGGTCGAGCTCCGTTTTACTAGCAGAAGATTTTGAAACAAGGGGGAGACCGAAATTTTTTTTTTCTTTATTTAAATATTCTCTCCCGCTTCCGGACATACCAAGAAGTCTTAAATAGTTGGCTGTCTTATTTTTGGGCATTTCCACCTTTTTTACATTCATTAAAATGTGGAGACAGACCCGTTGAAGCCTTGTCCAAGTATACCTCTTTGTCTTAATTTGTTCCATGAATTCTTGGAAGGTTTCCGCTAATAAGGCTGCTTGCAATAGCCTATTCTCAAGACCTTCTTCAACTTCATGGATATCCCTCAATTCCTGTGGACTACTTTGGAGTAATTTATATTTTAATAATGCCCAATAGTCCTCCCAAGAATGGAATTGCCCGTATTCTTTTTTATATTTAAGGAGTAAATCATAAGTTGTCGGAGGAAGATAGGATTGTAGCCCTGACAGTTCCCCATTTTGTGTAAAAAGGGATTTCCGAATGCTAGTTGCACTCGCAATGGATTCAGACGCGAAATGCTGATCGTGATAATTGGCATTTTTTCTAGTAATTGTGATAGGTTTAATAGGTAGCTTTTGATCGTGTATTGCGGTAACATATTGAATGCCAAGGATGTTGTTGGGTTTGGTTAAGTCAAGCACCTTTTTATTTGGAGACAGATCATTGAAGCTTAGGGAAAGGGCTTTTGGATAGCTAACCCCATGACCAATATATTCTTTGACCTTTTGTTGGAATTCAAAATCATGATCTTTTAGAAATTGATGGGTTTCTAAGAATGATTCAATGTCTCCATCCTCACTGCCAAAACAGATGAATTGGCATTTTGCAGCACCCAATAGTGAGACTGCACCGCTTGCAAATAGATCTGCGTTCTGAGTTGCAAACTGGTAGGGGATTTCAAAGACTAAATCAGCGCCTCCTTTCAACGCCATTTCCGTTCTAGCCCACTTAGACACAAGTGCTGGTTCTCCCCTTTGCAGAAAATTTCCGCTCATGACAGCAATGACAATATCAGCATTCGCATGTTCTTTTGCTTGAGTAAGATGGAATTTATGGCCATTATGGAAAGGATTATATTCTACAATTACACCGACAGCTTTCATTATTTTTCACCTAATATTGTATGGGAGTTCCCAAAATTTTTTTTCACCTGATTAGCCAGAGATGGATAATTAAACATCCAACCCGAAATTTGTTTAAATTTTCGTGACAACGTCTACATTATACTGTAAAGAAAAAATATTGACAAATAGGTAAGCGAAAGCTATAATTACCTTTGTTGCCTTGGGGTGATTCTATGAAATGGACAATGAGTCAGTTACAAAAATATCGAAACAAGGACTTTTCGGTTGACGAAGTCATTCGGGTAGATGAGATTAAGGAAGTTGATCAGTCTATTCGTGAAGTGTCGCCGATGCATATAAAGGGCAGGGTTGACATCAGTGCAACGAAAGTGACCTTTCATATTCGTATTGAAGGTTATCTTATCCTTCCTTGTTCTCGTACATTGGTAGATGTCAAATATCCAGTTAATGTCGAAACAACCGAAACCTTTTTACTTGGGTCTCCTGAATTCGAAACAGATGAGGAAGTGCACCAAGTACAGGGTGAGGCAATCGACTTAATGCCTGTCATTAGAGAAATCCTCTTGCTAGAGATTCCGATGCAGGTCTTCTGTGAGGATGACCAAAGCAAGGATGGAGCTCCTCAGTCAGGAAAGGACTGGGAAGTTATTCGTGATGAAGAAAAGCAACAAAAGGTTGATCCTAGACTTGCTGGTCTCGCGAAGTTCTTCGAACAAAATGATTCAACGAAAGATTGAGTCACCTGAACAAAAATGAAGGCTCAGTTGGACTGGCCTCATAAAGTGAAACGTCCCCAGTGGAGGTATTACTAAACAACTACCTTTAAAACTCTTTAAGGAGGTGGGAAGAATGGCTGTACCATTTAGAAGAACGTCTAAAACTGCAAAAAGAAAACGCCGTACTCATTTCAAATTGCAAGTTCCAGGCATGGTTGCATGCCCAAACTGCGGTGAAATGAAATTAGCTCACCGTGTTTGTAAAGAATGCGGAACATACAAAGGCAAAGAAGTTGTTAATGACTAATTAACACTATAAAGATTTCACCTTGAAAAGCACAGGACGCTTCCTGTGCTTTTTTGCGTGCCTTCTTACACAACAAATTAGTAAAATGGATAATAATGATGAATTTGTTTGAAAGGAGTTACGATATGGAACCATATACGATAACTAAAGAGGCCAGTGGTCTATTAATCTACACGATAAATAGGCCGGATAAAAGAAATGCTGTCAATGATGAAGTTATGGATGGACTGAATAAGGCGATATCGTTAGCGAGTAATGAGGATGTCAAAGCTCTTGTTATTACTAGTACAGGAGACAAGGCTTTTTGTTCCGGGGGAGATTTATCTGTTTTTCATCTATTAAAAACGGAAGAAGATGCCTATCCAATGTTGTCAAAGATGGCAAAAATCATAAGTAAACTTCTCCTACTGCCAAAACCAACCATTGCTCTAATGAATGGAAGTGCCGTAGGTGGAGGATGTGAGATAGCAACTGCATGTGATTTCCGCCTTGGTAGAAAGGGGATAAAAGCGGGCTTTGTTCAAGGGAACCTAGCCATTACAACTGGTTGGGGCGGAGGGACGATTCTATTTGAAAAGTTTCCGAGTTCTACCGCTTTAAAAATTCTTACCGACGGTAGTTTAATGGATACCGATGAACTCAGTGCTTTAGGATACCTTGACCTAGTTTTCGAAGGAGATCCATACGAACAGTGTGTTGCCTTTTTAGAAAAATTACTCGATAAAGAGGTAGAGGTTTTAGCTGCCTACGTGGCGATTTTGCGCAAAAAGTGGTCAGATTCCTCAATTCTTGAAAGGATTGAATCTGAGGCGAGGAATTGTGCAATTTTATGGGGGAAGGAAATTCATCACCAAAAAGTTGAGGAATTTTTAAATAGGTAATCATTCATTTTTACATACAATTAACTCCTACATTTAAAATCCATTCTATCTTTCCTAGTAGATGCATATGAATGAATAAAAAACTAGGAGGGATATGAATGCCTATTACTCGTCAGGATGCTTGGACAGAGGATGAAGATTTACTACTCGCTGAAACAGTGTTGCGACATATAAGAGAAGGGGGAACTCAGCTCAAGGCGTTTGAAGAAGTTGGAAAGCGCCTTTCTCGTACAGGAGCTGCCTGCGGATTTCGTTGGAACTCATTTGTTCGTAAACAGTACCAAACAGGTATTGAACTTGCAAAAAAACAACGTAAAGACTTAAAAAAACAAGCTAAGAAGCCAGACGTTGAGGATTCTTCGGCGGTTGAACAAGAAGTAGAGGATGCAGCAGAACTTAATGAGGGTGCAGAAAATCTTACAATTGAAACCGTGAAAGTATTTTTAGATGGAATTCAAGAGAAGTTGAACAATACAAACGGTCAAGTAGAGAGAGTGACGAAATATGAAGAACGAATCAAGGCAATGGAGGAAGAACTCTATTACTTGTCTAACGAGAATAAAAAGCTTAAGTCAGAACTAAAGTCCATAGAAGGAGACCATAAGGCTTTGGTGGAAATAATGGAGCGTGCAAGAAGAATGGTAGGCACGAAAGAAAAATGATGCGATTAAAAGTAAAAGCGCCTATGGAATGAATCTATAGGCGCTTTGGTTTGATTGGATGTATTTTGTAGCTACTCTTTAGTTTGACTCATGAACTTGCTCTTTGACACCTTCCGGGAACCAAACGAACGGATTCTCTCCTCTATCTCGTTCTACTTCATAAGTGACGGGTGTAAAGCCCATGGAAGCCCAAAAATCAGATGAATTAACTCTACCGTTCGTTTTAATTGGTAGTCCAAGAGATTTTGCAAACTCCACGAGTGCTTTTCCATATCCTTTACCTTGGTAATCAGGCAGAACTTCAAGCTTCCATAGCTCATAATAGTCTTGTGCAGGATCGAAATACCGATCAAATTGAGCCTGGATTTGATAGAGGCTCATCCTAGCAACAAGCCTATCCCCAAAGTAAATTCCATAGAATGGAGATTCGCTGTCATTTTCAATCATGTTTGCCTCGAGGTCTTCAAGCATGGATAATTCTTGCCGGCCATATTGTTTGAACTTCTTGAATTCCTCAAGCGTTTTATAGTTAATTTTAAGTTTTTCTACACTTTTTGCCAACGTAAGTCCCCCTGTTTAGTGCGTGATTCTGCTAAATGAATCCTTACAAAAATCCTTAGCAGCTTAATAGTATTTATTTTTATTATATTACAAAAAAATAAAAAGTTCTGCACTTATTAGTGAAGAAAGCGTTTACCAACTTTTGCATAATTAGTGACAACAATAGTCCTGCCCTACTATTTACCTCTCGCAGATCCACTCTTAATAGAATAAATCTCTTTCCTACATCCAAGTGCCATTTTTCGAAACTAACTCATGCTACTTCAATCAAAAACCCATCAATGTTTTTCATGAGCATAGACATTTTTTTTAAGGTTTTTGTAAACTCATAATAACTTAGATGCAAAGAAAGAAGCAATCATTTTAAAAGGCTGTTATCGTAAGAATTGCTGTTTAAAGATCCTAAAGTAAAATAACGTAAGATAAGCTAATTTTGAATGTATGAATATGTTTGCAAGCTCTTTTCCTATTTTTACATCCCCCTTTGGCTCTGTAACGATGCTTAAGTCGCTTTCTAATAAAGTTTAAGATAAGACCCTTTTATAATGGCTGCTAGTCCTTTACCCCCATTTTCTGAAGATTGTAAGGAATTATTACCGCTAAATGTATTATAATGGTTGAAAGATTAAGATAGGAAGGGAAATGTATAAAATTGGTTTCAGTAAGAAAGTTATAACCAATACATTAGCTTCTAAGATTATGGTTCGTAGCGGTTAGTGCTGAGGATAGCTCCTATATCCCTTTTTTAGGAAATTAAGGAAATTTAAATAGAAGGTGTGAGGGAATCATGAAGCAGGTTGATTTGTTTTTGGCGTTCTTTCGAGTCGGAATGTTAGGTTATGGAGGAGGGCCTTCATCGATTCCGCTCGTCCATAAAGAGGTGGTCGAGAGGTATAAATGGATGAATGAAGATGATTTTGCAGATGTATTAGCTTTAGGAAACACACTTCCTGGGCCGATTGCTACAAAGATGGCAGGTTATATAGGGTACCGAGTAGCGGGGATAATCGGTATGATGAATGCCGTATTTGCAACAATTACGCCGACAATTATTTTAATGATTATCTTGTTGACGTCCCTTTCTTCTTTTAAGAACCTTCCATGGGTGTCTGGGATGACAAAAGCGGTTGTGCCGGTGGTCGGTGTCATGCTAGCAACCTTAACATGGGATTTCTTTAAAAAATCGAGAAATACACTAGGCATCAGAAATGCATGTTTGATTGTTGGTGCAAGTTTTGTACTATTAGAAGTTTTTCATTTTCACCCTGCGATACTAATCGGTGCTTTATTACTATTTGCCTTGGTAAGGAAAGATAAGACCCGTAAAGGTAATGAGAATGTAGAAAAAGGGGGAGGGCTATGATCTATTGGCACATTTTCCTTGCCTTTTTTATCCCCGGTATAGTTGGATATGGAGGGGGACCGGCTTCGATACCCCTTGTTGAAAATGAGGTCGTCGATCGATACGGTTGGCTCTCTGTCACAGAATTTAGTGAAGTCTTGGCTATGGGCAATGCACTACCTGGCCCAATTGCAACGAAAATGGCAGGTTACATTGGATTTCAACAAGGAGGTATTTTAGGGGCGGCCATTGGCGTTTTTGCTACCGTAGCTCCTTCACTTATTCTCATGATTATCCTTCTAAGTGTATTACATCGTCATAAAGATTCTCCTAAAGTAAAAAGAATGACAAATTATGTACGGCCAACCATTGCTGTTTTACTAGGAGTTATGACACTAAACTTCTTTACTACCGCTTATGAGGGGATAGGAATCTTACAAACGCTTATTTTAATTATTGCGAGCTTTATTTTGCTCGAAAAGTGGAAGGTGCATCCGGCCTTCGTTATTGTCGGTGCATTAGCCTATGGGGCGATATTTCTAGCTTAAACGGTTGAAAGTGATAGTTGCAAACAACCTAAATTAAAGGCTGAATCGCAAGGATGCTAGTTAAAATCCTAAAGCCGATTTTAACGTAATAAGCTAATTATCTACGTTTTAGTATGTTTGCAAGCTCTTTGCTTATATGTAGATTGCTATTTTGCTTTGTAAAGATATTATCCTCGTCTACATATATCCAAAAGCAACAAAGGTTAAGAAAAGAGCCTTCAGTCCTTGTGCAATGACTGAAGGCTCTTTTAAACGCCAGAACTAAATCCTTTTGACTGAAATAGCCTTACGTAACTTTTGTAAAGATGTTTTTACTTCATCTTTCATCTGAAAACAAACGCTTACATAAAGAGCATCAATAATGCTCAGTTGTGCTAGGCGAGAAGCAAGTGCTTCTGAGCGAAATTCTGTTTCCTCGGAAACAGTTAGCAGTGAGATGTCTGCTAATTGTGTAACGGGTGTGTCAGCATAATGTGTAATTCCTATAGTTTTTACTCCATTTAACTTTGCCACTTTTAAAACCTCAATAATATCCTTACTTGTTCCTGAATGGGAAATGCAAACAACCACATCACCTTTAGATAATTGGGCAGCACTCATTAATTGTAAATGTGAATCGTTGTAACAACTTGAGAGCAAACCGCTTCGAAGGAATTTATGGTGTGCGTCCATAGCAATAGCACCGGATCCACCACTACCATAAAAATCAATTTTCCGTGCTGATATCAATGCTTTCGTAGCTTCTCTGAAATGCTCCATATTGATTACTTGAACCGTATCTTCCAACGTTCTGATATTGGATTTGAAGATTTTCCTTATAATGGCCTCTTCATCATCGTGTTCAGTAATTTTTTCATGTATTTCAGTAATTGGGGAGGTGTTTTCTGAAGCAAGTGCAATTTTCAGCGCTTGATATCCTTTAAAGCCTAAGCGCTTACAAAAACGAAATACGGTTGCATCGGCTACATTTAAATCTCCTGCAATTTCACTAATCGTTGAATGAATAATTTTTTCTGGTTCGTTGAGAATAAGAGTGGCTATCGTTTTTTCTTTTTCACTAAGTTGTGGGTAAATTGCACGAATCCGTGTAAAACAAGGAGGTGCCTGTAAATCTGTCATAGTCAATTGCTCCTTATGGATAGTTCATGTTTTTATTTTACATGACAAAAGCTGTATATTACTATTTTTTGTTTCAGGGAAAAAAAGAGGGAAGTTACATAGGGTTGAATGTAGTAATAATAGCATGACTTTGTGTTAAAAAAATTTTTTTATTTTAAAAGAAATAATAAAAAAAATTTCTTGTAATAAAAAATATTTTAATATAAAATGAGTTCATACGAAATAATATTTCGCAAATCCAGTTGGAAGGGTTTACAGCAGCAGGATGCAGAAAGTTTGTTCAGCAGGAATCTCATTTTCCGCAAGGACATTTCACGATTGTGAAATTATTGAAAGCGTTATCGCGACATTGGATCCGGTGTTAGCTGATAATGGATATTTTCAAGTGTGGTGGGAAACCTATCATTATGAATAAACGGAAACTTCTTGTTGAAAAAGTGGTAAGCAGCTCTTAGTCATACGATTATGATGATGCTCACACATTTGAGACAACGCTTTCACTGGAAGGGTACTTCCCGTGTTCCTACTATTAATAGGAAGGCGGTTGAACAAAATACATCAAAAGATTCAGGGGGATTCACAAAATGAAAAAGACTTTATCTTTATTAATGGCAGCATTTATGGTACTTTTCCTTGCGGCTTGTGGTGGTGGCGACACTGACACTGACAACGCAGGAGATACTGGTGGCGATACAGGTGAGGCAAAAAAAATCCGCGCTGGAATTGGTTTAAATGACGCACACCCACAATATCAATCTCTATTGAAGTTCAAAGAACTTGTTGAAGAAAGAACAAACGGCCAAATCGAAGTAGAAACGTATCACAGCTCTCAGCTAGGTGATGACCGTACAATGACAGAGGCATTGCAATTAGGTTCACAAGAAGTTACGATTCCTTCTACTGCACCACTAGTCAACTTTGTTCCTGAATTTGCTGTATTTGACTTCCCATTCCTTTTCCCGAGTGAAGAAGTAGCTGACACAGTATTAGATGGTGAAGTTGGACAGAAATTCCTTGGTATGCTTGAAGACCAAAACTTAGTTGGTCTTGCTTACTGGGAAAATGGATTCCGTGATGTTACAAACAGTGTACGTCCAATCGCGACTGCAGCTGATTTCAAAGGTCTAAAATTAAGAACAATGGAAAACCAAGTTCACCTTGAGGCATTCCAAGCTCTAGGCGCAAACCCAACTCCAATGGCATTCGGAGAACTGTTTACTGCGATGCAACAGGGAACTGTGGATGGACAAGAAAATCCTTATGCAACAATTAACCTACAAAAGTACTATGAAGTTCAAGATCACGTATCAAACACACATCATATCTATAGCCCGTTTGTTTTCTTAATGAGCAAGTCATTCTTTGATAGTTTGACTGAAGAGCAACAGCAAATTGTAAAAGATGCAGCTGTTGAGGCTGGTCAACACAACCGAGAGCTTAACCGTAAAACAAATGCAGAAAGCTTAGAGGCACTTCAAGAAAATGGTATGACTTTTACTGAAGTTTCCCCGGAAGCTCATGCAGAAATGAAAGAATTGGTTCAACCAGTTATTGATAAGTATGCTGACCAAGTTGGAGCGGACCTTGTCCAAGAAGTATACGATGCAATCGAAGCCGCTCAGTAATTCAGTAATAATGAAAAAAACGAACGACTTTGGGGAGGAGCATTCCTCAAAGTCGTTTTTCTCTTAAGGTTTATTTTTTGGACTTTCCCCTCTGTACGAATACGATAGAATGTTAAATTTTCAGTAAGTAAAGGAGATTAATATGAAAATCATCCGCTGGCTTGATGAACATATAGAAGAAGTGTTACTGACAATCTTATCCTCAATTATGGTAGCAGTAATCTTTTTACAAGTTGTAATGAGGCAGTTTGATGCTTCACTATCCTGGTCCGAAGAGATTGCACGTTACTGCTTCATTTGGTTGGTTTATATTGGTATCAGTTATGGTGTGAAAAAACAACGACATGTAAAGGTAGATGCTGTTCTTCTTCTATTTAAAGAAAAAGGTCAGGTCATCCTTAATATCATCTCAAATCTACTCTTCATTGCTTTTGCAGTTTTTGTAATCATTTATGGCTACGATATTGCAACGAGGCTATTGGAATTTGGCCAAAAATCCCCAGCGAATCAGATTCCAATGGGATTAGTCTATATGGCTACACCAATTGGAATGGGTCTAACGCTAATCAGACTTCTCCAAAATTTGGTTAAACTAATCAAGACGTTACTAGGTAAAGGTGAATTTAAAGAGGCAACTGAAGCAGATCATATTTTAGGAAATTCCTAATCATCTAGGGGGTTACGAAATGACTACTGCCGTCTTATTTGGTGGTTTTGCACTTTTATTATTTTTAAGTGTACCAATTGGTATCGCACTTGGTTTGGCAACGCTTGTTACAATTGTGTTTTCAGGCAGCCTACCATTAGAGTTTTTAGCGAAAGAATTAGTTACATCCGTTGATTCGTTCCCATTAATGGCTGTTCCATTCTTCATTCTTGCCGGTGAAATTATGGGGAAGGGCGGAATATCGGAACGGTTATTTAGTGTGGCGAATGCGATAGTCGGAAATAAAACAGGTGGTTTTGCCATTGCTACAATCGTTACTTGTATGTTTTTTGCTGCCATTTCTGGTTCAGGTCCTGCGACCGTAGCAGCAATTGGTGGAATCATGATCCCAGCAATGGTAAGACAGGGTTATGATAAAAAGTTTGCGGCCGCAGTTGTAGCTGCAGCTGGATCTATCGGGGTTATTATTCCTCCAAGTATTCCAATGGTTATGTATGGAGTCACAGGAAATGTTTCCATCGGTGATTTATTTATCTCAGGGATTGTTCCAGGTATCTTAGTTGGACTTGCGATGATCCTATGGGCATGGTACTACTCAAAGAAAATGGGCTATAAGGGATTAGATGAAAAGACTTCCTTTAAGAAAATTTGGACGGCAACATGGGAGGCTAAATGGGCTATCCTCATTCCCGTTATTATCTTAGGAGGAATTTACGGTGGTATTTTTACACCGACAGAAGCGGCTGTTGTCGCTGTTGTTTATGGACTTTTTGCTGCAACGGTTTTATATCGTGAACTTAAAATCAAGGATCTTCCTAAAGTAATCTACGATTCTGCATTAACGACAGCAACTGTATTAATTATCGTAGGGGCGGCAAATGCTTTTGGACGATTATTAACCATTGAACAGATTCCGAACCAAATTGCAGGCTGGTTGATGAGTATTTCAACTAATCCAACAGTAATCATCTTACTTATTACTGTACTATTATTAATTGTCGGGATGTTTATGGATACACTAGCCGCAATCATTATCTTAACTCCGATTTTATTGCCTATTGTCGTCCAAATTGGTGTTGACCCTGTTCACTTTGGGATTTTAATGGTTGTTAACCTTGCAATTGGATTCTTTACTCCACCAGTAGGGGTTAACCTATTTGTTGCTTCAGGTATATCGGGCGTTCCAATGGAGAAATTATCAAGGGCGGTTATCCCATTCCTAATTGCGATGTTGATTACCTTATTATTTATTACTTTCATTCCATGGATTACGTTAATGTTTATTGGTTAAGAAATAAATTTAAATATAACCATAAAAAAGGTTGTGTATCATGAAAAAATTAGATGTATTTACGTTTGGTGAAACCATGGTTCTTTTTCAACCAGAACAAATGCTATCACTTGAATATGTTCATCAATTTCCAAAGCGAATTGGTGGAGCAGAATCAAATGTTGCAATTGGACTGTCTAGACTGGGTCATTCTGTAGGGTGGTTCAGTAAATTGGGGGATGATCCCTTTGGTCGATACATTCAGAAATACATCCGTGGGGAAGATGTTGATACATCTTCCTGTCTTTTTACGGATAAAGCACCAACTGGGCTGCTTTTTAAAGAACAGTTGTCTCCAGACGATGTGAATGTTTATTATTACCGAAAAGGATCTGCGGCTAGTTTAATTGGCCCAGATGATTTAAATGAAGAGTACATAGCACAAGCGAAGATCCTACATATCTCTGGAATTACGCCAGCATTAAGTGATTCTAGTTACCAAGCCGTAATGAAGGCGATTGAAATCGCAAAGAAGAATGACATGAAGATTGTATTCGATCCGAATCTGCGTTTAAAGCTTTGGTCAGTTGAACGCGCTAGAGAAGTGTTTATTGAAATTGCAGCTAGTGCAGACATTATTCTCCCAGGGTTAGATGAAGGCCAAATGATGACTGGAGAAACAGAGGTTGAGAAGGTTGCTGAAGCACTAATGGGCGACGCTGATAAAACGATTATTATTAAGCTGGGTAGCAAAGGGGCTTATGTACATAGTAAGAATGAAAAAGCTTATGTTGAAGGCTTTCCTGTAAAACAAATTGTCGACCCAGTTGGGGCCGGTGACGGTTTTGCTGCAGGAATCATTAGTGGAATCCTTCGAAATGAACCACTACAAACAGTAGTAAGGCGAGCAAATGCTATTGGTGCAATGGTTGTGGGGACAAGTGGTGATGTTGAAGGACTACCGACATTTAAAGCGGTAGAACAATTCATGACGCCTACCGGTGAAGCAAGAGACGTAAAACGCTAAGGTATTATTGGAGGGACTAAGATAATGAAAAAATGGGAAAATTTAATTCGACTAAAAGAGTCTGGTCTTGTAGCTGTAATTCGTAGACCAAAGAAATCTCAAATTAATTATATTGCGGAAGCACTGGTTGAAGGTGGAACGGGAGCTCTAGAAATAACGCTCGATACTCCGGGTGCACTCGATATGATTAAAGAATTGAAAGAAAAGTACCAGGACCGAGTTCTGGTTGGGGCGGGTACTGTTTTAGATGCTGTTTCTGCGAAAAGTGCGATTGACGCAGGATCGGATTTTATATTCTGTCCTATTTTCGATCCAGAGACTGTCCAAATAACGAATCGATATGGAAGAATTTCGATTCCAGGTGTAATGACACCGACTGAAATCGTCCAAGCTTATTCTGCCGGAGCTGATTTATTAAAGGTTTTCCCTGGAGCTGCTCTGGGTGAAAATTACATAAAGGATTTACAAGGCCCACTTGGTCATATTCCAATGATGCCAACTGGCGGTGTTAGCGTGGACAATGTCGAAACCTTTATTAAAAATGGTGCCGTAGCTGTAGGTGCTGGAGGTTCACTTGTCGATGGGAAAGCCATTGCCGAAGAACGTTATGAAGCGATAACAGAAATCTCTAAAGAGTTTGTAAAGAGAATTCAACGGGCTAGAGGGAAATAAGTAGTTGCTCTTTTTACAATGAATGTCGCGATATTCGCTTTTAACTGTTTTTAGTTGTGAATACTGGTTGATTGGAGCCTAAGGCGCTTGACTCCTGCGGGAGCAGCGGGACAGGTGAGACCCCGCAGGAGCGCAAGCGACGAGGAGATAGAAAAGCGGATGCGCCTTGGTCAGCCCCGACAAGCGCTGGAGGGCCGGCAGATGAAGTCGTTCTTTGACTTCAACTGACGGACTGAAGCGACTCGAGGGGCTAGGCGCTGGAGCTGGCCAGGCTCACCGCACGCCCCGCGGAAAGCAAGCGCCTGGAGCGGAAATCGACCTACTATTGTTCAATAGCAACAAATTTATGAAACAGTCTAACATATAGAAGGGCGGGAGATTTCTATGAAAATTACGAAACTAGAAACATTTATTGTCCCACCAAGATGGCTATTTTTAAAAATTGAAACAGATGAAGGGCTTTTTGGGTGGGGAGAACCAGTCGTAGAAGGTCGAGCAGCGACAGTAAAGGCAGCCGTTGAGGAATTTAGTGATTATCTTATTGGCAAAGATCCTATGAGAATTGAGGATCATTGGCAAACGATGTACCGTGCTGGATTTTACCGTGGGGGTCCAATTACGATGAGCGCCATTGCCGGGATTGACCAAGCTTTATGGGATATTAAAGGAAAGTACTATAATGCTCCTGTATCAGAATTAATGGGTGGAGCTTGTCGTGATTCAATCCGTGTTTATTCGTGGGTGGGTGGAGATCGCCCTAGTGATGTAGGAAAGGCAGCGAAAGAAAAAGCGGATGCTGGGTTTACGGCGATAAAAATGAATGGAACTGAGGAACTTCAGTATATCGATTCATATAAAAAGATTGATGAAGTCATCGAAAGAATTGCTGCTGTTCGAGAAGCTGTCGGTGACGATTTCGGAATTGGCATTGATTTTCACGGTCGTGTACATAAGCCAATGGCGAAAATTTTAGCAAAAGAGTTAGAACCGTTCAGACCTATGTTTATAGAAGAGCCTGTTTTGCCTGAGAATAATGAGGCATTAAGGGAAGTGGCTCGGGCAACAAACATTCCAATAGCTACAGGGGAGCGAATGTTCTCAAGATGGGATTTTAAAAAGTTACTAGAGGACGGCTATGTGGATATTATTCAACCAGATTTGTCCCATGCTGGCGGAATAACGGAATGTAAGAAAATTTTTGCGATGGCGGAGGCTTATGATGTAGCAGTAGCACCCCATTGCCCATTAGGACCGATTGCTTTGGCTTCATGTCTTCAGGTGGACGCAACCTCCCACAATGCGGTTATTCAGGAACAAAGCCTCGGAATCCACTATAATCAAGGCAGCGATTTACTTGATTATCTAAATGATCCTCAAGTATTTGAGTATAAAGATGGCTACGTAGATATGTTGAAAAAACCTGGTCTCGGGGTTTCAATTAATGAAGAATTTGTACGAAAACAGGCAGAGATTGGCCACAATTGGAAAAATCCTGTATGGCGTCATAAAGATGGTTCAATTGCTGAGTGGTAATGCTGAAAAACGTTTAAGATCAAACATCACTAGAGGAGGAAGGCAAAAATGAGCGAGTTTAAGGTAGTAGTGACGGATTATGAATACGATACTTTCGTCCCGGAAGAACAAGTATTAAACAAGCTTGGAATTAAGTTAACCTTTGCACAATGTAAAACCGAAGACGAGGTGATTGACGCTTGTAAGGATGCTGATGCACTCATTAATCAATATGCGCCAATTTCACGTAAAGTGATTGAAAACCTTGAAAATTGCAAGGTTATTTCTCGTTATGGTGTAGGCTTTAATACGATTGATATCGATGCTGCAACAGAAAAGGGTATTATTGTTGGGAATGTAACAGATTATTGTTTAGATGAAGTATCGGACCATGCGATGGCATTACTTCTTTCTAGTGTAAGAAAGGTAACACTGATGAATAATGCTGTGAAAAATGGCAACTGGGATTTTAAAGTAGCTGTTCCGATTTTCCGCTTAAGAGGACGTACATTAGGATTGGTTGGATTTGGAAATATTCCGCAAACAGTTGCCAAAAAAGCTCAAGCGTTTGGTATAAACGTAATTGCATACGATCCATTCGTCCCGGAAGCAGTGGCAAAAAACATGAATGTTGAATTAGTAAGTTTAGATCAGCTCTGTGAGCAATCTGACTATATTTCAGTCCACACACCCTTAAACCAACATACTCAAGGCATGATTAGTCATGATCAGTTCAATAAGATGAAAAAAGAAGCCTTTATCATCAATACGGCACGTGGTCCAGTTATTGATGAAAAAGCATTGATCCAGGCATTACAAGAGGGGAAAATTGCTGGTGCTGGTTTGGATGTACTCGAGGTTGAACCGGTGGAACAAGAAAATCCGTTATTGAAGATGGACAATGTCATTTTAAATCCACATTCAGCTTTTTACTCTGTAGAAGCTGAGGCTGAATTGAAACGCAAGACAGCCGAAAATGTAGCAGATGTTTTATCTGGTTATTATCCAACTTATCTTGTTAATAAGGCTGTTAAAGAAAAAGTAACTTTAAATGAGAAATAGTAAGGAGGAAAATTGATGGAACATTGCAGTGAAAAAGAAATTGTTGTCAATATTTCCGAAAAGGTTACGATTATTGAAGTCAGTAAAGCAACACAGAAATTTGAGGCTGAAATTTACCTTAAGAAGGTTGTAAGAGGAACCCCCTATGAAATTAACCTCAAAAGCTTTCTTGGTTTAATCAATTTGAATCTAAAAAATGGTGACAAAATCGTAGTTAAAGCAGTTGGTAGTGATTGTCAGGAAGCAATGGATGAGGTGGTTCATTACCTCAGTTCAAATGTGGGGTAATCCTGATGGAAAAAATCGATGGTGACTTAAACAAAAAAGCAGCTGGTGAAAAGGCAGTTGAGTTTATTAAGGATGGTATGGTGCTTGGATTAGGTTCAGGCTCCACCGTCTACTGGACGCTGAAAAAACTGGGTGAATTAGTTGAACAGGGCTTAAATGTAAAAGGGATTCCCTCATCAAAACGGACAGAGGGGTGGGCAAAAGATTTCAACATCCCACTTACCGACTTTTCTCAAGTTCAATCGATGGATTTGGCTATCGATGGTGCAGATGAAATTGACAAAGATTTTAATCTCACAAAGGGAGGCGGTGGTTCCCTTGTGAGAGAAAAAATTGTTGATGCCAATTCGCAGAAATTAATTATCGTGGCTGATCAATCGAAGCTTGTGTCTCAACTAGGCAAGTTCCCTTTACCTGTTGAAGTTCTGCCGTTTGGTTGGGAAGTAACAGCTAGAAAAATTTCCGAAATGGGCGCCACACCAGTTTTAAGAGAAAGAGAAGGTAGCGTTTTTGTCTCTAATAATGGAAACTATATTTTGGATTGTGATTTCAACTTGATTGCTGACCCCGGGCTTTTACATAAGGAATTAAAGCAATTGCTCGGAGTGGTTGAGACGGGTTTATTCATTAATATAACAGATACAATCATTATTAGCGGTGATAAGGGTATAGAGGTTCTTCACAAGAAAAAATGATATTGGTTCGGCGAAAGGGCATGACACAAAGTCATGCCTTTTTCTGTTGATTAAATAGGTAGCAACAAGTCACTGCTATGGATTAGTTGTTGCAGAAACAGCAATAGATTATGTAGTGAAAAAGACCCCCAAGGTTTGTGCCTATCTGTTAAAATATAGGTAAAGAAACGAATAGGGGTCTATTAATGAAAATTGCGATAATTGGAGCAGGGGCCATCGGTTTGTTATTTTCCTATTATTTAAACCAAAAACATGAAGTAACACTTTATACACGTACTAGTGACCAAGCTGAAATGATTCAATCACGTGGGATTCACTTGATTGATGGAGGTCTGTCTGAAGTCGGAAAAGTAACTGCAAAACCAATAGAGTTATGGGTAGGTGCTGAAGACCTGACTATCATAACAGTGAAACAGTATCAACTCCAATCGATTTTGCCACAAATGAGCGAATACAGTGAGGGTAAAGGGACCCTATTGTTCTTACAAAACGGTATGGGACATTTGAAACTGCTTTCTGACCTAAAGGTTGAAAATATTTATCTCGGGTCTGTTGAGCATGGTGCAGCAAGGTTAAATGGAAATACGGTATCTCATAACGGACATGGTGTTACAAGAACATCTGTATTTAAGGGTAATAAAACCCTTCTCGAGAACTTAGTTCGTACATGCCCAGAGGGTTTTCAACTCACCTTAGAACCGGACTTTCAGGAAATCCTTGTTAAAAAGTTGATTGTCAATGCGGTTATTAATCCATTAACAGCAGCATTTCGGGTCGAAAATGGAACACTCATTCGAAATCCCTTTTTTTATCAAATAGTTATTCAATTATTCGATGAAGTTGCTAAGGTCCTCCATCTAAAGGATAAAGATGACCACTTTGGAAATGTTGTATCTGTTTGTGAAAAAACCTCGACAAACAGGTCATCAATGCTAAAGGATATTGAAGCGGGAAGAGAGACAGAAGTGGATTCAATCTTGGGCTACTTACTTGAAGAGGCGCAAAATAAACAAATGACGGCTCCATTAATCTACAATTATTATCAACTTATTAAAGGAATAGAATATCAAAAGGAGGGTTCTGTGTGACCGGTTTTCTATCAGTTGCTGTAGCTACATTAGTGACTTTGCCATTGGTTGGCTATGTACTCATATTTATTTTTAGTAAACAATTAACAAAAAACCACAAACGGTCCGTTCAAAGAGCCATTGATTTCAGCACTTTATTGTTAATTGTATCGAATCACTTTTTAATTCTAGTGATTTGGGAAAAGTCATTTCTTTGGTTAATTCTTCTTATCTTAATATTTATGGGTATTATCTTTGTTATTTATCATTGGAAATATCGTCAGGAAATTGATTATTTTAGGGTATTTAAAGGGTACTGGCGGATGAATTTTTTGCTTTTTTTCACGGCTTATATTGTTCTAATTATCTATGGTATGGTTCAGCGAGTCTCTGGGATAGTCCTAATGCTATAAATGGAAATATTTTTAGATTCTCCAAATCAAAGTCTTTTTCTTTTCGAAACCAACAATGCTATACTACATAGAGTGAAAACTGTTACGAGAAAGGAAGACTTTACATGGAGATTTTGAATCTCTCACTCCCGGCAGCTAACCGGTTTGCTACAGGATACCTTGATGGAAATGCAGAAATTCAGAACTTTTTTCATTATAATTTTCAAGTAGATTCTGATTATAGCTTGCGCCTCGCGGAGTTATCAGAGAGGAAATTCTATAGGCAAGAGCTTGCTCAACATATCGAAGGTTTTATGTCAAAGTTTCCTTCTTCAATTCAGGTATCAAAAAACATTGAAAAACTTAAACTTGAAAATAGTGTTGCAGTTATTGGGGGTCAGCAGGCTGGTCTTCTTACCGGTCCATTATATTCAGTACATAAAGTAATTTCGATTATTAAGTTGGCAGAACAAAAGGAGCGCGAATTAGGTGTTCCGGTTGTCCCAGTGTTTTGGATTGCCGGAGAAGATCATGATTACCAAGAAGTAAATCATGTGTATGGGCTTAGGAAACAAAAACCCGAAAAATGGAGTTATCCTGAAAAACATCATGAAAGGAAGATGATTTCGGAAACTCACTTGGATAAGGATGCCTGTAAATCTTGGATTGAAGATATTATTGAGTCCTTTGGGGAAACGAGTCATACAAAAAGTCTTCGCGAATTTACCGAGAAAGCCTTAGGGAGTTCTCTTACCTTCGTGGATTTTTTTGCGACGATTATTATGGAACTATTTAAGGAACAAGGATTATTGATTATCGATTCCGGTGATAAAGAGCTCCGAAAGATAGAAAAGGAGTTTTTTATTCGGCAGATTTCGAATCAAAAAGAGATTACGCGGAATGTGCTTATCCAACAGCAGGAAACAAGCAAGGTGGATTTTAAACCCGTAATGGATATTGCTGAAGATGCTGCGAATCTTTTTTACAATGACGAAGAGACCAAGGAACGGGTACTTCTACAATATGATGATATTACAGGTACCTTTACTGGTAAAAACGGTGGGAAGGTATTTTCAGTAGAAGAGCTTCTCGAAATTGCGAATGAATTTCCTGAAAGACTTAGCAATAACGTGGTTACGAGACCTTTGATGCAGGAATGGCTGTTTCCAACCATCGCATTCATTGGTGGTCCTGGAGAAATAGCCTACTGGGCAGAACTTAAGCTTGTGTTTGAACATTTCGGGTTGAAAATTCCACCTCTTGTTCCTAGACTTAATATCACATTGCTTGACCGGTCAATAGAAACGGATATTGATGAGCTAAACCTAAACCTCCAGGAGATCTTGGAATCGGGAACCAGTAAATACGAACTAAAGTTTATCGAGTCATTAAAGGATCGAGAGCTTGAAGAATTATTTGTAGAAACAAAGGATCAACTGTTGAATCAATATAAAATGATTCGCGAGAAAACGGAACAACTCGACAAGGTGCTACTTCCGTTGCTTGAGAAGAATGAACAGATTCTTTTGAATCAGATTGAATTTATGGAGAAGAAAATACATGAATCCGTATGCCGTAAGCATGATGATGTATTAAGAAAGTTTGGCAGGGTAGAGAATGCACTTAGGCCGAACGGCTCCCCACAGGAAAGGATTTGGAATCCATACTTCTTTTTAAACAAGTACGGTTTGGATTTCTTCTCTGAACTCTTATCCTTACCTTTTTCCTTCGATGGAACCCATAAGGTTATCAAAATTTAGACTCCGTTACGGGGGTCTTTTTTTTGTAGAATAAACTATGGTTTTGTAGATGAAAACATCGATGTAAAAATAGCCGTTTTGCAGGAATAGGAGGAGTGGGGGAGAATATTTAAAAATATGTGGAGGAAAGTGGGTGATTGTGGTAAATTGTATTTAGAAAGTGGGGTTTGCGGGTATGTTCATGGGCGAATATCATCATAGTATTGATAATAAAGGTCGCTTAATCGTTCCCGCTAAATTGCGTGAAGGCCTAGGGGAGATGTTCATCATCACTCGTGGTCTTGATCAATGTTTATTTGGCTACCCCACCTCTGAGTGGTCTGTTATAGAGGAAAAGCTAAAAGGACTTCCACTAACTAAAAAAGATGCGCGTGCATTTACCCGGTTTTTCTTTTCAGGTGCTACCGAGAGTGAAATTGACAAACAAGGAAGAGTAAACATCCCATCCACGCTTCTGCAATATGCCAAGCTGGAAAAAGAGTGTGTCATTTTAGGGGTTTCCAATCGGATTGAAATATGGAGCAAAACCATTTGGGAAGAATATTTCGTACAATCAGAGGAATCTTTTGCTGAAATTGCGGAAAATATGATTGGGTTCGATATTTAGAGGTGATATTCTTTAGTATTACCCCTGTCGATTGGAAAGGAGACAAACATGTTTAAACACACAACAGTATTGCTTGAAGAGGCGGTTTCTGGGCTGAATATAGACCCGGATGGCATTTATGTGGATTGTACTCTCGGTGGTGCAGGGCATAGTGAATTGATTTTATCTAAGCTCTCTGATAACGGAAAATTATATGCTTTTGACCAAGATGAAACAGCGATTCAGAATGCTCAGGAAAAATTGGCGAGGTTTGGTAATAGGTTAACGATTATCAAAAGTAATTTTCTTCATTTAAAAGAAGAACTAGAGTTGCGGGGAGTTTATCAGGTTGATGGGATTCTATACGATCTTGGTGTTTCTTCACCACAGCTAGATACTCCTGAGCGTGGATTTAGCTATCATCACGATGCTCCTCTCGATATGAGAATGGATCAGGATGCAGAGGTTTCCGCATATGAAGTTGTTAATACCTGGACATACGAGCAGTTAGTCAAAATTTTCTTCCGATATGGAGAAGAAAAGTTTTCGAAGCAAATTGTTAGGAAAATTGAAGCTGCTCGAGCTGAAAAACCGATTAGTACAACGGGAGAATTGGTGGATCTCATAAAAGAGGCCATTCCAGCTCCAGCAAGAAGAACAGGTGGTCACCCTGCTAAACGAGTTTTCCAAGCGATTCGAATTGCTGTCAATGATGAGCTTGGGGTTTTTGAAGATTCCCTCGAACAAGCGATGAGCTTATTGGGGAAGGGGGGGCGCATCAGCGTCATCACCTTCCATTCGTTGGAGGATCGAATTTGTAAGGTAACTTTTAAGAAGGCAAGTGAGATACCACCATTGCCTCCTGGTTTACCAATTATTCCAGAGGAATTCAAGCCGACGGTTAAATTAATTACGAGAAAGCCAATCCTTCCTTCTGAGGAAGAACTTGAAGCCAACAACCGAGCCCGTTCCGCAAAATTAAGAATCGCTGAAAAGCTTTAATAGTATCTAAAGTCTCTTGGTAAACCAATAACCATTTAAAAACAGGAGGAAATAGGATGAGCAATCTTGCTAAAAAATTTCAGCAGGAAGAACAGCAGCAGTCGCACCAGCAGACACCAATTGCGCCGAAAACGGTCGCGCATAAGAAAACAGCCTGGCTGTCCCCTGGAGAAAGGGTTATCATCCTCACAATTGGAATATTGTTCAGCATTGGAGCGGCATTTATCCTTTCTAAACAAGCGTCTATTTATGAGGTAAATAAAGAAATCCAGCTTGTTGAGGCTTCCATCCAGGAACAGAAAAAAGTAAATGGTGACTTGGAAATGCAAATCAGTGAACTAAGCCGTTATGAACGTATAAAAGAACAGGCAGAAAAACTAGGGTTAAGCCTTAATGAAAATAATGTTAAGGTTGTGCAAGAATAATGAACAAGAAACAACCTAATATGAACGTAGGAGCAGCGGGATTATTTTTCCTATTCAGCCTGCTCTTTTTTATCTTAATTTACCGATTTTTATCAATCCAAATCACTGGTGAAGCCCATGGTCAAGCCCTAGCTGCACGGGCTCAACAAAAGTACGCGAATGAAACGGTAATTGAAGCGGTAAGAGGAACCATTTTCGATCGAAACGCAGAGGTAATTGCTGAGGATGCAAGTGCCTATACGCTTGTGGCGATTCTTGACGACACCGTAACTACAAACCCGGAGAAGCCGAGGCATGTCGATGACCCTGCCAAGACAGCTAAGGTTTTAGCTAAATATATTGAGATGGATGAAGAGGAAATCATCGAACGACTAACAAAAGATGGGGCCTTTCAAGTTGAATTCGGTGTGGCTGGAAGAGACATCTCTCATCAAATTAAAAGTGAATTAGAAAAAGAAGAACTGCCAGGTATTACTTTTATCAAGAGTTCCAAGCGATTTTATCCAAATGGAATCTTCTCTTCACACTTAATAGGATTTGTTGAAAAAAGGGAAAAGGAAAATGAAAATGGTCAAACGGAAACAATCGGGCAATTAGGGATCGAACAAAGCCTTAATGAGGAGCTTACGGGTAAAAATGGATCGTTAGAAGTAGAGAGTGATTTGTGGGGCTTTTTACTTCCTGATGGAGAAAAGAAGGTAACCCCTGCGAAAAATGGGAATGACGTGTACTTAACTATTGATAAAAAAATTCAGACCTTCCTTGAAGATGCCATTAATCGTGTAGACGAAGAATATAAACCCAAAAAAATCATTGCGCTTGTAGCCGATGCAAAAACCGGTGACATTCTTGCAATGGGACAAAGGCCGACTTTCCATCCACAAACGAGAGAGGGAATTGCTCAAAGCTGGCATAATGAAATCATCGAAACAACCATTGAGCCAGGGTCAACCATGAAAGTTTTCACATTGGCAGCAGCCGTAGAAGAAAATGTTTTTAATCCTAACGAAACCTTTGAATCTGGTTCCTATCGTGTCACTCCAAAGTCGGTACCTATTCGTGATCATAATTACGGCAGAGGGTGGGGAACGATTTCATACCTTGAAGGAATCCAACGTTCCTCAAATGTTGCCGTAGCGAAATTAGTAAATGAAAAGCTTGGTTTAGATGCTTATCGGAATTATTTAACTTCCTTCGGGTTTGATCAACCGACGGGAATTGACTTGCCGAATGAGGTTGTAGGTAAGATTCAATACCAATGGCCAATCGAAAAAATCACGACATCGTTTGGACAAGGAACAACTATGACTCCTATCCAGCTAGTCACAGCTACAACAGCTATTGCAAATGATGGAAAAATGATGAAACCACATGTGATTGATAAGATTCTTGATTCAACTACTGGTGAGGTTGTAAAACAAATTGAGCCGGAAGTAGTAGGTACCCCAATATCTCCTGAAACGGCCAAGCGGGTTAGGGAAATTCTTGAAACGACAATTACCGATGAAGACCATGGCACAGGTGGGAACTATAAGATTGACGGATACCGTGTTGCCGGAAAAACAGGTACAGCGCAAATACCGGGAAGCGATGGGAAGTATTTAACAGGACATGAGAACTTTCTATTCTCCTTTTTAGGAATGGCTCCTACTGATAACCCAGAGTTAATCGTTTACGTGGCGGTTCAGCAACCTCAAATTGATGAAAGCACAAACGGATCTATTCCTGTTTCAATGATTTTTAAACCTGTGATGAAAAGCAGTTTGCAATACTTAAATATTCAGCCTTCTACCATCGGAAAGGCAACCTCCAATGAAATCCCTGATGTTAGTGGGAAGAATGTGCAGGAAGCAGTCGTAACTCTTCAGGAAAAAGGCCTAAATCCAGTAGTAGTAGGCAAGGGGACAAACGTCGAGCGACAATTACCTGAAGCGGGTATGATTACTTTAGAAGGGGAAAAAGTACTCTTGAAAACATCAGGGGACGAGGTAATCACTCCTGATATGAGCGAGTGGTCGTTAAGAGATACCATGAAGTTCGCAGAAATTGCTGAATTAAAATTAAACAAGGCTGGCAATGGTTTCGTAAGTAAGCAAAATATCAAGCCGGGAACTGCTGTCGCCAAAGGGGAATATTTAATCGTTGAACTAACCCCGCCCCTTCATCAGAAAGAAAAAGAAGAGGAAGAGGAAGAGATGGCAGACAGTGAAGAAGGCGATGCAGAAAATCAGAATGTAGAAGCCAACTCTAATACCAGTAGCGAAACAGAGGAAGTCGTAACAGACTAATCCTCTGTTTTTTTTATCTATAGGCTCTGTTTAAGTGATATTGATTTTGCTAACCGTTGATTGGAGCGGAAGACGCTTGACTCCTGCGGGAGCAGCGGGACAGGTGAGACCCCGCAGGAGCGCAGCGACGAGGAGGCTCACCGCCCGCCCCGCGGAAAGCAAGCGTCTGGAGCGGAAATCAACATGCTTGTTTAAAAGGAGAGAACCGTAGGATTACAATCGATTTAAAACTAAATTAATCATTCACATTAAATATCAAAATTCTTTTAACATAAATAAAATTGCTTTGTAACGATGAACGAGGTGGGCTCATTTGTTGTTATATTGAATCTAGTACAAGCATATATTTGAACGAGCAATGTAGAGCAAAAAAAGCTTTATTGTTTGCAGACATAAAGGCGATTGGCGATTTATGAAGGAGGTATGTTCAATATATGCGTGTTTCTAATGTGACAGTTAGGAAGAGGTTAGCCCTGGTCCTAACTGTCGGGATCCTCATTTTTTTAATTATTGATTTACGGCTGGGGTATGTCCAGTTTTTTATGGGAGACTGGTTAACAGATAAGGCAAAAAGTTCATGGAGCCGAAATATTCCCTTTGAACCAAAAAGGGGAGAGATCACTGATCGGAACGGGGTTGCCCTAGCTACGAATATAAGTGCGCCGACCGTTTGGGCTGTTCCAAGGCAAATTGACAATCCTGGTGAGACGGCTGAAAAACTTGCATCTGTTCTGAACGTTAAGACTGATACAATCTACAACTATATAACAAAAGGCGAATCGATTGTCAGAATTAATGAGGCAAGGAAAATTTCGCATGAAAAGGCGAAGGAAGTTAGAGCCCTCGACTTAAAGGGTGTTTATATTGGTGAGGATTCTAAAAGGCACTATCCTTACGGGGATTATTTGTCCCATGTTCTTGGCTTTGCGGGTATAGACAATCAAGGCTTAATGGGGCTCGAATTGTATTATGATGAAGAGTTAAAAGGAGAACAAGGCTCGGTTCAATTTTATGCGAATGCTAAGGGGCAACGGATGGATGATATGGCTGATGATTATCAACCTCCAGTGGATGGTTTGGATTTAAAGTTGACTATTGATAGCAGGGTTCAGACGATTGTTGAAAGAGAGTTAGACATAGCTGAAGCAAAGTATAATCCAGATGGCATCATTGCAATTGCAATGAATCCAAATAATGGAGAAATTCTTGCAATGTCCAGCCGACCGAATTTCGATCCGGCTAACTTTCAAACCGTACCTGCAGAGGTGTATAATCGCAATCTTCCTATCTGGAGTACGTATGAACCCGGTTCGACCTTTAAGATTATTACATTAGCAGCTGCATTAGAAGAAGGGAAAGTCAATCTTGATGAGGACCATTTTCATGACCCAGGTTTTGTTGAAGTTTCAGGGGCAAAAATACATTGCTGGAAATCAGGTGGCCATGGCTCGCAAAGCTTCTTAGAGGTCGTTCAGAACTCATGCAACCCTGGCTTTGTAGAATTAGGAGAGCGACTTGGAAAAGAAAAATTGTATAAATACGTACATGACTTTGGTTTTGGCCAAAAAACGGGAATCGATTTGCAAGGAGAAGGAAAAGGAATCTTGTTTAAACTTGATCGCGTAGGACCGATTGAACAGGCAACGACAGCCTTTGGACAAGGGGTATCCGTGACACCAATCCAACAGGTAGCAGCCGTTTCCGCTGCAGTCAATGGTGGGACGCTCTACACTCCATATATCGCTAAAGAGTTGGTTAATTCAGCCACAGGGGAAGTCGTTATGAAAAAATCCCCAGTCGAGAAAAGAAAGGTCATTTCAGAGGAGACATCAAAAGAAATTAGACGGGCGCTTGAAACAGTTGTCGCTCAAGGATCCGGGAAAGGGGCCTTCGTAGAATCTTACCGTGTTGGTGGGAAGACAGGAACCGCTCAAAAAGCGCAGGGTGGAAGATACCTTGAAAACAACCATATTGTATCTTTCATAGGATTTGCTCCAGCTGATGACCCTCAGTTGGTAATCTATGTCGCGGTCGATAATCCAAAAGGGACCGTACAGTTTGGTGGTGTTGTCGCAGCTCCAATTGTTGGCAATATTATGGAAGATAGTTTACATGCGCTAGAAGTAGAACCGAGAAAAGAACAAGTAGAAAAAGAACTTACTTGGTTAGATACTCCAATGATTGAAGTGCCAGACCTTTTAGGGCTAACAAAAAGTGAAATTAGGCAAATGTTTGTGAACCTACAGATTGATTCGAGCGGAGTAGGAACCAAGGTTGTCAAGCAGTCACCCTCAGCGGGTGTAAAGGTGAAAGAGGGGTCCACCATTAGAATTTATTTGGGGGAAGAGTAGGGAGGAAACCACTCTTTTAAGGCCATTAAATATAAATGGATTTAATCATTTTAAAAAAGGGTGGCGAACAAGACTTGTATCGCCGCCCTTTTTTTAATAGAATTGGCAAGTACCTTACACAAAGATGGCTAAATTAAGCCTAATCATGTAAAATAAAGTGATACTTCCACAGGATGTGGAATCGAATTGTTAGCAAGTTCTATTTCTTGAAATGGATTTTTAGGGCAGTTTCCCCCCACTTCTGCCCATGAAGTGGGGGTTTTATTGCCGATAATTGAGCAGTAATTGTCATGTTGTTTGGAGAGGATTTGATTAATATGAGACTACATAAGCTACTAAACTTCTTAGGTTCTTTTATGGACTTTAAAGGAGAAAATCCTGATATTACGTCAATTGAAAATGACAACAGAAATGTGAAGCAAGGGAGCTTATTTATTTGTATTAAAGGCTATACGGTTGACGGTCACGATTTTGCACAATCAGCCGTCGAAAAGGGAGCGGTCGCTGTCCTTGCAGAGAGAGAGTTGAACCTCAAAGTCCCTGTTATTGTCGTTAAAGATACGATTAGGTCAATGGCTATTCTTGCTGATGCCTTTTATGAGCAGCCAAGTCATAAACTGCACCTAATTGGGATAACGGGTACCAATGGCAAAACAACAACTAGTCATCTAATCGAGAAAATCTTTGCCGATGCTGGTCAAAAAACAGGTTTGATTGGTACGATGTATACCAAAATTGCCGATACCAAATACGATGTTAAAAATACAACTCCGGAAAGTCTTACTTTGCAAAAGACCTTTAAACAGATGGTCGATGAAAAAGTAGAGACGACAGTCATGGAGGTATCCTCCCATGCCCTAGTCCATGGAAGAGTTCATGGGACCGATTACGATGTCGCGGTCTTTACAAACCTTTCTCAGGATCATCTTGATTATCATAAAACGATGGAAGAGTATAAGAAGGCTAAAGGATTACTGTTTTCTCAATTGGGTAACAGCTTTAACCTAAGCAAACCTAAATATGCGGTGCTTAATGCTGACGATTCCACAAGTAAGGAGTACGAAAGAAGTACTGCTGCCATTCCTTTTACCTATGGAATTGATCACCCTGCTGACCTTCAGGCGAAAAATATTCAGATGTCGGCAGGCGGAACATCGTTTGATCTGATAAGCCCTCTAGGAATTCATAAGGTACAAATTCAACTTATTGGGAAATTTAGTATTTATAATGTATTAGCAAGTATTGGTGCTGCCTTCGTTTCAGGATTACCACTTGAGGACATTATTGCTTCCATAGAAAGTGTAAAGGGTGTTTCAGGTCGATTTGAGCCAGTGGATGGGGGACAGGATTTCTCAGTCATCGTGGATTATGCTCATACACCGGATAGTCTTGAGAATGTGCTTATGACCGTACGGCAGTTTGCCGAGAAACGTATTTTTGTAGTTGTTGGTTGTGGTGGGGATCGCGATCGTACAAAACGGCCACTAATGGCAAAAATTGCATGTGACTATGCGTCGAATCCTATCTTTACGTCCGATAACCCTCGGAGTGAAGACCCTGAGCGCATATTAGAGGATATGGAGGAAGGCGTGAAAGGGAAAACTTACGTAAAAATCTCCGATCGAGAAGAAGCGATAAAATTTGCTGTAGAGCAGGCCGAAGATGGCGACGTCATCTTGATTGCAGGAAAAGGACATGAGACTTATCAACAAATTGGAAATAAAATTTTTGATTTTGATGACAGAGAAATTGCATTAAAAGCAATAAAGCAGAGAAAGGAACAATAGAATAAAGTGATGGACAATAAAATAAATCAAGGAAACCAGTCAGCAGCTCGTTATCCTTTAACCCAAAGGTTTACAAGCAAAAACAATCAAATAAGCAAAACCGAAATAGTGGATGACGTGTGCCATCTAGAAGGAAGGTGGGAATAGGATGCTGGAGCAGGTCATTTTCTTTACCATAATCGTAAGCTTTTTAATTACAGTCGTCCTTTCTCCAGTGTTTATTCCATTCTTACGAAGGTTGAAGTTCGGACAGAGTATTCGGGAGGAAGGACCGCAGTCTCATCAAAAGAAAACAGGTACGCCTACTATGGGCGGTTTAATGATTCTATTGTCTATCGTTGTGAGCACAATTGTCATGACCCAGAAATTTTCTAGTCTAACCGTGGAGACCTTTTTATTATTATTTGTAACACTTGGTTTTGGGTTATTGGGTTTTCTCGATGATTTTATCAAGGTAGTAATGAAACGTAATCTAGGATTAACATCAAAACAGAAACTGCTAGGACAAATCATTGTTTCAGTCATTTTTTATGTCATTTTTCAACAAAGTAATTTCTCTACTGAAATTTCAATCCCACTAACAGATATCACTTTTGATCTCGGATGGGGATATGTGCTATTTGTGATATTCTGGATGGTCGGCTTTTCAAACGCTGTTAATTTGACAGACGGCCTTGATGGGCTGGTTTCAGGAACAGCTGCCATTGCCTTCGGTGCATTTGCAGTTCTTGCATGGAGCCAGTCCCTTTATGAAGTTTCCATTTTCTCCGTTGCAGTGGTCGGTGCCGTCCTTGGGTTCCTGGTCTTTAATGCTCATCCGGCAAAAGTATTTATGGGGGACACGGGATCATTGGCACTTGGAGGTGCCATCGCGACCGTGGCCATTTTAGCAAAGCTAGAGTTTTTACTATTAATTATCGGAGGAATATTCGTCATTGAAACGCTGTCGGTTATCCTTCAAGTCATTTCTTTTAAACTGACAGGAAAAAGAATCTTTAGGATGAGTCCGCTTCATCACCATTATGAACTGCTAGGCTGGTCAGAGTGGCGTGTAGTTGTCACATTTTGGACTGTAGGACTATTATTTGCCATTATTGGCATCTATATTGAGGTGTGGGTATAAGTGAAACAGGTTACGACTTACGAGCATAAAAAAATACTTGTCCTTGGTCTAGCCAAAAGTGGTGTCAGCGCTGCTGCTCTGCTTCACAAGCTGGGTGCTTTCGTGACAGTAAATGATAATAAACCACTTGCTGAGAACCCCGAAGCACAAGGACTGCTTGAACAGGGAATAAAAGTAGTTTGTGGAGGCCATCCTGTTGAGCTTATGGATGAGGGGTTTGAATTGGTTGTCAAGAACCCTGGGATCCCATACCATAACCCAATGATTGTTAAAGCAATGGAAAAACAAATCCCTATTATTACCGAGGTTGAGCTTGCTTACCAAATCTCAGAAGCACCTTTTATAGGGATTACAGGTACAAACGGTAAGACCACGACAACTACCTTGGTTTTTGAAATGCTACAAGCTTCCGAAAAGAAACCTTTAATTGCTGGAAATATTGGAACCGTCGCGTCCGGTGTCGCACAAGAAGCTCATCCCGACAATCATATTGTTATCGAATTGTCGTCTTTCCAGCTTATGGGGATTTCCGCTTTCCGTCCTAAAATTGCAATCCTTACTAATTTGTATGAGGCTCATTTAGATTACCATGGAACGTTAAACGAGTATCATCATGCTAAAGCTAAGCTGACAGAAAACCAACAGGAAAGCGATTATTTTATATATAATGCCGACCAGGAAAAAGTCGTGAAGATTGCTCAAAGTTCCCGTGCGAAGTTGATTCCATTTTCCACAAAGAAACCGCTCGAAAGGGGCGCCTTTGTGGAAGATGGCTGGTTATTCTGCAATGGTGAAAAAGTAATCTCGTTATCTGAGATTGCTCTTCCTGGACTTCATAACTTAGAAAATATCTTGTCCGCTGTAGCAGCTGCAATGCTTGCTGGAGCGGACCGAGAGTCAATCGTTCATGTCTTAAAAACGTTTACTGGAGTTCGCCATCGTCTTCAATATGTAGAGGAAGTTTCGGGGCGTAAATTTTACAATGACTCAAAAGCTACAAATATTTTAGCAACACAAAAGGCGCTTTCTGCGTTTGAAGCACCTGTTGTGCTTCTTGCTGGCGGCCTTGATAGGGGGAATAGCTTTGATGAGCTAATCCCAACCTTAAAGGGTGTTAAAGGACTAGTAACGTTTGGTCAAACCGCTGAGAAGATTGAGGCAGCGGGAAGAGAGGCAGGAATAAAAACAATCGTTCGCGTCGATAATGTTGAAAAAGCCGTTCCTGAAGCTTTCAAACTATCTGATGCTGGCGACGTGATTCTGCTTTCCCCTGCTTGTGCAAGTTGGGATCAATATAAAACTTTTGAGGTCAGGGGAGACATGTTCATCGAAGCGGTGCATAAGCTTAAGTAGGGCTTGTCTTTGATTCATTCAATTACCCGCTTTGTGTGCTGGATAGATTGGCAAGCATCGTACAGGCCCGAATCTAAACAGCCGAGGTGTTTCAGTTGCCAACTAAAAAAACTACCCCCGACTTTATTTTGTTAATTGTTACTTTTTCACTTCTCGCTGTAGGGATGACGATGGTCTACAGTGCCAGTGCGATTTGGGCAGAGTATAAATTCGACGATTCTTTCTTTTTTGCAAAAAGACAGATGTTGTTTGCCGTAATCGGAATCATTGCTATGTTCTTTATTATGAATGTAGATTATTGGACATGGAGGACATGGTCAAAAGTCATCTTAATTACGTGCTTTGTTTTGCTAGTGCTTGTTTTAATCCCGGGGATTGGGAACGTCCGGAATGGATCGAGAAGCTGGATTGGGGTCGGTGCTTTCTCTGTTCAACCATCGGAATTTATGAAGTTAGCGATGATTGCCTTTCTTGCCAAGTTCTTGTCAGAGAAACAAAAGCTAATTACTTCATTTAAGTCTGGCCTGCTCCCATCACTAGGACTCGTATTTACTGCGTTTGCTCTAATTATGTTACAGCCTGACCTAGGTACAGGGACAGTAATGGTTGGAACATGTGTCGTTATGATTTTTATATCAGGTGCAAGAATAAGTCATTTCGTTTACTTAGGACTTCTTGGAGTTGCTGGGTTTGTCGCGTTAATTGCCTCAGCACCTTACCGGATGGACCGAATAACTTCGTTTTTAGACCCTTGGAAAGACCCGCTCGGAACTGGCTTTCAAATGATTCAATCCTTATATGCGATTGGGCCAGGTGGCCTATTCGGTTTAGGCTTAGGCGAAAGTAGGCAAAAGTTCTTTTATCTTCCTGAACCACAAACGGACTTTATCTTTGCAATTATTGCTGAAGAGCTTGGTTTTATTGGAGGATCTTTCGTCCTTATCTTGTTTTCGCTCCTGCTCTGGAGGGGAATAAGGATTGCCTTAGGTGCACCGGATTTATATGGTAGCCTACTTGCGACTGGGATCATTGCGATGGTTGCGATTCAAGTGATGATCAATATCGGAGTTGTCACGGGTCTAATGCCGGTTACAGGGATTACTTTACCCTTCTTAAGTTATGGGGGGTCTTCATTGACTTTAATGTTAATGGCCGTTGGAGTTCTTTTGAATATAAGTCGATACTCAAGATATTAATTTTAAGACCCTGTGATACAGGGTTCTTTTTGTTCATAGGCTGTGTTAAAGTGCATTGTTAATTTATATACTGTAGATGGAGTGGAAATCTACACACGTTTAACAATTCTTATCATAATGTTTTATGGTTCCCAAAAATATTTAAAGCTTAGGGGTATATTACATTTAAATAACAATCTTTTTAAAAACTGCTTAGATGTATAGAATATAGTAAAATAGGATAGGGCTCCAGGGACCTTGTGTTTGTGAAGACCTATCTTTTCTTCCAATAGTATAGAAACACTCTCAATGAGGTGAGAAAATGAGAATTGTAGTTAGTGGTGGGGGAACTGGAGGACATATCTATCCGGCCCTGGCTTTAATAAGAGAAATTCAAAAACAAGATGATAAAGCTGAGTTTCTTTACATAGGAACAGAAAAAGGCTTAGAAAGTAAACTTGTGCCAAGAGAGAATATCGATTTCCGGTCAATCCATATAACAGGTTTTAGACGGAAGATAAGTGTTGAAAATGTTAAAACTGTCTTAAGATTTCTTAAAGGTGTATCAGATAGCAAGAAAATATTGAAAGAATTTAAGGCTGATGTTGTTATTGGTACAGGAGGCTATGTATGTGGTCCGGTTGTATATGCAGCAGCAAAGTTGGGGATTCCGACAATTATTCATGAACAAAACAGTATTCCTGGATTAACTAATAAGTTTCTAAGTCGATATGTCGATCGGATTGGGGTTTGCTTTGAGGAAGCGAAGCAATTCTTTCCAGAAGATAAAGTCGTGATGACTGGAAACCCACGTGCTTCAGAGGTGTTAAATCAAGATGGCAATAAGGGAAGGGCATCAGTTGGTCTAAAAGCAGACCAGCCAGCAGTTCTTATCTTCGGGGGTAGCAGGGGTGCTAAACCTCTTAATGAGGCTGTCTTAAAAAGCCTTACGGAGATGGGAAACAAACCCTATCAAGTTTTATATGTAACTGGTGATGTTCACTATGATGAGGTTGCAAAGGAAGTTGAGCTGATAGGGAACCCTGAAAATGTCATTATCAAACCTTTTATTCATAATATGCCTGAAGTCTTGTCTGGTATTGATTTAACAGTTGCACGTGCCGGGGCGACAACACTTGCAGAATTAACATCCCTTGGTATCCCAAGCATACTGATTCCAAGTCCATATGTAACAGATAATCATCAAGAAAAAAATGCATTAGCTTTAAGCAATCACCAGGCAGCAGAGCTTCTGCTTGAGAAGGATTTGACGGGTCCAAAGCTAGTTGAAAAGATTGATCTGATTTTAACGGACCACGAAAAGTTAAAGAGTATGAAGACCGCTGCCAAGACATTAGGCATCCCAGATGCAGCAAATAGAATGCACTCTTTAATCAAGGAACTAGTTAAGTAGCCCAATAACTGTTTTAAGCATAGGATAGATAAATGATTTCGCTGAAGGCTGTTGTATAAAGATCAGTGTGATTTTCTACTATGTTGATTAGGAGCGTAAACTTGACGATTTCCCTTAAGGGTGAAGCTTGTGAGCTCCAGGACTCCCAGCAGCACGCGTTTTGCCAGGAGGGGAATCAACGGTCAAGGTAACACAGTCTTGCAGAAAGGAAGATTTTAATGAAGGAATTGGCAAAACAGCTACAAGAGATGAATATTGGCACCGTTAGAGAGAATGAACCACTTGCAAGTCATACCACGATTAAAATTGGTGGTCCTGCAGACTTGTTCGTTGAGCCTTCTTCGATTGAAAATCTTGAGAAAGCAATGACGAAAATCCGAGAGGCAGGTATAAAGTGGACCGCAATTGGCCGCGGTTCTAATTTGCTTGTTTCGGATAAAGGGATTGAAGGGGTTGTAATCAAACTAGGGGCCGGCCTGGATGAAGTTGAAGTAAAGGGCACGAAGGTGAGGGTAGGCAGTGGAACATCCATTGTTGCTCTAGCATTGGCGATGAGTCGGCAAGGGCTGTCTGGATTGGAATTCGCTAGCGGAATCCCGGGCTCTGTCGGTGGTGCCGTATATATGAATGCAGGTGCACATGGTTCAGATATTTCTCGTATCCTTGAAGAGGCTTATATTCTATTTGAAGATGGCAAAATGGAATGGTTGAGCAGCGAAGAAATGCAATTTTCCTACCGAACCTCTGTACTACAGAAAGTAAGGCCTGGAGTGGTTGTGGAAGCGGTATTCAATCTCCAAGAGGGAGATAAAGAAACCATTAAAGCTGTAATAAAAAAGAACAAGGATTATCGAAAAGATACCCAGCCGTGGAGTTCGCCGTGTGCCGGAAGTATTTTCAGAAATCCATTACCCAATTACGCAGGTCAATTAGTTGAAAAAGCTGGTCTTAAAGGGTACTCAATTGGTGGAGCACAGATTTCGGAAATGCATGGGAATTTCATTGTCAATGCTGGGAATGCCAAAGCTGAGGATGTTCTCGCCCTTATTGAGTATGTAAAGAAAACGATTTGGGATCTTTATGAGGTTCAGATGGAAACAGAAGTTGAAATAATTGGCCGAAAATAAGAGGAAAATAACTGCTAATTGGCAAAAATGTGGTATAATAATTCATCAGATAAATATTGGTAGAATGTGATTTTGAGCGAATAACGGCATGAGTTTCGTGCCGTTGTTTTCACTTTTGTGCGTAAGTTAGTTCTAGTTCCTACCTATGACATAATTTCTGTAGATTCAATTTTGTTGTAAAAGAGGTGATAAGGAATGGAGAACGGGAAAATTGTTTCGATTGAAGATCGGATACCGAAATTGAAACAGCAGAGGAAAAAAAAGGCAAACAGACGATTAACTCTGATGCTTTTGCTTTTTTTTATCATGATTCTTTGCATTATTTATTTCCAGTCACCGCTGAGCAAAGTCCAAAAGATTAGTGTTAGCGGAAACGATTCGATTGCTACTGAAATAATACAACAGAGTAGTGGTATTACGGATGAGACAAATATCTGGAAAATAAATAAGGAAGAAGCTGAAGCACGCTTAGAAAGTCTTCCTGAGGTTGAGCATGCCAAAGTATCTCTTCGCCTTCCTAACACCATCAATATTGAACTAGAGGAATTTGAAAAACTAGCTTACTTGTCAAAAGAAAGTGAGTTTTTCCCAGTTCTCAGTAATGGAAGGGTGCTGGAAAACAGTTTAACGCAGGGCATTCCTGTCCATGCCCCAATCCTATTTTCGTTTGAGGAGGGGGATATTTTAGATGAAGTGATTGCCTCTCTTAAACAGTTACCGGAAGAAATCATTAGTACCATTTCTGAAATTCACCATTCCCCATCTGAAACAGATTCATATCGTATTTATCTTTATATGAATAATGGGTTTGAAGTGAATGCGTCGTTGAGAAACTTTAGTGAGAAGATGATTCATTACCCATCGATAATCAGCCAGCTCGACCCCATGCAAAAAGGGGTTATCGACATAGAAGTTGGTTCGTATTTTAAAGCGTTTGAAGCAGAGGAAGCTGAAGAGGTTGAACTTGAAAAAGAAACTCAAGACTAAACGTGTTGTCTTATCCATTGTATGTTTAATTTTAGGATTTATGATTGCTTACTCTTATCGTCTAACCGAAAGTGGGAAAAGCAGTAGGCAAATTACGGACAGTCAATGGGAGAAAAATTTAAGTCTCCGGAATGAATTGAATGAACAAAGAGAAAAAAACCGTGATTTACAAGAGGAATTAAATAAAAGGCAGGAAATGGTTAGGGATTTCGAAACTCAGTTGGCGAATGAAGCCCAAGTTTATTTTAACCTAGCAGAGGATGCTGAGAAATATAGAATGTTCTTAGGGAAGGTAAAGGTAAAAGGGGCTGGGGTTAAGGTAACTCTTGCTGACGGGGAATACAATCCTGATGAACCCAACATCAACAATTACCTTGTACATGAACACCATGTCTATAAAGTAATCAATGAATTATATATTTCTGGGGCATCCGCTATTGCCATTAATGGTCAGCGATTGTCACATAATTCTTATATACTTTGTGATGGTCCTGTTATTACTGTTGACGGTTATCAACACCCTGCGCCGTTTGAAATCACCGCAATTGGAGAACCGAAAGTCCTTTCTGCTGCCCTAAACATTACTGGAGGTATTAAGGATCAATTGGTTAATGACCAAATTATCTTTTCTCTGCAAGAACAAAGTGACATTACTTTAGATCCAGTTGTTGGCAAGAAGTGATGTCATCGGTTGTAAAACAGTTATTTGAAAAAGTGTTTAAGGTTAGGTGAGAGGAATGGGGCGCCCAAAGAATGTTTATTTCACCGTTACTGCTTCAATCATCGGGTTAATGGTTGCCATTCAGTTTCAAACTGTAAGTGAACCTGAAGTCCGTGATACCCGGGATACGTGGGAACTCCGTAATGATTTAATGGGGGAAAAAGAACTGCAATCAGAACTGCTACATGAAATTCGAACGATTGAGGATAAGCTCACAAAATATGAGAATGAGCGTGAGCAGAGTAAAGAACAACTTCTAAAAGAAACGCTAGAAGAATTGAAAGGTGAGGCAGGTTTAACCGAAGTAACTGGACCGGGCATCATTCTTACACTTCAGCCGATTGTAAATGAATTAGGGCAGGAAGTTCCCATGAGTCGTGTTTCACCTAGCTTACTTCAACGACTTATTAATGAATTAAATATGTATGGAGCCATTCATCTATCAGTTGATGAACAAAGGGTGATTAATACTACGGTTATCCGCGATATCGGGACAGTAACCAAGATTGATGGTCATTCACTTAACCGCCTTCCTATTCAGATAAAAGTTATCACTAAGAATGCTGAGGAAGCGGATAAGCTGTACAAGCGAATGGAGATCTCAACCGTTGTGGAGGATTTCTTTATTGATAACTTAAGGGTAGTCTTGGAGAAACCAGAAGAGGACATTATGATTCCTGGATATCAGGATACAATTAGAATTAGGTATATGGAGCCTGTCGAAACTGGTGTAGGAGGCGACGGATAATGTGGCTTCCATTTATGGGCCTTGTCATTGGAGTGATTATTGGTCTGTTAACTGATATAAGAATCCCACCAGAATATTCAAATTATCTTTCCATCGCGATTTTGGCGGCATTAGATACTTTATTCGGTGGAATTCGTGCACAACTCCAAAATATTTACGATGAAAAAGTGTTTGTATCAGGATTCTTTTTTAATATTGTATTAGCTGCAAGTTTAGCTTTTCTAGGTGTTCATCTTGGTGTAGACTTGTACTTAGCAGCAGTTTTTGCTTTTGGAGTAAGATTGTTTCAGAATATTGCCGTAATTAGAAGGATTCTCTTGACAAAATGGACAACAAATGGTGAAAAGTAGAAAAAAAAATGATATTTTAAAAGGGAAATCACTAATTGTGACGAATAAGGTATGTAAATAATGAGGGAAATAATGCTTGTTGTTCTAAATTAAAGGAGGTGCCAGAGAATGAACAGCAATGATATATATGTTAGTCTTGACATCGGTACATCCAGCGTTAAGGTAGTCATTGGGGAAATGGTCAACGACTCTTTGAATATAATCGGTGTTGGTAACGTTAAATCCGAGGGCCTTAGAAAGGGCTCTATCGTTGATATAGATGAAACCGTTCATTCTATTAAACAAGCAGTGGAGCAGGCTGAAAGAATGATAGGGATGGAAATCCGTCAGGTGATTGTTGGGGTTACTGGTAATCACGTCACTCTACAGTCATGCCATGGTGTTGTGGCCGTTTCTAGTCCTAATAGGGAAATTACGAACGAAGATGTTTCTCGAGTAATGGACGCAGCACAAGTTGTTTCAATCCCACCAGAACGAGAAATCATCGATGTAATCCCAAGACAGTTTATTGTCGACGGGCTAGATGAAATTAGTGATCCACGTGGGATGATTGGTGTTCGACTTGAAATGGAAGGAACCATTATCACCGGTTCAAAAACGATTTTACATAATACATTACGTTGTGTGGAACGAGCAGGATTGGAAGTGCTGGATATTGTTCTTCAGCCTTTAGCTGCTGGGGCGTTTGCTCTTTCAAAAGATGAGAAGAATATGGGGGTCGTCCTTATTGATATGGGCGGCGGCTCTACTACACTTGGTTGGTTCTTAGATGGACAACTGGCAGCTACTGCGGTGATTCCAGTAGGTGGCGAACATGTAACTAAGGATTTGTCCATTGGTCTTAGGACTTCAACGGAGGATGCTGAGAAAATTAAAATTAAACATGGACATGCTTTTTATGACCATGCTTCCGACGAAGAAACCTTTACTGTTGGAATCATTGGAAGTGATCAGCAACAACAGTTTAATCAATTGGAAGTTGCTGATATCGTCGAAGCACGTATTGAAGAAATATTTGAGCTAGTTCAGGACGAGTTGAGAAAAATGAAGGTTCGTGATTTGCCAGGAGGATTTGTTCTTACTGGCGGCATGTCCAATATGCAGGGAGTTTTAGAACTAGCGCAAGATATGTTCCAAAGTCGAGTAAGATTGGCTGTGCCGGATTATATTGGGGTTCGTGAACCACAGTTCACAACTGCTGTCGGTCTCATAAAATTTGCCTATAAGAATGCTAAGCTGCAAGGTAGACAAGTCGAGGCTACCATTGCTGAACAGGAATATAAGGAAAACCGTGTCCAAAAACAGCCGAATCCAAAAACCAAGCCGGAAAAACAACAGGAAGAAAAAGGACCATCTAGAGTTAAAAAATTTCTTGGCTACTTTTTTGAGTAATTTTTTGCTAACAGGAATCTCGACGAATTAGGAGGATTTGTCATGTTGGAGTTTGATACGAATTTAGATTCACTTGCAACAATAAAAGTAATCGGTGTTGGTGGCGGCGGAAATAATGCAGTTAATCGTATGATTGAGCATGGCGTACAGGGTGTTGAATTTATTGCAGTAAACACTGATGCCCAAGCCTTAAACCTTTCAAAAGCCGAAATTAAAATGCAAATCGGTGGGAAACTAACCCGTGGACTAGGTGCAGGAGCTAATCCGGAAGTCGGGAAAAAAGCTGCTGAAGAGAGCAAAGAGCAGATTGAAGAAGCACTAAAGGGTGCCGATATGGTATTCGTCACAGCTGGAATGGGTGGCGGAACCGGTACAGGAGCTGCTCCAGTCATTGCTCAGATCGCCAGAGATCTAGGAGCATTAACTGTTGGTGTGGTAACTCGACCTTTCACGTTTGAGGGCAGAAAGCGTGC
This sequence comes from Mesobacillus persicus, assembly GCF_900109925.1. Classification (GTDB taxonomy): domain Bacteria; phylum Bacillota; class Bacilli; order Bacillales; family Cytobacillaceae; genus Mesobacillus_B; species Mesobacillus_B persicus. The sequence continues at coordinate 821 of NZ_FOBW01000011.1, read as the reverse complement.
CACTCAGGCTGCTGGTGGAATCGGGGCAATGAAGGAAGCAGTTGATACCTTAATTGTGATCCCGAACGACAGATTACTTGAGATCGTGGACAAGAGCACTCCTATGTTAGAAGCCTTCCGTGAAGCCGATAATGTATTGCGTCAGGGTGTCCAAGGTATTTCTGATTTGATTGCTGTTCCTGGGTTGATTAACCTTGACTTTGCTGATGTTAAGACGATTATGTCTAACAAAGGCTCTGCGTTAATGGGTATCGGGGTTGCGGCAGGAGAAAATCGTGCTGCTGAAGCGGCAAAGAAGGCTATTTCTTCTCCGTTGCTTGAGACGTCTATTGATGGTGCACAAGGTGTCTTAATGAACATTACTGGTGGTTCTAACCTTAGCCTTTACGAGGTTCAGGAGGCCGCAGATATTGTAGCATCTGCTTCTGACCAAGAAGTAAATATGATTTTCGGTTCTGTTATTAATGATAACCTGAAAGATGAAATCATTGTTACGGTTATCGCAACAGGCTTTAATGACACCCCTATAGCTCAACCAAAAGCTTCAAGACCTGTATTTGGAGGTCAAACAAAGCCGACGACAGGTGGTCCAGCGAAGCGTGAGGTGAAGAGGGAAGAAAGCCAACCTGAACCTCAAAGAAGTAACACTAATCAGCAACAGCAAGTAGAAGATACGTTAGATATTCCAACGTTCCTACGTAATAGGAATCGTAGAAGATAAGATAATCAATTAGTTTTAAGAAGAAGTGTCCCCAGGCAAGTTGGTGGGGCACTTCTTTTTTTGTTGGATTTTGGACGTTGAATAGTACAGTTGACTAACC
>NZ_FOBW01000007.1 GCF_900109925.1 Mesobacillus persicus | reverse complement strand
CCTGACCTCGATGTTTAGCCTTATCCCACTCGTCCTGTAAATGCGGATCAGTACGTTAATATAAAAATTGTACTCAATGCCAGATTGCATCAATGCAGACCAAGAAGCGAGTGAAAAGCCCATTTCTGAATCAAGAAGATGGCACCTGTTTCAATAAAAACTTGGTTAATCGTTACTGGTAAAATTAGGTAAATGCAGTAAGCGTGTTTGAGTTACCCTAAAACTTGAAAAAAGTATTTGACATTGTACGCTAAACAATAAAAAAACCAAGCACAAAAATCTATGCTTGGCTTACATCATTATTTAGTTCACGGTCACAGAAAATAACTGGTGTTCGTGCAGATCACCCTTATTGACATGGACATTAATCAGATGATTACCCGTTTTTTCAAAGGTCTTTTTAGCCTTGTATACACCATCCCCAGCCTCAGCAGCGTCAATAAACTCATGCTCATCTTGACCTTCACTCCAAATTTCAAAGCGAACCTCCGCTCCTGTTAGCGAGTGCCCCTTTTCATTAATTAAAACGGTTAACTCTGTATTTTCATTCACTTTCATATCAAAGCCTGACTGGAGGTCCACTACGAGGTCCTTTTCATGTCCATGTCCATGTAAATCAGACTCATCATGTGAATCAGTATGATCATCCTCCTGGTCTCCTGCCGTAATATCAGGGTTTCCAACGATCATTTCTTTCTTCGGCATATTATGCATATCTCTTGCTGTTACATGTGCGGTTACAGAGTAAATTCCTTCATCTTCAACCTGCATTGTTGCTGTATAAATACCTTCACCCTGATGTTCGCCAGGGTACATTTCTGATTGAGTTTCTCCTTGTATGAGAACTTCAAACTTTACTTCGTTAGCATCTTCGACAGCTTCTCCCCCTTGTGAGACATAAGCCTCAAGAGTAATGTCAGTTTTTGGTTCTAGCCCTTCTTCAGGTAGTCTAAGGTCTACTTCGAGTAAAGCAGGAAGCTCCTGTTCTTTTTCGCTTTGGTTACCATTGCTACAAGCGCTAATCATTACTGTAACAAAGATAGTGATTAGAAAAATAATTTTTTTCATGTGCCCATACCCCTATTCAACTTTTTCATAGTAGAAAGATATTTAAATTATAGTATATAGATGTGATAAAAGATTGAAATAATATCCATCCACTACCCATACCTTATCATTTTCCCCCATAAAAACAAGAAAATCACACGCTTAATTGTCATCTTTCTATTTTACTCTCGCTCAAACAAAAAGTTCACTTTTGTTCTAATCGTTTGGAAGTCTTGTTATAATATTTAGGAAAACGAAATAAGTTGAAAGAAGTGTATCATTCATGACACAGGAGCAAATAGGTAAGCGCAATTTAGCTATTATGTGGTTTGCGAACTTTTTTGTCGCTGGAAGCTTAACGATGGTAATGCCCTTCCTATCATTATATATTGAAACATTTGGCGAGTTTTCTGATGAGTATGTAAAAAACTGGTCAGGGATTACATTCGGTATTACCTTTTTAACTGCCTTTCTTTTTTCACCAGTAATCGGTCGGTTGGGTGACAAATTAGGCCGAAAAAGGATTTTAATTTTTATGGGCTTTGGCATGGCTTTGGCATTATTTTTACTTGGCTATGCTGATTCCGTATTTGAGTTATTTCTATTAAGATTATTTATGGGTTTTTTTTCTGGCTTTATTCCTGTTTCACAGGCCTTCATTTCAACACAGACAAAAAAAGAAGTAGCTGGAAAAGTACTAGGAACCTTGCAAACTGGTAGCATTACCGGCTCATTATTTGGTCCAATGATTGGCGGACTGTTAGCAGATTCGTTGGGATATGCGGCTACCTTTCAATCTACTTCATTCTTCATCCTACTGTCCGGTTTACTCGTTCTTACGGTTAAAGAATATAGAATTGGAATAACAGGGACATCTAGAAAAATTTACAGCAGTAAAGAGGTTTGGTTTCACATCATTAAAAACCCGATTCTCCTAAATGTGATGTTAATCTCAATCCTTGTACAGGTTGCCAACTTTAGTATCCAGCCGATTCTATCGCTTTATGTTGCCGAGCTAAATGGATTAACAAACATCGCCTTCTTTTCTGGGCTTGCCTTTTCTGCAGCAGGTCTAGGGAATCTATTAATGGCCAGAAAATGGGGAGCACTCGCAGATCGAATCGGATATATTAAGATATTAGTTATCTTACTGCTCCTTTCGGCGGTGATTTATTTGCCGGGAGCTTTTGTCACAAATATTTGGCAATTGGTTCTTATCCGGTTTGCCCTTGGTTTTACCTTGGGTGGGGTCATTCCCGTTAGGGTGGCCTATATTCGTCAAGAAGCCCCCATTGAAATGCAAGGAGAAGTGCTTGGTTATAATACAAGTCTCCGCTTTTTAGGAAATGTTATCGGACCTTTATTAGGAGGATTTCTTTCAGGGTGGTTTGGGATTTCCTCCGTTTTCTTTATCACAAGTTCTCTCCTGTTACTAAGTGGCTTAATTCTTGTAAGTTCCATGCAACGTCATCCTGAGCTTGTAAAAAACCATTAGCAAAGAAGCAGCTTTCACACAAGCTGCTTTTTTCTATAGGAACAAGCAGGTGTTTGGATTGGTTTTACATAGCTAAATAAATATGGCGTGAATTCAAAAGTGAATTCACGCCATTTTTATTGTCATTATAAAAACCAGTAGTCAATAACTAGTTCACTCCTGGTTCCCCGCCGCCGCCATCCATTCATATTGTCGAAGTCGTACTTCAAAAATATTTAATGGGTCACGATAAACTTCGGGCTTGACCCTCATTTTCTCTAGTTCTTGCTTGTTCGTTTCTATATCGGATAAAGCCTCTTCCACAGCACCATTTAAAACATGAATTGGTTCTTTAAAAAAGAGGCTTACATCTCGATCTAATGATTTCTCAAACATCTCAAACTGTTTGAAAAATTGATCGACTATATGCTTGGTTGCTTCTTGATATTCCTCATTTTCTATATACGATTTATATTTATCATGAAGCATAGAATTGTTTTGCGGAAGAACTGACAAGATTTTCCCCGCGCTTTTAAGTAGAAGCTGAGCTGGAGTCAAGCGGAGTAGGAAATTAATATTTTCCATTTGGAATCCACTTGTCATCCTATTCGCATCGCGCTGCCAATCATCGAGTACCTTGAAGTCACACTTTTGATGAATGCGTTCCTCACCATACATGGTATTAAAACCAGCGCTCATTTCATCGAGAGTATATTGAGCTTGATCAAATTCAGCCTTAGAAAAGGCAATCCATTCCTCAAGTGAAGCATAGAATTTCTTCGTTACGGTATCTTCAAAATACTTATAAACCCGACGGTTCATCTCAGCATTTATATTCAAATGGACTTTAGCAAAATCACTATCCTTAGTAATTACATCCGAAGTACTACGAAGAATTTTCGGTATTTCCTCAACGGCCTCTGACTTAAGATCTTTTTTAATGGTAAGATAGTTGTTTTTAATCGTACGTACCTTTTCATCTTCTAAGTCCCGTACCTGATTGGTAGCCCCTCTTAACTTAGTGACCAGTTCCTCATTCCAGCGGACTGATTCAATTAAACCGTCCTCCATCTCCATTCGCTTATCAAGTAAGTAGTGGATCGCACTTCTAACATAATGTTGAAGCTTTGATACTCTCTCCTTCATGATCTGCTCTTTGTTCATGATTGAACGAATAAATCGAGAGAATTCACCTATAAAAAACTCGTCCTTATCTTTAGGTGAAAACATAAACAGTTCTGCATGTGGATAATAGACTCGAATCCTCGTGAGTGTTTTTTCAATCAGACGACTCTCTTCCTCATCCGAAAGCAGGTCATGACTCACCATCACAAAGTGGATAGGTAAATTAGGTGCTTGTATATTCACTTGCTTGAGTATTTCTTTTTCTTTATCTGTTAGCGGGCTTTTTCCGCTCAGGAAGAACAACAGGCTGTCGGCAGAGCTTACATAATGATAAAGAGGATGGTTGTCGAAATTATTCTGATTAACCCCAGGTATATCCATAATTTTTAGCCCATTTACCTTTAAGAACTGGCTTGGACAAGCAAAATCAATGACTGTCTCTTTTTTATGATTTTGGCGCCGAACTCCTACTGCTTCCTGAAATTGCTCGAAGGTTTCTATTGATATCATTTCAGTATCAGTTATTTCATTGATTTCTGTTTCTTCTCCATGTTTAAAAGATACTATGGAAGAAGTAGGTTCTTTCAAAATAGTCTCACCCAATAATTGATTGATGAAATCTGACTTCCCACTACCTGAAACTCCTGCAAAAAGTAGGTTCGTATGTTCTTCGTCCACTAGTTCCTCAATATTCCACTTGATGATATTCCCTGGCTCAATTCCATTTTTCGTAGCCCAATTCATCACGGTTTTAAACAGTTCAATACTCTCTTCCTTCGCAGTAGAATATTTGGGAGCATGTAAAACTAAATCCTCTGCAAGACGGACAACTTCAGAAGAAATCGTAGAAGGAAACATCTCGCTCCAAGCCATCACGGATGAAGCAGCAAATAATGACCCTGAAGACTTGGCGACCTTTAACCAGTTAGATAAGTGATTAGGAACGACCCCTTCAATATCTTTGATCAATCTAGTCCCACTCATTAACTCTAGATAGGATTCTTGATAAACCCTAGAAAGTTCAAGCCAAGTATAATGGTTGTCAGTGAAACCTAGGAAGAGCGTATTGAAGTTTTGAATCCAGTCAAGGTATTGTGCGCCTCCTTTATAACGAGCCCAAAGGGTAACAACTAGCTTCTCAAACCGCTGCGGATCTATGGAAATTAACGTTGTAATCACATCGTTGAAATAGCTAGGTTGCTTTTCATCTGTATACCCTGCACTTACATAGGCGATTAAACGATCATACCACTCAATATTCCATGTTCGGATTGCTTCATCCGTCGCAAGGTTTATCGCTTCATCCCACTCATGATGGTCCTCAAAAAAGTTGCGGGCAATCTCAGTAATATTTGGATAGTCGGGGTTAAGGGCAACTGCTGCATTAATGACCCTTATTGCCTTCTTTGCTTCCCCAGTATGATTATATATAGATAATAATTGAAGTCCTGTCTCGATTTTTAATGTAATATTTTCGTCTTCAACGGATAGGTAAATACCTTCCGCGGTGTCAAGTAATCCAAGTTCAAAATAGGCATCAGCCATATTCTTCTTCGCCCATGACCCTAACTCATTATTAATATTTTCCCATTTGAAAATGGCTGTTTCGTAATCTTTATACTGAAAATACACCTCGCCCTGTGCAAAACGAATATAACTTAAGTCAGCAATCTCTTTTTTATTTTCCTCTAGATAAAGTTCCCCAAGTACTTTTACTGGGTGGGCCGACGGATTTTCTAGTAGGTCCTCAAAGTACGCCTTATTAACTAACTTCTTTTCTTCTATTATCATCTTGGCATCCTCCGACACGTATATTTCCACTGTTTTCTTTATTAGGTTTATGATAGACCGATTTGGTTTTATTCCTTAAGTCTTTACTTATGGCTATTCTCTTAAAAATTGTTGTTAATATCCTAAAGCCTTAACGCAAGATAAGCTTATTTGTGCTTTAAATTTAGTTTTGTAAGCTCTTTCCTCAAGTATTAAAAGTAACTTTGAAGTCAAAAACAGCTTAGATCATCATATTTTATCCAAAAGCAACAAAGTTTGAGAATAGAGCCTACCTTATAAAACTCCATTTCCTGTATTCTACCAAACTTTGACCTGCGAAAAATGTCAGTTTACTTTCTGTTCTGTAACAAAAACGCGAAAACTGTAATATTTGTATCCATTGTTTAATACCATTCGCATTAATCATTTAATTTTTGGGTGTAATTTTTTTGTTTGTTCTTTTACTTAAACGGTCATATTATATAATAGTAGAAACTAGTCTTCATCAGAAGAAAAAAGGAGTATTGAAATGCTGAAATTAAAAGTACGAGGATTGGCAAAAGATAAGGTAAGGGCCGAGCATGTTAAAGGGAAATCGATTATTTATAATAATAAAACATTAGCAACATTCCAAGCAGAAGATGATGGTGTTGTCTTTTCCATCCACCCACAATTGGAAATGGCGCAGTATGAGATTCTTAGGAATGTGGTTTTAGAAGTGACATCCGACAGCAACGTTGAAATTGATGAAACTGAATGCCAACTGGGGTACCTTGCAAATGGAGAAACAGCCTATTTAATAAAAAATTGGGAGCCTTGGAAGGAATTCTTAATGGGAGCGAAACTTAAAACCCTCGAGGGACAGAATGTAATTTTAAAAAACCAGGAGGGTGAGGAGCTTGGTAATGGATTACTAGCTGAATACACAACCGTATCTGACCCTTTTAGAATTACATCATGCACCATCATTACCATTTTTGGAGAGCAAAAGTTTGAAGACCCTAATCTACTAGTCGAACCAACGAACCAGTTTAGTTAGAAAAATCGCAAGTACCTTGGTCAACCCCAATAAGTATACGAGCCGTCAATAAGGGGGTTTTTTAACCTTCTTGACGGCTGAGGGGCTAGGCGCTGGGGCTTGAAAGAGAAATTTCCTCAACACAAAAAAACTGGGAAGCCCCAGTTTTTTTAATGTTTTTTTAGTTCATCTAGCAATTGCTTTGAACGCTTTGCATTTCCTTCAGCAAAATTTTGCAGACGCTCTTTTAATTCATCATTTTCATGAACTCTTTCGGCCGTAATTAAATACGTCCGCATTAAATCTTCTTCCAATTCCAGTGAGTTCTTCAATACACCTTCTAGGTTCTCTCTCTCGTGAGATTTGGAGCCCATCAATATCAAGCCTCCTTTTTCTCTTAAGATTAGCTCCGTGCTTAGTTTTTATACTCTTCTTTTTTCCAGATAAAAAACGCAACCGTAGCTAATGCCGTTGAGATAAGAGCCGCAAACATGAAAGGATAAACATGACTATATTCTTTCCCGTAATACCCTTCAATCACCCTAGCCAAGGAGATCACATTCACTGCCAGGAATACGAAAATGGAGAGGAATGCAGCACGTTTCTTATCCATGTCGATATTCCCTCCCAACAGCAAACACTTTACCATCTTTCACTTCAACAAGAATCTTTGGCAATTCACGTTGTGGTGGCCCAGCAATCGGATGACCATTATTTACATCAAAGTACCCTTTATGGCATGGGCATAGTAACACATTATCTTTATGCTCATAAAAAACCGGACATTGTAAATGAGTACATTTGTTGTTATAGGCTACATACTTGTCATCAGGTGTTCGAACTAAAACGGCAGTATCTCCCTCTGTCGGATAGCTGAAGTTTTTAGCTTCTCCCACTGCAAGTTCATTTGCGTCGGCAATTTCTACCCTTTCCGAATCATCTTTATCATTCTGAACAGCAGACATTACACCAAACGGCGTTGTTGCCAAACCAATGGCTACCGTCGTGCCAAAGGAAGCCTTTAAAAAGGCACGCCTGTTAAGATTGACGTCATCTTTTCTATTTAAATTATCAACAAGCTTCATCATATCCTGGTCATCTGATGAATTGTTTTTGTTCTTTTTCTCCTCCGTCATAACTAAATCCTCCAGTTTAAATAGTAGTAAGGGCTTTCCTGTTCATCAATTAAAATTTTCCATCTATAGTTCGAGCCAGCTTCAAGTATTCCTCCTCAAGCGGAGAATGTTCTGTCGGAATTGCCGGAGCCTCTGAACTTTCATCAGGTTCCTGAATTGGAAGTTGCCCTAATAACTCTACTCCTAGTTGAGAAGCCAGTTCTTGGCCTCCACCCTTACCAAAGATAAAATATTTTTCATCGCTGTCTGGTGGGCTGAAATAAGACATGTTCTCCACGACACCGATGACTTCATGATTACTTTTTATCGCCATTGTACCCGCACGTTCTGCTACAAAGGCTGCAGCTTTATGAGGTGTTGTGACCACAATCTCTTTGCTTTCTGGAATCATTAAATGCATATCGAGTGCGACGTCTCCAGTTCCAGGAGGCATATCAAGAATAAAATAGTCTAGTTCTCCCCATAAGACATCTTTGGTAAAATGCTCAATCATCTTTCCTAGCATCGGCCCACGCCACACAATTGGGTCATTTCCATTCACTAGGAAGCCCATAGACATGACTTTAATACCTTGTGTCTCTACTGGTATGATTTTCCCATTAAAAGTTTTTGGTTTGTAGTCGATATTCAATATTTTAGGAACACTAAATCCATAGATGTCTAAATCAATAATCGCTACGGATTTGCCCAACTTTTTAAGCGCTAGTGCTAAATTAACGGCCAAGGAAGACTTTCCGACTCCTCCTTTACCACTTGTGACGGCGAGGACATTACCTTTTAACATGTGCTTGCACCCCTTTTTATTTAGGTTTGGTGGATTCTGCTTTAGATTCATAAGTATTTGTTAGTATAAACCTTAAGTTTGCTCTCATTCTAAAAAGGGGCAAACACCTAGGCGCTTTAGTCCCATTTCAAAAAAAAGAGGAGCTGGCCCTAAAGAACTTAGCGCTCAACATGGACCAACTCCTATTTCACTTCTCAATGTCCTAATCAAACACTATTCAAGGTTTACCTATGACTGAGAGTCTGTGTACACTCCAAAGAATTCAGGAACGTAATCCCACTTATTACCTTCTTGTGGCTTTTTACCTTCTACAAGGTTCATTTGGGTACGTCTTCTTCTTAATTGCTGCATTTCATCAAAATCAATGAAACGGATTGCATCACTAGGACATACTGACGCACACATCGGCGCAATATCTTCTCTAGTTCTGTCATAACACATATCGCATTTGTACATTTTGTTCTTCTCGAAGTCGAATTTTGGAATCCCAAATGGGCAACCAAATGTACAGTTACGGCATCCAATACACTTTTCTTCCATTGCGGAAAGGACGACACCTTCTTCAGTAATCTGGATCGCATTCGCTGGACAAACACGCGCACAAGCTGGGTCCTTACACTGCATGCACAACATTGGGAATGTCTGACGGGATTCTGTAAAATCAACATATTCTACATAGTTACGTTCTTTCGCATCATGGTCACCGCATTCACGACAAGCTGCCTGACAGGCACGGCATCCAATACAACGTTCAAATTCAAGATACATAATTTTATTCATGATTTTGCCGCCTCCATCGAAAAGCGGAAGCGCCTTGCTCAGCCCCGGCAGGCATAAGGCGGCTCCTGCAGGAAATCCTGATTTCCGTAAGGAGGCGACTTATGACTCGAGGGGCTAGGCGCTGGAGCTAGCCAACTCCCACTTCTCATTTTTTTTAAAATCTATTTACTAAGTTTTTCTAGCTTCACAGCACAAACTTTAAATTCAGGCATCCGTGAAGTCGGATCTAGTGCTGGGTTGGTCAATTGGTTAACTGATTGATGCTTACCCCAATGGTAAGGTACAAACATTACATCTTTCCGAATGGCTTTTGTTATCTTAACAGGGACAATCATGTGTCCACGAGGGGTACTAAGCTTTACTTTTTCGCCATTTTCTATCTGGTATTGACTTGCTAGTTCAGGGTGCATTTCAACAAACGGCTCAGGGCATTGTTCCATTAGGAAACCTACACGTCTTGTTTGATTTCCAGACAGGTAGTGGAATACAACGCGGCCAGTTGTTAACCATAATGGAAATTCCTTTGACTTCACTTCCGCTGGACCTCTATAATCAATTACCGCTAAATTTGCTTTTCCATCTTCCGTTGCGAACTTTTCTTGGAATATACTTGGTGTTCCTTTGGAATCCTCTGTAGGAGCTGGCCAGAATACCCCATCTTGTTCATCGATTTTCTCGTACGTAACTCCAAAGTAATCAGCCTTACCGCCTTTAGATGCAACACGAAGTTCATCAAAGATTTCTCTTGGTTCGCTGTAATCGAAGTATTTTCCTTTTTCCATACGTTCAGAGATAAGCTTAATGATTTCCCAGTCAGGCTTTGATTCACCAATTGGTTCGACAACTTTGCGAATACGGATGACACGGCCTTCAATATTCGTCGTTGTTCCTTCGTCTTCTGCCCAAGTAGTTGCAGGTAAAACAACATCTGCAAGTTCAGCTGTTTCGGAAAGGAAGAAATCACTTACAACCAAGAAATCAAGACCTTCCATCGCTTTTGTTACATAATTAATATTTGGAGAAGATACTACAGGATTCGAGCAGATGACGTGCATACCACGAATCGTTTTGTTTTCCATTAGTCCAAACATCTCGTATGCAGAGACTCCTTCTTTTGGCATTTCTTCTGGTTTAATTCCCCATACCCCAGAAACATACTCGACATGCTTCGGGTCATTAATTTTTCGGTAGCCTGGTAGCGCATCTGCTTTCTGGCCGTGTTCGCGTCCGCCTTGGCCATTTCCTTGACCAGTAAATGTTGCAACACCTGAAGCAAATTTTCCAATTTGGCCTCTAAGTAGTGCCATCGAAGTGTATAGACTAACATTATCTACGCCCGAAACCTGCTGTTCAACACCACGTGCGAACATGACAACAGAGCGAGGTGATTTACCAAAGATATGAGCTGCTTTTATGATTTTCTCAACGGCTACCCCTGTGAGTTTAGAAGTATACTCAGGTGTAAATTTCGCCGTCACTTCTTTTAATTCAGCGAAGTTATTACAACGCTCCTGCACATACTCATAATCTACATAATCATGCTTGATTAGAAGATGCATAATTCCGTTTGCAAGAGCTGTATCTGTTCCAGGAAGAAGGTCTAAATGCACATCCGCAATTCGTGCTGTTGCTGTTTCACGCGGGTCAGCAACAATGATTTTCGCCCCTTTGTCCTTTGCTTTCCAGAACCATTGAATACTTGTAGGATGACACTCCGCAGTGTTAGTACCTGACATGAAGAAGCAGTCACTGTGCTCAAGCTCTGTCCAAGGAAGAGTAGACCCACGATCCATTCCGAGTGTTTTGTTAAATCCTCCAGCTGCAGAACTCATACAGTAACGTCCATTGTAGTCGACGTAACGAGTTCCAAGTCCAACACGCGCATATTTACCAACTAAGTAACACTTTTCATTTGTCATCGATACACCACCATAAACCCCTAGTGTATCTTTTCCATACTTCTCTTGAAGTTCTTTAAATTTACGTTCAATTAGATCCAGTGCTTCTTCCCAAGAAGACTCAACGAATTTCCCGTTTTTCTTAATTAACGGAAGCTTAATACGATCTGGGTGATCAATCGTTTGATAGGCAGTAACCCCTTTTGGACACATTTTCCCTTTAGTGAGTACCCAATCATAACGAGGTTCAACACCAACGACCTTGTTGGACTTTTCATCAACGCGGATATGCATTCCGCATTGCATTCCACAGTAACAGCAGTGGGTTGTGACTAATTTTTCCCCTTGTCGAATTTGATTTTTAACGCCTTCCTTAACGAGAAATTGGCTCATGATCTTTCTCCTCCTTCAAGTCTTTCTTTATATCTTCATCTATTCCGAAATACTCATCTGAACGTTTTTTACCAAAACCAGAAATATGGATTCCATTATTTGTGTTGACTGGACCATATGGATTTCCTTGTGGTGCTTCCATATTCATTTGCTTCAATGCACGCATGCGACGACGACAGGATGGGCAGTAATCTGAAAGATATGTGCCATCTGCAAGTTGTAAGTCAAAGCTTTGCGCCTTTAAAATTGCTTGAACATCCGCAATTTGATCATCATTACTATATGGTTGAGCGCAACTCTTACAAGTTTTCGTATCAACCATTAAAGTTTCTTGATAACTCATCGGTACCGCAGTTGCCAACGGTCGAATTGGTACGTGAAACAACTTTCCAAACGGGAAGTACATTAACATGATGATAACTGTTATTTGATGGATGAGAGAAATATAAGGATGCATCCAACCATCTAGGAATTTATAAGAAACGGTAAGTGCTAAGCCAGTAACGGTTACTGCTAGTAAAATGTATAAAGGCAAAAGGTCAAATTCAAAACGCTGGGTAACTTTCACATCGTAATCTTTAAACCTTCTATACATCGCCATTGAAACCCCGATTAGTACCATAACTGCACCAATATTGAGCATATTGTAGAAGATTTCAGCAATCCAACCATTTGCTGCCATACTAATTAAAGGGATATTAAAGGCTACCATCTGATAAGTTTCAGGATCTACTAGGTCAAAACGGAACCATCCAAAAGTCAAACCAAACGTAAAGGCAAAAGAAATGATACAGCCCCAAGAAATCATAATGTGTTGAATTCCTCGGTATAAGCCCCGTTTAAAGATGAATTTTTGTAAAAGAATATTGTCTATTAAAGTTATACCTAATGATTTGGCATTTCTTTTTAATCGTTCTTTCGCAAACATGTTCTTCACACTGCGTGTTGCAATCTTGTTTGTCGCTGTTCTAAAGAGCCAAAAGCTCATCCGGATGACAAGCCCGATAGCAAAAACAGCGGATCCAATCATATAGCCTAGCAGCGCCATATCTATATGAAGAAATTGAGCCGTGGACACCCACATTGATAAAAACAAAATTAAAATGGTAAAGAAAGAATACATACTAGTTTTGGAGTAAAATGATTTCTCCAGCTTGAACATATTGGTTTACCTCCTTGCGAGTATTCTTGAGTTATTCTTGAGTTCGTAAATCATCATAACATCTGAAAATGGCCTCTTTACGTTTTAAATGTAAACACTTTGTGAATAGTGCAAACCCGCATGTTATTTGTGGCTTTTCTGTGACAAAACAAGTAAGTTTCCACTACAACAAACCCTTTCCATCTCTCTCACCTTCCATATTGTTTTCGATTTCCTTAATCCTTGTTTAAATAGTAATAGAAGCAGGAAACCTCCGTATGTGAAGTACGTCACACCCGGAAATTACTAACATTTATAGCGTATTAACCACTTCTTTTCTTTGAAAATTTTGAATCATAATTCTAGATGCTTACCGGAATCTACCATATACTAAAGTTAGGAAACTAGAAGGAGGTTTTGATTTGGAAAAGTATTTTAAAGCGTTTGTTGTTAATAAAACGGAGAGTGAGTTTACTGCTGAGGTGAGAAATGTAGCGTTCGAGGACTTATCTGAAGGCGATGTTACAATTAAAGTTGCTTACTCTAGTGTCAATTATAAGGACGGGCTTGCTAGCATCCCTAATGGGAAGATTGTACGCTCTTATCCATTTGTTCCGGGAATTGACCTTGCTGGTACTGTTGTTAGTTCTAATGATAATCGATTTAGCCCTGGGGATAACGTGATTGCTACCAGTTATGAAATTGGAGTCTCTCATACAGGTGGTTACAGTGAATATGCCCGAATTCCTTCAGAGTGGGTGGTTCCCCTACCAAAAGGACTGACTTTAGAAGAGGCTATGACTTTGGGCACAGCAGGATTTACCGCAGCCTTATCCATACATCGGCTTGAAGAAAATGGACTCAATCCAGAAAAAGGACAAATCCTTGTTACAGGTGCGACAGGTGGAGTCGGAAGTATAGCTGTAGCAATGTTAGCTAAACGTGGATACCAAGTTGTGGCAAGCACCGGGAAAGAATCAGAATCTGAATACCTAAAAGAAATAGGCGCTTCCGAAGTCATTAGTCGAGAAGGAGTTACTGGGGAGAAATATCGCCCACTTGATAAACAACTTTGGGCAGCGGCTATTGATCCTGTTGGCGGGCAGACACTTGGTAGTATTCTTAGTAAGTTACATTATAATGGCTCAGTAGCGGTAAGTGGGTTAACTGGTGGTACTGAGGTTCCAGCCACCGTCTTCCCTTTTATCCTCCGAGGAATTAATGTTTTAGGGATAGATTCTGTCTATTGTCCAATGGAGACAAGAGCGGAACTATGGAAGAGAATGGCTACAGATTTAAAGCCAGATTCCCTTCTAAACACAATTAAACAGGAAATAACCCTAGATTCCCTTCCTACAACATTATCTGCTATCTTAAAAGGAGAGGCTCGAGGAAGAACGGTAGTCAAGATGTAAAACAGTAAAAAGCGCTCTTCCTTTTTCAAGGAAGAGCGCTTTTTTTACTATTTGCATCTCCAATACAGTATAAAATATTTGTCAATATTTCCCGAGAAATGATTCGGATTATCACCATTCAAGTCGGTTTTCCTCGTTTTGTACAAAAACAACATTCAAAAGTGGTTTTTCCACCGACAAATTGTTTTTATTCGACAGAAGCATCTGACTAAGCTAGGGACTAACAATGAGTGCAAGAATTTCGATTCTTATTACTGTTTTTGTGGATGGATATTTCTTTTAATAACATGATTAAGTACCTCAGAGAATATGAGACCGACTGCTATAGAACCAGATATCATCAAAGCCTTAACAGCTAAAGCAAGACCGCTGTTATAATCGTTTTCTACAAAATTTCTCATTGTATCATACGCTAAACCACCAGGTACGAGGGGAATTACTCCAGCAACACTAAATATAATCATTGGCATTTTATATTGTTTTGCAAATATTTGACTGATAAAAGCAATTAAAAAGGAGGCTGCAAGAGTCCCAATGACCGGCCCAAAGCCATGATAGGTTAAAACAAAATAAACAATCCAACCAAACATCCCTGACAAACCGCACTTCACCAATGATTCTTTCGGTGCATTAAACATAACACCAAATGCCGCCGAAGCAATAAAACTAGTGATAAGTTGTTCTAAATAAACCATCTAAAGCCTCCAAACACCATACTTAAAGGAATGATAAAACGACTGCAATCCCAGATCCAATTGCAAATGCTGTTAGGAAAGCCTCTGCCCCTTTTGAAAGCCCCGAAACTAAATGACCCGCCATCAAATCCCGGACAGCATTAGTGATTAGGAGACCCGGCACCAGCGGCATGACTGCCCCGATAATGATTTTATCTAACTCATTCCCCAATTGAAAAACGATAAATAAGTAAGAAAATAAACCAATAATAACAGAAGCTAAGAATTCGGAGAAAAACTTCACCGGTATTAGCCGATGGAAGAGGACTACTGAATAATACCCCGCTCCACCTGCAATCATGGCTGGGAGAACGTCAATCCAGCCCCCACCGAACATAATGACAAAACAGCCACTCGCAAATGCAGCTGCCAAAACTTGAACCCAAAAGGGGAACATCAATTGAGCAGACTCAATTTCCCTCAGTTGCCTACAGGCTTCCTCTAAACCTAAAGTACCGCCACTTATTTTACGCGACACGTCATTTACTAGCGCCACTTTTTTTAAATCTGTTGTCCGCTCGGAGATTCTGACTAGTCTTGTTGTCTCGGATCTTCCGTCTTCTGCAGAAAACATAATGGCTGTTGGTGTCACGTAGCTGTGCGTTTGTTGTACTCCTAAAGCTAAAGCCATCCGTTGCATCGTATCTTCTACCCGATAAGTTTCTGCACCACACCTTAGCATGATCCTACCTGCTAAGAGACAAGCATCCATTATTTCATAAATTTCTTCTCGATTTTTCATAAATTCCTCACTTCAAACAGGGCTATATCCCCTTGTTTTCCCAACCTACTCTCATTCTAATTACACCCACAAAAATATTCAATCAACTATCCTTCTAATTTCAAAACAAAGTAAAACCTCTTAATTGGAATGATCTGTTAAGAAGTCTTTATTTTTGAAACTTTCTTGTTTTTGCCCCATAATTGTATTAACTTTGAGCTAACTAGAATGGAAGGATTGAGAATCATGTTGGACTGCAGGGATGAGGTTTTATTTTACACAAAACAACTTATGAATATTGAAAGTATTGTTAATACAAATGGGGAAAAAGAAATTGCTCAAGTACTTTACTCAATGGTAGCTTCTCTGCCTTATTTTGTAGAAAATCCTAATAATGTAGTAATTTCTCAAACATCAGATGATGAACTTGAACGTTACAATGTCCTTGCATTCGTGAAAGGAACCAAAACCCATAGTAACAAAACAGTCCTATTAATGGGTCATGTGGATACTGTAGGCATCGATGATTTTAACCAACTATCAGATATCGCTTGTAATCCGGATGAACTAATCCAAGCGCTTCGTTCCGAAGAGCTCCCTCCTTCCCTCCGTGCCCATGTGGACAGTGAGGATTGGATGTTTGGTCGTGGTTCCCTCGATATGAAAAGTGGAGTCGCAAGTCATCTCTATTTATTAAAATATTACTCAGAACACCCCGAAGAGCTTGATGGAAATCTAGTTTTCCTAGCAGAATGTGACGAAGAAGACAGTTCCCATGGGATCTTATCAGCCCTAAAGGAACTTAAAGCGTGGCGCGAGGAACACGGGTTTCATTACGTCGCTGCGATTAACGCTGACTTCGTTGCACCCCGACATGAAGGAGATGAAAGCCGCTATATTTATAAAGGAACAGTAGGCAAACTACTACCTTCATTTTTTATTACCGGTGCTGAAACACATGTAGGGGCAGCGTTTGAAGGATTGGATCCAAATTTAATTGCAGCGGAATTAACTAGACAGATAGATTACAATCCTGACCTTTGCAATGAGGCACTTGGCGAGATTACGATACCACCTGTCTCTTTAAAGCAAATGGATTTAAAGCCAACCTACACAGTTCAAACAGCCTTATCCGCTTATGTTTACTATAATTTTTTTATTCACTCCTGGACGCCAAAGGATGTACTAGACAAACTTTCACATCAGGCGGAGATTGCCTTTGGAAATGCCTTAGACTTATTTGAGAACCGCTACCGTACATTTTGCCAACTTAGTGGTGAACCTTTCAAAGAAATTCCATGGAAACCACGTGTCTTGACTTATGCTGACATGGAAGCCGGTTTGGTTGAGGAAT
The DNA here is from genome assembly GCF_900109925.1 of Mesobacillus persicus. GTDB lineage: Bacteria > Bacillota > Bacilli > Bacillales > Cytobacillaceae > Mesobacillus_B > Mesobacillus_B persicus. Next base: position 229,370 of record NZ_FOBW01000007.1, on the reverse strand, counting down.
TTGGAACTGAATATTTGGAGCACATGAAAGAACATAAGGAGCAACTCCTTCTTGATCATAGCTTAGATGTAAGGATGTTCGCTGCTAGAGTGGTTGAAGAAGCGTGGAAATGGATGACCGATAAAAGTCCGGCTATCATTTTATTTTATTCATCGCTCTATTCACCACGAGTTGAATTATCCGGTAACACTCTTGACGAGCGAAACCTGGTTGAAGCATTAGACGAGGCGGTTGCTGCAATCCAACCTTCCTATGATAAACCAATTGTTGTTAGAAACTTTTTTCCTTACATCTCTGATATGAGCTTTATTGCAATAAGTGATGACGAGGTCGCACTCGATGCCGCCGCAAAGAACAATCCGAGCTGGGGTTCTAAGTTTTTTGTTAACTATCAGGATGTTCAGGATTTAAACGTTCCTGTCATTAATCTCGGCCCGTATGGATTGGATGCCCACAAGAAATATGAGCGGATGGAACTTAAATATTCGACTGAGATTGTTCCGAACCTAACGAATCTGGTCATTAAAAATGTCCTAAGAAAAGAGTAGACTATATGAAAGAAGGTACCAATACAAAATCAGTACCTTCTTTTCTTATTTCAAGCCAATAACCTTTTTAGCTAATATTTCAATTGTTATATCATCCATTGGCGGGTTATGAAGACCTGCACGGACATCGCGGTAGTACCTTTGGAGAGGGTTCTTTTCAGACAGACTTCTTGCTCCAACCACTCTCATTGCAAGGTCGACAACCTTGATTGCACTATTAGTAACAGCCATCTTCACGGCTCCTAGCTCCGCCCCCATCTGAGCTCTTTCTTCCTCGTCGAAAGCATCCCATTGCTTTGCAACAGAATAAAGGAAATGACGTGATTTCATCAATTCCAATTCCATCTCTCCAATCTTTTGGCGAACAGCTGGTATTTCACTAATCGTACCTTGAATGCTGTTTGGTGAATACTCTTTCGCAAACTGAATAGCATAGTTTTGTGCGGCCCCAGCGATTCCTAAGTAGCAGGCAGGAATATGTAATAACCAACCACTTGCTCCTTTTTTTCCCGGAATAATGGTTTCAACGTAGTCCTCTTCATTGACTACAACCTGTTCCAGGATAAGATCATGACTTCCTGTACCACGCATCGCCACACTATCCCATGTTTCCTCAATGCTAACGCCAGGGTTGGTTCGATGAATGAGAAAATTCCCTACCTCGTCTTTCCCCTCTATAGATGCACTAACAATGAAATAGTCGAGAACGGGAGACATGGTCGTAAAAATCTTACGTCCATTAATGATCCATGTATCCCCTTTTTTCCGAGCGCTTGTTTGTGGCTTTCCTCCTCGGGTTGGACTACCAGTCTGAGCCTCACTTGCAGCACTGTTAAGTAGCGCACCATTTTGAACCTCACGACAAACTTTATTAAAAACACCCTCTTTCCATGGCTGTTTTTCATGTAAGTTCTTAATAATCCCCATATGCCAGCCAATTGAAAGTGAAGTTGATCCGTCTCCTTGAGCCAACTTTTCCTGCATACGAACGAGTTCATATAAAGTTAATTCGCTACCTCCGTATTGTCTCGGAAGCGTCAAACTAGTGTATCCAGACCTTCTCAAAGCCTCTATATTATCAAATGGAAAACCACCCTCTTCTGTCTCGGAAGCTCGTTCTCGAAATTGTTCTGCAAGCTTGCCCATTAATTCCAGCCTTGCTGTGAGTGTATTAGCCTCATGAAAGTTCACCTTGTTTTCCTCCCTCATTTATAGCCTTCCAAAGTGGATAAGCAATCATTACATTCGCTATATTAAACATACCAAAGTTTGCTGCATTTGTTTAAAGAACTGTTTTACACTACAATAGCGATTGCAACTTTCCGTGCATCTGCGATAAAATTGTAATTCAAGTCATTTCTTATTAGTATATAATCTTGTAGAAATGTATAATGATGATAATACTTTACATAAAAAAAAACGGAAAGGCTGATATGGATTGGAAGAAAGTTCTAATTTTATCAAAACGATTATTAAAGAAGATTTAGAATCTGGTAAACGCAACAAGGTTGTCACACGGTTCCCACCTGAGCCAAATGGTTATCTCCATATTGGTCATGCTAAGTCCATTGTCATTAACTTCGGCCTCGCAGATGAGTTCAAAGGGACGACAAACCTAAGATTCGATGATACAAACCCCTTAAAAGAAGATCAAGAATTTGTTGACTCCATCAAGGAAGATGTCGCATGGCTTGGTTACGAGTGGGATAATTTATGCTATGCCTCTAATTACTTTGGGGAAATGTATGAGCGTGCCGTCCTTTTAATTAAAAAAGGAAAAGCCTATGTGGACGACCTTTCCGCAGAACAAATTCGCCAGTATCGCGGAACCCTTACTGAGCCAGGTAAGGAAAGCCCGCACCGTGACAGGTCAATTGAGGAAAATCTAGATTTGTTTGAACGGATGTTGAAAGGCGAATTTGCGAACGGTGAGAAGGTGCTCCGCGCTAAAATCGACATGTCTTCACCTAATGTGAATTTGCGTGACCCAGTGATTTACCGAATATCCCATTCAACTCACCATAACACTGGCGATAAATGGTGCATTTACCCGATGTATGCTTTTGCACACCCTCTTGAAGATGCGATTGAAGGCGTTACTCATTCTTTATGTACCACTGAGTTTGAGGACCAACGCCCATTTTACAATTGGGTTGTCGCTGAATGTGAAATGGAAAATATTCCTCAGCAAATCGAGTTCGGTCGTTTAAACCTTACGAACACGGTAATGAGCAAGCGAAAACTAAAACAGCTTGTTGAGGAAAACTATGTGGATGGCTGGGATGACCCACGTCTGCCGACTATTTCCGGTTTGAGAAGACGCGGATTTACTCCTGAGGCTATCCGTGAATTCGTTGCTGCCGCTGGTGTTTCCAAAGGATATTCAACAGTTGATGCGCAAATGCTAGAGCACTTTGTTCGCGAAGATCTTAAGTTAAAGGCTCCTAGAACAATGGGCGTACTTAAGCCATTAAAAGTTGTGATTACCAATTATCCAGAAGGTGAAGTTGAGTGGCTTGATGCCGAGATCAATCCTGAGAATCCTGAAATGGGAACGAGAAAGATTCCTTTTTCCCGTGAAATTTACGTCGAACAAGATGATTTCATGGAGGATCCACCAAAGAAATACTTCCGTTTGTTCCCTGGGAACGAAGTACGATTAAAGCATGCTTACTTTATTAAATGTGAAGAAGTCATTAAAGACGAAGATGGTAATGTGGTCGAACTTCGCTGTACTTATGATCCGGAAACAAAGAGTGGTACTGGATTTACTGGCCGGAAAGTTAAAGGAACTCTCCATTGGGTTGATGCAACACATGCATTACCAGCTGAATTCCGCCTGTATGAGCCCCTTATTCTAGATGCGGACAAAGATGCTGAGGAAGAAAATGATGGGAAGACTTTCTTGGATTATATGAATAAAAACTCCCTTGAAGTGCTTCAGGGCTTTATTGAACCAAATATGAAGGATGCCCAGGCGCAGGATAAATTCCAATTCTTCCGCCATGGTTATTTCAATGTAGATCCAAAGCATACGACGGAGGACAAGCTCGTTTTCAACCGTATCGTTTCGCTTAAGAGCTCTTTTAAATTATAAAAATTGAAGGGCGATCGGCCAACTCGTATACATTTGTTTGTATCCGAGGAGGCCGAATGCCTTTTTATTTTTATTTGGTGACCTTTCTCCCACTCACAACTCCCACTTAGGGCACCAATCGATCTCATTGGTGACCTTTCTCCTTCTTGCATCCTCCACTTAGGTCACCAATCACACTTATTGGTGACCTTTCTTCCGCTCGCAACTCCCACTTAGGGCACCAATCATACTCATTGGTGACCTTTCTTCTTCTTGCCTCCTCCACTTAGGGCACCAATCGATCTCTCGGAATCCTTCGTCATGGCAACATTCTCCTATCAAGCATTGTGAAATGAAACCCCATCCCGTCCCCTAGCAAAACCAACAAAAAAACCGCCTCCCAATAACTAGGGAAACGGTTTTACACTGTAGTTTATTATTGCTGCGCTTTTAATATTTCTATATTCGGCTCAATCCCAAACCATTCTTTGTAGATTGCTGTATACGTACCATTATCTAGTACAGTATTTAGGGCAGTATTAAATTCCTCTACCAACTCGCTGCCTTTTGGGAACAAGAGGCCATAGAATTCTGAATCAAAAGTTGCATCCTCCACTACTGTGAGGTTTTTATCCGGATTATTTTTTGCAAACTCCTCAACTACTACATTATCGGCAACAACAGCGGCTGCACCACCGCTTTCCATTTCCATGATGGCTAAGTTATTATCTTCAAACTTTTTGATATCTTTATGGTTTTTCCCTAGCAATGCATCCATTGCAGCCTGTCCAGTTGTTCCATTTTGTACCGCGACTGTTTTCCCCTTGAGATCCTCAGCTGATTGAATGTCGCTATCTTTTGGAACTAAAATTTTATTAGTAGATTGGAAGTATGGTACTGAGAAATCATAAGTCTGCTTTCGGTCATCATTAATCGTAATTGCTGCAACAGCCAAGTCTGCGCGCTTGCTCTCAGTTTCAACGAAGATTGGATCCCAGCCGAGATGCTCAACGGTAATTTCGTATCCAGCTTCTTTTGCGACAGCATTGATCAAATCAATATCAAAACCAACAACTTCTCCTTTATCAAGGAATTCCATTGGTGCATATGCTGCATTTGTCACCACACGTAAAGTTTTCTTTTCATCACTAGAACCTGCTTCACTAGTGTCACTGTTTGTTTCAGCCGTACCACAAGCAGTTAAAAACAAGGTAAATGCCAAAATAAGACTCCATAGTAAGACGAGATTTTTTTTCACAATGTTTCCCCCTAATTTTCACCTTAGAAGATACGAAACTCTAATCTTCCAATATTTTTATAATTATTCGATAGGATTATTATAACCCTGCATGTATTATTATGCAATATAGTAAATAAAAAAACTATAGCAAACTACTATTTCACCAAGTTAACCTCTACTTAAACCCTTTATTTACATAAGTTATCGGCAAAGTTTAATCTATCCACCTCAGTTTGAAACTCTTATAAAAATGCATATACATTAAAAAAGACACCTATCCCAAGTGTATTGCTCTCCTTGGAATAAGCACCTCTTTTCACTACAGAATCTTACTAAGGAACGCTTGTGTTCTTTCATGCTGCGGTGATTCGAATAATTGCTTTGGCTCGTTTTCCTCAACAATATATCCGCCATCCATGAAGATAACACGATCTCCTACTTCACGGGCAAACCCCATTTCATGCGTCACGACGACCATTGTCATCCCTTCTTTAGCAAGTTGCTTCATTACTTCAAGTACTTCGCCAACTACTTCGGGGTCAAGCGCTGAGGTTGGCTCATCAAAGAGCATGATTTTTGGTTCCATCGCTAATGCTCTTGCAATCGCCACTCGTTGCTTTTGTCCTCCTGATAATGAACTAGGGTAAGCATTTGCCTTTTCCTCAAGGCCCACCTTCTGAAGAAGCTCCATTCCTTTTTTACGTGCCTCTACCGAAGAAACCTTGCGTACTTTTGTTGGTGCAAGCATGAGATTCTCAATCACCGTTTTATGTGGAAATAAGTTAAAATGCTGGAACACCATTCCTACTTCCTCACGCATTTTATTAATGTCGTTTTTCTTATCGGTAATATCCTTGTCTTCTATTAAGATATGCCCTCCCGTAATCGACTCAAGTAGGTTAATGCATCTCAATAAGGTGGATTTCCCAGAACCAGAAGGTCCAATAACAACAACCACTTCTTGGGGCTCTATGGATAGGTTGATATCCTTCAGAACTTCATTATCGCCGAAGGATTTCTTTAAGTTTTGAACTTTTATCATTCAGTCTTCAACCTCCTTTCAAGTCGGTTTAATAGGAAGCTCAAGCTGATGGTTAGAATTAAGTAAATGACTGCCGCAGCTAAGTATGGCTCCCACACTTTATAATATTGACCTGCCATAGCTCGTCCCCAATACATAATCTCAGGTGCCGTTATAACTGCTGCTAAAGAGGATTCCTTGATAAGAACAATAAACTCATTACCAAGTGGCGGAATCATCCGTTTAAAAGCCTGTGGCAGAATAACATGCCACATCGCTTGAACATGATTCATCCCTAGTGAGCGAGCTGCCTCCATCTGCCCCTTATCAATGGACTCAATTCCTGCCCGGAAAATCTCCGCAATATAAGCTGCTGAATTCAATGATAAAGCGATGATGGCTGCATAAATGGCATTGGTCTCCCCAATAAGGAAAGGTACCACTCCAAAATGAACTAATAAAATTTGTACAAATAAAGGCGTTCCACGAAAAAAGGTAATATAGACCGTAAACGGAAAGGCTAATAGCTTATTTTGCAGCATTTTGCCTAATCCAATAAATAACCCAAACACTGTTCCGATTAGAATCCCTGCGATAGAGAGACCAATTGTTAATAATGTCCCCTTTAATAAGAAAGGAGCATATTCTACGATAATATCAAAACGAAAATCCATAGTTGATCCTTCCCTCTGGTTTTGATATTCGCATATTTGACCTTGTAGTTTTTACTCCGAGGCTTTGCGAATACCTCTTTCAGATAGTAATTTTAGATAAAAATTGCGTAACTATTGATCAGTTACGCAATCTAGTTCACCTTTATTGCTGTTCTTTTAATACTTCGATATTTGGTTCAATGCCAAACCATTTTTGATAAATTTCAGAATAAGTTCCATTATCAAGCACGGCATTTATGGCGGTATTGATTTCTTCAACTAACTCACTATCCTTAGGGAATAAAATACCATAATATTCAGAGTCAAAAGTGGCATCTTCAACGACCTTTAAATTTTTATCAGGGTTATTCTTTGCGTACTCCTCGACAATCATATTATCAGCAACAACAGCATCTGCTCCGCCGCTTTCCATTTCCATGATGGCAAGGTTATTATCTTCAAATTTCTTAATGTCTGAGTGATTTTTACCAAGGAGAGCGTCCATAGCCATCTGGCCAGTTGTTCCATTTTGAACCGCTACTTTTTTCCCTTTAAGGTCTTCTGCACTTTGAATGTCGCTTCCCTCTTGTACTAGAATTTTATTAGTAGATTGGAAGTATGGATTAGAAAAGTCATATGATTGTTTTCTTTCATCAGTAATAGTAATAGAAGAAACCGCTAAATCCGCACGTTTACTTTCAATCTCAACAAAGATTGGATCCCACCCAACATGCTCCACTTCAACCGCATAACCAGCCTCTTTTGCAACTGCCTTAATAAAATCAATATCGAAACCAACCACTTCACCTTTATCTTGATATTCCATTGGTGCATATGCAGCATCTGTTACGATACGTAGGGTCTTTGTTTCACCCTCATTATTTGCTTCGGTCTCGCTACCAGTCTCCTCAGACGTACCACAGGCTGTTAAAAATACAGCTAACATTAAAACAATGCCCAATATTAAACTTGAACTCTTTTTCATTTTATGTCCCCCTTATTTTATCTTTTAAAAATAATATGCAAGTAATCTAAAAAAATATTATTTAAATTCCGTTTTCGGGTTTATTATAACTTCTTTTGAATTTATATGCAATAAAATATATTGTAGTAGTTAACGAAAAACGCTTTACTAGTATAGTAATTTCAACCATTTAATCCATATAGTTATAAGCAGATAACATTTTATTATTATACAATGTCTAATCATTCGGCATAGTCGGTATTCCCCACCCTTTCATTCTTCCTATATCTACATCCTCTATTTTTTCCAAATTTGTGCTACTATTAGATTCGAATTAGAATGGTATATTAGAGAAAACTTGTTTAATAAATAGAAATAATGTTTGGATATACGTTGAAAGACAGGGGTTTAATTTCATGCAAAAAAAGAATATGTTTCTTTTATTTACAGGACTTAGTCTAATTTGGATTTTTGGAACAAATTACCTTGTAGAGGAATATGCTCCTGACCATCTTGCTCATTTGTATGAGCAAGGAAAAGAATTGTTCTACGTTATAGTAACGGGATGTTTTTTTTACTTTTATGTAATGAAGTCAGAAGAGTTGAGCGTTGCGAAGGAAGAGGAGCGACGATTATCCACACTGATTAATTCCATGGTCGACGTTGTCATCTTTAAAGATGGTGACGGTCGATGGATTGAAGCCAATCAGTTCGGACTTAAACTATTTCACCTTGAAGATGTTGACTACCGTGGAAAAAAGGACTCTGAACTCGCGGAACACACGATTCTTGGAGATGCTCTACGTTCATGTGAAATAACTGATGAGGAGACTTGGCAAAAAGGAGTCATCTCGCGTGTCGAAGAAGAGATCCCTACTCCGGATGGATCACTTAAAACCTTTGACACGATTAAAGTTCCACTCTTCTATTCTGATGGTAGCAGAAAAGGTTTTGTTGTCATTGGAAGGGATATTACCGAGAGAAAGCAGGTAAAAATGCTGCTTAAAGAGAGTGAACAACGCTATAAATCCTTGTTTGACTATAACCCGGATATTGTTTATATGATTGATATAAACGGAGTTATTACCAATTTAAATCCACAATTCCATTCCATAACTGGGTATAAACCTGAAGAGACAATAGGCTTACACATAGAGAAAATCATCCCAAAAAGGGATAAGGATGAGATTTTAAAGGCTATTTCATCCATTATTGTTGATCAAAAACCAGAGAGTTTCGAGTTACAGATTATGCATAAAGAAGGGCATAAAATCATTCTTGAGTGCGCTTCTGTGCCGATGATTATTAATGGTGAAGTTGCTGGGATCATTGGATATGGAAAGGACATTACGCAAATCAAAGAGACAGAAGAACGCTTGCGCAGAACCGAGAAACTATCTGTGGTCGGGGAACTCTCAGCCAGTGTCGCCCATGAAATTAGGAATCCACTTACATCACTCAAAGGATTCGTTCAGCTATTAAAGATGGAGGATGAAAAACACCATCTTTATTATAAAATCATGCTCGATGAACTCGATCGTATCAACCATATAGTCGGTGAACTTCTCCTGTTGGCGAAACCGCAACAAGTTAAATACAAAAAGGCTAATATCGGGAACATATTATCAGACGTCATTTCTCTACTTAAAACAGAGGCCAGTCTGCATAATGTCCAAATTAATTTTGATATGCCGAGCGAGAACCTAGACATCGAGTGCGAACCCAATCAGCTCAAACAACTATTCATTAATATTATTAAAAATGCGATAGAGGCATCCAAATACGGTGACTTAATCGCAATCACCCTAGAGCAAAGAGGGGAAAACATTTTAATCATCGTTAAGGATAACGGCTGCGGGATTACAAAGGAGCGATTAAATAAAATCGGCGAACCCTTCTACTCATCAAAAGAAAAAGGTACCGGTCTGGGGCTGACGGTCTCGTTTAAAATTGTTCAATCGCACAATGGGAAAATCCAATTTAACAGCGAGAAAGCAAAAGGAACTGAAGTTCAGATCGAACTACCTATAGAAAATAATAACAAATGTTCAGGTGATGAACCTGGGAGTGCATAGTACCTCAATACCAGGGGCTGTCTAAATAATAGACAGCCCCTTTTTACGTACAAAGAAGTCAATCCTCATCCTTCACATCAAAATCCTCTGGAATCGGTTCATTCAATAATTCTTCAGCTAGTTTCTTATATTTCTCTACCTGTCTTAAATGCGTTGCAAACTGATCTTTATAAATCAAGTACTGATCTCCATCATAAATCGCACGAATTCGTTTTAACCTAATCAGGCTTTCTATTTGTTGTTCTGGAATAGATAAATATCCGGCGGTCTCCTTTATGGTCATGTACAATTTTCATCATCCTTTCATACGCTTCTGTTCAATAAACTCGAACAATATACATTAACACAGACTAATCTTTAAGAGTGTCAACTAAGCTTTCTGCTGCTTTCCTATATAGATTACTCATATTTACCAACGAGGCAATAAGGAGGACCTTCTGTAGATAGTCGTCGGAATCAATCTCAGTTTTAGCTAGCTCGTCCTTTGCATCTTTGGCCTTGTCCTTTAAGTTTTCTTTATAGAATTCAGTATTTCTATCAAGAAGGTTCAGATAGCTTTGGTAAAAAGGATCAAGTTTAAAATCCTCCGTCACAACTTTTTCATTGACTCCATCAAGGACAAGCTTTATATCACCGATGGATAAAGCGCCCTTTAACTGGAAAATTAGCGAAATTAAAATGATATGTTCCTTAGAATATTTCTTATTTTTTACTGGGAAGAACAATTTTCCTTTGGCATAATTATTTATCATTGTTTTCGTTAAAATTTTTTCTGTTTCATTCCGCTTAGAAGGTTCAAAGGTTTTTTCAAATAACTGGATAACTTGGTCCATATACAAATCGATGCTTGGTATATCTTCTAAATGAACATTCTGCTTCAAGTCTAATTGATTAATCAACTCATTTATTTGGTTCATTTTCTGCCTCACTTTATATTCTAATGCTTCTTATTATAGCGACATTATCCCTAAAGGTAAACATTGACTATGTTTCGTATTATTAGTATAATCATACATAGTTTCGAAAACTACTTAGTATAGTTTTAGAGGGAGGTTAATTACATGAGTCAAATCGTAAGAGAGCCGATAAACGGATTTACCCATCTTGCAGGGGCCATTCTTTCTTTTGTTGGTCTACTTGCCCTGGTGATCAAGGCCGCCACTGGCCAAACTTCAACTATAACCCTTACAGCAGTCATTATTTTTGGATTAAGTATGATTCTTCTCTATAGTGCCTCAGCTACCTATCATATGGTAGTCGCACGTGATGCTATCATTGCCTTTTTGCGACGTTTAGATCATTCCATGATTTTTGTGCTCATCGCAGGAACATATGCCCCATTTTGTTTAATCACTTTAGATGGATTTATAGGAGCAATTTTATTTTCCATCATCTTGTCATTAGCCATCGCTGGTGTCGTTTTCAAAATGGTCTGGTTTGAATGTCCAAGGTGGCTATCTACAGGACTTTACATTGCTATGGGCTGGATGATTGTGTTTGCAGCCCCGACATTATCTGAAAACCTTGCAACTCCTGGCCTATGGCTATTAATTATTGGTGGGTTTCTTTATACGATTGGCGGGGTTATTTACGGCTTTAAACCTGGTTTTTTAAAAACAAAATATATGGGTTTTCATGAGATTTTCCATATTTTCATTTTACTTGGAAGTCTCGCTCATTTCTTAAGTGTCTACAATTATGTATTATAAATCTACACTATCGCCCCTATTGCTATAATAGGGGCTTTTTCCCCCAACCATCAATGTTTAATTACCTCAAAGGTTAGTACGCAAGTGGCTTCCTTAAAGGGCAAAGGATTATGTAAAGTGGTTAGTATTGAAAATTCACGAATCCCCCCAAATAGAACCGTCAGGAGGTCCTGACGGTTCTATTTTGGTCTACTATGAACATGAATTCTCCTCTTACTGTCCGTGTGTTACCTTTTTCTCAACCCGAACTGTGCATTCAACTGACCCTTAATCATTTCATCCCGCACCTTTTGGCGACTTATATCCTTTACTAGTTCTTTCTTAATTTCAGCAGTCTGCACTCCCTCTTCTCTTCTCTCTGCAATTTTCATTAGTGTTTCCACATCTGAAAATGAATATTTCCTACCCCCTTTCTCTGTCCTGCCTGGCGATAGCAAACCGCGTTCCTCATAGTAGCGTATTTTCCGAAGCGACAACCCTGTTAAATCACTCACAATCCCAATTGATATCACTTTTTTATCTTTATAAGATGACATTGCTCCCTCCTTCTACAGAGTCTAGGAGTTACACTGCTATTACTGTTGATTATGGCGGATTTAAAGCATTTCTCAATCTTATTGGAAGATGTCCTGACAATCATTTTCGGTTAGCAGGACAATAGTCATTTAGCTTGAATTCTAAAATTTTGGAATTTTTTGTTGTTTTACTTTAAATTGATGTGAGATAATATTACATATTTTTAAAAAAGTAGCTCGAAACCAAAATGGGGTGGATAGAATGGCAAAAGAAGCTTCTTATAAGGATAAAAAAGTCATTACGATAGGAATTGTTAGAGAACTGACCGGGTTGTCCGAACGACAGATTCGTTACTATGAGGAACGCAAGCTAATCTTTCCCGAAAGAACAAGTGGAGGCAGCCGAAAATATTCATTTGCGGACATTGAATTGCTAATGGAAATCGCTGAGAAGATTGAGGATGGTGTACAAACATATGAAATTCGTCAGGAAATGAAGAAGAAAAATGCTGATGCAACTAAACTACGCAATAAAATGATTCAAGGGCAGCTTAACGCACAATTCGGAACACGTAAAAGGTAATACCATCGTATCTGCATCCAGTTTTCATAGTACAATTAAACGAATATCAATGAGCAAAAAGGCAATCTGTTCCTCCTCTTCCAAATTATATGTAAGGTTTTCTAACATCGTTGTAGAAATAACTTTGTAGCGATGCGAAAATACAGTTACAAGAAAGCCAAATAAACAATTTTGGAAGGGGAGAATGATTATGGATACGATGTTTTTAATGAATAGCCTTTGGGTTATGGTATCTGCGGTGTTAGTTATCTTAATGATCGGGGGCTTTATTTTACTCGAAACGGGATCAACTAGAATGAAAAACGCCGGACACATTGCCGGTAAAACAATTCTCACATTTGGAATTGGTTCAATCGTCTTTTGGGCAGTCGGTTACGGGTTAATTTTTGGAAGTGGAAATGCGTTTATTGGACTATCGGACTTCTTTTATTCAGGCTATGATGTTGAAGGATTAGGGCTATCCGGGGCAGTATTCTTTTTATTCCAAACAGCCTTTGCTGGAATTTCATTAACCATTGCCTTCGGTGGATTTGCTGAAAGAGCGAAAATGGGAGTATACCTTGTATTCGCGGTTCTTTTCTCAGTGTTGGTTTACCCTCCAATAGCTCACTGGATCTGGGGTGGAGGCTGGTTGGCAGAACATGGAAAACAGGATTTTGCTGGCTCCACTGTTGTTCACTTAACTGGTGCAATGGCTGCTTTAGCAGCTACGATTCTTTTAAAACCGAGAATCGGGAAATACAATAAAGATGGTTCTGCAAACAATCTTTACGGACATAACCAAGTCTACACAGCACTAAGTGTTCTACTACTCTGGGTCGGTTGGTTCGGTTTCAACGCTGGGAGCACAATAGCCGTTGATGATGCATTCTTTGGATTTGTTGCCGTAAACACAAATCTTGCTGCGGCTGCCGGTACAATTGCTGCAATGATCATTTCTTGGGTGGTTATGGGGAAAGCTGATGTTTCCATGATGTTAAACGGTGCTTTAGCCGGCTTGGTTGCGATTACAGCATCTTGTGCTTTCGTTGATACATGGGCGTCAGTAGTCATTGGTTTTGTCGCAGGAATTCTCGTATTCTATAGCATTCGCTTCTTTGAAGCTCGTAAAATTGATGATCCAATCTATGCACTTTCGGTTCACGGTGCAGCTGGTATCTGGGGAACACTTTCAACTGGATTCTTCGCGACACCTGAACTTGCCTCTGTTGGTCAGCCTGGCTTATTCTACGGTGGCGGATTTGAACAATTAGGCGTGCAGTTATTAGGAGTTGTCGTATGTGGCGCCTTTGCCTTCATCGTCTCCTTCGTGCTATTAGCGATTATGAAAGGTGTTATGGGCGGTCTCCGTGTAACAGAAGAAGAAGAAATTATGGGCCTTGATATTAGCGAGCACGGTGCATACGGATACCCTGAAATGCTACAAGCAGAACAAACAACTAGTAATGATAATCCTTCTATTAAACACATCGGAGGAGATAGTGGAGCTGTAAAAGCTTAGCTACCAAAGACAAATAGGTTATCAATAGTTAATATCCGCACTTCCCCTTGGGCCTAGTACTCAGGGGGAACTGCTATTTTTATAGTGAAGGAGAAAATGGCATGGCAAACTTCAGCGACTACTCTCATATTAGGGCGTTCCGGGACCAGGAAATTAGCCATGTCTGGTCCAGTTTAACTGATTTAAATGAATTCCATGATGAAATTATCGAGCAAACTGTCTCCATTTCAATGAAAACACTTCAACAAACTCTAGGTCCACCACCTTCCTCCTTCTGCTTCTTCATCATGGGGAGCGGGGGGAGAAGTGAACAAGGGATTTGGAGCGATCAAGACCACGGGATTGTGTATGATGAGACCGATAACCCTCGTGCACAGGAGTACTTCTTAGAACTTGGAAAAGAAATTTCCGAAGGTCTACAAGTGACAGGGTATAAAAAATGTGATGGCAATGTCATGGCTAGTAACCCCTTATGGTGTAAACCAATTGAAGGCTGGCACGCTCAATTAACCACCTGGATACTCGACTCATCCTGGGAATCCATTCGCCATCTTTTAACCTTTATTGACGGAAGAGCCCTTATGGGAACAGAGTCTTTACTCACACGGTTAAAAAAAGCCGTCCACCACTCTATTCATCATGAGCATTTGCTTCCCCGTATACTTCAAAATACCATGCATATTAGAAAAGGCATTGGAATTTTGGGTCAATTTCTAGTGGAATCTCATGGGGCTTTCTCCGGACATCTAAACGTAAAGGAAACAGCTATCTTTCCCTATGTTAATGCCGCAAGACTGCTGGCTATTCGCGAAAAGATTCTGGAAACCTCTACACTTGACCGCCTGAAACACTTACCTGATTCTGTGTTACCTTTCTCTAAGCGCAAACAGTCTATCGAGCAATTTCAACAGTTACAGAACCTTCGTTTGACCTTTGCAAGTCCATTAGACTATGAATCTGGACATTTCATAGCAATAGACCAGCTATCGAAACAACAAAGGAAAATGGTAAAAGAGATTCTTAAGGACGGTGTTCATCTGTTTGAATATGCAAGAAAACTTGTAGAAAAGGAAGATTTCCATGGGCATGAATGACTTTATCCAGTATTTCAGAGGGATGGGAACTAAAAAAATCGGCTCAAACGTCCTTGCAGGTCACGGTCAAACAAACGCACAAAGTATCTCCTTCCTACGTCAACTTGAGAAGGAAGTCAGGAAGAAAGATGATTTAGCAACTCCACTAAGTAAGCTTGAATTCGTTGTGTTTGATATCGAAACTACAGGGTTCTATCCAGAAAAAGGAGACGAAATCATTTCTATTGGCGCTGTTAAAATGAAGGGGCTGGAGTTACAGGAGCAAGAAACCTTTTATTCCCTTGTCCAGACTCACTCCCCTCTATCCCCACAGATTACAGCTTTGACTAATATTCGTGAAGAGGAACTGCGAACTGCTCCCAAAGCCTCTGATGTTTTGCTGAAGTTTTTCCATTTTACATCCAGTAGAATTCTGATTGCCCATCACTCCAAACATGAGCAGCGCTTTATGCAGAAACTCACGTGGGAACTCACCCGCACCAAGTTTCAACACCGGATTATCGATACTTCTTTTCTAACACGAATTATTGATCCCACATCAGGCTCACAGCCTTTGGAGAAAATTTGCACAGAGTACGGGATTGAAATAAAAGACCGTCACCATGCCCTCGGGGATTCCTTAATGACGGCAAAGTTATGGGCGCACCACATCAAAAAGGCTCAAGAAGCTGGCTTCCATACCCTCGGAGAAGTTTACGAACACCTGGCAAAACTCGGGTGATCGAGTCCTAATTTCCATATCAAAAACTCAACCCCAAAAGGTTTCTTTTGGGGTTTTAGTTTATTTTTTCATTAGTTTTTGTATCGTGACAAGAAGTTCATCGACCACTTCCTGATCACCCTCTTGAATCCTCTCAACAATACATGTTTTCATATGTCCCTCTAATAAAAGTTTTGCCACACTGTTTAGCGCCGCTTGAGTTGCGGAAATCTGAGTAATTACGTCATCACAGTACGTATCTTTCTCAATAAGCCCTTTTATGCCCCTAATTTGCCCTTCAATTCGGTTCAGTCTTGTTACCAGGTTTTTCTTCATTTTATCAGAGTGATGACTTTTTCTGTCAGAAGAACAACAAGGTTCATCAGCTTCATTTATGTCAACATCAGAATCGAGGATATCCAAAGCAAAAACCTCCTTTCCTCCATTTTACTATACCCCCATGGCGTACTCAACATGACATATTCGACATCATTTTAAGAGGGACTGATAGTTATGAATTGATTATCTGTAGGTATCGATACATTCTTGCGAGTTATGCATCGATTCCCGAAAGTTATTGATTGATTCTCCGACTTTATTGAACTTTCCGTGTCCAAATTGTGACATAAAGGGCTTTTAGATAATGGTGAATATCCCGTCCCCCGCCAGCCATAAAGGATATCAGCAGATTAATAAAAAAGTGACAACTTTTCTATGTGTGACCTGTATCACAAACCCATTATTTTTGATGTGTTACATTGTTAATGAGAAAAGTTATCACTCATTTTTACTATATACATCATGACAATAGAATTGATTTGAATAAATGGCTCATTTCTGAAAGATTGTTGCTAACGAACCAGGAAAGGTTGATTTCTTCTCCAGGATGCTCGCTTTCCGCGGGAGTCTCGCACCTTACGCTCCAATCAACCGGGTTTCTACAAAGTTATCATTAACAAAAACAACAGTCTCTTAAAAATTGCCTAATAAAAAAACGTTTTCCAAAAAAAGGAGAATTGATATGAGCGAAATCATTAACAATCGTGAAAAAGTCATAGAAAACAAAACAGAGCGTCAAGAAATGTTGAAAAAAATCATTAAAGATTTACACAACGGGAAAAGTGTCGATGAAGTAAAAGCACAATTCGAAGATGCCGTAGGGAATATTACGGTGGCTGAAATCTCTCAATTGGAGCAGGCTTTAATGGAAGAAGAAGGGATTCCAGTTTCTGAAGTACAACGACTTTGCTCTGTTCATACCGCGATTTTTAAAGGTTCAATTGAGGATATTCATCGTTCGGAAACACCTGAAGATCAACCTGGACACCCAATTCATACTTTTAAGCTTGAAAATAAAGAAATTGACTTGCTCGTAAACTTCAAAATGCAGTTGCATCTGGAACGATTTGAAAAAGAAGATAGCGAGGAAAATATCAACAAATTAGTGGAAGATTTGAATCTACTATATGATGTCGACAAACATTATACACGGAAAGAAAACTTACTCTTCCCTTATCTTGAAAAATACGGAATTATGGGACCTACTCAAGTAATGTGGGGCGTTGACGATGGAATTCGCGCTGCGATTAAAGGAGCGAAAGAAAAGTTAACAAACTATAACGGAGATAAAAAGGCAATCAGTTCAGCCGTTTACTTCGTCATCAAGGAAACGAGTGAGATGGTCTATAAGGAAGAAAACATCCTCTTCCCAATGGCTTTACAAACCCTAACAGAAGACGAATGGGTCAAAATTGCCCATGATGGTGAGGATATTGGCTACTGCTTAACGAGCCCCGCTGGAGTCTGGAAGCCGGAGCGTAAGGAAGTTAAAGGGGCAGCTATGTCTGATGGTTTTATCAAAATGGAAACAGGACTTCTATCTTTAAAACAGTTAGAGCTCATGTTAAACCATTTACCAGTTGATATTACATTCATTGATCAAGATGATGTCGTGCGCTATTTTTCACATGGTAAGGAACGGATCTTTCATAGAACAAAGGCTGTCATCGGTCGTACGGTTCAAAATTGCCATCCACCGAAAAGTGTACATGTTGTAGAAGATTTGTTGCGAGAATTTAAGGCAGGCATTAAGGATGTAGAGGATTTTTATATAAAATTCCGTGACAAGTACGTTTATATCCGCTATTTCGCTGTACGAGATGAAGATGGAGAATATATTGGTACGCTTGAGTTTACCCAAAACATCGATCCAATTCAGGCTATTGAGGGAGAAAAACGAATTCTCTCCTAAACCAAACAAAGTCTGCTCTCTTTGAACATGTTGATGTATTGAACATAACTATTTTAAATGAGGTGAATAGGATGAGTAAGGAATTAACGGATAGAATATATGAAGTTTTAGAGGAAGTAATGGATCCTGAGTTAGGGATTGATATTGTGAACCTCGGTCTCATCTATGATGTTCTACTAGATGAAGAAAACAATGTCCAAGTTAATATGACAATGACTTCTATGGGCTGCCCAATGGCACCACAGATTATGTCAGATGCGCATATGAAACTGTCTGCTAATATTAAAGAATTAAGAGAGATTAAAATAAACATTGTCTGGAGCCCTGCTTGGACAAAGGACAGAATGTCCCGCTACGCTAGGATTGCTTTAGGAATCCCAAGTTAAAAAAGGAACTATTAAACAACCAGTCTAATCAAGAGTATCAGTATCGTTTGTACAACCTAAACGATACTGGTACTCTTTTTTACAATTGGAAGCTTTTAAATCAGAAAAAGATGGCATACAATGAGCTAAATAAGCCTTCGGGTAATTTGGCTCATAATAAGAATATCTCCCATAAAAAAGGAGCATGACTATGTTCGAACTGCTGACAACGATGGTAGAAAGGCTAGGAATCATCGTAACCATCGCCTTTATCCTCACAAGATTTCAATTCTTTAGGGATATGATTTATAATGAGAAACTCCAACGACATCAACAGTATACGGCAATTATTTTTTTCGGTTTTTTCGGTATAATCGGAACCTATACTGGCCTTAGCTTAAGTACAGAGAGCTTGAGCTTTAACCGCTGGGCATCAGATTTAGCTGCAGATGAAGCAATTGCCAATTCTCGAGTCATTGGTGTAGTGATTGCAGGCCTGTTAGGAGGATATAAGGTTGGGATTGGTGCCGGGTTAATTGCCGGAATTCACCGGTTTACTTTAGGAGGCTTTACAGCTCTTGCCTGTGGACTCGCCGCCATTATTGCCGGGGCCTTGGCTGGGTTCTTTCATAAAAAAAACAGACATGTGAAACTAAATTCGGCTCTATTGATTGGGGCACTGGCTGAAACGATTCAAATGCTCATCATTTTGCTCCTGTCTCGCCCCTTTGAACAGGCGTGGACTTTGGTTGAGATTATCGGGCTCCCAATGATTGTGGCAAACGGTCTTGGTTGTGCACTGTTTCTCCTCGTGATTCGCAATGTCGTCCAAGAGGAAGAAAAAGTCGTTGCTGTACAAGCGCAGAAAATTCTCCGTTTAGCAGACCAGACACTTGCTCACCTGCGAAATGGGATAAATTCTGATTCAGCCCAAGCCGTTTGTTCCATTTTACATAAGGAAATCAAAACTAGCGCCGTTGCCATGACAAACTTGACTGAGATATTATCGCATGTTGGTCTAGGAGATGATCACCATCGTGCAGAAAGTCAAATTCAAACCCAAATCACCATAGATGCAATTCGAAAAGGAGAAATTGTCGTTGCCAATCAGGAATCAATCCATTGCCGCGTCAAGGGCTGTCCACTTGGTGCAGCGGTAATCGCTCCACTTAAACTTCGTGGAGAAACAATTGGTACGCTAAAATTTTACTTCCGCTCTGAAAAGGAAATCACCAATGTAGTCATGGAACTAATCTCGGGTCTAAGTACAATGATTAGTAACCAGCTCGAAATCGCTGAGGCAGACAAGGCCTACCAGCTGGCAAAGGAAGCCGAAATTATGGCATTGCAAGCACAAATTAGCCCACATTTTCTATTTAATACATTAAATACCATTGTCTCACTTGTTCGTATTGATCCTAACAAGGCACGAAAACTGCTCATATCTCTTTCTCATTATTTGCGCCAGAATCTCAGTGTAACAACTCACAGCATGACGACGCTCGAACAGGAAATAAAACATACTAAAGCCTATTTATCAATCGAAGAAGCAAGATTTGTAGATAAATTAGAAGTGGTTTACGATATAGATGATCACGCACTTCTACAGAATATCCCTCCTTTGACATTACAACCGCTAGTTGAAAATTCAATTAAGCATGGATTCAAGGACAAGGAAAATAACTGTACTGTAAAAATTACGATCAAAGAAAGCAACCATTTCATTCATGTAAAAGTGGAGGACAACGGTCAAGGTATGAGCAATGAAAGAGCTGAGCAAATTGGAAAGGCTCTCCTCCATTCCGAAAATGGAACTGGCCTAGCCCTCTACAATGTTAACCGTAGGCTGACGATGACTTATGGTGATGCAGCCGCACTTAAAATACAAAGCAAAGCGGATAAAGGGACCGAAATCACCTTTTCTATCCCATTTGTAAAGGGGATCACTTAATGGATACGCAGATAAAAACGTTGATTGTCGATGACGAACGTTATAGCCGTGATGAGTTAAAGCATTTGCTTCAAGCTTTTCCTTCTATTCAGATAATCGGGGAAGCTGAGTCTGGAGAAGCGGCTATTATGAAGACCCTCCAATTACAACCTGACATTGTGTTTTTAGATGTTGAAATGCCAAAGATGAATGGAATGGCCGCAGCAAAGGCCTTAATGGAGCTAAAAAAAGCACCATTGGTTGTCTTTGCCACAGCGTATCCTCAGTTTGCAGCTGAAGCGTTTCGATACGATGCCATCGATTATATACTTAAACCCTATGATGAAGAATTATTAAAGGAAACAATTGAAAGAATTGAAAAGAAGTTCATTACGCCACACGGACACGATCTTGGAAAGCAAGCCGCGAAGTTGGCCCTTGAGGCAGAAGGAGATATCCTGTATTTAGAACCAAAAGAGATTCTTTACATGTTTAGGGAAGAAAAAGTAACGAAAATAATATCAAAAACTGGTGAATTTGAAATTAAAACCCCACTTAAAGATTTAGAAAGCAGACTTAGTTCTTATAACTTTTTTCGCATTCATAAAAGTTATTTAGTAAACCTAGAACATGTTACTCGCCTAACCCCTTGGTTTAACGGCGCCTATCAACTTGAACTTGTTGGCAGAGAAGAGTTACTCTCCGTCAGTCGAAACTATGTAAAGGCATTACGAACAAGGTTGGAAATTTAATGAAAATACTCTTTTAATATAGAAAATTCATATTGCAACCTCTCTCTTCTTTGCATCTTAATACTGAAATAAAACATGATAATCGTCATTTATGACCTTTTAAGCCAAATCCAGCCCTCTCAATCTTTCTTTCTCTTATAATGGTGAATGTAAACGTATTCATTGCATTATAGAAACGGGGGAATAATATGTATACATTTTTAGCGGGAATTGCCCTTTTAATTATTGGTTATTTTACCTATGGTAAATTCGTCGAGAAAGTGTTCGGTGTAAAGGAAGAGAGAGCAACGCCTGCATATGTAAATAGCGATGGTGTTGACTACATCCCAATGAGCACACCTAAGAACTCACTGATTCAGCTATTAAACATTGCTGGTACTGGGCCTATCTTTGGTCCAATTATGGGAGCGCTTTACGGACCAGTTGCCTTTATCTGGATTGTTATTGGCTGTATTTTTGCTGGTGCTGTTCACGATTATTTAACAGGAATGATTTCTATTCGTAATCGTGGTGCTCATTTACCTGAACTTGCTAGTAAGTTTTTAGGCAAAGTAATGAAGCATGTGGTTAACGCTTTTGCTGTTCTTCTTCTTTTATTAGTTGGTACAGTATTCGTTTCTACACCTGCAAGTCTTTTACATGTATTAATGGACGGGAAAATTGCTCTAGGTATTATTATTGCAGCTATTTTTGTTTATTATATTTTGGCAACACTTTTACCAGTTGATAAGATTATCGGTCGTCTATACCCTTACTTTGGAGCACTACTTGTAATTAGTGCACTTGGAGTTGGGATTGGATTAGTTGTTACAGGAGCACCAATTCCTGAACTTTCACTAACTAATTTCCACCCAAGTAATGCACCAATTTTCCCACTGATTTTCTTTACAATCACTTGTGGTGCACTTTCAGGATTCCATGCAACGCAAACACCAATTATTTCTCGTACTACTCAAAAAGAAAAGCAAGGACGTAAGATTTTCTACGGTATGATGATTGTTGAAGGGATTATCGCAATGATCTGGGCTGCTGCAGCGATGAGCTTATTTAATGGCCCTACTGGTCTTAACGAAGTATTAGCAGCTGGTGGACCTGGAGCAGTTGTAAGTGAAGTTTCGGTAGCAATGCTTGGAGCAATTGGTGGAACACTTGCCATCCTTGGTGTCGTTATCCTTCCGATCACTTCTGGTGATACAGCTTTCCGAAGTGCTCGTATGATTATCGCTGAATACCTAAACATTGCACAAAAGAAAATTGGAAGTCGCTTATGGATTGCTATTCCATTATTTGTAATTTCAGTAGTATTAACTCAAATTGACTTCAACCTTTTATGGAGATACTTTAGCTGGGCGAACCAAGCTACAGCTGTGATTGCTTTATTTGTTGGTGCTATGTACTTATACATCGCCAAGAAAAATTACTTTATCCCGTTAATTCCTGGGTCATTTATGTTAGTTATGGTTATCACTTATATCTTAAATGCACAAATCGGTTTTGGTTTACCAATGGGCACAGCCTGGATTGGCGGCATCATTGGTGCAGCAATATTGGTTGCTCTCTTCTTTGTAGCAGCTAAGAAAAATCGCGCTAATAATCTACCACTTGAAGAGGACATCTCTAACTGGAACAAAGTAGCTTAACATGAGTTGCTGCAATCCAGAGTTTCGTAAGGTCGTGGAGGAAGAGGAAAAAAAGCTGAACGAAAAGGGGAAGGATTCGATTCCCCTTTTTGTTAAGATAATCAGTGTTCTGATTGTTGTCGGAAGCCTTGGGGTAGTATTTTCCCTATAATAATTGAGTGCACGCGAACATTCCGCGTGCACTTTTCTTTCACTAAGGAAAAGTAGAGTAAAGCAATTTGACTATTAAAATGTTAAATTAAAAAAAAAGAGATTCCTTTTACGGTTGGAATGAATTTTCTACATAAGGAGGCTATATTCATGAGAATCTTAGTTGTTGGTGCAGGTGGAATTGGCGGATATTTTGGTGGCCGTTTAGTTGAAAAAGGGGAAGATGTTACTTTTCTCGTCCGTGAAACTCGAAAGCAACAGCTTGATCAGAACGGTCTTGTTGTTGAAAGTGTTCATGGAAATATGAAGCTCCAACCGAAAACAATGTTGAGTGGAGAAACGGCGGAGCCTTTTGACGTAATCTTGCTATCTACTAAGTCTTATCACCTACAAGGTGCAATCGATAGTATCAAGGACTATGTAACGGAGAATACAGTAATCTTACCCCTTCTAAATGGGATTGCCCATGTGGAGGAACTCAGAGCAGCGTTTGGTGAAAACCATGTGATTGGCGGGCTGTGCTTTATTGAAACCACACTTGACGAACAGGGGAAAGTGATTCAAACTAGCCCGATTCATGATCTTGTCTTCGGTGAATATTCTCAAGAGAAAACCGAACGAATTATGAAACTCCAAGCTGCTTTCGAAGGAACCAAAGCGAACTTCCGCCTTTCGGACAATATTGAACAAGATATGTGGCATAAATATCAGTTTATCACAACTCTAAGTGGAGTAACTTCGCTATTCAGGTCTCCAATCGGTCCAATTCGTGATCAGGAATATGGGGTTGAGACCATTCAGACTTTACTCCAAGAAGTCGGTAGCGTGATGCGACGTGTTGATGCACCGCTTGCTGATGGAATTGAGGATAATCAATTCCAGAAAATCATGCAGATGGGCTATAATATGAAATCATCTCTACAGCGCGATATGGAAAAAGGTTTAAAGACTGAAGCAGAACACTTTTTTGGTTACCTGTTACAGATTGCAAAGGAAAAACAGCTTAGCACCCCTGTTATTGCCACCGTATATGCTAATTTAGAAGTCTACGAAGCACAATAAAGAGAAAAGAAGTGTTTAGCTCTAGCTAAACACTTCTTTTATGCATCCTATTCCTACTTAACTTTAACCCTTGCGTCCCCTTCAAGCCATGAAGGGTAAAAACTTAGTTCAAGTGAAATGGGTCCGTGTACATTTTCCAAGTTGGGAATAATAACGCCGACCTCTTCTATCCCGTCTTGATTTGGACCACTTACAAAGGAGGAGGATTCTAATTCATTCCCACCTTCATCACTTATACGATTAAATAGGAAATAATTAAATTCCTCTTTTGCGTGAAAATCAAAAACCAAATCACTTCCTCTAACTTTAAAGTTTCTTAAGTGATCTCCTTTTGGTTGCTTCAAGATCTCTTCCGTCTTCGGGTCAACAACTACATAAGCCTCATCCTTATCAACTGCCTGGATTTTATTAAAAACAAGATACAACTCTTCAGGCTCCTTAAAATAGTTACTCTGTAAGTAGATGATTTTCTCATGATCAGAAATATGGCTCGCCGTTGTTCCATTAGCAATTTTTGTCCAGCTCTCTGCGTTTTCATCCACCAACCTTAGATCTTGGAAATCTAATAGCTTCTTCGTATTTTGTTCATCCATTCTAATTTGCACGGCTACTCTTAACGGATGTACCACAGCTTCGAGTATCTCGATTGTCTGACCTTCAATTTCGACCGCCTTGTTAATGTTATATACTTTCTTCTTTGCAAGCTCTTCTTCAATCGAGAAAGGCAGGCTGAAATTCCATTCATCCCCTTCGCCATTTACTTGTACACTTAACTCAAAATCCCTTGCTTCATAAGGGCTTTGAAAGAAGTACTCAACTGTTCCATTAAAGGATGTTTCCCCCTTCTCAGAATAGTGCGGACCTCCTGATGAAATTGTTCCCCAATCTAGTTTCGTACCGTCTTGACTTGTTAACTGAGGTCGATCCACGAATAACTCTCTCTGTTTTTCATCAGACTCTAGTGTGTAAAATAAAACCATGCCCTGCTCATCCGCAATAGCTCCATCAATAGTGATTTTTAGACCATTATCCTCGTCCGAAACCCCAATCTCTTGGTAATACTCATTTTCTACCGCTAACATCCTCCCCTTATCATCCCGAATTAGTTCTACTAATTTCTCCATCCCTGGAACAATCGTGATGTAATGGGCAAATGTTGGAGAAACCCGAATCGTTGTGAAAAAACCTAAAATCAAGACTGCTGCGGCAACAAGGGAAATCATTCGACGTTTTCTAGACTTTTGAAGTCTCTTCTCACTCTTTGCTCGTTGTAAACCTAAGTGAATCTGTTCATCTAGTAATTCAGTAGGGATTGGAATATCATTCAATTTCTTCTTATAATCAGCCAGCTTTTCCTCTTCACGGTTAAACACTTTTAGTTTCCTCCCTTCTCTTCAAGCTTGCCTTTAAGCGCCTTTAACGCTTTATTCAGCCAGGTTTTCACTGTACCCTCAGGGCACTGCATTGAGGCGGCAATTTCCTTGATTTTTAAGTCATGAAAATATTTGAGGGTCAGAATTTCTCTTGAACGCTCATCTAGGTCCTCCATCGCATCCTTTATCTCTAACCCAGAATGATCTTCGGAGATCCCTTGCACCTGAAGAATCTCCTCACCCAATACCTCTCGTTTTTTCTTTTTAAGTTGGTCATTGCAATAATTAATCATAATTCGAATCAGCCAAGTTTTTACATAGGCTGAATTCCGAACTTGGTGGATACTTTTATATGCGCGATAGGTAACTTCCTGAATGGCTTCTAACGCCTCATCACTATTTTTCAAGTAAGCAATGGCTGTTTTATATAAATCTACCTTGTGCGATTGCATAATTTCCACAAAGGCCTGGTCCTCACCACCTATTGCACGCTTCACAAGTTGCCCGTCTGCATTCAAGTCTCTTCCCCCTTAAAATTCTAACTATCACGAGGAAAAGATAGTATTCCTCATTGTATATCATTCTTTCTATATATTAGACTTCCGAACAAAGAAATGGTTTTAGTTAATTTCAATCTTTTAAAAATTTTAAGCCACCTAATTTTAATTAGGTGGCTAGGTTTTTATATTAACTTATTTATGACCTTTTCTGTAGCCATTCAGTTAGAAAGTCCGGTAAGCCCCCTTTAATTGCAAGGCTGACATGTCCCCCTCTTTCTCGTCTATATGTCTTATCTCCAGAGGAAACCTTCGACATCAACGGCTTGGTCATTTCTTCCGGGATGAGCTCGTCAGCTTCCGTTGAAACAACAAGTAGGTTCGCTTTGATTTTTTTCAGATTAACCCTTTTACCTCGCAATTCCAGCTTATTTTTAATCAGCTTATTTTTGATAAGCAGCTCATTGATTAACTCTTTGAAAACTGCCCCAGCAAACGGAACATGTCCTTTCACCCATATGTCAAACCTTTTCCATTTTCTAATATACTTCTTATCATTCAATCTTCCTAATAACGCTAAATAGGGGGTTACATTTACCGGGGCTGTTATAAGACGCAACCAGAATTCCATCACTTGGGCCGGTACAACCCCGTATTCGTCAATTAATTCCTCCATCTTTATTTCTCCATGCTTAATAGCTTTAGCCCATTTGTCCATGTAAGGGATTTCGCTTATGTCCACTGGAGTTGCAAACAAGATTAAGTTTTTAATTGGTTCTTTCGCCACAGCCGCATAAATGAGGGCTAATGTGCCGCCGAGGCAGTAACCTATTACGGTAATATCCTCTACCCCCGAATGTCTAAGTGCCCTACGTACTCCCGTTTCAATATAGTCAAAAATATAATCTCCCAGAGTTAAGTGTTTGTCCTCATAGCCCGGAATACCGAAATCCAACAAGTAGACATCATAGCCTGCTTCTGTAAACCCTTCTATCATGCTAGAACCTGGTCCAAGGTCTAAGATAAATGCTTGATTGACCAGTGAATAAACGAGGAAAAGTGGAGTTTTATATTTTTTATCTGGAGCCGGATAATACCAGAGAGTAGCCTTGTTTTTTTTCCAAATCGCTTTTCTTGGGGTTGGTCCAACTAGTGGGTCTGAATGACTCGACAAAGAACCGAACAGCCTTAAGCCCTTTGGTTTACGTGGGTCATTAAGCACCGGTGTTGCTCCTTTGAGCAAGGGCATTTTTTACGGCATCTTTTATTACTTTCATTCCCATTTCAGATAGAAGATTCATTATTTTAGTTTTAAACGGTTGGGAGGATTCCTCTTCTGATGCTTCCAACTCCTGTTCTTCGTTCTCGCCATTTTCTGATTGTTGGCTTTCTGTATCTTTATTACGATCTGGGCTGAGGCTTTCTTGAGACAATGCTGATGGATTTTCATCAAGTAGCTGCATAAGCAAGTCTTCGATTCGATCTAACTTCTCTTCTAACTGCATAACCAATCTTGAAGTCGCTGCAACATCATCCTTCGTGGGAAGATTCAATTGTTGTGCAATAATCTCATTGAATTTACGAAGCCTTCTTAGCGTATTTAGATGCTTCTGTAACCCTTCATTCGCATTGTTTATTAAATCATGATCGTTCAGCCTTTCCTGTATAAGAAAATTTAGTTCTTTTTCATACTTGGCAACATGCTTTGTTAGTTCCTTTAATTTGCTCATATGTTCTCCTTCCTTTCATTCTATTAAAGCCTAGGGCACAAACATTTCTACATAAAACAAGCTCTTTATATCTTATACATCCATACAATAAGGGTGCTAAAAATGGTTGATATGACTAACATTTAAAAGAGGCAAAGGTTTTACTGATGGATATTTCCTTCCCAGTCGATAAATTAAGGCTAGGGCTGTTCCATCAATTTAAACACCAATCCACTTCTTTTTGCTTATCATAATACGGAGTAGACCTGGCTTGATAATTGGCCATATGGACAGGAAAGGAGGACATGTTATTTGGACGATTCATTTAATAATAAACAAATACCTTTAGCTCAGAACGGCAGTTTTTTTACAGGACATTTAAACGATTTTCAAAAAAATCCGCTTCATTTCATGCAAAATCTTACGAGTGAATATGGATCTATTGTCCGTTTTCGCTTAGGT
This sequence comes from Mesobacillus persicus, assembly GCF_900109925.1. GTDB lineage: Bacteria > Bacillota > Bacilli > Bacillales > Cytobacillaceae > Mesobacillus_B > Mesobacillus_B persicus. The sequence goes on along the minus strand of NZ_FOBW01000007.1, from coordinate 201,500 downwards.
CCGCTTCATAAAGTGATTCTACTTTCGGATCCTGAACTAATAAAAGAAGTACTTGTGACCAAACAAAAAAGCTTTATTAAATCGAAAGATGTTCAGTCCTTAAAAGCACTAGTTGGTGAAGGTCTGTTAACGAGTGAAAAGGAAGTGCATATGCAGCAGAGAAGACTGATACAGCCTGCCTTCAAGAAAACTCATATAAACCTTTACGCTCAAGATATGATTGATATAACGGAGAAATATATAGGTAAATGGAACGATGGGATGGAAACCGAAGTCACTGAGGATATGTTAGATATTACCTTAGGGATTATCAGCAAAACGATGTTTAGTATGGATTTCAAAGAGGGCCATGAACGTTTAGGAGATTCTGTTGAGAATGGGATGAAGCTTGCCATCAAGCGAATGAGGTCTATTATCCCGCTTCCTCTATGGATTCCATCCAAAACCAATCGTGAATTTAAACAAGTTACCCAAGCACTTGATGAAGTACTATTTAGTATTATTGGCAATAGAAGACAGGAAGATAGCCCGAAGGAAGATCTGCTTGGAATCTTAATGGCCGCTAGGGAAGAGAATCATGGGACAGGCATGACCGACCAGCAGCTTCGCGATGAGCTAATGACCATTTTCCTTGCTGGACACGAGACAACAGCAAATGCTTTATCATGGACGCTTTACCTATTATCGCAGCATCCAGAGGTAGAGGAAAAACTTCATAAAGAAATTGACTCTATTATTGGTACTGAAACTCTCAACCCAGAACACTTCCAAATGCTAACTTATACACAAAACGTAATCTGGGAATCTCTTCGTTTATATCCCCCTGCTTATGTCATTGGACGGCAAGTGGACGAGGATGTTGAAATCGGTGGGTTCCTATTTAAAAAGGGAGAAACCGTGTTCATGAGCCAATATGTAATCCACCGACAAGCTGACCACTTTGAGGAACCGGATACCTTTAAGCCCGAAAGATTCGAAAATAATTTTATGAAAACATTACCCACTTATGCCTACTTCCCCTTTGGAGGTGGTCCAAGGGTTTGCATCGGGAATCACTTCGCCTTTATGGAAATGGTTCTTGTTCTCGCCTGTATTGCTCGCCGATATCGCCTCCTGCTAAGCCCCAATCATAAGATCATTAAACCCCAACCACTTATTACCCTAAGGCCAAAGCCCGGTTTGAAAATGAGGTTGGAAAAGAGAAATAGTGAAACATAGGATTGAGGTAAAAAATATCCGAGCGAACCACAAACTTCCAAACCTATTACTAACTATTTAAGCCCACATCATCGGGTTGTGGGCTTTTCTCTTTCATTTATTTTTCTTCACATTAAACAGTCTATAAAATATGGTTTTTTATTGATTCCAAATAAACATCAAACTTCGACTGATTATTATAGAATAATATAGATAAAAGCGATTTGCTGCTTTCCAGCAAAGTATAGAGCAAGAGCAGGTAGGCCAAAAGTTAGGGTCTCAACGGACAAAATGTAAGGGTGTAGAAAGATTAATAATTGCCTTTGGAGAACCAAATATTCCCCAGAAAACCGCTAGCAAAGTAGGTGCCCCCAGACCCAATACCCACTTTAACAAGCCTCCCTCTCCAAACATGAATCCCCATTACGCTACAGAGCCTAAAGCGAAGATTTCCAAACTAAAGCGCAAAGCCAGATTGATACTTTGAAAAATCACCTTCTCCTCACCTCCAAGGCACTTCTTACTTCTATTAATTTAAGCTATTCGACTTAAACTAAATCAAAACCTATCTGTTATCAAAATGTTTATACCGGAGTAAAAGCCTTTTAGCATTGATTTCATCGGGCCCAGCTACTCCCTTTTTATATTGTGGTTGACATATATAGTGTCCCTAACCGTCATACCAAAGGCCCTAACCTCTGGTTACGAACAATTAAGGGGTAGGAATTCCCGGTCACCTCATTCTTGCTCTCAAATATTCTTATGGGTAGGAATGTTTCAATAGAATGTTCAACCAACTGTCTAAGCCGTTGATTTGCTGAAACATTTGTTCATTCACCTCGCTGATACTCCCACACCTGAAGGAGTGGGGTTCTAGTTTACTTAAACACTTCTACGATGCTCTCACTAAAAGAGTATGAACTCTTCGAGTTACAACACATCGGAACTCATATATGTTCAACTAGACTTTTACGAACAAAGAAACCATTGTTTCTATTGACGTTCGTCTCGGCTCGTACCTAAACCGGTATTAACCCTTAAACACCCATACTAACGGGGTTTTTTTCTTTCAATTTCAATCGTTCTATCTCCAAATTGTGTACGGACCTAAATTGCTCGAAATTCTGATTACACATATCTCTATCTATTTCATTTAAGTTATCCTTACAGTTCATTAACAAAAATGCAGAATATAAATCTCTTTGTATTTTGCAAAAACCAAAATCATTCCATCTATCATTAAGGCGTTTCTTTTCATATGAATTAGTTAAATGATTGTACTGACTTGCTTTTACAAGAGCCGTGTTTACCTTGTTTAAACTTTTATCTATGTATTTAAGTTTACGTTCTAAAATCTCTAAAAGCATCGAAGGTGCTCGATTGGCAATTGTTCTCCCGAACCTTTTCTTTTTCTTGAATTTACCTTTATCATTGACCGCTGTTTCTTTTACTTTTCTTTGGAGTCCTTTAAAACTCATTGTTTCGACAAAAATAATATCACCTAATGAGAGAATGGTGTTGGAAAGTATTTCGTGATCCTGTTTTCTTTTCACTCTATTTAATCTCTGCAGCTCTTTTAGTTGAGCCTTATTTTTCATGTATCGTTTAGAATATATCCATTTGTCTTTATTGCTCTTGTTAATGGTACCGTCTTCTTTATATTTCAATGGGTTAGTTGCTCTTTTGCTTCTATCTAAACTTCTTTGTATATTTCTTATGTTTTTATCCAATTGGGCAACGTTTGGTGCTAATTCAGTCAAGATAACATTAGTTTCAGAACAAACTGCTACAGTAGAAGTACCTATGTCGATGCCTACTCTTTTTCGTGCAGAGCCCCCATCTTTAATTCCTTCGGAATTGTATTTTTTCGGAGGCGTACCTTCGAGCACCAACTGTGCGTAGTATACAAATTTATTCATTATCCATTCTCTTTTAATCCTAACAAATTTAATTTTATCTTTAAGAGCTATATAAGAATAAACGTCATTCTTTTTAACAATTGTTCGAAGAACAAGACCATTCCACAAAACATTGCCGTTCTTGTATCTAATACCTGTTGAATTAGATTTTCCCTCAACAGAATACATTTCACCGTACTTTTTAAAATGTACTTTCTTACCTCGTTTAAACATTAGTGTTTCGAATGCCTTGAAAGCTCTTGTGGCAACCTTTTGACTAGTGAAAGCATCTATATTCTTCTTTAATTGATGTTGCATAGGCTTTACAAATTCATGTAGTGAATACTCGACTAAACCAAACTCCTTGTTCAGTATTGAAAAAAGTTTATTTCGCTCTTTGCCTTTTTCCATTTTACAAACAATTTTATACCGCTTAGATTGTTTTAAAGCTGCATATCTTTTGTACAATTCACCTAAACAGGCATTGTAGATGCTTCTAGCCAATTCGAATCTTTTGGATAATTTGTGTTCCTGATATATTTCAGTTTTTAACCTCAATGTTAAAACATAACTTGGAGTTTTAGACTTAGCCAACGTACTCACCTCCTGTTGACTATATTTTATCAGTTAGGAACGCACGTTCGCAACAAAAAATTTGAACAATTGATATGTCTGAAGACATACCTTGTTCGACCTCACTTTCATCCCACCCCTGAAGAAGTGGGCTTTCGTGTTCGGGAAATTCTGTAAGATACTTAACCTTTCCCTCAGCAACATTTGATTCTGGATTTCCTAATTTCCCTAACTACTAACAACAATTCTTACGAAAACAGCCATCTCAAAACAAAAGTCACCAACCCGTTCAGATTTTTCATGTTTGAATTTTTACAAGAAGTGAAGGAAAAGAGGTAAACATAAGATAAAAAACTCCTCATGTAAATACGGCATGAGAAGTTTTATGCTAATTAAAAAGCTTTTCAACCTGCACAGCAGGTAGTGGTTTGCTAAAATAATAGCCTTGTCCATGTAGACATTCGTGTTTCATTAGAAAATCAGCCTGAGCTTGCGTTTCGATTCCCTCGGCAATTACCCTGAATCCTAAATTATGTCCCATATCAATAATAGTCTTGACCATGGCACCTTGATTTGGATGATGGTCAATATCATCTACAAATGATTTGTCAATTTTAATTCGATCTATCGGTAGCTGCTTCAAACGGCATAAGGATGAATAACCTGTCCCAAAATCATCAATGGCAACGGAAACGCCTAACTCGTTTAACTGTTTTAACAGAGAAGTGGAACTTTCTTGAGTTAACATCATACTTTCCGTAATTTCTAGTTCCAAATAACAGGGGTCTAGATTTGTTTGGCAGAGAATATCTTTCACCATCTCAACAAAATTTTCATTTTGAAGTTGACGGACTGAAACATTGACTGAGATGACCATAGGATTGTACCCGCTATTTTGCCAACGTTTATTTTGTAGACATGCTTCTTTTAATACCCAATAACCGAGGGGAACAATAAGTCCTGTTTCCTCAGCAAGAGAAATAAATTCTGCCGGTGATACCAGACCCTTATCAGGGTGTTGCCAACGTACGAGAGCTTCAACTCCTACAATCATCCCTGTTTCCATCTCAAATTGTGGTTGAAAATGAAGCTCAAACTGGTGATTCTCCAAAGCTTTTCTCAAACCATTCTCTATTTCCAATTTCCATAAAGACAGTTCCTGAAGTTTGTTTGTATAGAATTGGTAGTTGTTCTTCCCTCGGTCTTTTGCCAAATACATGGCTGTGTCAGCATGTTTTAATAACGTTTCCTCATCCTCTCCATCGACAGGTGCAAGACTAATTCCAATGCTGGTCGTAACATAAAAATCTTGTCCTGCTACATCCATTCCTTGTGAAAATTGGTCAAGAATCCGCTGAGCAACTTCCTCTGTCTTTTCACGGTTGGTATTTTCCAGCAAAACTATAAATTCGTCGCCACCATTTCGTGCGACCATACCATCAAGATTAACAGCTTCTTCCAACTTTGTTGCAACAACCTTTAGTAATTGATCTCCAATAAAATGGCCTTTCGTGTCATTAATAATTTTAAAGCGATCTAAGTCCAGGAACAATATAGCAATGAATTGATCCCCTATTTCACTTAACGCTGCACTCAACTGTCGTCTAAACAAATATCTATTTGGAAGATCTGTGAGTACATCATAGTAAGCCATCCGCCTAATGGTCTCTTCTGCCTGTTTTCGTTGGGAGATATTCCTTCCAACAATTTGTTCAGCCATTCTTCCTTCATAGAGAATCGGAACCGCGGTCATTTCTAAATCTATTTTTTGACCGTCAAAATCATTTATCATAAATTCAAAGGACATCTTCTCTTCAGTATTTTCATCTAAAGAAAGTTGACGTAACTTTAATTGAGTTAGAATATTGGAAGGAATCAACTTAGATATCGGCTGCCCGATAAGATCCTGTTGGTTGTCCGCCTTAAAGAGCTTACATCCTGCTTCATTGATATAGTCTAACTTTCCCCTACTATAAACTGCCACAAGGTCAGAAGACATCTCAACAAGACTATGATACAGCCCTTCACTCTCTTTACGATCAGTAATATCAAATAAAACGCTATTAAAATCAACTAGTTCTCCCAATTGATTTAGGCTGGGTATGCCTCTATCTTGAATCCAACGCACTTCACCATCTGCACGGATAATTCGGTACTCACTCGTCACTGGTTCTCCTTGTGCTAATTTCTTTTCTCGTTCAGCTAAAACCTGTGCATCATCGGGGAGAATCACCTTTTTCCAGAGCTCATGATCCTGGTAAAAATAATCAGAGGAATAGCCATATAACTTTTCAATTCCAGTTGTTATCAACAGGGCATCCGTTTTAAGATCGTGAGACCAAATCGCCACATCGAGAGTATCAAAGATGTTTTTTAACCTCTTACGATTCCCCTGTAGTTCTGCTTCATATTTATTGATGCCAGAAATTAATCGCCAAAAGATAAAAAGGACAACAATGTTTAATACCAACTTAAACAAAATTGGGGTCTTTCCGGGCATCGAGGATAGATAAAAGATATATAAATCAAGAAGGCCTGAAAGCACCAAGATTCCGATTGCATATATAACATAACGGTTACCCCATTTTACACTACTCATCTAATCTGTCCCCCTAGAGCTTAAACCCTATCTCTATTTTATTATAGCGCTTTCTAAAGGCGTAGAAATTCTATAATCATGTTAACATAAAAAGAGACCTAACCTCTTTTCATTAAGAAAAGTGGGCAGGCCCCATTTGCTTAAAACAGTTTCTCATAACAGTAATATTTCTCATGTCCTTCTGGTTTTCCTGTTAATTCTACCTCTCCAGTTCTTTTATACCCTCTTTTTTCATAAAAGCGGACAGCAGACATATTGCCAGCATATGTATCCAGCCGAAGAGCAGGGTAACCTTGTTCGATTGTGAAGTCTTCCGCGAACTGGAGCATTTGTCCTCCATATCCTAAGCCTTGAGTTGAAGGGTGTACACAGAATGAATGCAGAATTAGTGGATTCCCTTTTACTACTGTCCAATCCGCACTCTCCCACTCAGGGGTTTGCCATTCATCAAGTACCATTGCCCCTTGGATCTCTCCATTTCTTTTAAGTACGAATAAATTTTCACCAGCGAACTTTTTCTCAAAGTATTCCTGACTTGGATATTGATCATCCCATTGCAGAATACCACGACTTTCCAGATAAGCTTTGCAATCCTCAAACATTTCGGTAATCACAGGAACTTCGTCATAATTGGCTTTTACAATTTCTGCAGCTTCCATTCTTAAAACTCCTTTATTGGGACAATCGTATCGATGATAAGGTCCAGGTCTGTTCATTTATTTTTTCCATTTTCTTTGCTTCCATTCCCGTGCAGTATGTTTTCCACCGAAATGGTTAAAGTAAAAACAGAATCATATCAAGGAGGGTCATTATGGATAGCACAAATGAATTTTTAAATAAGCTTCATGATAAACAACAAAAAGATGAGCAAAATCGTAAGCGCCAAGGGAAGAATAACCCAAGTGAAAAGCTTCCGACAAACCGTAATAAATAAACAAGAAGAGGGAAACGATTGGGCTTAAACCACAAAACGTTTCCCTCTACTATTAGATTTCCCGAAGAATCACCATAGCACATCTAATAGCTCACTATTGAAAAGATTCGTATCTATGTTACATGCTTGCGCATCTAAACCATATTGCCATCCACCAATCTGTGCGTTTTCAGGTGCTTGTGGCTGATACTCAGGAGCGTTATCTTCTGTTGTAATACCATTATTAGGCGCGGCCGTCCATACATAAGCATTCTCGAGCAGTTGACCATTGTCTGCTCCCGCTTGTTCATAAGCGGCATATAAGTCTCGCTCTGGATCGAATACACCATAAAAACCTGGAGTATATTGGGACTCATTCATTGTCTCGAACCAACCTCTGATAAACTCTGAGTCTACAGGATAATTAGGTTCAATATCTGCAAAGATAGCGACACCCTCTGGAACACCTAAGTCTTGTGCCATTTGAATCGCTTCTTCTGCTTCACTCTGACCATTATCAAAGCCAGTGGCATTCTCAAAGTGATTCCATATAACTAGGATTCTAATATCGTTAGATTGTAAAAGCTCTATTTCATCCGAGGTTAACCCTCGTGATACACCTTCTTTATCACCTAAATAGCGACCCCAAATATCAGGGGATCCAAAGTTATCTTCTACACACGCAATCATATCTTCTGTCGTTAGACTAGCTGAATCGACTCCCCAGATGATTTCCTCTTGGTTGGTATTCTCATCCTCATTGTTATTGCCGTTATTATTCCCATCATTATTATCTCCGTTGGAGTCATCTCCGCTGTTTCCATTTTCACCACTATTACTGTCTCCATTATTGTTGTTACTATTGTCACCATCATTGCTAGAATTAGAGTCTTTTTGTCCCTCAACATTATTCGAGATGTTATTGGTTACATTGACATCTACATTGACTTCAACATTGTTAGTTATACTGTTATCGATTTGATTTTCGCTACTATTTTGAAGGTTATTGTTAATTGAGTTATTGATATCTGCTTCTTCTCCATCTACATTATTCTCTACATTATTTGTTATATCGCTATCTCCGGACGTTCCACCTTGATTTGTTTTATCATTCGAAGTTGTCTTTTGCTCTGTCTCACTGGTTTCTCCTGTAGTAGGCTCAGAAGAATTGTTGTTCCCAATCAGAAAGAACGCACAAATTGAGATCATAACAGCAAGAAACCCTGTAATAACTAAAGGTAAAATCCTATTGCTTCCCAAAAATGTCACACCTCCCTTGTCGTTTTAGTGCATCGTATGCGACAAGGTGTAGTCGGGTGAGCCCGTTCGCTCTCCAAGAAATTATTACCAACCAATTTGCCTAGGAAAGCAAAAAAAACCGTTTGGATACGAAAATCCAAACGATTTTTAGTCAATTCTGATGGAACTACCTATTTTCTATTTAACGTACGAGAAAATTTACCCCGGTAGTATCAGTTTGATTTTTATAGGTTGCTTGTACATATAAGTTGTAATAATTACCCGCCTGAAGCTTCTGGCCATTTACAACTCCATCCCATTCAAATGTTGAATATCCTGCCGGCACTTCCTCATAAGAAGCGAAGGTTCCTAAATATTCTCCAACTGCTCCCTTTGAATCGGATGTATAGACAAAGAAATTCACCTGCTCAGCTCCACCCGGGAATAGACCTTGAATTTGGAAGTTTTCGCCTTGCTGTGAAACAGCTAAGTATTCTGCACGTGGATAATCCGGTTCTTGTACAAATAAAATTGTCGGTACATCTATTGCTGCTTCGCCATCATTAATTGTGATTGAACCCTCATAATATCCTGGTGCTAGCTGACCAGCATCCACTTTTACATTTAAGTTCACGTTCTGAGATTTACCTGGGTTTACTTTCAAGTTATTACTTGTCGATACTTTAATCGCATCAGAGTATTCACCCATGTTTACTTCAAAGCTATAATTCTTCTTTTCTGCAGACAGATTTTTAATAGTAAATTGCTGCTTCTCTACCTGCTTGCCTTTTGTTTTAAGGAATGTTCCAAATGAATGGCTTCCTGGAGCAGCTAATGTTTCTGTATTGATAGCATCAACTACCCGAATGCTTCCTGCACCTTGAGAATTATGTGGATATGGTTTTCCTGTGCTAGGATTAATCACATCTGCAGCTGTATTCATCAAGGCCGCCTTTACATCATCAACACCCCATTCAGGATTTGCATCAAGAATAAGAGCAGCTGCACCGGCTACGTGCGGAGCCGCCATACTAGTCCCTTGCATAGCAGCATAACCATACGGATTTGCTGGGTCATGCGTTGGAACCGTACTCGTAATGTTAACCCCAGGAGCGGAAACATCTGGCTTAATCATCCAAGTGCCTGTTACCGGACCGCGGGACGAGAAGTCAGCCATTGATTCTCCTACTTCTGAATCAAATTCGATATTAAATAATACTTTGTTGTTGCCCGCTTCAAGTTCAGCTAATAGTTTTTGTCCATCTTCTTGAGTCGTTTTAATTGTTGGAACAGCCATTCCAGGGACATCTGCATGCTCACCAGCTAGGTTATTGTAGATAATCGCTCCAACTGCTCCTGCGTTTTTAGCATTTGTGGCTTTATCAACAAAGGCAAAGCCACCACGGCTAATTAACGCTATTTTACCAATGAGGTCTTTTCCTTCAAAATCTTCTGGTGCACCAAAACCAACGTCAACAAATTCATATTCTTTCCCACTAAGAGCTAGCAACTCTTCATCACTCGGAAAGCCCATAACTTTTGCAGAAGGGTAGGATACACCCTCTGATGTAGAAAGAGTAGAATCATAAAGATTAAATGGGAGTTGTGTCGCTCCTACAGAAATTGCGTCACGCGATGTTCCTGGTGAACCAACTGTCCAATTATTAGGTCCACTGTTACCGTTGGAAGTAATGGCGACAACCCCTTCAGACATGGCCCAGTCTAATGCGATACTCGTTGCATAGTCAGGATCATTTAAGGAATTTCCTAATGAAAGATTCATAACGTCTGCGCCATCTTCAACCGCTTTCTCAATTCCAGCGATCACGTTCTGGGTTGTCCCACTACCACCTGGTCCAAGCACACGATAGGCAAGCAATTCTGCGTCCGGGGCTACTCCTTTAATTTTTCCATTCGCAGCAACAGTACCAGACACGTGGGTACCATGCTGTGTGGACTCCCCTCTTGGGTCACCAGCTGGTGTTTCCTGTGGATCCTTATCATTATCAACAAAGTCATAGCCTTTATTTTCTCCAAAGGCATGTGCTAGGTCTGGGTGAGTATAGTCAGCTCCAGTATCAATAACCGCAACTGTCACACCTTCACCTGTGAAGCCTGTTTCCCACGCTTCATCAGAACCGATAAACGGCGCACTATCAAACATTTCTGGACTAAAGACTTCCTCAGAGACTGCCTCAACTTCGCCAACACTTGTTACTGTGTAGGTAACATCAGGGTATACAGCCTTAACTCCAGGCATAGCAAGTAATGCTGGAATTCCTTCTTCAGGAAGTTCCACAGAGAACCCGGAAAAGACGTGATCGTATTCACGATTTATTTTTGCATTTTTAACCGCTTTAGCAACTTGTGATTTTACTTGATTACGAGCTTTTGATAGATTTGCCTTTGATTGCTTCTGCCCCTTCTGTTTTGCTTCTACAATAGATGGTTCTGTTAGCTCAACGATTACGGTTTTTTTAGCTGAAGAGGAGAAATCAAAATCTCCTACAAGTTCCGCAAGTTTTGGCGTTTGCATTGCATTTACTGGTGCTGCAGCCCCAACTCCAGCGCCTGAAAGTGCTAGTGCAACTGCTGCACTCGCGAGAATAGTTTTAAACGACTTTTTACCCATGTCCTCGACTCCTTTGAATGAAAGTTTTAGCCCGGAAAACACAAAATAGTATTTATAATCAGACTTTTTATAATGTTAATAATATTACTATTTCGTTATAGTTTACTATGGTACATGGACCTATCTTTTTTATTTATTTTTCCGGAGCTTTAGTACTACCTTCTTTCAAAAAGATTATATCTATATAGGTCTTTGGGCTTAAAACTAGAAAAATCAGGTTACGCCTATTAAAAAAGACTGAACAACGAGTTTTACACCCTTTGTTCAGTCCCTATTTTTTAGCTACCTAACAATGGAAACATCAGTCAAAAAAGCATAACCGTTTTTCACCTTTACTTTTGCAAGAATATTGCCGTGCCTAGATGCCTCCTCCAAATCTAGACCTGTATTGTCTTCGACGAAATATTTATCAAGGCTATAACTTATATATGCGACTTCCGCACCTTCCACTCCACCATTCCAAGAAGGTCCAATATAGCTTAATTCCCCTTTTAGGTATAAGCCAGAGTCTGGCCGATTCAAGCTAACGCTACTTGGAGCATGAGTACCATTTTTATAGTCTAAACTCACATATACCTCTAGATCATACCGGCCAATATCCAGCTCTGTTCGCACTTCCTTTTCTAAAAGAGAGCTTGGAACTTCTTCCGCTTCATAGCGTAGGACAACATAATCACCTCGAAATAGATCAGTCGGATCGACAGGAATAGTACGCAGGATAATTTCATCACCTGTGATAAGCGTATATATCGGGGTTATTGTCATGCCCAATAAAATACCAATCGGTACTAAACAAGCCAAAATGAACTGCTTCGAACGTTTAGACAAGCCGATTTCCCCCTTTCTTCCTTTGCCTTTCAAAATAAATACCAAATGTAAGCAAAAGAAGTCCACCTATGATAAAGACGAGAGATTTTGGCAGGAAGTCGAAGGTGTAATCTAAATAGAATCGGAAAATCATTAAACAAAGAATAACTATACTGAGAAGGCTCCCTTTATTAATTTGATATAAGAGATAAATTAAATACAGAATGGAAAATACAAGGAAGATCCACCCAACTGGCCAACTTTCTTCAAAGGAGAGGAGAAGAGCGGCTCCTCCATGGATAAAGTAACCTAAGATTACGTGAATCTCACGAACCTTTCCACTCATTTGGACAAGCCCAAGTCCAATAACAAAATAGATAAGTCCATAAATATATTCATTATTAGCAATACCATCTAGGGAGAACTTGAGGATTGAAGCGATAAAGGCAAGTGAGAGCAAACTATTCGCAACTCCAGTAGCCTGCGAAAACCCAATCTTGTCGTTTAAAAAATACAGGATGGCAATCCAAAACAGAATCCAGTAAGGAACCATTTGCCCGCTTATGATTGATTCATCTGTCATATATATAAGTATTAAAATTGAAGATCCTAGTAATATCCACTTATCTCGTAGAACCCAGGCTAACGGCAGAATTCCTAATGACCACCATAAAAATGCATCTTGAAAATCGCCTCCAAAATGAAACATCTGACCGACAAGGAATATCCCCGCCCCGAATACAATAACTCCAAGGTAGTAGAGACTTTTTGCTGTTTTAGGGAAACTTTTTTCCATTCGGAGACCAGTAAAGTTACATGCGATAAACAAGCCAATAATAAGTAGAAATTTAGTTAACTTCCCAATTTCAGACCAGTTACTTGCAACAAAACTAAGAACGCCGATTCCAATCAAAACCGAACCAACATATAAAAGGGTTTTAGTGAAAGAAACTCGTTCCTCCTCATATAAGCCTTCGATTTCTTTTGTCTTACCCGGATCTAAAACACCCGTTTCTTCCAAAAACTTCATTTCCCTTTTCAGAAGTTGCCATTCGCTTAATTTTATTCTTCGCTTTGACATGCTTTCACTCTCCCCCCATCCATACCAACTAGGCTTTTCCTATCTTAGTCTACCATCACCTACCCTTTGATTGGTTGCTGCGTGTACCTGTTACTATATGAACTTTCATTCCTGCCGAAAATATTTTTACAATTGTAGGGCTAAAACACTTTAAAATCACTCGATAAGAGGAGATAATATTTCACAAGATATACTACTTCTATTTTACCAAGAAAAAATCATATTTGTGCTAAAATTTGGAAAACGGGGGCTTGAATTTTGATAATTAGGAGAGCAAAAATAAACGATGTACCTGCAATGTTGGATATTTATAATGAGGCTATTTTAAATCTGACAGCAACCTTTGACTTAGAAGAACAAACGTTAGAACAAAGGGAGCAGTGGTTTTATAAATATAATGAACAATATCCTTTAATGGTCGCTGTGATCAATGGTGAGATTACCGGTTACTGCGGGATATCTCCATACAACGCGAAGGAGGCTTATGCTACTACAGTGGAGATTTCCATTTATCTATCGGACAAGTATCGAGGCCAAGGGATAGGCCAAGCATTAATGAAGGATATGATTACAAGAGCAAAAGAACTAGAATACCACACAATCATAGCGGGAATAACCGAAGGAAACGATGGTAGCGTCCACCTGCATGAAAAATTCGGATTTGAGTTCGCCGGTAAACTCAAAGAAGTTGGCTTTAAGTTCGGCAAATGGCAAAACGTCCTTTATTTGCAACTGCTTTTAAATAATTAAAGCAATAATTAAACATCCTCCCCTTAAAATAAAGAGGAGGATGTTTTCGATCTTATTGCGTCTGCTGAGCATTTTCCTTCACGCTTACTTTCACTTTCACAATTCGCCTATCGTCCATTTCCTCGACAGCGAACACGATATCTTCATATTCAATCGCTGGACGTTCTTCCATTCCTGGAATATATCCAAGTTGTCCGATAATAAATCCACTTAACGTATCATAATCCTGTGTAGGGAAATCTATTTTAAGAACATCCTCGACTTCATACAAATTGATTGTTCCGGCCATTAAATAATTGAACTCATCGATTTCTTCTAAATCTTTAACATCCAGTTCAGGTTCGTCGTATTCATCAAAAATATTTCCGACGATTTCTTCAATTAAATCTTCAATTGTTACAATCCCATCTGTGCCCCCATATTCATCAATAGCAATGGCCAAATGGACATTATTCTTTTGCATATCCCTAAATAAATGATCAATTCTTATAGATTCAAGAACATAATATGGCTCTCGTACCATTTCTTTTAAGTCGAAGGCGTCTTTTTCTCCATTTTCAAGAAACTGAAATAAATCCTTTACATGTAGAATCCCGACGATATGGTCAATATCCTCCTCAAAAACGGGGATTCGCGTGTACTTTTCAACATTAACTATATGGACAATTTCCTTTAAGGTGCTTTCCACTGGAATAGCTAAAATGTTTGTCCTATGTGTCATAATATCGGAAACAGTCTTGTTATCGAATTCAAAAATATTATTAATCATTCGCTTCTCAGTTTCCTGGATTGTCCCCTTTTCTTCCCCCACATCAACCATCATTCTTATTTCCTCTTCCGTAACATTCTCGTTCTCTGCATTAGGGTCCAAACCAAACAATCGAACGATTATATTTGTGGACCATGTAAGAAGCTTCACGAACGGATGAGTAATCTTGGACAGAAATGTTAACGGGGAAGCTGCAAAGAAGGCTACCGCTTCTGCCTTTTGTAAAGCTAATCTTTTAGGTACTAACTCCCCTAATACTAAGGTGAAATAGGATAAGAGCAGGGTTATGATGACAGTAGCAATCGATTCCAGCATTCTTTGGTTTAGTGGCACACCTAAATTAAATAAAAGTTCACCTAATCTGCCAGCAAAACTCCCTGCTGCAAATGCACTGGCTAAAAAACCTGCCAAAGTAATACCAATCTGAATGGTTGCTAGGAAACGGCTGGGTTCAGATAATAAATTATAAACCAATATCGCTTTTTTATTTCCTCCCTCAGCCATAAGTTTAATCTTATTATCATTTAAGGAAACAAGTGCCATTTCAGATGCTGCAAAAAAGGCATTTAACACAATTAGTACAATTAGTACCAATATTTCGATGCTCAAAAGAGACCAACCTCCAAATTTATATAGATATAGAACAAATTATAATAATTACCCTACTTAGTTTTTATTATCACGTTCATTTTAATTCTTTCATATTCATGCCATATATTACAAATATGGCACGAGCTGCCTTAAAGAAGGCAGCTCTAGATGATAAAATATCGTTATGCAGCAGATTGTTCTGCACTTTTATCTTTAGACAAGAACCAGCCAGTTGCAGCGATTCCGATAAGTACGATATAGAAGGTAAGCTTCCATGCACTTGAGTGAGCAAATTCATATGAAATGACCCCAACATCTGGGTGCCCTAGAGTTAAAACGGCTAGCTTGACCCCAACCCAACCGACGATTGCAAAGGCAGCAATCTCTAGACCTGGTCGAGCATGTAGAAGTTTCACAAATAATGTGGCGGCAAAACGCATGATGATTACCCCAATTAACCCACCTGCAAAGATGACAAGGAACTTTCCACCATCCATGCCACCAATGGAAGGAAGATTTGTATTCGGCAAGGTCATTGCAAGTGCTACTGCAGCCAAAATTGAATCTACAGCAAATGCTATATCTGCCACTTCTACTTTTAGCACCGTTACCCAAAAACCCGACTGTTTTCTGTCTTTTGTATCAGGCTGATCATCTTCTTTCTTTCTAAACACCAATTTCCTGACGATATGATTGATTGCAATGAACAATAAGTAGAGAGCTCCAATCGCCTGAACCTGCCAAACATCTACAAGGAAAGAAATGATAAATAACGAAAGGAAGCGGAAAACAAAGGCACCCGCAAGCCCGTAAAATAACGCCTTCTTTCTTTCCTCTTCAGGTAAGTGCTTCACCATAATAGCCAAAACAAGGGCATTATCAGCAGCCAATAAACCCTCTAAAGCCACTAAAACCAATAATACCCAACCATATTCTAATAAAATTGAAAAATCCACCCTAATTATTCCTCCTCGTAAACCTATATCTTTTTAAAAGGCTGTTTTAAGTTCATTGTTGATTACATACTGTTGGTTGGAGCGGGAAATCAACAGCCCTGTTTAACAAACCCTTTATATAAGACGATATTTATTTTTTAGTGTTTCCGGAGCCCACTTAACCATTCTTTCTATAATGAAACTCGTCACCACAATATCGTCAATGATTCCAAATAAGTAAATGAAATCCGGAATCAAGTCAAAAGGAAAGAATGCGTAGGTTAGAATCATCAAGCCACTAAGTACCTTTTTATATAAATCCACTTCCTTAGTTTTAAAGAAATCAATGATAAAAGGAATCGATTTCCAGAACTTAAAAATGAATTTTATTCTTTTCAAAAATTTGATCAAGATTATCACCTTTCATTCTTACTCTTTACATTTCCCTAAACCCATTTTGTTTAAATATAATCCCTTATTGTTGCTCCAAAGTTATTTCACTTTACTTTGATGCGTTTTTCATGTTTTGCCTCTAAGCGTTCCTCGATTCTTTCTATTTCTGCTTTATCGTTCAATAATTCCTCTTTATTCTTTCTTATTAACTCAATAAGTGTTTCCTTTCTTTTTTTCACGGTTTCCTTCTCCTTTTTAAACATTTTATATCTAGTTTAGTTCAAGACTAGTTGAAAGGGTTTGGACAGGAACAAAAGCGCAAGCGCCTTGTTCAGCCCCGTGAGTCTAGACGAGCCGTCAATAAGGTTGTTTTTCAACCTTCTTGACCGATTGTACGAAAAGCGCAGGCGACTGCACAGGGACGACAAGCATAAGACGCGACCTGTAAGAAGGTGTTTTTTACCTTCTGAAAGGGAGTGGCTTATGTCTTCGTGTCCCTCCTAGGAGCGCGGGGCTAGGCGCTGGAGCTGGATATAGAGAACGAACACAATTATCCATCCTAACACAAAAAACCTCTACCATAAAATGGCAAAGGTTTTAAATAAATAAAGACCTCTACCGAACAGGTAAAGGTCTTGCTAACAACGAATTCGCTGCCAACAAAGCCGGGAGATGGATAATCTCCGAAATGACGACCTTGCTGTAAAAGCTACTCCCCTTTAGGAGAACTATTCAAAATAATTATTCTTAATATAATCTACAATTAGCCCAGTTGTCAATTACTAATAATCATTGATGTTCTTTGGAAACTGCACCAAGGATGGCTCTTGGTGCAGTAAATGAATTCAAAACAAAAAAAACTGCGCTAAGGATCGTTTCTTGGCGTAAAAATCAACAGACCAAGAATTGCTCTTGTAGCCAAAAAAGTAGTTCTCAGAAAAAGTTATTGTGGTAACCACCAAATTAAACTATACTTAATAATTGTTCTTTAAATAAGGTCACGTGGTTCGAAACCATCCCACGAAAAAAAACTAAGGAGAGATGAACTTGAATATAAGAACGATTGTAGGAAACGGAATCGTAGCCGCTTTGTATATTGCTGTCTCCGCCGTTATCCAACCCTTTGGTTTCACGAATGTACAATTTCGTATATCAGAAATGTTTAACCATCTGATTGTTTTCAACAGAAACTATTTCTATGGAATTGTCCTTGGTGTCTTCCTTACTAATTTATTTTTCTCACCTATTGTCGCTTATGATCTCGTGTTTGGAGTTGCACATTCTGTTATATCATTACTGATAACCATTGCAGCTTCACGCTATATTAAAAACGTGATTGGATTAATGGTTCTGAATACGGCCGTGTTCACCTTTAACATGTACATTATTGCATTTGAGCTAAAGCTTGCTTTTAATCTGCCGTTCTTTTTCACCTGGTTAACTACCGCTGCTGGTGAATTAGTGGTCCTAGCTGTAGGAATACCTATCATGTACGCCCTCAATAAAAGGGTCAATATGGGGAAATTAATTTAAAAGGAAGGCAGTAATTTACGCTCTTATACTATAAAACCACCAACATCCAATGTTGGTGGTTTTTTAATCGTTATTTACTGTTTTAGCTATTTACAAGCTCTTCAGACTTAGCAGCTTTAACAAGTTCTTTAGACTTTTCTCTTACAAAGCCAACAGCTTCATGATTTGTTTTTCTAGCTTGTTTTACATATTCATCGGTAACCTGCTGCCATGCTTTCCGGCGCTCACGTGAATAGGTAAGGTAAGACTCAGCATTCTTTTCTAAACTTTGTTCAAGCTGATCAATGAAGGTAAAAGTTGATTTCACAGGAGTTATAGCAAGCTTTTCTACCTGTTGTGTCACTTCTTTTAATTGGTTCGTTACTTCATCAAAATCTCTTAGTTTAGGTGCAACCTCAACTTTTTCTTCACGATTATTAATATTTGAAACCACGCCTTTAGCTAATTCTAAATTTGTTTTTCTTGTTTGCTGATATAAACTTCCAATTGAACTTCTGTATTCCTTATTAAACTTAAGCACTTCCTTAAACGAGTTAAGGAAAGCATCCTCTTGTGTTTCTCTCAGCTTTCTAAATCTAGCAAGAGATTGCTCATACTGATCCCATAAAGTATTTACAAATAAATCAGTTGGGTTCGTATTTGTTTCAGTAACTTCGATTGTTTCATTCTTCTTTGCCATCATCGTTCCTCCTCTTTTGACTACTTTTTTTCTCTATCGAATCCCTTGTCGAAAATGAAGGGATATAGAGCTCAAGAAAACTACTATACATTGAGAAAAACTGGTCCAACATGGACTGGTAGGTTTCTAGTTGATTGGCGTAGCCTTTTAAATATGTAATACCAGCCTTCGTAATCGAATACTTTCTTTTAGCAGGGCCATTTCCCGTTGTATCCCATTCGGAAGAAACTAACTCGTCCGCCTCAAGCTTTCTTAGCAATCGATAAAGATTGCCTTGATCGATGCTTTTAAAACCAAACGCCTGAAGTTTTTGACTGAGTTCGTAACCATGGAGGGATACTCTACTTAGAAGTAATAAAATGAATGGCAGTACAAAATTCTTAGATGGATTCACTGATTGATTGTTCTCATTATTTACCACGATTCATCACCTCACCTATATGTAAAATACACATAGAAGATAACAGATATTTCTTAACTGTCTCTCTATATGTATTTTACACCTATGTCCAACTCCTGTCAACCAAGTTTATCCAGTTATATGTATTTTACATATAGGTAGTAAACTTTGTGCTTTTTCAACATATACATAAAATGTAAAAAGATTTTGAACATTTTATGAATGTTTAAGGTCGTTGTAATTTGGGAATAAAAGTAAAAAATCAAAAAGGTGGTTGGAGATGAAAAATACACAGGTAAGTACTGCTGGGATTCCTTATCTACACTTTGGAAGCGGAGAGCCATTGGTATTGATTCACGGTCTCGGTGAGGTAAAAGAAGGTTGGCAAAGCCAATATGAATTGTCGGAATATTATGAATTAATTATCCCCGACCTACGAGGCCATGGTGAATATAGGTCCATCGAAGGAATCTCAATTGAGGCATTCGCCAAAGATGTCATTGGGTTACTGAATGAGCTTTCTATTGAAAGCGCTCACATCCTTGGTTTGTCCATGGGCGGTGCCGTAGCGCAAGAAATTTATCGTCAAGCACCTGAAATGTGCCGGTCCCTCATATTAACTTGTACCTTCCACTACATGCCAAAAAGACTTGGAAAGCTTTACTTAAAATATCGGGAATCACAAATTGAGGAACTAACAGCAGAGGAACGCAGAGATAATGCTGCTAAAAAGTGTCTTTACTCATGGAATGATGAATCAATTCAAAAATTTATCGAATGTTATCAACCAGAACCTAGTGCTTTTTTAGCCTCAGGAAAGGCATGTATGGAAGTCAATAACCTATCCTTATTACCTAGGATTAAAGTGCCTACTCTAATAATTGCTGGTCAATATGATTCAGTCTTGCCTCCTTGGCTACAACTATGGATGCACAAATTAATTCCACATTCTGAATTTGTGATTATGCGTAATACTGGCCATGTACCAAAGTTCGAAGCAAAAGACAGGTTCAATCAGCTGGTTAGCAAGTTTATTAGTAAACAAAAAAATTGTAAAGCCTCCGCCTAAAAAGGAAAATAAAATGGGAAGGGTAGCACCCTTCCCCCTTCTTATTCGAGCTTTGACTAGTTAGTTTTGTCCTCAACCTTCGTTGAACGTGAGGCTAACCATTCATCAACGAGTGGTGCGAACATCCCACTTAAAGCAAGGGATACATGACCCGCTTCAACCAATTTATATGTTTTATCCTCACTCGAAACTAAGTCCATGATTGGTAAGCTTTGAGATTCAGCAATAAGACTGTCATTAGCAGATGAAACTGCGAAGAAAGGACAATCAATCTTGCTTAGATCTGCTTTCTTCCCACCAATCACTAATTCACCCTTAACAAGTTTGTTTTCTTTATATAGCTCATTGAACATTTGTTTTAGGGCAGCACCCGTAAATGGAGTTGCGTCATTAAGCCATTTATCCATCCGACGCCATCTTTCAACATATTTACTATCATGTGCTCGACTCATCAAACCAACATATGGGCTAACATAGATTGGCGCCAAGCTCTTCATACCATAATAAATATAATCAGCTGGTATCGTTCCATACACATCTACTAAACGATCAATTTCAAACTGACCGTTTTTCATGCCTTCAAGCCACTTTTCAGGTCCTATTCCCGTACTAAAATCAATTGGCACAGTTGCAACGATTAAATTTTTAATTGGTAAATCGGTTATAGAAGCGAAGATGGAAGCAATGGTTCCACCTAAGCAATAGCCAACAACAGAAATCTCTTCTTCTCCAGAGTGACGTAGAGCACGTTTAACACCTTTTTCAAGGTAGTCAAGAATATAAGTGTCAAAACTAATATCGCTATCTTCATAGCCTGGGGTACCCCAGTCAAGTAGATAAACATCATATCCACGTTTCGTAAGACCTGCGATAACACTTGTCTCTGGACTGATATCTAAAATATATGGTTTGTTTAAAAGTGAATAAACAAAGAACAAAGGTGTGCTATACTTTTTTTCTTCAGCAGCATAGTACCAAAGGGTCGTTTTATTTTTCCTCCACACTAATTGCCGAGGTGAATGCTCAATCTTCGGACCATCTTCACTTAGTATCTTAAAAACTTGACTCCAGCGCTTCATTTCTTTTTCATAATCTAAGGCTGGAATTCTCACTGGTGATTCAATCGCCATCATTTCCCCTACTTCCCAAATTATTTACCTAATCCGACTCCTGCCAATTCTAATTCTTTTTTTTCTTCTTTGGCCTCGGTTTTTGGTTCCTGATACTGAGCTAGTTCCTGCTTTAATTCTTGAAGCTCACTCTTTAGACTGCTCGTCTCAGCTAGGCCTTGTCTTAACTCCTGAAGTTCCGCAATAAGAACATTCGTATCCGAAAGTTCTTTTCGTAACTTTTGAAGATCTGCCTTTACCTTTTTTGTTTCACGTAATTCTTTCGCGTTTTTTTCGAGTTCTGTCTTCATCTCTTTTGAAAGACTAACAAGCTCACCAAAAAACTCCATATTTCCTTTGTTTATTTCAGTAAAGCTATCTTGCAAATTCCAAATCTGCTCCTCTAGAGCATCTATTTTTTCTTCGGCCTGAATGGTTAGCTTTGCAACATTTTGAACATCACTCTTAGTTGGCATATTCATTAGATTAGCCATGGTTTCTTGGTTCTTCTTTAACAACTCCATGTAGCGTGAATGTGTGGCCATACTGCGATTTGATAATTTAACAAATTCACTGTTATCAGCCCACGCCATTAGCAGTGAGTTCATTTGTTTTTCCCATAATCCTGTAAGATCCCTAAACCCCTTATACGGATCGTATTTTTCTTTTGACATCCATTATCGCTCCTAATCTATTATGATTTAACTTCTTCTGCCTGTTCTAAATGCTTATTGAAAGGGAATAATGCCTTCACTTGCTTTGAAAAAAGGTTTACAAATACTCTCTGATTCTGTTGAACAAGATTAGATGTTTTCTTCACATTTGCAACATACTCATTTCTTCCTTTTTTACGAAGGTCAATATATTTTTCAACCATTTCAATGTATTTATCTACTGCTTGGTCAGGATTTACTGCACGGTAAGGTGCACTTAAAATGCCGGATGTTGAGTTTTGAATCCGTTCAAAAAGTTGGTTAATTTCTTCATATGATCTAACTGGGAAAAAGTGTTGCAAAGTTGTTGTCGACATCAAGAACTCTTCACGAGCTGTGCGCTGCCATTCAGCCAGTTCCCGATTAAATTGTTCTGTTACTTCTTTGATATTATCACGGTTCCTCTTTAGGCTACCGGAGTAATCCTTAACAGCTTTTAAAAAGATTTCATCACGGTAATTCGCGCGGTCTGCCCAGTTATCTAATTCTTGATGAGCATTTGCCCATAAAAGCTCTAAACTTGAAAGACTTTGTTTACTTTGTTCATCTTGCGTCTGAGTTTCTTCGACTAGGTTTTCATTCACAGCTTGTTCATCTTCAATCTTGGAAACCTTTTTGTTTTCAGCCATCTCTCTCTCCACCTTTTATAAAATAATAGAATTTAGCTATTTTCATCATCAGACTTAAATGATAATGTAGCTAGTTCTTTCGATAATTCTTTTAATCTAGCTCGGTAGTTTTTCATATCATCTATGGTGTCATATAAATTTTCGTCTAGATTGTCCAATCGGGACTCTACCTTTATTACTCTTTTAGCTAGTGAAGCAATATCATCTCTACAAGGTAAATCCAGATCATCTAGCAGTTCTTTAGTTTGCTTTTTTACCATTACTATATAATCCAAATGTGCATCTAAGCTTTGTCCAAGCGTAGCGATAAATAGATAACAGTTAGTCATGGAAAGGATTTTCTGGTTTAGTTCCTCTTCAAATTCTTTATAAGTATTTGCCCAACACTTGTCATAAGGCCCCATTACATCCTCCACATGCTAACTCTAGTTGTAAAAATCACGTTGATGACTATCAAAATATCCTTCTCCTAATTATACGAAAATTCGATATATTTTGCCATCACTATTTTTATAAAAGGTGATAATCTAAATCTATTTTCTAACTTCGGAGCAGGACACCTCTATGTGACTGATGCTTAAGATGAGATGGATACGATACTATTTGTTGAAAGGAATGCTTTCGAGCATTCCTTCCTATGTTCATTAAGATTCTTATTCTCATTTAAGTTAAAGCAGCAGTTCCCCCATCAACAGAAAGAATATGTCCGAAAACATAATCAGATGCACTAGATGCAAGGAATAACGCAGGTCCCATCATGTCATGGTCTGAGCCAAAACGGCGTGCGGGTGTTCGATCAAGAATGAATTCTCCTACATGATCAAGCAAACCAGTCGTCATTTTAGTCGGGAAGAACCCAGGTGCAATCGCATTGACATGGACATTATAAGGAGCAAGCTTAACAGCTAAATCTTTGGTAAACGAAATAACTGCACCCTTACTTGTTGCATAACCAATTGCATCCATCATTCTTGGGTCTTGGCCACCTAGACCGGCAATTGATGCAATATTAATAATCTTTCCAGAGCGTTGTTCCTTCATGATTTTCCCAACTGCCTGAGAGAATAAGAATACTGCTTTTAAGTTAATATCCATAACCTTATCCCACTTATCTGCTGGCATATCTAAGGCAGGAGCACCCCAACTAACTCCACTGTTATTCACTAAAATATCAATTCTGCCAAACTCTTTCATTGTTTCATTGACTACTAGATTGATATCTTCCTCGTTAGAGACATCACATTTAAATGCAAGGGAACGAACGCCTTTTTCTTTTAAACGTTCACTTACCTCTTGGCAAGCTTCCTCGTTTCTTGAACACACAACAACGTTTGCACCTGCATTAGCATAAACAGTGGCAATCTGCTCACCAAGTCCTCGTCCACCACCTGTAACAATGGCTGTTTTTCCTTGAAGATTGAAAAGCTCTTGAACATTCATAACTGATTTCCTCCTAGTTATACTCCGATTTTCTGGATTTCTTGGTCCCTTAACACTCTACGAAGCAACTTTCCAACAGATGATTTTGGAAGTTCATCCAAAATTTCAACTTGCTTTGGTACTTTATAAGGAGCTAGGTTTTCTTTTGCAAAAAGGACCACTTCTTCCGGCGTTAACCTCGCACCTGGTTTAACTTTAATGAATGCTTTAACTGTTTCTCCTCGATATTCATCAGGTACTCCGATAACAATGACTTCTTCGACAGCTTTGTGATGATATAATACATCTTCAACCTCAGTTGGATAGACATTATAACCACTCGCAATGATCATATCCTTCTTACGGTCCAGTATGTAGAAGTATCCATCTTCATCCATTTTGGCGATATCACCAGTAAGTAACCAACCATCTATAATCGTCTCTTCCGTAGCTTCAGGACGACCCCAGTAGCCTTTCATCACCTGAGGACCTCTTACAATCATCTCTCCCGATTCACCAACAGGAACATCTTCAAGTCCATTGTCCGTAACGTTAACAATACGAACCTCAGTCCCTGGGATTGGAATTCCAACACTGCCCGGTTTCGGATTCAAAAACGGTGGATTAAAGATTGGAGATGGAGATAATTCAGATTGTCCATACCCATCTAAAAGCCTTGCACCGGTTTTCTCCTCAAATGACTTAGCTTGTTCAATTGGTAGTGGAGCTCCACCACTGCTGAAATAATGAACATCGCCAAAACCATAATCCTCTAACCCAGGTTGGCCATTTAATGCGAAATACATCGTTGGAACAGCAGACATTTGGAAAGGTTTCTCTCGCTTGACCAATTCCATTAATTCTTTTGGTTCAAATCGTGGCAATACTAACTGGTTAGCACCCTCTCTTATTCCAGCAAGTGCATTGCATGACAATCCGAATACATGAAACATTGGGAGTACACTGATGATCTTAAAATCGTCTGGAATTAGCTTTTCACAAGGTCTATAAACAAAATCACATACTTGAATTACATTCGAAAGTAAGTTATTGTGAGTCAGCATAACACCTTTGGAAACACCAGTTGTTCCGCTCGTATACTGCAGCATAGCAACGTCTTCATTCCGATCAATAGAAACTGAAGGTACTACCGTTTTTCCCTTGATAAAGTCCTCGAAATACTCGTCTTCGCCTTCTAAATCGAATTTCTCGCCACCAAGGCTAACGACAATCACCTTTTTCAAAGAAGTCTTTGGTTGGACTTGCTTGACTCTAGGATACAGTGCATCAAGGACAATCATGAATTCGGTACTAGAATCGACAAGGACATGCTCAATTTCCCTCTCAACGTACATAGGGTTTACTTGAACATTGATTCCACCAAGTCGAAATCCCCCAAACAAGCTAAATATATAATGTGGGCTGTTAGGCAGCATAATTGCCAGCCGGTCCCCCTTTGTAAACCCCTCTTCATGTAAGGCGGCCGCAAAGGCCTCTGCTATGAACCTTGTCTCAATGAAGCTCCAGGATCTTCCATAAAAAGTCAAAGCAGGTTTTTCCTTGAATTTAGTAGCGGAGCGATCTAATAGGCCAAATAGAGATTCATACTCAACTGAGACATTTTCGCCAACGCTTGGATCATATAGCTTCAACCACGGTTTTTCCCGATATACCATACTCCTACCCCCAATGATGAAATATACTCTAGCTACTATAAAATTGAATTGAATATTCTAACATCTAAATTATTGTTATAAAACAGTTTTTTGTAAACGGTCTCAATTTGACAAAATTCTTATTTATTACCAGAATATTGTCGTATTTTATCGAAAATTTTGTATTTTTAACTCAAAACCAACCATTTCTAGGGCTTAATTACTGGTGAACCTCGCAGAATTTGTCGGAAAATTTTTCCTTATAACGGGTTTATGAAAAAATAGTTTTGGGTATTTTATGCGAAATGCTATTCTGAATAGTCTAAAATGTATAATCACAAGAGACTAAAACAAAAAAAAGCATAGTCCAAACGGACTTTGCTTAATTGTTTAAAACCTTTTCTTCTGAGCTTCTATACTCAAGAAGTTCACTGTGGTGTTGGACTTTATTGCGTCCGAGATTTTTCGCTTGATATAGAGCTTTATCTGCTCTGCCTAAGACAGAGTCAATGCTATCCCCTGTACGATAATCAGATACACCAAAACTTGAGGTTAATCTCCCGATCGTCTCGAATTCATGCATCTCAACCCGTTTTCTCAACCGTTCAGCAAGCTTCAACGCATCCTCTTTCGGAGCATTAATGATGACAATAAATTCTTCGCCACCCCAACGCCCGAAGCACTCATCACTTCTCAAAGAGCTTTTGACCACTCTGACAACCTCTTTTAACACTTCATCTCCTACCTTATGCCCATAATGGTCATTTACACTTTTAAAATTATCGAGATCAAAAAAGATGATGGATAACGGATCAGCCCCAGTAACAGCACGATTTAACTGATAATCAAACCATTGGTTAATTTGATATCGATTGCCAATCCCAGTAAGAGAGTCCACATACGCCTCTTTTTTAATACTGTCGAGATCTGAGTAAACCTTTAAGATATACTGTCCAAAATAAATCGTAACAATATATGTCGTAGTAGCTGAAAAATACTGGATCAGTGTATCCATTGTGTCATACGAAAAGCCCTCTAACGTTAGCAAAGCTAGTATAAGGGCCGTCACTAGATAAGATAGTGCAACTATTAACCCTCTATTTCTTTTTAGTGTAATAAACACATAAACCATTAATAATCCAGTCCAGTTTGTAAGTTCACCCAGCCCTAGGTTCTGATTTAAAAGTAAACGATCCAGAGCAAAGTAGAAATTTGCTAAGTGGGCCAAGACAACAACCACAAGTGTAGAATACTCAATAACTTGAAAACCCTTTTGAATCAAAACCATAATGTAACTAAAGATAAACCAAGAAGTGAGGATAGGACCTAACATTAAACCAAGGAAGCTCTCATCAGAAGATTGAAATTCTATAACACTATTAAAAGTCATAGCTGTTATTAAACAAGGGAGTACCCACAAGTAAATTTTTCTTTTTAGTCGATCGAAATTTTTATACTCATTTGGCATTCCTACAAATCCTCTCCACCAGAGGGGGTTTATTTTTTATGTATTCGTATATAAAACGTGCATCCTGCCGTGTCTGTTACTTTTTTCCATCCATCTTTATATTAAGTGAAATATGGGAAGATAATCAAATGAATTCTCTGTTATTTTTCTATTTAAATATTTAGAACTTCAATAGATTGAGTAACTATCCAAGTTATTATATGGGGATAACTAATTCTCCTAATTAATACATCAGAGATTGTGAAAGCGCTTCATAAAGAGACAATCTTTGTTCAATGTTTCACAAAGTTTTTTCCCATAATCATGGTATATTTAAACCAAGGAATAAATAACCAAATAAGGAGTGTTGGATATGATTCTTTGTACTTGGAAGTCTTTTTCAACTGATACCGACACATACACTCTAGAAGCCTTTGAAGAGGTGATTGATGATAAGTTTGAAGCGATGATGATGAGAAAAAATGAAGAAATCCCTACTGTTATCTGGACTGTTAATTATGTAGTCATAGTTAAGCGATTATCAAGAATAACCAATGAAGTCTATTTTGAAAAGATCCCAAGAAATCCAGTTTGTGAATAATAATTTTATACTCACTTGTGAAATATTTCACAATAATAATGGAGGTAAATTACATGGTTGTGAAAATAGATAAGACTATAAAAGCAGAACATGATGTAAACGTTACGATTGATGGACTTGTTGCACAAGGATTAACAGCACTAGAAGAATTTCGCGGATTTACACAGGAAAAGATTGATGAAATTGTAAAGCAAATGGCTCTTGCTGGCCTTGATCAACATATGCCACTCGCAAAACTTGCTGTCGAAGAAACGAAACGCGGAGTCTATGAGGATAAAATTATTAAGAACATGTTCGCTACGGAGTATGTTTATCATAATATCAAATACGATAAAACAGTCGGTATTATCCATGAAGATGAACATGAAGGAATAATAGAAGTTGCGGAACCTGTCGGAGTTATCGCTGGTGTTACGCCTGTGACAAACCCTACTTCAACTACCATGTTTAAAGCATTAATCTCTATTAAAACGAGAAACCCAATCATTTTCGCCTTCCACCCTTCTGCCCAAAGATGCAGCTGTGAGGCCGCTCGGGTTTTACGGGAAGCGGCGGTTAAAGCAGGCGCCCCGGAGAATTGTATTCAGTGGATTGAAATGCCATCCGTTGCAGCTACTCAAGCACTTATGAATCACGAAAAGGTATCTCTCATTCTAGCAACTGGTGGATCAGGCATGGTAAAAGCCGCCTATAGTTCTGGAAAACCAGCTCTAGGCGTTGGACCCGGGAATGTTCCTTGCTATATCGAAAAATCAGCAAACATTCAACGCTCTGTAAATGATCTAATTTTATCAAAAACCTTTGATAATGGGATGATCTGTGCATCAGAGCAGGCTGTCATCATTGATCAAGAGATTTACTCAGAAGTAAAACA
Source organism: Mesobacillus persicus (assembly GCF_900109925.1). GTDB lineage: Bacteria > Bacillota > Bacilli > Bacillales > Cytobacillaceae > Mesobacillus_B > Mesobacillus_B persicus. Next base: position 172,995 of record NZ_FOBW01000007.1, on the reverse strand, counting down.
GGAAATGATCTCCCATAGCTGTTATTTCCTAAACAGCGAAGAAAGACTGAAGGTAGAAAAACTTGTAATTAATGAAAATACTTGCGCTGTAAATGCTGATATAGTCGGGATGCCAGCTTTCCGAATTGCCGAGATGGCCGGGGTCGCCGTGCCTGAGGATACTAAAATTCTTATTGCTGAACTTGAAGGAGTCGGGCCGGAGTTCCCTCTTTCCCGTGAGAAATTAAGCCCCGTATTAGCATGCTACAAGGTAGTCGGTCTTGAACATGGCATGCAAAGAGCAGAAGAGATGCTGAACTTTGGCGGTCTAGGGCACTCTGCAGTTATCCATACAACTGATCAGAACGTAATTAGGGAATTCGGCCTTAGGATGAAAGCCGGACGAATCATTGTTAACGCCCCTTCATCCCAAGGAGCAATCGGTGACATTTACAATGCCTATATGCCGTCCCTTACTCTCGGTTGCGGTACATATGGTGGAAACTCTGTGTCCACAAACGTTGGTTCCATTCACCTTATTAATATTAAAAAAGTAGCAAGAAGGAATGCAAATATGCAATGGTTTAAAGTCCCATCGAAAATCTACTTTGAGAAAAACTCTACTCAGTATTTAGCAAAAATGCCAAATATCTCAAAAGCTCTAATCGTTACGGACCCAGGGATGGTTAAACTCGGATATGTTGACAAAGTGCTCTATTATTTGAGGAAACGTCCAGACTACGTTCACTGTGAGATCTTTTCTGAGGTTGAACCAGACCCAAGCATCGAAACGGTCATGAAGGGTGCCGAGTTAATGGCAAACTTCCAACCAGATGCCATCATTGCTCTTGGTGGCGGTTCCGCAATGGACGCAGCAAAAGGAATGTGGTTATTCTACGAATATCCTGACGCTGACTTCCATGGTTTGAAGCAGAAATTTCTTGATATTAGAAAACGGATTGTCAAATATCCAAAGCTTGGCCATAAGGCACAGTTTGTCGCGATACCTACTACGTCTGGAACAGGATCAGAAGTAACGTCCTTTTCTGTCATTACCGATAAGAAGGCCAATATCAAATACCCATTAGCTGACTATGAATTGACTCCAGATGTGGCGATTATCGATCCACAATTTGTCATGACCGTTCCTAAGGTCGTCACTGCGGATACCGGCATGGACGTATTAACCCATGCAATTGAAGCTTATGTATCCGTAATGGCCAATGACTATACTGATGGCTTGGCGATAAAAGCCATACAGCTAGTGTTTGAATATCTTCCAAGAGCGTACCGAGATGGTAGTGATGAGGTGGCACGTGAGAAAATGCATAATGCCTCAACGATTGCTGGGATGGCGTTTGCCAATGCATTCTTAGGTATTAACCATAGTTTAGCTCATAAACTTGGCGCTGAGTTCCATATTGCCCATGGTCGCTCTAACACCATCTTGATGCCACATGTTATTCGTTATAACGCGAGCAAGCCAAAGAAATTTGCAGCATTCCCAAAATACGAGCATTTTATTGCCGATAAGCGTTATGCAGAAATTGCTAAAATGCTAGGCCTACCTGCCCGTACTCCTGAAGAAGGTGTGGAGAGTCTCGTCCAAGCAATTATTAAACTCGCTAACGAACTTGATATCCCAATGAGCCTTGAGACAAATGGTGTGGACTTAGCCGAGTTTGAAAGAAAAGTGGATTACTTGGCCGAAAGAGCCTTTGAAGATCAATGTACTACAGCTAACCCTAAGCTCCCGCTCGTAACCGAGCTAGCAGAAATCTACCGCAAAGCTTATAAAGGAATTTAATTAGAAAAGCCAAGCGCCTGTTCTAATAAGTAACTGATGCCTGCTCCCGCTGCTATAACAAAAGGGGCAGGTTTTTTTTGTGACTAATTAATGAATACTCATTCATAAGACAAGATTCTACAAATTTCACGCCAACTTTCAACATAATCCGCCTTTTGTCCATGCTATATTACTGCCATTGAGTGATGGTAAAGATTCCGCAAATACAAATGATTGCGGAACGATTAAAATCTGGAGGGATTGAAAATGGCTGTTGAAGAAAAAATGTTACAGGAAAAGCAACATGTATTAGAAATGATTGATCTTCTCGCGGAAAATGGAGCAAAAGCATTAGCAGATTTCCGAAATCATAGTCAGGAAATGGTTGATAACATTATTAAGGAAATGGCCCTTGAAGCTCTTAAAAATCACAAAGAGTTAGCCAGAATGGCGGTCAGAGAAACAAAGAGAGGCGTCTATGAGGATAAAGTCTTTAAGAATATGTTTGCAACAGAGTACATCTACAATAATATTAAACACCTGAAAACCGTAGGAATCATCAGTGAAAACGAGCACGAAGGGATGGTTGAGATGGCCGAACCTGTTGGCGTCATTGCAGGAGTAGTCCCAATCACCAATCCCACTTCAACCGTTATCTTCAAATCCCTTATTTCAATGAAAACTAGAAATCCAATCATCTTTGCCTTTCATCCATTTGCCCAAAACTGTAGTAGTGAAACCGCTAGACTTATGCAAGAGGCAGCCGTTCGCGCAGGTGCACCGAAAAACTGTATCCAATGGGTCGAACTCCCTTCCCTAGAGGCAAGCCAAGCACTCATGAGACATCCTAAGACCTCCATCATTCTTGCTACTGGCGGCACCGGTATGGTAAAAGCCGCGTATAGTTCAGGAAAACCTGCATTAGGGGTTGGTCCTGGAAATGTACCTTGTTATATTGAAAAATCCGCAAACATAAAACGTTCGGTCAATGACCTCATCCTCTCAAAAACATTTGATAATGGGATGATCTGTGCTTCTGAACAGGCCGTAATTATTGATAAAGAAATTTACACGGACGTTAAGAAAGAATTAATTGCAAACAATTGTTACTTTTTAAATGAAGAGGAAAAGTTACAATTAGAAAAAGTAGCGATTAATGACAACCATGGTCTTAACCCAATCATCGTTGGACTATCGGCCGACAAAATCGCGAAAATGGCCGGAATAAATGTACCTATTAATACGAAAATCCTGATCGCTGAATTAAAAGGAGTTGGTCCGAAGCACCCCCTTTCATGCGAAAAATTAAGCCCGGTTCTCGCATGCTATAAAGCTAAAAACCTAGAAGATGGGTTAAAAAAATGTGAGGAAACACTAGAATACGGGGGCCTCGGACATTCAGCTGCCATTCACTCTGCTAATCAAGAGGTGATTGATGAGTTCTCATCACGAATGAAAGCAGGACGGATTATTATTAACACACCGTCAACTCATGGTGCCATTGGAGATATTTACAATTCTTCCCTCCCTTCATTGACTTTAGGCTGTGGTACCTATGGCGGTAACTCGGTTTCAACAAATGTTGGAGCCACCCATCTAATAAATATTAAAAAGGTGGCTAAAAGACAAGTGAATACTCAATGGTTTAAGATCCCACCACAAATCTATTTTGAGAAAAACTCTATTCAATCACTTGCGGGGTTACCAGAAATGTCTCGGGCTTTCATCGTAACCAGTCCTAGTTCACTTAAGAATGGCAATCTTGACCGAGTACTATACCAGTTAAAAAAACACCCTGCCCAGGTGCAGACTGAAATTTTTACAGAGGTGGAGCCGGAGCCAAGCATTGATACGGTGAAGCTTGGTGCTGAAAGGATGCAAAAGTTTCAGCCTGATGTCATTATTGCGCTTGGGGGAGGTTCAGTAATGGATGCTGCAAAAGCGATGTGGCTTTATTACGAACATCCGGATACCGACTTTGAAGCGTTAAGGCAAAAGTTCTTTGATCCTAGTAAGCGGGTCATTACGTATCCAAAGCTTCGTGGAAAGGCAAAGCTTGTTGCCATCCCAACTACTTCTGGAACAGGATCTGAAGTTACCGCCTTTACGGTCATTTCCGATAAAAAGACAAACATCAAGTATCCGCTTGCCGATTTCGAGCTGACACCTGATGTTGCCATCATTGATCCACAATTTGTCATGACCGTTCCTAAGCAGGTTACGGCCGATACGGGAATGGATGTGCTGACTCATGCAATAGAATCCTATGTTTCTGTATTAGCCAATGACTTTACCGACGGTCCTGCATTAAAAGCGATACAGCTTGTCTTTAAATACCTACCATTAGCCTATCACAACGGGGATAATGAGATCGCCCGGGAGAAGATGCATAATGCATCAACCATCGCTGGAATGGCCTTTGCGAATTCCTTCCTTGGGATTAACCATAGTCTTGCCCATGCCCTAGGAGCAGAATTTAATATCCCACACGGACGCGCAAACGCAATTCTGTTACCACATGTGATCCGGTATAATGCTTCTAAACCGAATAAATTTATGACTTTTTCAAAGTATGAACACTTTATTGCCGATGAGCGCTATGCTGAGATTGCCCAAATGCTAGGTCTTCCGAGCCGAACAGTCGAAGAAGGTGTGGAAAGCCTCATCCAAGCAATTGTTAACCTTGGAACAGAGCTTGATATTCCAATGAGCATTAAAGCCTATGGCATTGATGAAAGTGAGTTTGAGAGCAAATTGAATGAGCTTGCAGAACATGCCTTTGACGATCAAGATACAATCGCCAATCCAAAAATGCCACTCGTTACCGAATTAGCGGAGATTTATCGTAGCGCTTATAAAGGAGTGTAAAAAAAACAGAACAGATAGATATTCCCAGTCCCTATGTATGTTAAAAAGAGACTGGGCTTTTTTATTTTAAAGCGAGGCTATTGTTTAAAAGATTGTTGTTTTTTCATTGTTTTTGTAAATGAGAACTTTTAATGACACCGGTTGATTGGAGCGTAAGGTGCGAGACTCCTGCGGGAGCAGCGGGACAGGTGAGACCCCACAGCGAGGAACGAGCGAGGAGGCTCACCGCACGCCCCGCGGAAAGCGAGCATCCTGGAGCGGAAAGCAACCTCTCCTTGTTCAGTAGCAACAACGTTTACGAAAAATAGCCTAAAGAGAAGTGCTAATGTGACCATCAACACCCCCGTTTAACCTAGCTTTTATTTTACAAAAATTAATTTATATAATTGAATTACCACGAATGGCACTAATGCCAAACCATAGATGGTTCCTAATTGGGCCCCAGTTAGAACAGCAATTTCAAATACTCCCATTAGCGGCGGCAATAATAACACGATGTGAAGAAGAGCCACTCCAATGATGACCGCTAACCAAAGGTATTTATTACTGAACAGTCCAATTTTAAATATCGAGTAGTTACTTCTAGCATTGAAACCATGAAATAGCCTTGCTAAACATAGAGTAGCGAATGCCATTGTACTGGCAATTAAGGGATCTCCAGTAGATAAACCAATATGAAAGGCAACCAACGTAGAGATAGCGATGATTATCCCCTCTACAAGAACCCGACGAGTAAACGACTTGTTCAATAAAGGAACATCAATATCCCTAGGCTTTTCCTTCATAATATTTTCGTTATGAGGCTCAAGTCCAATGGCAATCGCTGGAAGACTGTCAGTAACTAGGTTAATGAATAGTAGATGGACTGCAGCGAATGGCACTGGAAGAGCTAGAATTGATGCATAAATAACGGTTAATACTGCACCAGTATTTCCTGATAAAAGGAAACGGATGGCATTTTGGATATTAGCATAGATGCTTCGACCATTTGAGATTGCCTTCACGATGGTGGAAAAGTTATCATCGGTAAGGACCATTGAGGATGCTTCCTTCGCTACCTCTGTACCCGTAATTCCCATAGCGACACCGATGTCTGCCTGTTTCAAGGCTGGTCCATCATTGACACCATCCCCTGTCATTGCGACAACATTTCCATTCTCCTGCCATGCTCTAACAATCCTAATCTTATGCTCTGGGGAAACCCGTGCAAACACAGAAAGATCGGCGACTTTTTCCTTGAGCATATCATCGGACCATTTTTCAATTTCAGAGCCCTCTATGGCTTCCGACTCATTCTTTAAGATACCAATGTCCTTCGCAATTGCAGAGGCCGTAATTTTATGGTCACCTGTAATCATTACTGGCTTAATTCCAGCTTCAATACAAGCTGCTACTGCTTCATACGATTCTGTTCTTGGTGGGTCCATCATTGAAACCAAGCCGACAAAGGTTAAATCATTTTCGTCTTTAAAATCGATTTCTTGCCCTTCTTTCAGCTCTTTGTATGCAAAGCCGAGCACACGTAAGCCGTTCATCGAGAAGTCGTGATTTGTTTTTTCAATTTCCTTTTTATGTTCATCCGTAAAATTCTCTACACCTTTAGATGTTTCGATTTTTACGATTCTAGATAAAAGGACGTCCAATGCCCCTTTTGTTAACATATAATTCTTGCCTTCATACTTATTGACTGTACTCATCAGTTTTCGATCAGAGTCAAATGGTAGTTCTTGCAACCGTGGATATTCCTCTCTGACCTTCAGTTCGTCAAGTTGATACGTTTCACCAAAGTTAACAAGGGCAATTTCAGTCGGGTCACCAATTTCTTTTTTCTCTGTGGTCACTGAGTCATTACATAAGAGCCCCATTAAAACAATTTGCTTTTCAATTGGGTTTTCTAGGTTTAATTGTTCTTGCTCAACTACCTTATTGTCTACATAAACCTTTTGAACGGTCATTTTATTTTGGGTAAGTGTACCTGTTTTATCTGAACAAATGACCGAAATACTTCCAAGGCTCTCAACGGCATGAAGCTTCCTGACTATTGCATTTTCTTTTGCCATCTTCTGAGTCCCAAACGCTAGAACAATCGTAACAATCGAGCTTAATGCTTCAGGAATCGCAGCCACCGCAAGGGCTACGGCAAACATGAAGGATTCGACGATTTCATTTCCACGGAATAAATCGAGACCAAAGATGATGAGGGCTACAGCAATAATTCCAATGGCTAACCGTTTTCCAAAATGATCTAAGCTAGCTTGAAGAGGAGTCTTCTTTTCAGCAGCCGATTCAAGAAGGTTGGCGATTTTTCCAATTTCGGTACTCATCCCGGTATTGGTGACGACCACAACCCCTCTACCATATGTGGCAAAGCTCCCGGAGAAAACCATATTCTTTTTATCACCAATTGGTACATCATCTTTATCAATTGGGTCAACTTCTTTTAAAACACTTAAAGACTCCCCAGTTAAGGAGCTTTCATTAATTTGTAAGCTATGATTTTCAAGTATTCTCCCATCTGCACTTACAAAATCTCCTGCATCTAGGAACAAGATGTCTCCCACGACCACTTCTCTCGAAGGAATTTCTACCTTTTCTCCATTTCTCAATACCTTTGCTGTTGGCGAGGAGAGAGCCTTAAGACTGTTTAAACTCTGTTCCGCCTTACGATGCTGCACCGTTCCTAATATTGCATTTAGTAAAACAACTACCATGATAACAATCGTGCTCTCTAGCTTACCTAAAAAGGCGGAGATGAGCGCAGCAACTATTAGAATAATCACCAAAAAATCTTTAAACTGCTCAATAAACACTTGAAATGTTGTTTTGCGCTTTCCCTCTGCCAATTCATTGTAGCCAAATTGTTCTAGCCTTTTATCAACTTCCTCGGTAGTTAAGCCCTTATCAGTTGTATTTAGCTCTTTCAACACTTCTCCCGAGGGTTTCCTAAAAAACTCGCTCATTTCGATAATCTCCTTCCAAAGTCCAATCCTAACGCACCATTTAAGCTCTTTTCATTTTAGTATCACAAAAATCTAATGTTTTATCATAATTTAAACTAATTTCTTGATGATGATTCTTTATGTTGGGAAGAATATTCTTTAGAGGGGGAAATCGATGATGAAAGATGACCTAGGAACAAAAAGGAACAATAGTCTGATGCAGGATCTAATGGCACCTCAAAGTAAGCAAAGAAGTTCTACAGATTTTAGCAGTTCAACCCTAAGACGTATCGCCTTTATGGAGCATGGACGTTCTCGTTAAAAAAAAGCACACCAACTGAACGTGAAGTTCTTTGGTGTGCTTTCTATCATTTATTATACCAGATAATCCTTCAATTTCGTCTTCGGTTTTCCAAAAATTTCTGCTGCAAGTCTTCGCCCAGTTGGCGTTGCTGCAAGTCCCCCCTCAGCCGTTTCTCTTAAAGCTGATGGCATTGACTGTCCGATTGCATACATGGCACCAATGACTTCATCACACGGAATCCTGCTCGTTATCCCAGCTAGAGCCATATCAGCAGCTGTTAATGCATTGGAGGCTCCCATTGCATTCCGCTTTACACACGGTACTTCAACCAGTCCAGCTACCGGGTCACAAACTAGGCCAAGCATATTTTTCAGTGTGATTGCCATCGCTTCTGCACTCTGCTGTGGTGTGCCACCTGCCATTTCTACAATCGCCGCCGCTGCCATGCCGGCTGCAGATCCCACTTCCGCTTGACATCCACCAGCTGCCCCTGAAATCGATGCATTATTAGCAATAACAAAGCCAAAAGCTGCTGCGGTAAATAAAAATTCAATCATTTCTTCTCTTGTTGGATTTAACTGGTTTTTCACTGCGAATAAGGTACCAGGTACCACTCCCGCAGACCCCGCCGTCGGAGTTGCACAGATAATGCCCATTGCCGCATTTACTTCATTGGTACCCATTGCCTTGCTAACAGCGTCCAATAGCAATGGGCCAGTTAATGATTTCCCACTGTTAATATAGTTTTGCAGCAATACCGCATCCCCACCGGTTAGGCCAGTTTGAGACTTTACTCCACCTAGGCCCCGTTCCACGGCTTGTTCCATTACGGTTAGATTAGTGTCCATCTTTGCAAGAATCTCTTCTCGAGTCAGACCTGAAACTTCTATTTCTTGCCGGATCATAATCTCGGCGATTTTCACTTGATGTTGTTCTGCCAACGCAACAAGTTCTGCTACATTTCGAAACATTGCTTGTCCTCCTGATGCTTCGTATTTCCTTCGTTTATCTAATCGCTTTTCACGTTTACTCCCTAAACCTAATTTACTCTCTCTGTCTACTCGACCATCCGGATGACTCTTGATACATTGGAGAGACTTCTTAATTCATCAATAACCTTGTCTTCTATCTTCTGGTCAACCTCTATGACCATAATTGCCATTTCTCCTTTTTCCTTACGAGCAACTTCCATGTGACCGATATTGATTTCATATGTTGACAACACGGATGTAACCGAAGATATAATCCCAAAACGGTCACGATGAATGACTAGAATGGCTGGGTCACCTGATAACTTCAATTTAAACGAATTGATTTCTGTAATTTCAATTGTCCCGCCACCGATAGAGATTCCGATGACTTCCATTTCATTTTCGTTATCATCGAACATATTTATTTTCACCGTATTAGGATGTTCTGGTACTGCTTCTTCAGTTTGAAAAAACACTTCCATGCCAGCCTTTTCGGCGATTTGCAGCGAATTCCTTATGCGCTCATCGAATGTATCGAAATCTAACAGACCTGCTACAAGTGCCAAATCCGTCCCATGACCTTTATAGGTACTCGCAAAGGAGCCGTATAGTGATATGACTACCCTTTTAGGCTGTTTTTCAAATAAAGTACGAGCTACTCTTCCAATCCTTGCTGCACCAGCGGTATGGGAACTGGATGGTCCAATCATCACCGGACCAATGATATCAAAAGCTGAACGATACTTCATATGAATGCTCCTTTTTTCCTTTATATATTTTATTTTACATCAAACGTTATTGTGTTAACTATTTTTGATATTCGCTTTACCTTACCATTCAATTAGTGGATTCTCTACCTTTAACGGTATGAAAACAAAAACCTAGAAATGTCTCCTGACAAGACTTTTGCGGGAACAGTTCTCCCAAATATCAAACATACACCGGAAGGATGAATGCTGCAAGAGAAACTTGAAGAAACAGGTTCCCATTCTTCCAACTACTCACCAAAATTGGCTCAAAGCCTCTAAGATATCATAAAGAACAATGGGGAAAACCAAACATACACCTTTCATTAGGAGTTGACTAAATGCGTTCTAAAAAAATGCTTAGTATTCCGCTTAGATGGTCAAAGACAACTCCTTTAAAATGGACTCTAACTTTGATCCTTATGGCAGGTTGTGGAACAGACCCGACAGCTCAATCATCAAAATCGGATAGAAGTATTGATGAACAGCCTAAAATTAGGTTGGAGAGTTCTAAAGAAGAAAACGTAAAAATTCAAGAGGGAAAAAAGGGTAAAGAAAACAAAAGTTCAATCGTTCAAGTTGAGAATAAAACTGAAAATAATGCTTCGCCTACAACAGAAAAGAACCGAGAGCAGAAGATTCTTATTGACGCTCCCTTTATAAAGCAAAAACCTGAATTGCCTAGAGGCTGTGAGGTAACAAGCTTGGCGATGTTATTGAATCATGCTGGTGTTTCTGTAGATAAGATGACACTGGCTAATAAGGTCGCAAAAGTTCCGTTTGAAGAAAATGGAGTTCGAGGGAATTTAAACGATGGCTTTGTTGGAAATATGCGGACCATGGGGAAACCTGGAATAGGTGTATACCACGGACCAATCAAGAATTTAGCTGAAGCGTATGTACCTGGTAAGGTGGTCGATTTTACTGGAAAGGATTTTAGTGAGGTTATTGCCCATCTGGATCAAAAACGACCAGTATGGGTCATTGTTACAAGTACCTACGATGTCGTTCCTGAGGGTGAGTGGCAAACGTGGAAAACAAGCAGTGGGCCTCTGAAAATCACATATAATATGCATTCCGTCTTGGTTACAGGGTATGATAAGGACTCTGTTTACGTAAATGATCCACTGCATTCAAAAAATCGAAAATTACGAAAGAAACCGTTTATTGCAGGATGGGAGCAACTGGGCGGACAAGCAATTACAATAACTAAGTAAATTGTATCCAAGTAGACATGTCTACTTGGTTTTTTTATGGGGCGGGTGTTGGCTTACCGGACAATCCACTTATTAAAGGGAATCAGATTGGAAATAAAGGTAATAAAAGCATTAAGGGGAGGTAGAAACCATGCGCGGGATCTATTTTATCAATGACCAAATTGAAATTAATGGGCTTTCAAAAGCAGAAAGTTATCAACTTCAAGAACAATCACTGTTAACTTGTATAGAAAGTAATGAAATTCAGCCTGTTAAATTAAATCCGTATCAACTAAATACTCATTATACGATTTTACATGCACTTTTATATGATTTAAAGGCAACGAATATTCAACTAGATTGTTTTTGCTTTTACTCTAATGAGGTACTCGATGATTTTATCACGACCTATCCTGCCCGCTGGCTTATGATTAAAAGTTATTTTGATAGGATTATACCCAATTGTAAGGTGCCAGGCACCATCCAGAATATGGATGAACGAAAGGCCCACTCCTAGTGGGCCTTTCCGAGAGTTCTTATAGGAAAAAGATTAGTAATTGCGAGGTTATCGCTACAAAAATTAGTGCAAAGGGATAGGCTGCTGCGTAGGCGATTGCAGGTTCTTCTGAATGAATGAGTTGATTTACTGAACCTAGGCCAGGCGTGCTCGTCATTCCTCCACAAAGTGCACCGAGTGAGTGTAAAACACTTAGTTTAAACCATTTCTTTGCGATGAAATATCCCGCAAAAATTGGTGCCATCGTAATTAATGTGCCTCCAAAAACAAGTCCCAACCCTTCTGCTTTCACAACATCGACTATCCCCTGACCAGCAGTGGTCCCAGCGCCAGCCAGGAATAGCACAAGACCAATATCTTGGATGACCCGTGTGGAAGGTTGATAATATCTTGCTTGAATTGGCCCAACTTTCCCAAAGTGGCCAATAATTAACGCCATAAACAAGGGACCCCCAGCAACCCCAAAGGTAATGGTCCCTAACCCAGGTAAGTGAATAGGAATCATCCCAAATAAAATCCCAATCATCAGAATAAAGCTTAAGGATAAAAGATGAACATTGGTTACGGTTAGATGATTTCTACTAAATAATGTCTCTACCTCATCTAAGCGATCCTCACTACTAACTAGCGTAAGGACATCTCCTCGTTCCAACCGCCACTTTCGGTTTTGATTGAACTCAAATCCCCCACGTTCAATTCTCGTGACAGTCACACCGTGATTTTTTCTTAAACCGATGTCCTTTAACGTTTTGCCGATCATTTCTTCGGAGGCCACGACCACTTTCCGCAACTCGACGTGATCTGAATTAACGAGATTCGCTTCGACTTTCACCCCAACATCTCTGCAAAGTTGCTCTAACCCCTCCCGTAATCCAACTGCTACAAGGCAATCTCCTTTTAAAATAACGGTATCGTTCAAAGCGATTATATTTCTATTCCCTCTAATGACCCGGCTAATAACAACAGAGTTGTACCGATGAAACTTTAATTCATCCAGTGTCCTTTTGTTAACAGCAGGATTCGTAACCTCAATCGTCATTAATTCTGGTGACTCTTCATTTCGCACAGGACCTGTAGACTCTTTTAGATCCTTCTCCAAATCAACCTTTAAAACCCTAGGTAAAAGTTGAACAAATAACACGACTGCAATGACACCAAACGGATAGGCGATTCCGTATCCAACTGATGCTAAGGGATCGTTCGTTGCCTGTAGTGCTGCCGCTAACCCTGGTGTACTCGTAAGTGCTCCTGTCATTAGTCCAATACTTAACGCTGGAGAAAAATGAAACAATTTAGCTACAATCACCGTTACAATAGCGGCTATCAGCACAATAAGTAATCCAATAATTCCAAAGATAATCCCACTTGAGCGCATCATCCGAAAAAAACGTGGCCCCGCCTGTAGGCCTACTGCGACAATAAATAAACTTAAACCTAATTGCTGAACAGTACTCGAAATCTGAAATCCAAAATGACCAAATACCATGGCAACGAGTAGCACACCAGAAGATCCTAAACTAAGACCTTTTATGCTCGCTTTCCCAACAATGGATCCGATAAATAAAATAATAAACAATAATAATAACTGATCTTCTAATAAGGAGCTAACCAATCGAAATTCCTTCTTCCCAAAAAAGTAAATGAAACATATCCTTTATTTTAGACCTAAAGTGAGAAGGAATATGTATCGATATTGTGACACCCTGAACAAATAAAGCTATCTACACATTACCTCCCTTATTATTCCGGACTATATTCTTCACTTCGTTATAGTTGTATAACATCATCTATTGAAACCCCTAAAATAAAGTACAAATACTCAGTGCAATGGTTAAAAGAAGGATATCGATATTAATCAAACGTTTGATTAAATTGGACCTATTATATAGAGGCTCAACCTACTTTAGGTGGAAGTTAATTATTTATTAGCTTATATCCTACCATTGCCACTTAGAAAGCGTACGGTTCATTTCCACTTCAATATAATTGTATTTTAATTTCCTACAATAAGGTAAGGTATTGATAATACCGTCTTTGGAGCTATAAGCAGTTACTTCTCTCATACTCCCACACCCTGAAGAAGTGGGCTTTCGCGTTCGGGAAATTCTGTAATCATTTAATATCACTAAGATCTCGGGCGCCCAGTCTCTCCACTCTGAAATTTTCAAGTGTATTTCATCCCTGTCAAGAAGGTTTCTAATGTCGGTCAAAATTACGTCTGCTTTGTATTTTCACCTCATAGTCTATTTATAGATTGGAAAAAGAGAGGAGACTGTTTAGATGGTTCCATATCCATATCCGATTGTTTATCAGAATCCACCTGTTGCCGAGGTAACGAGTGTTAGTTATCCAAAGATAAGCCGAAAGGCAGTGATCGGAACCGATTCAATGATTATTGGGGACATTACCATTGCCGATGACGTTTATATTGGCTTTAAAAATTTGCTGCGTGCTGATTCTGGTCATCCTTATTATGTTGGCCCATATACGAATATACAGGATTATGTCTTAATGCATGTTCATCCAGGTAGAGAGCACGTGGTTGTAAATAATCAAAAATGGGGCGTATTTCTAGAGGGCATGAACAGCGTCCTTCATCATGCTGCTGTACACGGACCGTTATTTATCGGTAAAAACACGTTTATTGGGCAGCATGCGAATATCTATGATGCTGTAATTGGAAGAGACTGCGTCGTTATGCATGGTGCAACCGTCACAAATGGGGTCAAAATAGCCGATAACCGATTTGTAGCGCCTGGCCAGTCGGTGTGGCAGCAATCAGAAGCTGATAAACTTCCCCCGGTTCCAGAAAAATTCAAAGACCTAAACCGTTCAATTGTTGATCACTATTATCGACTTGGAAAATCTTATGGGTTAAATACACCATTAGCCTATAGTTATTCAGGGGGGTAAAAATAAGCCTCCCTTTTAATCCGATATTAACAGTTAGTAATTCTTTTTATGTATATACAAGTTGTTAACCTCGAAAAATGTCGTAAGGTTTTTATTGAACAATGTAAGCGTTTCCATTTATAATGAAAGCAGGCGGATGGCATGCGTGGTCATCATGGTATTTGGCGTAGGTGGGGCCAATACAGTTTAAAGAAACCTTTATCTAGAAAAAACACTATTTCCACAAACTTATAAGGACACAGGAGAGAATATATTTCTTCTGTGTCCTTTATTTTTTCTCTACTGTTCTCCGTTGTACACCGCCCTTTTCCAATTGAACAAATTAGATACATTGAAAATCGTTTTATAGAAGACCAGAAGGATGTTACAGTAGAATTAATAGATTTAGAGAGATATATCAACTAGGTTTTTGAGATGATAGGAGGATATCCGTGCAACAAATATACTTAGACTATAATGCAAGCACGCCAATTGCTCCGGAGGTTAAGGAAGCAATGCTACCCTATTTAGAACAATATTATGGAAATCCATCTGCCCTTCACTTTGCCGGCATTCATGGTAAAGAGGCTGTTGAGCAAGCGAGATCACAAGTTGCTTCGCTTCTTAATTGTTCAACAAACGAAGTGATTTTTACCAGCGGTGGAAGTGAATCTAATAACCATGTTCTTAAAGGGGTCTTTCAGAGTTACAGAGAAAAAGGGAATCATATCATCACGACCAAAATTGAACACCCCGCCATTTTGAACCCCTGTAAGTACCTTGAGAACCATGGGGCGAAAATCACCTACGTTAATGTAGATGAATACGGCAAAGTGAATCCCCTCGATATTGAGCAAGCCCTCACGGACAGGACGATTTTAATTTCCGTGATGCATTCAAACAATGAGGTCGGAACGATCCAACCGATAGAGGAAATTGGCAAGATTGCCAGGGAACACGGTATCCTATTCCATACGGATGCATCGCAATCCGTTGGGAAGGTTCCTTTAAATGTGGATACGCTAAATATTGATTTTTTAACGATTGCTGGTCATAAGGTTTATGCACCTAAGGGTGTTGGCGCCTTGTATATTAGAGAAGGAATTGAAATCGAGCCACTCATACACGGGGCAGGGCATGAACGTGGAAAAAGAGCCGGGACGGAAAATGTTTTACAAGTTGTTGGGTTAGGTCGTGCTTGTGAATTAGCCGCTATCAGTGACAGAGAAAATGAAAAAATCCTACAGTTAAGAGAGGATTTCTGGCATCAATTACAACTACTTCCCCACCTTAGTCTTTCTTTGAATGGGCATCCAGAAGATCGGTTACCGAATACCCTAAATGTAAATTTTGAAAATCGAATTGGGCAGGACATCCTCACCTCCCTCCCTCAAATCGCAGCCTCGACTGGATCCGCTTGTCATGCAGGCGAAGTAAACTTATCTCCTGTCTTAAAAGCAATGGGAGTAAAGGAATCCGTCGGGATGGGGGCTATTCGGTTTAGTTTAGGGAGGTATACGACGAAGCAAGAAATTGATACGGTTGTACAATTACTCCGGACAATCTAAATCAGAAAAGGTGATTACTATGGACAATGGATATTTTGTTGGGTGGGGAACCTTAGCCCTCATTAACGCTGGTCTGGCTCAGGGGAAAAATAGATCAGGTATGAGCTGGTTTTTACTATCTTTGCTCCTAGGACCGTTTGCAACCTTTCTAATCGTTGTAATGGAAAAACTTCCCGGGCAGAGGTAAATTTAATTTTCACCATGGAGAGTGAGACATTGAAAACAATTGGCGGAGCTATTTTAGCTACAATCATTTTATTTTTTAGTAGTTTGTTTATTGTTTCACCGATTCTATCCAATTTAGGCTACTCATCTGTAGATAGCTCTTACCATCTGCAAACACATGCACTAATCGTTACGTTAATTTTCACCGTCATCCTGTGTACATTGATTGGAGTAAAGTATATTTTAGAAGAAATAAAAAAACTTCAGAGTAAAAAATAGATTATGATTTTAATATATAAAAAGAGAGCGCCTTCTATATCAGCGCTCTCTTTTTTACTATTCAATAGTCCTTAGGCTTTCACAGTAGAAACATGCTGGATTCTAGAAATCACACTTGTTAAGATGATAACGATCAAAGCTGGTAGCAACCATCCAAGCCCTTCATTATAAAATGGGAGGGTTTGTTCATACAAATCGATAATTGGAACCATCCACCCATAATAACTAATTTCAAGTAAATTACAGAATGTCTTCAATCCATCAAAAATGCTGATTAAGAAGGTAATCGCTATTGTAGAAATATAGACAAGGCGCGCATGACCAAACAAAGGAGACATGAAAGCCAAAATCATTAAGACGATTGCAAGTGGATACAAGAACATTAATACAGGGATTGAAAACGTAATAATATTGGCAAGTCCAAAGTTCGCAATCACAAATGTCACGACTGTAAACAAAACAACCAATGTTTTATAACTGAATCTTGGGAATAGTGAATGGAAATACTCAGCACAAGAAATCATTAAACCAATCGCTGTTGTTAAACAAGCTAAGATAATCATTACCGCTAAAAAAACAGACCCAATAGTGCCAAAATAATAAGAGACAGCGCTACTTAACACGGGACCACCTGTTGCAGCGATGCCAACCACATCTACACTTGTCGCACCTAAATAGGCAATTCCTACATAAATCGCGCCTAACAAGGTAATTGCAACAACGCCAGATTTAGCCGTTGAAACTAGAATTCCCTTATTTGAGGTGACTCCCATCGCACGGATGGCTTTAATGACAATAATCCCAAACACTAGGGATGCCAATGCATCCATCGTATTATACCCCTCTAGAAACCCTTTAACAAAAGCTCCATTTTGGTAGGCCTCTTGGGGAGCCTGAATCTCTCCCATTGGCTTGAAAATCACAACTAATAAAAGAATAGCAATCAACCCTACCAACCCGGGAGCTAGAAATTTCCCCACAGTATTGACAATCTGTCCAGGATATAATGAAAAAACAAGTGTAGCTGCAAAGAACAGAACCGTAAACAGAATTAGCCCCGTTTGCTGGAATCCTTCACTTACAAATGGCGCAATTCCTACTTCATATGCAACTGTACCGGTACGAGGAGCTGCAAAGAATGGCCCAATCGTTAGGTAAAGAAGGGATGTGAAAAAGACACCATAAGCAGGATGTACCCTACCTGCAAGCTCCTGTAAATCCCGACTACCTGAAAAACTCATCGCCAAGATCCCAAGTAACGGCAAACCAACTCCTGTGATTAAAAAAGCCGTAACTGCCGGCCAAAAATTGGTTCCCGCATTTTGACCTAATTGTGCTGGGAAAATTAGATTTCCCGCTCCGAAAAATAACGCAAATAACATAAATCCTATCGTAGCATATGATGAAAAGGATAATTTTTCTTTCATTTTTTTATTTCCTCCAACTAGTGTTTCCTCTGTTTTTTACTTTTTAAAATTGCTAGAATATTTTTTCAATATAATGACAATGAACTCATAATAATACTTTCCTAATAAAATTGCAACAAAAATCGACAAATTTCTCTGGGGAAAAACTACCACTTATTTCGCACTGACAGAAATTACTTT
Organism: Mesobacillus persicus; assembly: GCF_900109925.1. Lineage (GTDB taxonomy): Bacteria > Bacillota > Bacilli > Bacillales > Cytobacillaceae > Mesobacillus_B > Mesobacillus_B persicus. The sequence continues at coordinate 155,178 of NZ_FOBW01000007.1, read as the reverse complement.
TATAGGAATAAAAAAAATCCGAAGGGCTGAAAAAAATTCAGGTTACCTTCGGATTTTAAGTTTAATGATTACTCGACAGTAACGGATTTTGCCAAGTTTCTTGGTTTATCAACATCACAGTCACGGTGCAGTGCCGCGTAATAAGAAATCAACTGCATTGGAACAACAGAGATAAGAGGTGTTAATAATTCGTGTACTTCTGGGATGACAAAGCGATCTTCATCTGTGTTCAAGCCGTCCATTGAAATGATGCATGGATTCGCCCCACGTGCGACGACTTCTTTGACATTTCCACGGATGCTTAAGTTAACAAATTTTTGAGTTGCAAGCGCGATAACAGGTGTACCTTCTTCAATCAAGGCAATCGTACCGTGCTTAAGTTCGCCACCAGCAAAACCTTCAGCCTGAATATAGGAAATCTCCTTAAGTTTCAAGGCACCTTCTAAGCCGACATAAAAGTCAATTCCACGTCCAATAAAGAAACAGTTTCTTGTTACAGATAAATACTCACGAGCAATTGCTTCGAACTCTTCTTTTGAATCACGAAGAACCTCCATTGCATTTGCAACAATCCCTAGCTCTTGGACAAGGCTAAATGGAACTTCAATGTCACGGCTTTTCGCAGTCACTTCAGCTAAAATCGCTAAAACAGCAAGCTGAGCTGTATAAGCTTTCGTTGATGCCACGGCAATTTCAGGTCCAGCATGAAGAAGCAACGTATAGTCCGCTTCACGTGACAATGTTGAACCTTGAACATTTGTGATTGTCAGGGATTTATGGCCCATCTCTTTTATCTGAACAAGAACTTGACGGCTATCAGCTGTTTCTCCACTTTGAGATATGAAAATGAATAATGGTTTTTTCGATAGTAGCGGCATATTGTAGCCAAACTCACTAGAGATATGCACTTCTACTGGAATTTGTGCCATTCTTTCAAGAAACTGCTTCCCAACTAACCCTGCGTGATAAGAAGTACCTGCAGCAATAATGTAAATACGGTCAGAATCATTCATGGCAGACAGAATATCCTGATCAATCTGAAGCTCACCACTATCGTTTTGATAGTTTTGAATGATTTTACGCATAACTGCTGGCTGCTCATCGATTTCCTTAAGCATATAGTGTGGGTATGTTCCTTTTTCAATATCACTCGCATCAAGTTCAGCTGTATAAGGTTCACGGTTGATGACATCGCCGTTAAGGTTCTGAATCGTTACTTCATCCTTTTTGACAAGAACCATTTCTTTATCCATTAGTTCTACATACTTATCTGTTACTTGGAGCATCGCCATTGCATCACTTGCAACAACATTAAAGCCAAATCCTAACCCGACAAGTAGCGGACTTTTGTTTTTCGCAACATAAATGGTTTCTTTGTCTTGTTCGTCAATAAGTGCAAGTGCATATGATCCATGTAAAAGTGTTAGCGTTTTGCGGAACGCTTCTTCAACAGTTAAACCGTCGTTAACAAATAGTTCAACCAATTGAACGATGACTTCTGTATCAGTTTCACTTTTCAAGGTAACTTTTTGCAAATACTCGCGCTTAAGGAGGTCATAGTTTTCAATAACCCCATTATGAACAAGGGTGAATCTTGCAGAATCACTTTGATGTGGATGAGAGTTCGTTTTGCTTGGAACTCCGTGAGTTGCCCAACGTGTATGGCCAATCCCTGTGTTTGCCTCAACGTTGTTATCAACCGCTTCTCTTAGGTCAGCAATCCGACCTTTTTCCTTAAAGATACGAACGCCATCGTTATTGATGACAGCAATCCCTGCTGAATCATATCCACGGTATTCCAGCTTCTCTAAGCCTTTTAATAAAATTTCTTTCGAATCATTATATCCAATATATCCAACAATACCACACATACTTCTTTTCCTCCTTAGACGATAGAGGGCAAGAAGCCTCGGGGGCTCCCTGCCCCCTTATCTCTGGTTAAATAAAGGTCAGATACTTTCTCCAACCGTTTTAGATTTTAGCATTCCCTTCTCTTTGTGCATTAAGTTACCCTAATGTTTTAAAGCAGGAATCACGGCTGTGCTATTCAGCCGGGAGGCATCCGCCGAAAACTCGATAAACCTCCACCTCGTCAACTAATTCTCTTGTTCGGACAGAATTAGCCCTGGCGCTTTAAATGAACCTTCCTTTTCGTATTTGACTCCTACCCACCTTTCTCTTTAATTTCATGTAAAACAGGATTATCATACATGAGGAATGATATCCCGTCAACTGGAAAACTGTGTTACCTATAGCTTAACCCAGTAGAGGAACATGACTCCTATGCTAATTATTATGCATCGGCGGATAGATAGGTTCTCCTTAAAGGATATGGCAAAGGCCCAGAACATGTGAAAGCCTAAATAAGAGTCCCTCCTGTGGGTTGGAATTTTGGATGGGGTCACTGGTGGCATCACCGGATGGTAAAAACCTGGAAGGTGCCAGGCACCTTCCAGGTTTTTACCATCCGGGTTTAATGTGTAAACTGTTTTGCTCTCCTGATCTAATAGTAGATAATGTAATAAAGTTTACAAATAAAGTACAGTTTAAAGGTTTTTTTATCTGTAAAATAGAAGATAGAATTGTTTAATTACTTTATAAACACTAAGGGGATGGATGGCTTTGCGTAATGAGGAAATGTTGCTTATACCTGGACCAACACCTGTGGTCGATTCAATCTACGATGCTCTTGGACAGGAAACCCGTAGCCACACGGATGCAAGGTTTGCGGCGATTTATCGTAGTTCAATTGAAAAGACAAGGGAAATGTTAAAGACCGATGGCGAAGTCTTTGTTATTTCTGGGTCAGGAACACTGGCAATGGAAATGGCTTTAATTAATACCGTTGCACCAGGTGAAAAGGTTTTGGTTATTAGCCAAGGCTATTTTGGTGATCGCTTCATCAAATTAGGGGAAGCTTTTGGGTATGAGGTAGAAGTTGTCCAATCTGAATGGGGGAAACAAGTTCAGCCACTTGATGTTGAAAGCATTCTTGCGGGAGGAAGTTTTAAAGCCGTCACCATTACCCACGCAGACACCTCTACTGGAGTCGCTGCTGATTTGGATGCCCTTATTCCAATCATAAAAAAACATGGTGCTCTTGTTATTCTTGATGGCGTTTGTGCGACCGCTGCAATGGAGGAAGATATGAGTAAAAGTTACGGTGCGGCTAATGCCAAAATTGATGTACTTTTAACAGGTTCACAAAAAGCGATTGGCGTTCCTCCAGGCCTAGCAATTGTTGCCTTTAACCAAACGGCACTAGTTGCTCGTGAACAATTAGGTCGAGTACCAGCTTACTACACAGATATTTATAACTGGATCCCGATTATGCATGACCCACAGAAGTACTTTGCCACTCCACCAGTAAACCTTGTCTACGCATACAATGAAGGGATGAGGCTTGTACTCGAAGAAGGAATGGAGAACCGTTATCAACGGCATGCTGCCTACGGAAAAGCGGTAAGGGCTGCCTTGGCTGTTTACGGGATGAATGCCCTCGCTGAGGAAAATGCTGCAGCAGCAACACTTAGTTGCATCCTTTACCCAGAAGGATTAGACGATGTTGCTTTCCGTACTGCCCTTGCGCAAAAAGGATTGATTGTTGCGGGAGCGTTGGCTCATTTAGCCGGTAAAGCATTCCGTATTGGCCATATGGGCAATACCACGGAAGATATGTTAGAAAAGGCGATTGTTCTAATTGGAGAAACTCTGACAGAACTTGGTTTTGTCGTAGATGTAAAGGCTGCAACAGAAAAATTCAAAGAAATCGCATACGTTAGAGCTGTTTAATGAAAACGGCAACCTTCCCATCAAGGGCGGTTGCCGTTTTTTTACAAGCTAGGTTTTTACTTTGTTAGACCACCTTAAGATTTATTAGGTGATAGTTTTTGTTTCAACTCTGAATTCACATAATCAATAAATTCCGTTGCTTTTTCTGTAGGTGCTTTCGTAAGCAGGCTAACAACGATAAATAAGACAGTTGATGAAGCTAGTCCCCAAACACCAGAACCTAAGCCGAACGGTTTTACTGCGGTCATTTCTAGAATAAGCACAAGGATTCCACTAATTGAGACACTAGCAATCACCCCAGCAGCTGTTCCCTTTTTCCAAAAAAATGCACCGATGATGGCGGGCACGGATACGGCGAGTCCTGCGGAAGAAGCGACTGATAACACCGCAATAAGATCCAATTGCAATTCAGCAAAGGCAAAAGCCATGATTGCAATGATTGGCATAACGATTTTTCCAATGGCTAATTGGCGACGCTCGTCTACCCCTTTACGTAAGTTGCCATAAACATCTCTTGCAAACAACGATGCAAGTGTTAGCATAATTGAATCAATTGTAGAGATAGCTGCGGCAATAATCGCGACCATGACGATAAGCCCAAGGACAGGTGGAACTAGTTCAGAAGATAATAAGCTCGGTGTAGCTTTATCCGCATTTTCCAAACCTGGGAACATGATGATGGCCGAATATCCCCATAAAACAGAAACTAACGTATAAACAAGACCAAATCCTAAAAATCCTAATAACATTGTCCTTAAGCTTTTTAATGAGGAAGGCATAAACATCCTCTGGCTAACTTGTGGGTTGGAAAGACTAAAGAACAACCATGGAACTGTCATGGATAAAAACGTAGCAAAGCTCCAGAAGCCATTTCCTGGCACCGTTAATGTCTCAGGATGGTTTGCTTCCAACGTGCCAAAAAACTCACGAAATCCACCCAAACCTTGGATTAGAAGTAAAACAACAATAGTGGAGGCAACAATCATTAACAAAGCTTGTAACGAATCCGTCCACATAACGGACCGTATTCCGGCGATAAAAGAAAATACAATGGCTAAAACGGTTGCAATGACTACACCAGTTGTGAAGGAAATTCCCCCGTTTGTCATTCCCTCAACCAAATATCCAACCCCAGCCAACTGAACCGCACTATAGGGGATTAAAAATATGCAGCTCGCTAAAGCAATGACCACCGATACCAACTTATGATTATAGCGGTCCCCCAACATTTCGACTGGAGTTACATAGCCATATTTATTTCCAACTAACCAAAACCTTGGTCCAAAAAAGGCAACCAGCGTGACGCCGGCAAAATAAATAATTTCAAACCCTAAGGCACCAACGCCGCCTCGATAGGTTAAACCTGCTAAACCGACCATCATAAAAGCGCTGTAGGTTGTCGCACTATAGCTCAAGGCCGAAACAAACCCATTCATTTTCCGGTTGCCAAGGAAGTAGCCTGACATGCTTGTCTCTTTGCCACTTCTGGACAAATAAGCAATATATAAAGAAACAATAATATAAATAACAATACCCCACCAGATAAAACTATTGCTCAAACTAAGACCTCCAATTCCTTGTGATGAATAAATTAATGATAATCACCACAACCCCAACCAAAATCCAAAGGAGAAAACTCCCATACCACCTTTCAACGCCCGTTAAAACTGTATAGGGAATAAAATAAGCACTTAAAATAACTAAAATGCTCATGATCCCCCAAAATAATTCCCGTTTTGCCATTTAGCTCCTCCTCATTATTGGCATGTCCTAACTTAATTCCGTGATAAATCTATTTTAATAATTCCTATCGATATAATCAAAATTTACTGAAGAAACTCAAAAAAAGACTCCTCATATTAGGTTGGTAGTATGCCCGATAACCTAATTTTTAGGAGTTTTTTCTAAAGTTCACCTATTATTTTGTATAAATAAGAATTGCGTCTCTCAAGAACTCTGCTGTACCTACCTGTTCTTTGTCGTAATAAGCTGTGAATCTTTCATCAGCCACGTACATTTGCGCAAGCCCCGCATGAGCTTCTTTGCTATACTGCGGCCAATAATAGGAGATCCACTGTTTATGCAAATCTGCTGCTTTTTGGGCCAGTTCACTCTCTGGATCTCCTGTGAGAAAAGACTCGGCTAAGGCTGTGCGGATATCTTGCTCTAGTTTTGTTACTTTTTCGTAGTCTTCCTGACTCATATTTAAAAGTTTAGCATTGGATTGGTTAACCGCCTCGTCCCCATACTTTCCACGGACTTCCTGCCCATATACTTTTTCATTGTCCTCGATTAATTTTTTCTTAAATCCGTTAAACTTCTCTTTATCAGACATTTTTGTTCTCCCCTCTGTTAATGCTAGTGATTTTTCTACATTGGCAATTAATAGGTTTAACCGGTCGCGTTTTTCGATAAGCTTTTCGCGGTGGTCTTCTAGCGCTTTGCCCACATCAAACGAAGGTGCTGTCATCAGCTCCGTAATCTTATCCAAACGAACGCCAAGCTCCCGGTAAAAAAGGATTTGCTGGAGTTGGTTTACTTCTGCTTGACCATAAATCCTATATCCAGATGAATTGATTCGTGCCGGTGGAAGAAGACCAATTTCATCATAATACCTTAACGTTCGTGTACTTACACCCGCCAAACTTGCTAAACTCTGGATCGTATATTCCATCAGCCCACCTCCTAAACCGAGCATACACCTTAACGCTACGTAAAGGTCAAATGTTAATTTAATATTGGTAATTTCCTGGGTGGTGCCAGGCACCACCCAGGAAATTACCATTCAGTTTTTTGTAAAAGAAAAGCGGCTTTCGCCGCTTTTATCGTGTTTCTTTTAGAGCCATGAGAAATTGCTTTAGTTGAGGTTTATTGGTTGTTTCAAGCCATTTATTTAGTCGGTCATGGTCATCGTCAAAATATAGCTTCAACACTTGTTGAATTTCCTTTTCATAGTCATCAAATTTTCTTTCCTCGATGCTCATTTCTTGAATAATCCCTTGCCAATCCGTATTCCCCGAGCTAGATACACGCTCAGGGTACTTTCCCGCTAGCTTCCCGACCACTTCGAACGATTCACCATCATACAGTTCTAGCGCTAACAAGCTCCCGATAAACCTGTTGCCACCGTCATTTTCCAATGACTCATTAAAAGCTTGCTTTGCCTGGGCAAGGCTCCCCTGTTTCATTAACGCGGTCGCATGGACACCAAGAACATAGTCAGATGAACGACCACCGTTTAATTCAACGTAGCGATTGTACCAATATAGATACTCCTTCCACGCTCGCTTTTCATAGTAATGCTGGGCCAAATCAAAGGCCACTTCAGGTGATTTAGATTTCTCAGCCCACTTTATCATGTATGGCAAAGCCACTTCATCTCTAGTATGACCACTTTGACTTGCCTCTGCTCCAATTAAACGGATAATCATCCTTAAGCTATGCCGATCATTTGGGTCGTTTTCATAGTCTTCTTTATATTGCTGATAGGCCTGCTCTACTTTTTTATCCAAAAACAATTGATCAGCTTCCGACAGCTCACGTTCTTTTAAATAAAAGAACGGTAGGTTACCAATTGTCTCCTCATCGAGACGATAGCCATTGCTTTGTGTAATCATCTCACCGTTTTTATCAAAAGCTCTAACTGCCCATGAAAAACGGTTCTCCGTATTCGTAAAGGCCAGTATCGAAACCGGATCAACACTCGACCAATCTTCGGTATCTTCAAACACAATCCCAACTGGTTGGTCATACAGTTCCTCAACCGAGACAGTCAACTGATTCCCCTTTACATTTTCCTTAAAAGTAGTTCCAATAGAACCAGATTCAAGATTAACACTTAAATGGATATCATAAGAGGCGGCCCCTTCTACTTCCTCCCAGGCAAACTTCACTTCCTCTGTTGTCACAGTCTCCTGATTGACTGGGCCATGAAGCTCTAGTAAGGGATGAAGCGTTACCTCCAAAGTTTCGCTCTCTTGACCGTCAATTTCCACCCACTCATCATATTGCACAGGCCAAGTCCAGCCATCGATTTGATCAAAATTAAGACCTAAATAAAGTTGATAACTCCCTGGAATCACACGACTGAATTCAAAATTCCCTTCTTTGTCTGTCACTAACTGATAGGGTTCATCTTCAAAAACACTATGATGGACGCTATGTTCTTCCCTTAAAAACACTCCGGCATTAGCTACTGGTTTCCCATCACTCCGGATAACCTTTCCTTTCACAGTCGTGTTCCCACGAGAGTTCTGATGAACCGCACTCTCTAAATGCTGTTTTAGTGACTCAAGCTGTTCCAAAGCAACCGGACGGCCTTCAAGATGGTCAGGAAATTGTCGCTGTTCATCCGCATATTTTTGCTGGTATATCTCTAGTTCTTTTTCGGTAAAATCCAGCGCTTCATCTAGGCCTCTTTCATGAATGACCACTTCTGCTTCCAAACTGGCTAAAGCTCCAATTTGATGGAAGTCCTCTTGAGTCAACTTTTCTTTCGCCTTATCGATGAGAGAGCGTGCCTTTTCAACATCGGCATGCTTCAGGAACATTTTTATTCGTTCAGACTCAAGCTCGAACTTATTACTACTATACTGACTATCAGCATACCGCTCTGAAGCCAGCCTCAACGCTTCATCTGCTTTTTCTAACTGATCTTCCCTTTGATAATAAAAGGACAGCTGTCTCGCTGTTGTTGTTAGATAGCCATCAATCGGTCCACTTTCTAGATATCTTTGGAGATAAGGAAACTTTTCTTCCCACGTAAACCTCATTTCTAGAGATTGATTGTTAACCTGAGTAGAAGATGGTCCAACATAGACATCAAAACGGTTAGAAATCCCGTCATCAAGCATATACCGCCTGATAAGATTCCACCTTTGTTCAGGAAAGATAGGACTTTCTAATGCCTGAAGAACCTTCTCTTTGCCATCAGCTTCGCCCTCCGCCATCTGCTTTTCGCCTAAAAACAAATCTAATTGAGGAAGAATTAACAGAGACGTTAGAGGGACTAACAGGAGAAAGCCAATTATAGTAAGGACAAGGTGTTTTAATTTGATTCTAATTTTCACGAAGTACCACTACCCTTTCCAGTTCATCCTCCCAATACACGTTGCCTCCAACTTCGACTAACTGCCGGCTAATAGAGTGGTTTTGCTGTTTCTGTTCCATTCCCATCCCCCAAGAGAATATTAAGAGAGAGAAAATCGCAAAAACAGGGACCAATGGAATCTCGATTTCTTTATTCCAAAAAGTAGCTAGCTTTTCTTTCGCAGAAACTGGATGCGTTCTGTTCAACACCTCTTGATGCTGGGTAAACTTTACATGCTGGAGCTCATCATTGAGCCGTTTTTTTATTGCTTCTTTCTCCTGTCTCATCGTCTTCACCTCTCAGTAAAATCTCTTTTAACTTGGACCGTCCCCTTAACAATCGAGATTTAATAGTGCTTTCATTCGCCTTTAAATAAAGGGCCATTTCAGTTATTTTCATGTCATTAAAATAAAATAGAGTGATTGCTTCTCGGTACTTATAATCAAGCTGATGAATTGCTTCCGCCAATTCCTGACTCTCTAGGAGCTGGATGAGATGATCTTCAGGATCCAATGTACTTTCATCGGCCTCATAACGCTCGATTAGGTCAAAACGGGGAACCATTCTTTTCCAACTCGGCTTCCTCATATGCGATCGGCAACGATTGATAAGAATAGAAGTCAGCCAGCTTTTTAACTTTACATGGTCTGTGAGCTGATTTATTTTGTCATAACCGCTTATAAACGTATCCTGCACGGCTTCCTCCGCTCCTTGTTCGTCCTTGATAAGTAAAATAGCCGTACGGAGCAAATAATCCCGTATGTATTCATCAGTTCCACTAGAGCTGATTCTTCTTTCCGCATTAACCGGTCCACAAGCCCCAAGCCAGCTCACCTCCTTCTCAACCGAACATGTACTATATAGATGCAACTACTTCCAAAATAGTTGCAAAAAAACTCCTCATTTTAATTAAAACAAGAAATCCCCCCATGTACCATCCAAATAATTGTCAGGTGCCAGGCACCATCCAGTTTCTGGATGGTGCCTGGCATTTAATAATTTTTTTGGTTGACCAAAACGGGAAACACTGTTAAATTATTTCATTATAGAGTGGTTAATGGTGAAAATGGTTTGGTTTTCCATACATTGTCCATCTAAATTATTTAACACAACTAAATGAGCAAGCAATGAAGGTTATGGGTAACACTATAACTGGAGCAGCTTCTGGAGAGACCGCATATTGCGGCGCCGAAGGATTCACAATCTCAGGCAAAAGGACAGAAGAGTAACAGAACAATTTGTTATTCTGACACCTAATGAGATTGGAGAGCTTCCAATCTCTTTTTTTATTTCTAAAAAAACTTTTGAGGTGAGTGCATTGAACCAAAGACGAGCAGTGGTAAGTGTAATTGGAAAAGATCAGGTAGGAATTATTGCAAAGGTTACAACCGTCCTTGCAGATGAAAAGGTAAATATTTTGGATATTAGTCAGACGATTTTGCAAGACTTTTTTACGATGATGATGATTGTTGATGTGACATCACTTGAAAATCTAGATGCCCTGCAACAGAAGTTATCAGAACTCGGAAGCCCACTTGGTTTAACAATCCAGGTCCAGCTCGAAGAAATCTTCCAAGCGATGCACCGTGTATAAAGAGAGGAGCAGACAAATGAATATTGCCTTAAATGAAATGATGGAAACCATTCGGATGGTTCAAATAGAGAACTTAGATATCCGTACAGTAACAATGGGCATTAACCTACGTGATTGTGCTGATTCTGATTTCGAAAAGATGAACAAAAAGGTGTATGAAAAAATCACCACTTATGCAAAAGATTTAAAAGAGACGGCAGAAAAAGTCGGAAAAGAATTTGGGATTCCCATCATAAACAAAAGAATTTCAATTACGCCGATTGCTGAAATCCTTGGAAACGCCACACGAGAAGAGGCGGTTCAATTAGCGAAGACGCTCGATGAGGCGGCTAAAGCACTCGGAGTCGACTTTATTGGCGGCTATTCTGCACTTGTACATAAAGGAATTTCTAAAGGTGAACAAACCTTGCTAGATGCCCTTCCTGAGGCACTGAGTGTAACGGAACGTGTTTGTGCGTCGATATCTGTTGGTACGACACGCGCTGGAATCAATATGGATGCTGTCCGCCAGATGGGGATTATTATCAAAGAAGCGGCTGAACGGACGAAAGATCAAAATGGTTTAGCTTGTGCGAAGCTAGTTGTCTTTTGTAACCCTGTTGAAGATAACCCGTTCATGGCTGGTGCTTTCCATGGTGCCGGGGAAGGCGAGGCAGTCATTAATGTCGGCGTTAGCGGTCCTGGTGTTGTCTTGAATGCACTAAAACGTTACCCGGATGCGGATCTAGGTGAAGTGGCGGATATCATTAAAAAAACCGCTTTTAAAATAACTCGTGCCGGTGAACTAGTTGCCCGCGAAGTGGCTAAAAGGCTAGAAGTCCCATTCGGTATTATGGATCTATCGTTAGCTCCTACGAATGCACTGAATGATAGCGTCGCGGAGATTCTTGAAGAAATTGGTCTAGAACGTGTGGGTACACATGGTACGATTGCGGCCTTAGCCCTGATGAATGATGCTGTGAAAAAAGGTGGTGCAATGGCTAGCTCCTATGTCGGCGGCTTAAGCGGAGCCTTTATCCCTGTTAGCGAAGATAATGGAATGATTCGCGGCATCGAAGATAAAGCCTTAACACTTTCGAAGTTAGAAGCAATGACGTGCGTCTGCTCTGTAGGTCTCGATATGATTGCTTTGACCGGAGATGTGTCACCAGCTACCCTTTCTGCGATGATCGCTGATGAAGCTGCAATTGGGATGATTAATAAAAAAACAACCGCTGTTAGAGTGATTCCTGTCCCTGGGAAAAAGGAAGGCGAAATGGTCGAATTCGGCGGTTTACTTGGACGGGCACCTGTTATGGGTGTCAATCCCTTTAGCTCAGATAAAATGATTCGCAGAGGTGGCCGGATCCCCGCCCCACTTCAGTCGTTGATTAACTAGGTCCATACCGTAGGATTTCTTACTATGTACAATAAGTAGCCTAGGAAAGAGGGTGCCAGTAATTTTAATTAGCCGGCGCCCTCTTTTGTATGGGTATGAACACCTTAAATATTTCCTTAAATGTTACACATACTTATTCTAGAAAGGAGTGTAACGTAAATGAACTTGGATTTAACAACCATTTATGATCAGATGCCTGATTTCTCAAGCCATGAAGACGCACGGTCTTGGTTTAAAGAGCAATACCCCGATCGATGTTTTCTGAGAAGCGAAGATGTGATTGAGGGAAAAAGAGTCTTCTTTTACCATCTCGTAAAAGACCCTGAAGTTTATCAACAATATATGGAAAGCTTTGCGAAACCAGAAGAGCATAAAATCACAAACCCAGCAACCTTTGAAAGCTACTCAACCATCGAAATAAATGAAGATGGAAACGTCAGCTTTTCCATATGATAACAGGCGACAGCCACCATTCAGAATCTGGATGGTGGTTGTCGCCTGTAGATTAGTGGAAACCCCATTCTACACTCGCACGGCACCTCTTGCCGCTGAGGTTGTTGTCGAAGAATAGAGTTTTAGGAATTTGCTTGCTTCTTTCTTTAATAGTTCTAGCTTTTCTCTTCGATCAGCAAGTTCTTCATTGGAAACTTTGAGCGTAAGCTGACGATTAGGAACATCAATTTCAATCATGTCTCCATCTTGAACGAGCGCAATCGTTCCACCCTCAGCTGCTTCTGGACTTAAATAACCAATTGATAACCCCGCTGATGCTCCAGAAAATCTACCATCCGTTATCAGTGCAGCTCTCTTAAACTTTGCTAGTACTTCTGTACAACGGTGAAGTTCTCGCATTCCCGGACCACCCTTTGGTCCTTCGTAGCGAATAACAATGGCATCTCCCTCTTGTAAAATCCCTTGATCATAGGCTTCAACAAAATCCTCTTCTGAGTTAAACACCCTTGCTGCTCCCTGGAAGGTACGCAATTCAGGCGCTACCGCCGACTGTTTAATCAGCGCACCCTCTTCTGCTAGATTTCCTTTTAATACAGCAATCCCACCCTCTTCATTGATCGGCTGTGATAATGGATAAATAATTTCACGGTCAAGTACCTCAGAGCCTTCGATATTCTCTCCAATTGTCTGACCATTAACAGTTAAAGCCTCAGGGTGAATGAGTTCTCTGATTTCCTGCATTAACGCCGGAATTCCGCCAGCTCGCTGCAAATCATTTGTCGTATAGAGATTATTATTCGGCGTAACACCCGCTAAAAAAGGTACACGTCTACTGATTTCATCAAATAAAGAGTAAGGTAAATCAACTCCTACCTCATGAGCAATCGCTGGTAAATGCAAGCACGCATTTAATGATCCACCCATTGCAAACAAGACAGCAATTGCATTCTCAAATGCCTCTTTCGTCATGATTTGTTTAGGTGTGATTCCTTCCTGTACTAATTGAACCGCTCTTCGGCCTGCCTCTTCAGCCGCCTCTAGTTGCTCATCGGACAGAGCTTGCATCCATGATGTTTTCGGTAACGCCATTCCTAAAGCTTCAGATAAGCCCTGCATCGTATTAGCCGTACCTAGGAATGGACAAGCACCCGCACTCGGATAATATTTCTTTGTTACTTCAACGAGTCCTTCTTCGTCCAGTTCCCCAGCTAGAAATTGCTTTCGTGCTTCTTTTGATTCGTACGGGGCAATATGATTTGGCATGACTCCACCTAAAAACACTACGCTCGGAATGTTCAAACGCCCAGCAGCCATCAGCATTCCTGGGACGATTTTATCGCAAGAGCTCATCGCGACCATACCATCAAATATACCATGGGCCTTCACCATTATTTCTACACTATCAGCAATGGTTTCACGGCTCGGTAGCGAATACTGCATCCCCTCATGCCCTTGAGCGATTCCATCACAAACGGCAATCGTATTAAACTCTAGTGGCAACCCACCAGCTTCAATCACGCCTTTTTTGATATGCTCAGCAATCACATTTAAATGCACATGCCCTGGTACAATTTCATTCCATGAATTTGCGATCGCAATCACTGGTTTATCCATACTCTTATAATCTACCCCACACGAACATAAATGGGCTTTCAAAATTGCTCTTGTATACGGCTTAATTTGCGAAAGTCTATTTTCCATTCTAATTGCTCCCTTTTGATATTTTGGGATCCACAAAATACTAGTTTTATGAAATATTATTTCTATACCTTGATTATATGGAAAAATATTTTTCACTAATAGCACCAAAAGGGAAAATTTTTTTAACGTTTTATGACACTTTCTAATGGATGGTAAATCACTTCCAGGTGCCAGGCACCATCCAGTTTATTCCACTTATTCATACTCGGACTGGTTTGTTTGGATTCATGTTTGCAAATGCTAGAATAGAGTTATTAAAGATGAGGTGGTTTAGAAATGAGAAAAATGAGGTTGGGAACTAGTGATTTAGAAGTTTCGAATATCTCCTTAGGTTGTATGGGGATGGGGAAACTTACAAAGGAGAACGGCGCGAAAGTTATACATAACGCAATGGAACTTGGAGTCGATTTCTTTGATCATGCTGATATTTATGCCGGCGGAAAGTCTGAGGAAGTATTCTCAGAAGCCATTGATATGAAGCCTACTATTCGAGAAAAAACCGTTATCCAAACAAAAGCAGGGATTAGAAAAGGCTATTATGATTTTTCTAAAGAACACATCTTGGAGTCCGTCGATAAAAGTCTTAGACGTCTAAAGACCGATTATATCGATGTCTTCTTGCTTCATCGTCCAGACGCCCTTGCTGAACCAGAGGTCGTTGCCGAAGCCTTCAGCATCCTAAAAAGCAGCGGAAAGGTACGGCATTTCGGGGTTAGCAACCATAATCCAATGCAGATTGAGTTGTTAAAAAAATATGTTGAACAGGACTTGATTATTAACCAGATGCAACTCAGCGTCATGCATACAGGGATGATTGACGCGGGCATGAATGTAAACAATATAAATGACCTCGCGCTTGACCGTGACGGAGGTATCCTCGACTACAGTCGTTTGAATGAAATAACCATCCAAGCATGGTCCCCGTTTAGATACGGCTTTTTCGAAGGATTTTTCATTGATAATGCTGAATTCCCAGAGCTCAACGCTAAACTCCAGGAAATCGGCGATAAATATGGAATCAACAAATCCGCTGTAGCCGTCGCCTGGATTTTACGACATCCAGCAAAAATCCAAACCATTGTTGGAACCATGACTCCGGAACGCTTAACCAATATTGCAAAGGCATCTGACATAGACCTAACTCGGGAGGAATGGTACGAAATCTATCGTGCCGCCGGTAATCAATTACCTTAACTAAACGATATCCAATTCCATAAGTGTACATAAAAAGGCAACTTACCCATAAGAACTCCACCCTCGATTGTTAGCACTCTAACAATCGAGGGTGGAGTTCACCAAGGTCTGTTGCCTTCTTTTAGGTTCTTCTTAAACTTTGATAGTCCCTGTCTCCTGGCGCTAACATCTAAATACGCTTTAATGCGCCATTAGGCTTTGGTAACTCTTGTTCTATTATCTGATTCATTTTACAAAAATGGTCAAAAAATTGTTGTGCCAGCTCTCGTTCCTCTGGGTCGGTTTTCAATGAAACGATATCATGTAAAATTTGAGCCATCCATGAATTTTCAAAATAACGGTATTTACCTGTATTCCATGTCATTTTGTTGGGGGATTTTTCATTTACATAATATTCCCAGAAAAGCAATTGATCCGATTCTTCTTCTGTAAGTTGGATTCTGTATTTTGAATGAGCAGGGATATATCCATCTTCAGAAAGCTTACCGATAAAATTCTCATTCACCATATAGACACCTAAAATCCGTCTGTCTTTTTCAGGCATGCCGGGATCTATTGCTGTTAACAGGACAGCGCTATTTTGATGCATGCGGATGGGTTTGTTTGGCTTCCCCTTGTTGTTACCACTTTTTATTTCACCTGAAAAAACCTTCCACTCTGAAAGAGAACTATCCTTCTCTTCTGTGTCACACCAAAAAACCATTTGTGATTCAGGATGAAGTTTATGTTTTTTCATAAGTTTTTCATGTTCTACGCGGAGTTCCTGCTTTTTTCGTTGAAGTTTTTTTTCCTCTTCCTTCTTGGATTCATCTTCCCGTCGTTCCATTTCCTTTTTTTGTATGATTTTTTCGAGTGAATCAGCAACACTTTTATCATGTATTATTAGATGTTCTCCAAATACATCGGGATAAACAAACTTTTTATTTTCCGTTGCGAAATGTATTTCAATACTTGAATCATTATGTCTAACGATACTCCCCATGCCAAAACGCTTGTGTGTAACCTTCTTATTGATTAGATTCATTAATTTAGTCCTCCTTGTAGAATAAAAATTCGGTTACTATTAGTTAGCACCTTGATAATTTTATTCACCTAACTACCTTAAAAGCTCACACAACTGTTTTTGAGTTTTTCTGTGATTTAAAAAGATTATTAAAAAAACGTATCCATAATTCGAACTGCAAGAATACAGTGGAATTCTAAATACGATGTAAAAAAAACAATTGTAAGACTATTATAACATTTTTTGAAAAAATTGCAAATTTCTTGTTGACAAAATATTTTATTGCAGGGTAAAATATAGTTTCGTTCTAACCCCAGGCACCTGACACACCCCTAGATAGGTTGGTTTTTTGTCAGGAAACTACTATATAAATTATCCCCAGTCGGAATGAAAAGACGGCCCAGTATGTATCTACTGGACCGAAACAACTTATTATTTTCATACGAATTTTTCTGCCACAATCCACGTGATTGAATGCCGAAAAACAGACCTCAACTGCGCTAAGCGACAACATGCCCAGAGTGTATGTGGCAGCACAACTTATTTTTCTTTCAATATGAGCTGCGACACGCACTCGACGTGGGCCGTATGCGGAAACATATCCACTGGCTGAATGTATTCAACTTTGTAATGTTTACTCAATTTAGCAATATCTTTTGCCAATGTCGACGGGTTGCAAGATACATAAACAAACTTCTTAGGCTTTATTTTTAACACTGTATTAAGGAATTCTTCGTCACAGCCCGTCCTTGGTGGATCAACGACGATGACATCTGGACGCCAGCCTTCCTTTGCCCATTTTGGAAGCCACTGCTCTGCTTTTCCAACCTCGTATCTTGCATGTTTAATTCCGTGGCGAGCAGCATTTTTCCGAGCGTCTTCAATTGATTCTGGAATCACATCCATGCCTCGAACTTCTCCAGCACTGCCTGCAAGCCAAAGCCCAATCGTACCAACACCACAGTAAGCATCGACGATTTTCTCTTTCCCACTAAGCCCCGCGGCTGACTTCACTTCATTATAAAGCTTAACCGTCTGTTCAGGGTTCAATTGGAAAAACGTCCTTGCCGATAACTCGAATTGAAGGTCACCCAATGTTTCTTGGATAAAATCATTGCCCTCCAATGTCTCAGTTTCATTTCCAAAGATAATCGAGGTCTTCTGACCATTGACATTCTGCACAATGGAGGTCACTTCCGGTAACCGCTCCTTGATCTTCTCAATAATCAGTTCCTTCTTCTGTAGCTCCCGTTTCGTCGTAATCAGGACAATTTGCAGCTCGCCTGATTGGACTCCTGTCCGCGCAACAATCGTACGGATAAGTCCCTTGCCTGATTTTTCATTGTAGATAGTAATTTTCAGATCTTGCAGAATGCTTTTAACAACCTCAGTTGCTTTTACGGTTGCCGGGTGCTGTACCGCACATTGATCGATATTGATTAACTTGTGGGAGTTCATTCCATAAAGCCCTGCAAGGACTTTCCCCTCTTTTTCCCCAACCTGAAATTGACTTTTGTTTCGGTAACCCCACGGATTTTCCATGCCAATGGTTTCGTTAATCTTAACTTCTGAAATTGGTAGTTTCGAATGTCGTTCAAGCGATTGAATAATGATATCGCGTTTTTCTTTTAGCTGTTGTGAATAATGCAAATGTTGCAACTGACAGCCACCGCACTCCTCATAAACAGGACAAACGGGCTTAACCCGATGCTCGGAAGGCTTCCTGATTTTTTTAATCCGCGCTTCAGAGAACTTCGGATGCACCTTTGTTACCTCGGCAACGACTTCCTCACCGGGCAGCGCCCCAGGAACAAACACAACCTGGCGCTTAAAATAACCAACCCCTTCTCCATTAATTCCTAACCGTTTAATGGTTAGAGGAAAAGTTTGTTTCAGCTCCATTTTTACGCCGCCCTGATCCTGGTTGCGATTTTGGCCAGTTTTCGCTCCCTTTTTAAAATCTTTGTTGCCTTTTGTTCGATTTTTCATATTGTTTTCCAAAATATTCACTCCATTATTCAATGCTCCGCCATAAATAAAGCGCAGCATAACTCAAGTATGGCTCCCATGGCTCCTTAAACCTCTCCATTTCAGCCTTTGTTGGTTTTTGCTCAAGATTATAGTACAGCCTTAGAGCATTTTGTAATCCAATGTCTGCCACAGGAAAAAGATTCTCTCTTCCAAGCGCAAACATTAAAAAGTTCTGTACCGTCCAAGGACCAACTCCACGAATTTTGATTAGCTCGCTCGATATCTCCTCATTGGTCATCTGCTTCATTTGATTAAAATTAAGAGCTCCAGTAGTTACTAACTCTGCAATTCCGATAACATACTCCGCTTTACGGGCACTAAATTGCAATTCCCGTAGCTGCTCTACTTTAATTAGTGCAACCTTTTCTGGTGTAGGATAAAACCAAACACCATCGATTTCATTTCCAAACGTTTGCATAAAACGCTCAGTCAGAGTATGAGCGAAAGCAAGATTTAGCTGTTGATGGATAATGCATTTTAACAAACTCGAAAAAGGGTCAAAGTCAAGAATCAGAGGGGTTCCATAGTGATTCTCAAACAATAATTTAAGATTTGTTTCTTGAAAATGCTTATGGATTGTTGTTAATTCTACATCCCATCTGAATATTTCACAAAGGCGTTGAAGGGCTTGTTCTTTTTCTTCGGTTCCTTTGACTACAAATTGTGGTTTTTCCAGACTGCCTGTACCCATAACCTCTATCACAATTTGCTTAGATTCGATGGTAAGCGGAACCTTGACGCTTTTATTCTGTACAACAACATTTAATGGATCAAGCTTTAACCTGTCCAAAGCTAACTGAAAATCATATGGTCCTGCTATTGATACTGTTTCTTGCCACATACATGTATTCCGCCCTTTTACAAGGCAGAGAACCTGGTGCGAGTTGACGAATGATGTAATTAACGCTCCTGCCTTCATATTTTCCCCGTATTATAGCATGTTTAGGCTTAGTTTTACGAAATATCCGGGTTTAGTCTACGTTGGGTAACAATATCCCGTTAAAAATTGATTCGTCTATTATCAAGGCAGGCCTATACGAAACACTCATTCCTAGTTATGGATTGATTCTGGCAAGTTATTGATTGATTATTAGAAAATATGCATCCATTTTGGTTAGTTATCGATTGATTATCGCTAGTTATTGAAAAAATGGTGTCCTTTCTGTGAATAAGTACTAACTACAGCGAGAAACATCACTCAAACTAACTGTTCAATAAATCTCCCTTTAAAAAAGGCCCGAACCCAAACAGTTCGGACCAAGGCGTAATCTATTCCTTATTTTAAAGGTTGATGGATGATTGACTTGCTATTATCACCTTAAGCATCTGCCTTCTCGCGACTAGTGCAACATCGGATCATCGAATGCCCCATCCGCAAAAAGGTCATCTAAGCTTTTGAACGTATACCCCTGCTTCTTCAAATCCTTAATAACCTTTTCTAATGCATCGGCGTTATCTTTTGAAACGGTATGCAATAACAGAATGGCCCCAGGATGTATTTGCTTCATGATGTTGTTATACGAGTACTCCCAACCCTTTTGTTGATCCGTATTCCAATCAACAAATGCTAACGACCACATGACATGTGTATATCCTGCATCTTTCGCCAATTTCATGGTCCGCTCGCTGAATACTCCACGTGGAGGTCTTAAATAGGACATATCCTTTTGACCAGTCAGCTCATAGGTTAAGTCTTTGACTCTGTCTAGCTCCCGCTTCACTCTCGCATCATCGACCTTCGTCAGGTCAGGATGATAGTAGGAGTGATTCCCTACAATATGCCCTTCCTGAACCATCCTAATTACCAAGTCTTCAGCGCTTTCCAAATAGTGACCGGTCACAAAAAAAGTTGCCGGTACTTTCTCTTTTTTCAACACGTCAAGTATCTGATCAGTAAAACCATTTTCATAGCCATTGTCAAAGGTTAAATAAATGTTTTTCTTGTTAGGATCTCCTCTGTAAACAGCTCCGTATTTTTCAAGGAGCTTCTCTCGCTCTTTACCGGCTTCTGCAGGTTTTTCATTCTGGCCTTTTTTAAATCCCCATTGGACGGGGTCATTAGGAACTGCCGCCTGAACAAGCGAGCCCGACGTCATTAAAACCAACGCAAACGCCGCTAGAAGTACTTTATTGAATCGTTTCATTCTGTTCCTCCAAAGATGTTTTTTCTTATTGTTTGTTTTAAGCTAAAAAATAAACAAAAAAGCAGCACGAATATTTTCGCACTGCTTTGTAAGTTTTCTATTTAAAAACAGGTTCTTTAAATTTCGCAAGCTTCTCAAGCGAAGACTTCTCGACATCCTCATGCAAGCTGTTTCCATGGGAATCCATTGTTACAACTGCCGTGAAACCTTCTACCTGCAAATGCCACATTGCCTCTGGGATACCAAAGTTCATTAGGTCTACACCATCAACGCTCTTCACGCACTCTGCATAGTACTGCGCTGCTCCACCAATTGCGTTCAAATAGACACCACCATGGTCTTTTAAGGCAGCAAGTGTTTTAGCACCCATTCCACCTTTACCGATAACAGCACGAATTCCAAACTTCTTCATGATATCGCCTTGATAAGGCTCCTCACGAATACTTGTCGTTGGACCGGCGGCTTTTACATGCCAATTTCCTTCGTCATCTTTCAGCATAACTGGTCCACAGTGGTAAATGACTTGACCATCTAAATCTACAGGCGCATCGTTATCCATTAAATACTTATGGATTGCGTCACGACCGGTATACATTCTACCGGTTATTTTAACGACATCGCCGACTTTCAGCTGACGAATCTCCTCTTCAGTAATTGGCGCTGTTAAGGTAATCGCTTCTTCTACAGTACCCGTTGCTTCCACTGATGCCGCAATCTCAACCTCTGCCTGCTTCTTCTCCTGCTCAGCGAAATCCACGTTCTCGCCTTCTTGGTAGAACCAATCTTGAATTTCACCTGTTTCAGGGTTTACCTGTACTCCAAGGCGACGGAACGCCCAGCAATTATAAGCAACTGATACAAAGAAGCTTGCTGGAATTCGGTTCATTACGCCCACCTTACAGCCAAGTAATGTGGTTTCGCCACCAAAGCCCATTGTACCAATTCCAAGTTCATTGGCATTAGCCATCACATAATCCTCTAATTTGCGTAACTCTTCATTTGAATTCACATCGTCGTTAGAGCGGAATAGCTGCTCTTTCGCCAAATCGTAACCAGAAGAACGGTCGCCACCAATTCCAACACCGATAAATCCTGCACTACAGCCCTGTCCTTGTGCCTGGTAGACGGAGTGCATGATACATTTACGGATACCATCTAAATCACGACCTGCACGACCAAGTCCTTCGAGCTCACACGGCAAACTATACTGGATATTTTTATTTTCACAGCCACCACCTTTTAAAATTAGGCGGGCATCAATGTAATCTTTTTCCCATTGGTCAAACTTAATGACAGGAGTACCGCCACCTAAATTATCACCGCTATTATCCCCTGATAGCGAGTCGACCGAATTGGGACGTAGTTTCCCATCTTTTGTTGCTAAAGCAATCGCCTTTTGAATGGCTGCTTTCATCTCAAGCTGATTAGCTCCAACTGGGACCTTAATTTTAAAAGTAGGAAGTCCTGTATCCTGGCAAATTGGCGAGACATTGTCATCTGCCATCTTAATATTATTTGTAATAGTTGCAAGGCTCATTGCCGAGCGCGTACCGGCACTTTCCTGTTCCTTTGCACTTTTAATGGCTCTGCGGACATCCTTAGGCAGTTTCGTCGATGTTTCCACAATCAGCTTGTACATGCTTTCTTGAAACTTATCGATATTCATTGTCTAACCCCTCTCCTCTTTGCTCCCATTGCTCGTTAATCAATTTTATGAATTTTCTATAACAATACCGCTTTCATTATACTCCTATACAGGTTCTTTTTAAAGCTAAAAGTGGTATCGTTTACAGGAACAGGCATTGCTAATAAGTAGAATATGTTTTCGTATGAGAAAGGTAATCTGGGAATGGAGCGTGAACGTTCGCTCATCGTTTTGGCGGAACAAGTTAGGCACTTTGATTAGCTGATTGATAAATAAGGGGAAAAATTCCGCTTATATTGTGAATGGCATTCAATACAGCTTAAATAGGGGGAGAAATTCCGCTTATTTGATCGAAAAACGTTAAAATAGGCAATTTTGCTTTGTATAAGCGGAAAAACTCCCCCTATTTACCCCTAAAGGAGCTCTAATTTGTATTTAACGGAAAATTCTCCGCTTATTTTTTATACATATAAGGATATAAAACAAGTTAACCATTTCACAAAATTTAAGAAGAAAGATTGAACTAAGTAATGCAAGCAACAATTCGGAAATAAAGTTTAAAAATGAAAAAGAGACCTTAAAAGGCCTCTCTACAGTTCGCGATTTTTAAATTCACGGCATTTAGCATCCATTTCTTCTACAATTGCAATCATGCGGTCAATATCGGCAAGATCGGTATCTTCAGGATCAATGGCATCTAATAATTCCGAAAAGGCATTCAGACGATGTTTTAAAAAAACTACCTGTGTATTTGAATCTTTAATTGGACTTCCCAAACGACTCTCTCCTTTCACTCTCGTTTCTCATCCTACCGAAAATCATCTTCCCTTGCAATCTTAATCAAACGTTTGATTAAAAGTATGAGACATCCGGTCCTTTCACCTCTAACGGCTCTGATAAAAGTATGCCCCTCAGCTCTTAAAATCAAGCTAGAAAAAAAGAACAGGCAATAACCTGTTCTTTCAGATTAGGCTTCGCCCTACCTAGGACGTTCGCTTGCTACGAACCCGAAGGAAACATGATCCTGAATTGGAATCCAAGCTCCGATTCCCTGAGAAGTGACGTTTTTGACAACAATTAACTTTTTGTTTCCTTTTAACATTAGGTAAACCTCACCAAATGTTACTTTACCCTTTTCATTGATTGCCGGAGCATATCCATATAGATACCCTAGACGTTTAGGCTGAATATTATAGATTTGATCCTTCTTAGTTCCTGCACCAACAATCGTTTCAAACGAAAGCGGTAAACCCGTTTTTTTCGCAGCAGTTAACATCATCATTTTCTGTACATCTTCAGCGTTTTTAATTTTAGCTGTCAGACCGCCCTTCACCGTCTTTTGTTGCTCTTGGACGTAATGAATCTGATAAGGGCTCTTTCCACCTCTGTTGTCATAGTAATTCGTGTTGATCTTTTGGTATTCCCAATTTGGAGAAGTCTCCGTTGACTCATAATTCAGCGGCCACTCACCAAGATAAACAATCGCCCTGTATCCAAGTGCGAATGGAGTACTGTTGATTGTCGTCTCATTCAATAACCGAATTAAATCAGGGTTCTCAATTTTCACCTTTGATGTTGAAAGTAAGTCTTTCGTCAAATCACTTGGCTGCAAATACGGTAAATCCTCGGTTGGGTTTGGGTACGTATTTTCCTTTGTGATATTCATAACTGAATCAGGAATTGCATACTTCGCTTTTTCCTCCTGCTTCGGAGGCTCAGGTTTCTTATTCCCCTTCTCGGGTGCTTTTTCAGCTGAAACAGAAGTAAAACAGGATAATAAGAGAACCATGCTTAGAAGGATAATTAAGTTCTTTTTCATGGTGTCGGACTCCTTTCCAAACGACAAAATTCTGCATTTGCTTGTAGTTTTTTCGTTGTCCGCTCAGATTATCCCCGCTTTTAAAAATTATCTTACCGCTACTGTCAACCGATTCATCAGCCCCTCAATATGTGGCGAAATAAATTGGATTAATGGACCAACCGCAAAAGTAACAATTAATGTCCCAATTCCGATCGGCCCACCAAAGATAAAAGCTAAAGTCAAGGCTGTTAATTCTCCAATCGTCTTTGAAATCATTAAGTTGAACCCAAACCTTTTATGGATTGCCATCATTAGGTTGTCAATCGGGCTAAGCGGCAGCTTTGCTTGGATATAAGTCGCAATTCCTAGTCCCATTCCTAGGACTCCCCCTAAAAACACGCCAGCTGATGCAAACACTCCCGCTAGCTCTAACTCAGCGAATATTTGCAGTAACCAGAAGTCAATAAACACTCCTGTTAATAGTAAGGTAATAATTGCTCCAAAATCCGGTCTGTTTTTTAATAAAAAAGCATTAAGCAAAATTAATAGAATCCCGACAAGGACAACCCACGTACCTGGAGTGAAGCCGATGGTTTCTGAAAGACCAACGTTGAGTGCATCCCACGCGCCTGAACCAAATCCAGATTTAATGGTTAAGCTAATGCCTAATGATAAAAATACGAGACCAAGAAGAAAAAATACAATACGATAAAACCAATTCATTCTGTTAGCTCCTTAAGATTCTTCGATGATTTCAAATGTTTCTACCACTTCAATACTTCCAACGACAGATTGAACCATGGAACAGTTTTTCTTCGTTAACTCCATTGCCTTTTCAATCTTTGTATGACTAAGATTTTTTCCGGTAATTGTAAAGTGTACGCTAATCTTTTCGATTCGATCAGCCATTTCTAGATTTCGCTCTGCCTCTGCTTTTATATGAATATCACGAACATCAAGTCGCATCTTTGCTAGGATTTTCCTTAGTACACCCCCGCTACACACTGCAATCGATGAAACCAGTAATTGGTAGGGTCTAAAGCCAAACTGCTCATCACCAGCTATGTCCAATCTGCCGTAATCTAAATCTGTGTAAAAGCCTACATCCTTTTTCATATTAAATTCCATACGCTTACTCTTCCCCCCAATAAAAACCTAATCCAAATTTCCCTCAAGAATCTGAGTATACTACTTTTGTTTCCTTGAAGGGAATATCTTTTCCCTTGCCAGAAAGAATTCCTGTCGGTTACCATCAAAGGATAACAGATATTAGGAGATTGTTTACATGAATAGAAATAGTTCGTTTCGCTTTTGGATATTAGTCAGCATTGTTGCTATTTCGGGATTTTCACAAGGAATGCTATTACCGCTTATCGCAATCATTTTGGAACAAGATGGAGTTTCCTCCGCCTTGAATGGTTTCCATGCAACAGGTCTGTACATTGGAATTTTACTGGCTTCTCCATTAATGGAAGCTCCGCTTAGAAGGTTCGGCTACAAACCCATTATTCTTGCCGGAGGATTTTTAGTAGCGATATCACTCGCCTTCTTTCCACTCTGGAAATCCTTTTGGTTTTGGTTTTTGCTTCGACTTTTAATTGGGATTGGCGATCAATTGCTTCACTTCGGTACCCAAACGTGGATAACCTCTTCTTCCCCAAAAGATAGGCTAGGTCGCAACATCGCCTTGTATGGTTTGTTTTTTGGAATTGGTTTTACAGTGGGGCCCATGATGACAAGGCTTCTTGAAATTAATGAAGCTCTCCCATTTATTATCTCTTGCTCCATTAGCTTGATTGCTTGGGTATTTGTCTGGTTCTTGAAGAATGAGTTCCCTGAAACAGATATGGAGACAACTTCATTTTTAGGGACTATGAAACGGTTTGGTAAGGTTTTTAAGTATGCTTGGGTAGCCTTTCTTCCACCTTTCGGTTATGGATTTCTTGAAGCCTCGCTTAATGGAAATTTCCCTGTCTATGCACTTAGAAGTGGAATCGAGATAAGTGCTGTCTCAATTATCCTCCCAGCATTTGCTGCAGGAAGCATCGTATTCCAACTCCCACTAGGGATTCTGAGTGATCGCTTGGGCCGAAAGAATATTTTATTAGCCGTGATGTTCGCTGGATTTATTTGCTTTACAGTTGCTGGGCTTCTCCAGGGTTCAATCATCGGGTTGCTTGTTTGTTTCTTTGTTGCAGGTATGCTCGTTGGCTCTACCTTTTCCCTTGGCATCAGCTTTATGGCTGATTTACTACCAAAAAAGCTGCTTCCATCAGGAAACTTATTAATTTCGATCTTTTTTTCATTCGGTAGCATCACAGGACCATTTATCGGTGGCCTTTCAATTGAATATTTAAAAGGGGCTAGCTTTTTCTATGTCATCAGTACGATGCTCTTGATTATCTTTATTGCTCTGTTGTCTTTCCGCGGTGTGAGTGTTCACCAGGAAAAACCGAATTCGGTTTAAACCTATTACCATTATTAACTAGTCCGTTCCATTTCGCTCCAGACACTACACTTATCGGAATTTATGGTTAAAAGCAACAGTCTTTTCGAAATGAACCTTACCATGAAAAAGGGTGTCCATAGTTGTGGACACCCTTTTTGATAGTATTAACATTTCTTACTCTGCTCGTTAAAATAGGCATTAATTTCTCCACCAATGATGATGATGAACGCTGCCAAGTAAAGCCAAATTAATAAGGCAATTACCCCGCCAATCTGGCCATAAACAACCGTATATTGTGCGAAGTTTCCAACATAAAAAGAAAAGCCCCAAGACACTGCCACCCAGCCAAGGGTTGCAATAATCGCTCCAGGTAATGCGTTCCTGCACTTCATTTTTACATTCGGAGCAATCCAATACAAGCCTGTAAAAACAATGAACAAGACTAAAAAGGAAATTAACCAGCGCATTGCTTCCCAAATAGAAAGGAATTCACTTCTTAATCCAAATTGAGCAAATAAAAAAACGCCAATTTCCCTTCCGAAAACCGGAAGAAGCAGAGCTAATATAAAGACAAATATCATAGCCAAAGTTAATATGATTGCCTTCAATCGGGCAACAATCGTACGCGTATCTTCGACGCGATATGCCTTATTAAAAGCTCTTACAATCGCGTTGATGCCATTAGAAGCAGACCATAGTGTTGCAAGAACACTGAAGGAGAGGATCGTATTATTCTTATTCAATACTTCCTCTACACTCGTGTTGATAAGACCCGCCTGCTCTACCGGTGTATGATCTTGTATAAAAGCAATAATATCATGTTGGGTAATCGGTAGATATGGCAATAGGGATACTAGGAATATTAATAACGGAAACAGACTTAACAGTAAAAAGTAGGCAAGTTGTGCCGCCAAAGCTGGGACCTCATCCTCATGGATTCTAGTCCAAATCCGTCTAAAAAAAGAAACATCCACCATAAAAATACCCCTTCCAAAAAAGATCTGCTCCCTTTACTTCGCCTCCATTATTAACCTAATAGTCTATGCCAACACTACTTTCTCTAACACAGTTGTGCTAAGAGTTTTATTATCATAATCGATTGGCTGTATTTAACTCTTCTGCCTTTTCCCTCATTTCACTTAAGGTCTCTTTAGATTCTTGAACAAGTTCAGCAACCTGGGGAGGGACTTCCTTTATTTCCTCCACCTTTTCAGTGATAAATGAGACATCCTCGGAGACCTGTTGAACGGTTGTTTTAACTTTATTTACGGTTTCCTTAACTTCATCAATAAATTCATTTGGGTGTTTCGCTATATATGTAACCGTTCCAGAAGCCTTCTTAAAATCTTCTTTAACCCCTTGTCTAGTTGTTCGATCCAGTAAACTAACTGCCCCTCCAGCTAAGGCACCAACAGCCACCCCAATCCAAAACTTCCTCGAGCTTGCCAAAGACCTCACTCCTTCTATCCCTTTTATAGTATTTGTACTTACCTTTTCGCTTGATCTACTTAACTTAACTTCATTTATATTATAATTGGTTATTTTCTTTAATATCCTTCAGCAATGCTTGAAACCCTTTCTTCACAAGATCATAGGTTTCATCAAAGTCACCTGTGAAATAGGGATCAGGGATGTCCTTTTTCTCTTGATTCTCGACAAGGTCCATAAGTCTCTTTACGACTATATGGTCACCAAATGTTCCCAGCCTCTTGATATTATCTATATTATTTGCATCCATACCGATAATGTATTGGAAGTCACCAAAGTCTTCCGTAGAGATTTGCCTAGCTTGTAAACCTTCTGAGTCAATTTTATACTGCTGAAGAATCTTTCTTGTTCCTTCATGAGGAGGTTTCCCTACATGCCAGTCCCCAGTTCCAGCAGAATCAACATCAATCTTTCCTTCAAGTCCTTCCCTTTTTACCAAATCACGAAACATTGCCTCTGCCATTGGAGAACGGCAAATGTTACCGAGGCAGACAAACAAAATCTTTATCATTACGTAACTCCTCCTTGCTACCATTTTCGTAGATGTTCCCACCGATATGCAAGCCCAATGGTCTTATCTTTTTCCTATTCTTATAAAAAGAAAACCTTGTTGAAGCTTTTTGGTAAGGTTGTTTTTTTAAAATTGTGTTTTTCATATCTTCTTGAATGAGAACTTTTGTAAGAAAATGGTTGATTGGAGC
This sequence comes from Mesobacillus persicus, assembly GCF_900109925.1. Taxonomy (GTDB): domain Bacteria; phylum Bacillota; class Bacilli; order Bacillales; family Cytobacillaceae; genus Mesobacillus_B; species Mesobacillus_B persicus. The sequence continues at coordinate 126,715 of NZ_FOBW01000007.1, read as the reverse complement.
GGAAGGCGCTTGACTCCTCGAAAATGAAAATACGCATTTTCTCGTGCGTGGGCGTATTCGAGGAAGCCATTCAGTGTCCTGCGGGAGCAGCGGGACAGGTGAGAGCACAGCGACGAGGAGGCTCACCGCCCGCCCCGCTGTTCGCTAAGCGCCTGGAGCGGAAATCAACCTCTCCTATTCAATAACAAAAAAATTTACGAAAAGAGCATTTGTAAAAAACTAATTAGAATCCAATTGACTTTTAACAAGGAAAATGGAAAGATGTTGGTACAAACAGTGGGAGGGTGAATAAATTGGATTTAACCGTCAAATCAGCTGAAAACATCGAATTTATGCTTGATAAAATCAAGGAAAAGTTAAATATAGTAAATGCAGGAGCAATTAAACCAACGCATTTCGATGAGGAAATGTATGAGGAACTTAAAGATATTTACGAGATGATCATGAAGAAGGGGTCATTTAGTATCAACGAAATGCAAGCGATTGTAGAAGAACTTGGTAGCCTGCGCAAGCAATAAATAGATATTATAAATGATTTAAGGCAGCCAACTAGCTGCCTTTTCGTTACTCCTGAGCCGTTAAAATAATCGGCCCATTTTTTGTAATTGCAATTGTATGCTCGTATTGAGCTGAAAGTTTGCTGTCAATCGTGCGGGCCGTCCAACCGTTGGCATCCATTTTCGTTCTCCACTCCCCAAGGTTGACCATTGGTTCAATCGTAAATACCATGCCTTCCTTTAGACGCGCCCCTTTCCCAGCTATGCCAAAGTGAGGAATATCTGGCTTTTCATGAATAGAAGCTCCGATGCCATGACCAATAAATTCACGAACAACAGACATCCCTTGCCCTTCCACATAGGTTTGAATTGCATGCCCGATATCTCCGACCCGGTTTCCAACAACAGATTGTTCAATTCCTCGACACAATGCTTCCTTTGTAACCTCTAGCAATTTTTCAGCTTCATCAGAGACATTGCCAACCGCATAAGTCCAAGCCGAATCAGCAAGTGCTCCGTTCAGGTTTACAACCATATCAATGGTAACAATATCCCCTTCCTTTAGCGGTGCTTTCCGTGGAAACCCATGGCAAACTTCATCATTTATACTGGCACATGTGGCATATTCATAGCCTCGATATCCTTTTTGTTCAGGCTTTGCGCCATTTTTCTTTAAATAGTCCTCAACAAATTCATCAATCTCCCAAGTACTAATACCTGGCTTGATCATTTTAGCAATCTCTTTATGGATAGCAGCAAGTAGTTTACCTGCTTCCTGCATGTTTTCAATTTCACGTGCTGACTTTAGAACAATCATCCCTTCATCTCCCTGATAAACATAATCTATTTCTCTATATTAGCTTATACAGCGGTCCGTGTAAAAAATACAATAACTGCTTTGAGGATAAGCCCATATCCGAATTAACTATGCTGAACAATAAGCAAATGTAACTTTTAGCACATCGATAGTTCCTTTTTAATAATATAATAAAGAAAAAATTTTGTTCTATGACTGTTCTTGATATGGAACTTGTCAGTTTGTTTTGTTATGATTAATAAAGATATGAAGATAAGGTGTGTGAAGGCTAGTGATAGGTGAAAGAGTAAAAAAAATAAGACAAGAACGAAAAATGTCCTTATCCGAACTTGCTGAACAAGCTGGAGTTGCCAAATCATACATAAGCTCGCTTGAAAGAAACCTTCAAACGAACCCATCGATTCAATTTTTAGAAAAAATTGCATCGGTCCTTAATATTTCTGTGGATCGATTGATTCATGATGAACCAAATTATGAAACTGTCGATTCAGATTGGGTCGAACTCGTTCGCGAAGCGATGGATTCAGGTATCTCCAAAGAACAGTTTAAAGAGTTCCTTGAATTCAACAAATGGCGGTCTAACCAAAATAAATAATGCTTATGAGGTAACCGTAATGGTTGCCTTTTCTTTTAAAAAAAGAAAAAACAACTCACCGTGAGTTGCTTCTTAGTTTATGTATTTCTTAAAGTTCCTATTTATCAAGAACTAATTGCTGTGGTTGTTCTTTAGCCAAAAAGCTGCGGATGTCTTCTTTTTTCATCCCTAGGTCTAGGGCTTCTTTAATAAGCTGCACCCATTCAACGTCTAATTCACCGAACACTTCTTTTTCCATCGCTCCATACTCCCCCTAAAATACGATTTCGTATTCCAGGCAATCCGGCTATCATAGGATTTCTACCCCTTAGACCCGTGACTTTGCGCCCTTGCTTTTCAACAAGTTAGCCTTTTTCTGTTACAGGCTATCTAAACCTTGCTCCCCATTTAATATTTTAAATGTTCCTAATCAGAGATTGTGTAGAAATATGTCAGTCTTTTTAAAACTTCCGACTATAGTTTTTTCCAAAATATGACACTTTTACCTTCATTATAGCGAAAACGGTTGGTAATTAAATGGAAATTTAAAAAATCTTGTAGATAATTGTCATAAAATGTAAAAACAATTATTGGATACTACCCCCAAAAAAATAAACCTCTACCGTTTCTAAAAAAGAACAAAATTTTACATTTTTTCTATATAATTTTATGGATACTTGTTTGACGCGCCCAATACGTTCGTTATAATGAATTTATAGTGTTTTCGAAGGAGACTATAAAGATGCTAATAGGAGAGCGAATTAGGAAATTAAGAATTCATAAAAATTTTCCATTACTGAATTATCGAGTAGAGCTGATGTTTCGAAGTCCTATATGAGCTACATCGAAAGAGGAATTCAAGAAAACCCATCCTTACAGGTGCTCTCACGTTTAGCCAAAACGCTTGAGGTTTCCCTGGATGAAATAACAGGACCATCCATTCATCCTTTAAGTGATTCTCAGCAGCCAGTCGATCCTGAATGGTTAGAAATGATAGATGAAGCTATACGTAATGGTGTAAGTAAGGAAGAATTTTCTCTTTATATTAACTTTCTTAAGTATAGAAAAAACAATGTTGAGTAGAACCGGTTTTATACATGTTTTGGAGCACCGTCTGTAAAAGCCAAGTGTTAGATACTAGGCTTTTTATTTTTATTTAAATATACTGAAAATTATAAATATTACTTGCAAGTATATAGATAGGTTCGTTTATAATATTAATACGATGAAACTGGTGATTACCTATAGGAGGAGATAATTTGACCGTCATCCACATTTTAAATTTCCTTATCCCCATTACTTGTATAATTGTGATTGGGATTTCTCTTGATAAAATGTGTCAGCCTGAAACGCAGGAAAGGCAAGAAGAGAAGGAGTAATAAACCTGCCGACTGGTCCAGCAGGTTTTGTATTTATTTATTTCTTTATTAATTTTTGTTCTAATTTATGTTCATAATTTTTAAACAAAGCTGAATTTGTCCGAACGCCCCGTTTAGAGATCATTTGATTGTATCTTAGGAGCTTCTCGCTAAGCTGGTTTTTTAGCTGTTCTCGCTCAGTATCGTCCTGACATTTCTTAATAAGGTCTTCAATTGTCATTACTTCTTGCCTTAAGACGCTTTCATCAGCAGAAAAGCCAGCATTCTTTAGCATTCGATAAGCCATCCGAAGTTCCTCTGGTATTGAAGATAAGTCATCGAGCTTAAGTGGTTTTCCTAAGCCAGGCAAATTTGCAAACTCGCCATCCTCATACGCCTTTTTAATCCGGTCCTCTGAGACAATGAATGAAAAGTCCATGCCTTTCCCTCCCTAGATACTTACGTTACTAACTTTAATTATATTATAAAACCAGTGTTGGTACCTAGGGGCAAAGAATGTAAAATAGGCTTAAACTAACCTCTAAATCTCGGCATCCAATTGGCTGGTGCGCCCTGCCCCGTTTCCTTATTATGTTGTAAAGCTTGCAATAACCTTAAGTGCTCGGGAATATTTCTCCCAATTTCCTTAGGATAAATAAATTTGGCAGAAATGATTTGTTCCGGACTAATGAACAACGAGGCTCGATAAGCCGTCCCGGTTGCCGTATCGAGGACCCCGTAAGCTTTACTGATTTCATGTGTTCGATCACTAACTAGCGGAAAATCTATATTTTTTAGCGCTGGTGTTATCTGTTTAAAGACTTGATGCGAATGAACACTATCTGTACTTATCGCTAATACCTCTCCCTCCGACGCTTTTATATGTGGGTAGATAGCGGCGACCGCCGCCAATTCAGTCATTCAAACAGAAGTAAAATTACTAGGGTAAAAAAACAGGATGACCCATTTCCCTTTAAAATCACTCAATTTGAGTTTGCTTATGACATTTCCATCTAAAGCCTCTGTTGAAAATAGTGGCGCTAGATCATCCCTTGTTGCATGTACATTCTTAGCATCCATTACTTGCTCTCCTCTCCTATAAAACATGTCTCCAATTAAAACTATGCACTCGTAAAGGAGAACTTGCTTTTTCGGTTGCACTCTTATAATCATCGTTTTTAATGGGGACACTAACCTTCGAATAGAAAGGAGGGCTTTAAGTGGGTAGAGGAAAGAGTTTTGATCATAAAAGAAAAGGTCATCCTGGTGATTTCCCAGAAGGAACACTAGTTGAAGGAAAGGATAAAAAGTTAACCCCAGACGATGATGAACTAATTTTTGTTAAAGAGGCGTTTAAAAATCGTGTCGATGAGGATGAGCGCTAATCTTTTTAGAAACCCAAAACAACCAGACAAGAAAGCTGTCTGGTTGTTGAATTTCACCCTTTTATTTTTAAAAATCTTGAAAGTATTAATCCCTCACAAACCACAGTATCTCCAATCACGATAAACCCAAGCTTTTCATAAAGCTTTACTGCCGGTAGATTTTGAGCCCCGGTTGAGATGAGAATCTGCTTTACGTCACCGTGTCTTCGCTCTAAATCATATAGAAGATTCTTCGCAATTCCCTTACGAAAGTGGTCAGGATTCACCATCATTCGATAAATATCAACTTCCCCGCCTTTCCGCTTGTATGAAAGGGCCCCTATTAACTCTTCTTGTTCATAGTACCCAAGGAAGGTTTCACCACAGTCCATAAGTTGTTCAAGGGTCTCCATAAGAGGAGGGATTTTTTGAGTGCCAATTAGCTTTGCCTCGACTTGGTAAGCTGACTGCTGGAGGGAAAATATTTGCCCAGCAATGGCATAATCCCTTATATCTAAAAAATCGACGTAAGAATTAGATTCTATATTCTTCATAATTTCTCTCCCAATTGCCTAATCCCACCCGAGGTTAATACTTTTGGACAAAAATCTCTTTTCCAGGTAAGTATTCCGCATAACTAATATCGTTAGGACTTCGAATACCAAGCTTTTTCAATTCTTTATAGAGCCAATCTTCATTCACCCCTGCCTCCTTGAGGTTATGGGCCATAATTTCACCATCACTTACAATTGTAAATGGCATGGCTCTCTTTGGTCCTTTTATTTTCAAGTCACTTAAGGTTGGTTGGTCTGCTTCAGCTTTTTTAAGGACACTTATCCCCCCATTGTTCTCTAGAATGGCATACTCAACCTCCTGAAGGGAAAAAACCCCTTTATCTCTTAATAATTGTTGAAGCTGATCAATGTCAACCTTATTCTTCTTTAATTGTTTCCAATCCAGTTTACCTTTTCGTATAATCATCGAAGCTCGCCCTTCTAGTATGTAGCGCATTTGCCTAGATTTTTGTGTTAACAATTCTGTTAAGTAAATCAGGAATCCCCAGATGACAATTGAAAAGAAGATGATGCTTATCCCTGTTTCTTTATCGTAAATTGCGTTTCCAACTAATTCCCCTAAAACTAGGGCTGAAATGAAATCAAAGGGAGAAATTTGTGAAATTTGGCTCTTACCTAGTAAACGAACAACAGTAAAGAGGATAATATATCCTCCAACGATCTCAAAAACTATGGTTCCGTTCAACTTAATACCCCCACCGATGTATAGACTCTCACTATCGGTATTGACAACTTTATGTATTCTAAAACTTTTAAAACGGTTATTGCGATAATTTAGCCCGTGGCTTACTTAGTTTAAGCAATTTTTATCTCTTACAGCTTAATTTTCAGCAAATATTCTATTTTTTAAAAAAAGACGTTTATTCATTTTATATTTGGGTAAAGAGAGTGTTGTGCATACCAATAATTACCTCATATGTAATAATTGACATCGACTCGATAGGAAACTACAATTCTTTTCTTTTTGACATAAAGTAACAAAAGGGAACATATAGTTAATTCAGGAGGAATGGTACGAATTTCCCCTAAATTTGCAGAATGGATCTTAACGATAGAAAGAAGAGGTGGTTACAATGCAAGAGGAAACATATAAAAATCTTGTGGAACACTCGCCAGATGCTGTCATTATTATTCGATCTGGTGTCATCTTGTATATAAATGATACCGGTGTCGAGCTATTAGGAGCTATGTCGAAGGATGATCTTTTGGGAAAAGGCATTTATGATTTTCTAAACTCAGCCTACTTTGAGTCGTTCCATAAGTATATAACTGAAATCAATAACGGTACTCTAAAAGGATTTACTAATCAAAAGTTGTATCGTTTAGACGGCACAGTCTTTGAAGCGGAGTTAAAGGGAATTCAGACCACCTTTGAAAGTAAACCGGCCATTCACTTAATCCTTAGGGATATTGAAAAAAGGAGAAAAACAGAAAAATTCCTGCTACAATCGGAAAAGTTATTAGTCGCAGGACAACTGGCCGCAGGAATCGCACATGAAGTAAGAAACCCATTAACGGCCATCAAAGGATTTCTTCAGCTAGTAGAAGATAACTTTAAAGAGAATAAAACCTATTTTGACATCATCTGCTCAGAAATTAATCGGATTGAAACGATTCTGTCGGAATTATTAACACTTGCTAAACCCAAGAATATGGAATTTAAAACGAACAATATTACACAAATGATTGACGAAATCATCACTCTCCTGGACACTGAAGCTCTGATGAATCAAGTGGAGATTAAGACAAGATTCGCACCAAATATCTCTGCTATTTTTTGCGACGAAAATCAATTAAAGCAAGTTTTTATTAATTTTATTAAAAATAGTATTGAAGCAATGCCAAATGGCGGAACAATCACAATTGATGTCAAACAGCAACACCCTGACCACATTCAGTTGCTATTCATTGATAATGGTTGTGGCATCCCCGAACATCTGTTGAAGCGGATTGAAGAACCATTTTTTACAACGAAAGAAAAAGGGACAGGACTGGGTTTAATGATTAGCAAACAAATCATTGAAAATCATAATGGTCAGATTCAGTATTCTAGTTGTGATAAAGGCACGATGGTTGAAGTTCGATTACCCGTGAATTGCTTTGAGACGATCCAACCTGCGCATCAAGAACATTTACCTCATTATAAATTAGCTCTTCATTAAAAGGATTTCACTTGTTGTGAAGTCCTTTTCTGTTATATGCGTCTCCCTTCTAAGGTAAGAGATTACAAAAAATTCTCCAGTTCCGCTATACTAGTGAAAGTATGATGTTTTGAAAGGAGCTCCTATGAAATCAATTGTTCTTGCAGAAAAACCGAGTGTGGCACGAGAATTAGCAAGAGTACTCGGCTGCAGCCAAAAACATAAAAGCTATATCGAAGGAAGTCAATACATCGTAACCTGGGCTCTCGGCCATTTAATCGAGTTAAAAATGCCCGAGCATTACGATTCAAAATACACCACTTGGCGGCTTGAAGACCTGCCTATCATTCCTGATAAAATGGGACTCAAGGTAATAAAACAGACAAGCGCCCAATATAAAGCAGTGGAAGGCTTACTGAAACGAAAAGATATCAAAGAAGTCATCATTGCAACGGATGCTGGACGCGAGGGGGAGCTTGTTGCTCGCTGGATTTTAGAAAGAGCTGGCTGGAGGAAAGCGACAAAAAGACTGTGGATTTCCTCCCAAACCGACCGCGCGATTAAAGATGGATTCAAACAGTTAAAGCCTGGACAACAGTTTGAAGCACTCTATGAATCGGCCGTATGTCGTGCAGAAGCAGACTGGCTAATTGGCCTGAATGTATCAAGGGCACTGACAACAAAATACAAAGACCCACTTTCTGCAGGACGAGTTCAGACACCAACACTGGCGATGATGATCAGTCGGGAAAAGGAAATTAACAGCTTTGTTCCGAAAGAATACTGGACCATCCAGGCCGCCGTCGGACCACTATCCGCTGAATGGGACCACAACGGAGAAAAAAGAATTTTTTCTACTGAAAAAGCGGATCAATTGAAGGATAAGCTCTCCGGTAAAAAGGCCATTCTGAAATCGGTTGACCGCAAAAAGAAAAGCGAGCCACAGCCCCTGCCGTATGACTTAACTGAACTGCAGCGGGATGCCAACAAACGCTTTGGTTTCTCTGCTAAAAAAACACTCAATGTTCTTCAAGGTTTGTATGAACAACATAAGCTTGTCACTTACCCAAGGACCGATTCACGCTATTTAACAACCGATATGGAAGCAACCATGGCCGACCGGCTCCAAGGAATTCTTTCGGGATACAAGGAAGAAGCACGTCCTGCCCTGAATCAAAAAGGAAAGGTAATGGCTCGCCGAGTGTTTAATAACGAGAAAGTAACGGACCACCATGCGATTATCCCAACAGAGGAACGTCTTAACCTCGGTGACCTCGAGGCTGACGAACGCAAGCTTTACGACCTGATTGTCCGTCGCTTCCTAGCTTTATTTTATCCTGCACATGAATCTGAAACAATCCACGCCCTGTTTGATGTTGATGGGGAAACCTTGACAGCACGGGAGACGAATATTCTTGAGCCTGGCTTTAAAAAGGTAACCGGCAAGGACGATGACTCTGGTGAGCGGAAGCAAAGCTTAGGTCAGCTAACTAAAGGCAAAACCTTTAATGTTGGCGAGGTAACACTAAGTAAAAAGCTGACGGAGCCACCACTTCGCTATTCGGAAGCGGATATTCTCGGTAAAATGGAGAAGTTTGGACTCGGTACACCTGCAACACGCGCTGATATCATCGAAAAGCTTTTATCGTCTGAAGCGGTCGAGCGCCAAAACAGTCGTCTTTACCCTACTAAAAAAGGAAAACAGCTGATTGATCTTGTTAATGACGAACTAACTTCTCCTGAGTTAACGGCCAAATGGGAGAAGGAACTAGAGGAGATTTCACGCGGTAAAGGGAACCCTAAAGCGTTTAAAGAGCGGATCCGTAAACAAACCGCCCAGCTAGTATCGGAAATTAAAGCAAGTGAAAAATCGTATCGTGCTCATAACCTAACAGGCTCAAAATGCCCTGAATGTGGCGAGTTCCTTAAGGAACGCAAAACGAAGGATGGCCGTGTTCTTGTTTGCTCGAGTCGAGAATGTAGCTATCGGAAACATAAGGATCCGAAGCTGTCCAACAAGCGTTGCCCTCAATGCCATAAAAAAATGGAAATGCACAACGGGAAGGCCGGGCTGTACTTCCAGTGCCGTCGTTGCAACATTGTTGAGAAAGCCGACGATGTAAAGAAGAATAAGAAGGTCTCAAAACATGAAGAACGCAAACTGAAGCAAAAATATAGTGCAGATAACTCAGATTTTGGTACTTCGCTCGGTGATTTACTGAAAGCGGCGATGAAAGATCAGGAATAAAGTGACGGAAAGCGGCCTTTGGGCCGCTTTTTTTATATTGGTTATGATTTTTGCCTGAGTTGACTGCTGTCGATTTTAGTTTACTTGCCGGAATTGGAGATTTACTTACCAAAATCCTTAAAAAGGAAATCCCCCCACCTAGAGTCTTGTAATTAAACTGACTTTGGTAGTATGATACTTGATGGAAAACTGCCTTCCATTGACTGGCAGAAAGGGGAAACATCATGAGAATTAGAGATTGGGATCGAAATCTGAAGGTGCGACTATTTGGGGAAGCATTGATGAATATCACCTTTTGGATGTTCTTTCCGTTTTTAACGATATATTTTGCCGAAAGTTTTGGAAAAGCGCTCGCTGGGTTCTTACTTATCTTCTCGCAAGTATTTTCCGTGTTAGCTAGTTTAATGGGTGGGTATTTCGCTGACCGATTTGGCAGGAAACGTATGATGGTTGTGGCCGCGCTTGGTCAAGGGGTTTCCTACATTGTGTTTGCAGCGGCCGTTTCACCTTGGTTCACCTCCCCCATCCTTGGCTTTATCGCCTTTTCCATTGTTGGGATTTTCAGTTCATTCTATCATCCAGCAAGTCAAGCGATGATTGCCGATCTTGTCGATGAAAAGGAACGAAGCAATGTTTTTGCAGTATTCTATACATCTATTAATATCGCCGTTGTAATCGGCCCCATCCTAGGAGCCATTTTTTATGTCAATTATCGATTCCAGCTACTGCTTGCAGTCGCCATTATTTGTATTTTACTAGCGGTATTACTAGCAAAAGTGGCCCGTGAAACATTACCTGCACGGACTGAGAGTAATCAGCCAAAGGATAAATGGTATTCGTTTGTAAGGAGTCAAATCGCTGATTATACTGTCATTATTCGGGATAAAGTTTTCCTATTATACATCATTGCAGGGATTCTAGTTTCTCAGACGTTTATGCAATTAGACCTTCTTTTACCCGTTTATATAAAAGATCATGTTCATAATCAGACATTATTTAGCTTCCGTGACTGGTCATTTACCGTACAAGGCGAGCAGGCCTTCGGTTTGATTCTCTCGGAAAATGGGCTACTCGTCGCCTTGTTTACTGTAGTCGTGACAAGATGGATGACAAAGTTCCGCGAACGAAATGTATTTGTGCTCGCTTCTATTATCTACGCGGTATCGATGATCCTCTTTAGCAGGACAGAGTTGATTTGGGGGCTAATGATTGGGATGGCTGTCTTCACTCTAGCTGAACTAATGACCGCTGGCCTGGCTCAAAGCTTTATCTCTAAACTCGCCCCTGAAAATATGCGAGGACAATATTTCGCTGCGGCAGGCCTCCGTTATACAGTTGGGCGGACCATTGCGCCAATCTCAATCCCATTAACTGTCTGGGTCGGGTATCAGTGGACCTTTATCATCCTTGCTGCCCTAGCCTTGCTAAGTGCCCTGCTGTACAACATCATGTTCTCGATTTATGAAAAACAGACAATCATGCAAAAGAGCGTCTCCTGAGGGGGATGCTTTTTTGTGCGGGAATTTAAGTTTCCTGTTAGGTGGAAACTGGGCACGATTGGACACAAAAAAGTCACCATTTTTTCAATAACTTCCGAGAATCGATGCATAACTCGCTAAAATCAATCAATAAGTTTCGATAATCAATCGATATACTCCAAGAATCGATGCATATAGTTTTAAGTAGGCGGTTAAACCATAATAATTTACCGTTACAATAGCCAATAATAGCTGATCCCCCCTCAAGGCAACCGGCATTTGCTTCAATTTTTTTAAAAGTAGCGTAAACCATCCCTATAAAACCACTTCAGTATCTTTTTCAAACAAGAATGGGTAAAATGAAAGAGAAGATTCAGAAAAGGAGAATGAAAATGAGCGATTTCCAAACTAATCTTGAAAAATATGCAGACTTAGCGGTTAAAGTCGGCGTAAACGTTCAAACGGGTCAAACTCTTGTGGTGAATGCAACGATCGATGCAGCCCCCCTTGTACGCCTTATAACAAAAAGAGCCTATGAAGTATGCGCTAAAAATGTCGTTGTCAACTGGGGTGACGATGTTGTAAACAGAACAAAATTTGAGTTGGCACCTGATGAGCTTTTCAAGGAATTTCCTGAATGGCGCGCGAAAGAAGTGACAGAGCTAGCTGAGCAAGGTGCAGCGTTCATGTCGATTGTCTCTTCAAGCCCTGATCTATTAAAAGGAATCAATCCAGAACGAATTGCCAACAACCAAAAGGCCGCTGGTAAAGCATTAACTACATACCGTCAATACATGATGTCTGACAAAGTGAGCTGGACAGTCATCTCTGCTCCATCTGAAGGTTGGGCGAAAATGGTCTTCCCTAATGAATCAGCTGAGAGAGCTGTTGAGAAGCTTTGGGATGCGATTTTCGCTGCAATTCGTGTGGATACAGAAAACCCTGTTGAGGCATGGAAGCAGCATGACGCCAATCTTCATGAAAAAGTAGATTACCTAAACGGCAAGCGTTATAAAAAGCTTCACTACACGGCACCAGGAACCGACCTTACCATTGAGCTTCCTGAAAAGCACCTTTGGGTTGGAGCTGGAAGCGTTAATGAGCAAGGGCATGAATTCATGGCTAATATGCCGACAGAAGAAGTGTTCACTGTACCGTTGAAAACAGGGGTAAACGGATTTGTTTCTAGCACAAAGCCGCTAAGCTATGGCGGTAACATCATTGACCGTTTCCAAATCACCTTCGAAAACGGCCGGATTACCGAGGTGCAAGCTGAGGAAGGCGAAGAAATTTTAAAACAGTTAGTGGCTACAGATGAGGGCTCTCATTACCTTGGGGAAGTTGCACTTGTTCCATTTAACTCACCGATTTCTCAATCAAATATCCTGTTCTTCAACACGTTATTTGACGAGAATGCTTCGAACCATTTAGCGATCGGTAGTGCCTATGCATTCTGCCTCGAGGGCGGAAAGAAAATGTCCAAAGAAGAGCAAGCAGAACATGGTCTTAATGATAGCTTAACTCACGTTGACTTTATGATTGGATCAGCGGAAATGGATATTGATGGTATCAAGGAAGACGGTACCTCTGAACCTGTTTTCCGTAATGGCGACTGGGCATTTTAAGCATCTGATAAACCAATCTGTTTCGAATTACTGAGCAACGGCTTAAAACCGTTGCTCCTTTTCTATTGGCTGTTTTAGGAAAGACTGTTGTTAAAATCATAAAGCTGATTTTACTACTATCTACACTAGTTAAATCCTATTTGCGGTATCCACATAGATTGAGAAAAGAGCCTTTCAATTTCAACTATACTCTGCCTACCGTTGTTGCTATAATAAAGGTGCATAGGTAATTTTACTTAGTCAAGTTTTTTATATAAAAAAATCTGGGGGCGGAGTCTTGTTACAATTAAAAATCGTTGTCTCAGGAAAAGTTCAAGGAGTAGGCTATCGCTACTTTACTCAAATGAAGGCGCTTCAATTTGGAATTACTGGCTGGGTGAGAAACCGAGAGGATGGCACAGTCGAAATGTTGACCACTGGGACAAAAGAAACTTTGGACCTATTCATCGAAGAAATACGTAGAGGGAACCCCTTCTCGACAGTGGACCAGATTGACATCAATGAAACAGAAGCCGAGGAGAACTACAAATCGTTTGCGATTAAATATTAAGTGAGGGCAGAGGTAATTGTGAACCTCTGTTTTTTTATGTTTAAATTGCCCCCCTCCTCTACTCACCCGTCTCAAATCCATCCACCTCCAAATGTTTTAGCACAAAAAAATAGGGGAAACATACTTATAGGAGCTGCTATAAGCAATACCAAAAGGAGGACTCACATATGCAAATAAACCCACTAAAATCTTTTCTAGTTATCGGAGCAGGTGCAGCTGCAGTATGGATGGCCTCAAATCCAAAGGAAAATACTACGAAAATAATGGACTTCACATCAGGTATAAAGAATCGATTATTCTCTTCAAACGAACATGAAATCGTTCCCGTTAAAAAGGCCGGCCTCCCAGATCCCTACGATGAAAACATCAATGAAATGGTCAGCGAAGGCTCCACATATGGAGTTGACTATTACAATAAAAACATACAATAGAATTACCCAACTAAAAAAAGCTTGCGATTCCTCATGAATCGCAAGCTTTTTTTACAATCACTTAAAAACCTTCCGCTCAGCGGACCTGGTTGGAAAAACAACCCCAATTCTTTTCAATACGGTCAGGAGGTGCATGAGAGTCATAAGAACCGTCCCCGTATTCATCCCAATAATCACTCCAGACATCTGCCATTCTGGTCGGGAGCCTAAAATATAAATGATGGTAAAAGAAACAATCGTAGCCCATATCGTATGATAAAAGGCATCCTTTACTAAGCCGAGCCCAAGTAGGTAAGCCTGCATTGGAATCACAAAGAAATGGAGCAAAAAGTACGGCCAAAGAATCTGTAAAAAGTAGGCTGCATTATTCGAGTGGAAAAATAAGTTTGTTAATGGTTCCGCAAAAAAGTAGAACACAGCTACTGCTGGTACACCATATAAAAGCGTCAACAGCATAACGTGCTGCAAGAGTCTTTGTAATTTTACGAGCTCACCGCCAGCATATTGTTTCGCAACCGTAGGGATAAGTACAATCATGAACGAGTGAGCGATAAAGGCTGGAAAGAAACCAATCGTCATCGCCACGCCTGCTAGCATCCCGAACTGCTCATTGGCCGCTTCTGGTGGTACACCAGCGTGGATAATCGCCGTTTTGATCAAAAAAGGCTGAGCTGCATGGGTCAATGAATGAAAAATCCTTAAAGCCGTTGTCGGACCCGAAATCGCGAGCAGGCTTTTCCTTATTTCCGTCTTATTCACATCTTCCCCTGGCACACGCTTTAAATTCTGGTAGTTTAATAAAAACAGATGAAACAAATACACAAACACGACTAGTTCACTTGCCGCTAGGGTAACAAATGCTATGAGTAGTGCGGTTGGTCGCTCAAATTCAAAAAACTGATAGACTGCCGCTAATAACAACAACATGATCAGTCTCCGCAACAAATTGGCAACGGCAATTTTCCCCATATGCTGCTTCCCCATAAAATAGCCTCTGGCGATGGAGGTAAAGGACATCATCGGAATCATCGACAGGACAATCCACTTTAAAGCCGGATGATTATCTTGGAAAATAGAAATATTCGGCATGATGAGAGCAGCTAGTACGAGTAAGGCTGCCGTTAAAATTATCGTGAGATGTAGTACATCCCTTAACAGTTTTTGATGATATTTCGATTCTTTCTCTGCTACCAGTTTTGAAAGGGAAACCGGTAGCTCAAAGCTTGCTAGCATCATGATGAGGAAAACTAGCGGTAAGATGGTCATATACTGCCCCATGCCACCCTCGCCAAGCTCCCTTGCCAAGATCATATTAATCAGAAATTCTGCACATTCTCCTACAAAAGCGGCCAACACCAAAACGATTGTCCCTTTTAAAAATAACTTCACGGATGTCACCTCTGTTTCCTTCTACTCCATACATATGAGACAAGTCCGCGAATTATTTTATGAATGTTTGAATCGTTTAATTAATCAAACGTTTGATTGATTAGTGTGGGTGAAGGACCATCATAAACACTTACTTGTTTGAGACAGGTGCAAACATACCCGGACTATCTCGATAGGAATCCCTATTCCCTGCAACAAAAGTTACTCCTAGACACAGTTTAGTCACCATTTTTTCAATAACTTCAGATAATCGATCTATAACTTTCAATAATCGATGCATATTCTCCAATAAACAATCAATAACTCTCCAGAATCGATGCATAACTAATCTCCCAGGCAGATTAAACATACGTTGGTGTAATCTATCTAGTGGATTTAGGCCTTTTTTCCATTAAAAATCTTTAATACTAACATAGAATGCTTTAAAAAATATCCAATCCCAGTTATTTTAACCCACAAAAAAACCGAGTCCATTTAAACTGGCTCGATTCTTAGGCTTAGCAACTACTATTTTACTAAAGAATGCTTAAAAGCATAGATGACCGCTTGGGTCCGGTCTTGAACTTGTAGTTTACTGAGGATGTTGCTCACATGAGTTTTCACCGTTTTTAGTGCAATAAAAAGCTCATCTGCGATTTCTTGATTACTCTTTCCTTCGGTCATTAATAACAGAACTTCCATTTCCCGTTCGGTCAATTCTTCATGTGGGAGGACAGATTGTTTCTGGCGCATTTTCATCATCATTTTACCAGTGACTTCCGGTTCAAGGACTGGCTGGCCCGAGTATGTAGCCCTGACAGCATTGGCAATATCGCTCGCTTTTGAGGTTTTTAACATATAGCTTGTTGCTCCAGCCTCTAACGCCGGATAGACCTTTTCATCATCTAAAAAACTCGTGACAACGATGATTCTCGCTTCAGGCCATTGCTCAATAATCCTCGCTGTTGCCTCAATCCCGTCCATTTCCTTCATCACAAGGTCCATTAGAACAATGTCAGGCCTTAGTTCAAGGACGAGATCCACTCCGGTCCGGCCATTGTCTGCTTCGCCAATCACCTCAATATCGGGCTGTGCCGACAAGTAGGATGCCACCCCAATACGAACCATCTCGTGATCATCAATAAAAACGACTTTAATCATGCTCATTCCCCCTCCCACTCGTTAAAATTGGAACCTTTACCTCAAGCTTTGTTCCTTTGTTTTTCACACTAACCATTTTCAGGGTGCCACCGACTTCGCCCGCGCGTTCATGCATATTCTGCAAACCATAGGCGCCCGCTTTCGAATCTTCCACATCGAAGCCAACTCCATCATCAGACACCCTCATAATCACCAGTTCATCCCTTTTAATCAGCAGGACTTCTAGTTTAGAGGCTTTCGAGTGACGGAGGGTGTTCGAGACAGATTCCTGAAGTATCCGAAATAAATGATCCTCGACTCCCTTGTCGACTTGAAACGTCTCAACCTTCCAATGAATATCCATCGTGACTTTTTGTGATAATTCAACAAGCAGTTCTTCAATTCCTTCCTGCAAGGATTTCCCTTTTAGAGCAACAGGGCGAAGATGAAGAAGCAGTGCCCTCATCTCAAGCTGTGACTGGTGAATCATCTCCTCCACCATTTTTAACTGCTTGGCTTCCCGTTCAGCGGCCAGCTTATTTTGCTGTGGTTGCACTTCATCTTCGGCAACCGGTTGTTGACTGGCCATTGTTGCTGCCTTTGTCTCGTTCACCGCCGACATCATCATCGACGCGGCAAACAGCTGCTGGCTCACAGAATCATGAAGTTCCCTGGCAAGCCTGTTTCGCTCCTGTGAAATCATTTCCTGGATTTTTGTCTCTTGCTCTTCTGCCTTTTCAGTCGCTAATCGCTGAGCTAGTTTTGCTTTCTCAGCCATCTGCTTCTGGACTCTTTGCAGTCGCTCAGAAATTCCGCTAATTTCGGGTGAAGCACCCGATTCAGATTCCGTGAGACGACCTTCCTCCAGCTGAAAAAGCCAATTCTCAACTGTTTGCAACTGTTTCCGCCAGTAAATGCCCAGAATCAATCCAAAGCATAACCCAAGACTAAGGCTAACTGTCGCGGTCAAGAGAATAAACGGAATATCCAACAGCTCGCGTTCCCAGAATTCCGACCAGTGACCAAGAGGATGAATATAAAAATAAGAGCCAGTCAAAAAGAGAAACAGGAAAAAGCTAAAGCCAATTCCCCATAACATTTGACGCTGAATGGCGCTCATATTCTTTTCACCTCGATGTCCCCAATCATACTCGACGTGAATATCTTCACCTTTTGCACTGCCTGGTCATAGTCCGGAGTTTTGACAGCTAGCATCTGGTTAAAACTCCGCTCCCTCTGGAAGTCCAACACATTTGCCGAGCCCACAAACGAAGAATGGCGAAGATTCACTTCGGTATCGTATGGAACATAAATTTTCATGTTGCCGACAATATTACGGATAAAAATAACCGTCTCCCCTTTTGGGAGGACCGTATAACTTAGATCAATGACGGTATCCCCAACTCCGGTCACAATATTCACATCGTCCCACTCATAAACATGCTGCGGTGTTTTTTGGTGGCCAAACACGGTATTTTTAAAAAGGGAGGATTGCTCAATGATTGTTGTTTCTGATTGAGGCGAGCTCGGTTCTTCAAGCATTGGCCTGATAACCTCAGGCTTCTTCTTGGACTGCGCAAACTGGATAATAAGAAAAAGCAAGGCCGCAAGAAGTAATAACCTAAACGTCATCATTCCAAAGACGCTACTAGCAAAGGTAAACAAGCCAATCCAAAATAACATTTTCCCTAACACTCTACTATAGAGCTTTCGCCCAAAATAAATCATCGCTCCCGACACAAAGAGGGAAAAGATTAAGCCCTGATTAAAAAACGTGATTTCAACTAATAACAGCAACGCACCAATGAGAAGCATCCAACTGAATGAATCGTTTTGCATTTTATTTAACAAAATCTTTTCCTCCTTTCTAGCGGGCTATCTATGATTATTTTCTATATTCCACGAAGAGGCACAGACTTCCGACTGTACCTCTTTTAAGAATACCATGATTAGATTAGGAAATAGAATGAGATTCTTGCTTTTTCATTTCTTTTTCAAGTTCAGCAATTCTACCATCAATCGTATTTCGATAATAGGAGCTGTTCACTTGCTGCTCGACACGGTCTAGATAAGACTCAATTTCGCTAAATCGAGAATATGACTTATCGGAATAAGTGGTATTTTCGATTACCTGATCCATTTGGTGATGAGCACGAGTGACATTTTCTCTGCCCATAAGCTCTAAGCGGCGAATGTGCATATCCTTTAGCTTGTGTTTCATATCTTCGTATTTATGCTCTAGTTCATCCTGTTGTTTGACCGCATTGGCAAGAGCATCTTTCAGACGAGAGGCTCTTTCGGCAAAATGGCTTTGCTCTTGAGCTGCGAACTGATAAAGCTCTGCTTCGCCTGCCTTTTGAGCAACTTCTGCTTGACGACCGCGCTTTTCGGCCATTTCTGTAGCTTGATGAAACTCACGAGTGAATTGATCTTTTAGCTGGTGTTGACGTTCAAGAAGTTTCCGCACCTTCTCTGTTTCTAATTCGCATTCGCGAAGATATTGATTGAGCATCGCAATTGGATTTTTCTGTTCTTTTTTATCAAGTGTTTCATAAAGGTCCGCCATCACAGTGTTTTTAATACGAGTAAATAAGTTAGTCATGAGTTATCTCTCCTTTAATTTTGAATTCTATTAATAAATCTGTTGATTTCCACTCCAGGCGCTTGCTTTCCGCGGGGCGGGCGCTGAGCCTCCTCGTCGCTGCGCTCCTGCAGGGTCTCACCTGTCCCGCTGCTCCCGCAGGACACTGAATGGCTTCCTCGAATACGCCCACGCACGAGAAAATGCGTATTTTCATTTTCGAGGAGTCAAGCGCCTTCCGCTCCAATCAACAGGTGGCAACTTCAACAATGTCTTTTAACGAAAAATGAACGCTCCTTTTGAAAGGGCTAATACTTGGTCTACATGAGGCTTTATCTGTTTAACAGCTGTTAAAATTTCTTAAGTTCTGACCACTGTTTTTCAAAGTTGACGAATGGATCGTCATTTTTATAGCTAGTAGTCGATTCTCCCTCGTTCCACTTTTTATAAACAAGGTAAAGCACATAAGCTGCAAAAATTGCTAAAATTGCTGGTACATTTGAAGCGGCTGCCATAAGGATAAATAATCCGAGCGTTCCCCAAGCAATCTTTTTAAAAGTAGAATCTGTTTTTAAAAACTGTTTCAGGATAAAGTAGAGGACAAGCAAGCTGATGGCTAGACCGAATAATGGTCCAAGGTTTGAAATCAAGATCAGCGCCGCAATCCCCCCTGCAAGTAGTAAACCGAATTTTTTCATTTTCAATTCCTCCTTTCTTGATATCATCTTACCTCGAATCGAATCCCGTCATAACGAGCCTCAGCTTGATTTTCAACTAGGACCTGAGGCTGATAGCAAGTAGGACTGTATTGGTTTGACGGGGTTTTAGGAGGGGATGGTTGCTGCTGTTGAGGGATTTCACGATGCGTTATGTACCTAATAACTACCTATTGGTTACCTTTCTTCTCTTTGCCTAATCCACTTAGGTCACCAATCGCTTCTATTGGTGACCTTTCTTCTCCTTGCCTCACCCACTTAGGTCACCAATCACTCCTATTGGTGACCTTTCTTCTCCTTGCCTCATCCACTTAGGGCACCAATCAACCCTATTGGTGACCTTTCTTCTCCTTGCCTTACCCACTTAGGGCACCAATCACTCCTATTGGTGACCTTCTCCTCCTTCCCTCATCCATTTAGGGCACCAACGCCTTTAAAAAACACGAAAAAACACCAGCAACATTGTGCTGGTGTTCCTGAATTACCTATTTTTGAATAAACATCTGTGTCCAATAGTGTCCGTATGATCCGCCTGTTGCATGCCCAATGCCGATATGCGTATAAGAGCTATTTAGGATATTGGCGCGGTGTCCAGGACTGTCCATCCAAGCTTTGACAACCTCTTGCGGTGTACGCTGACCTGCCGCTATGTTTTCTCCTGCACTACGGTAAGTTACCCCGAAGCTTTTGATCATATCAAATGGAGTTCCATAGGTTGGACTATTATGTTGGAAATAGTTCTTGTCTCGCATATCCACTGATTTGTACCTCGCAACCCTCGCAAGCTGCCAGTCAGCAGCCAATGGCTTCAGACCATGCTTAGCGCGCTCTTGGTTAGTCAGTTGAACCACCTGATTTTCAATGTTCTTTGCTGCACTGAGATCTGGAATGGTAAGCTTCTGTCCAGGATAAATTAATGCAGGGTTTTTGATGTGAGGATTCGCACCAATAATTTCTGAGAGCCCTACTTGATACCAAACAGAAATCTTCCACATCGTATCTCCCCGGCTCACCGTATGTACCTGTTGAGCGAAAGATACAGTCGGAATCATGACAAGCAATAATAGAGTGATTAATATTCTTTTTAGCATTTTTCACACCTCCTCCTCGATTAGGATGAGGAAAAGGGGTGATTTTATACCGTTAACAAATTAAAATTTTTACAGTAGTTTTTGCTCTGAAACAATGACTCCATCTTGATCCGCATAGACAAACAAGCCAGGTTTCCAATCAATCCCGCCAAAAGTGACCGTCACTTGTTTTTCGCCTTTTCCTTCTTTTTTACTTTTAAGTGGATTGCTTCCTAAAGCAAAGATTCCTACGTCAAGCTTGGCCAAATCCTCCGAATCACGGACACAACCATTAATGATGACTCCGGCTAACTTACGAGTCTCAGCAATACCTCCAAGGCGGTCGCCCATCAACGCACAACGCCGCGAGCCTCCACCGTCAACGACAAGGACACTCCCTTCTGGAATGCTTTCTAATGATTCGACAACAAGTACATTATCTTCGAACACCTTAACTGTTGCTACAGGACCAAAGAACTTTGGTTTTTCCCCGTAGGACTTAAACTCACTTTGGCACACCTCTAATTTACTAGCGTAATCATCACAAATGTCAGCTGTTTTAAAGTCCATTCTTTTCTCCCCCTATTAATCCTTTTAAAAGATAGTTCTCGAAAAGGACGGGGTTTCCTCTTTTTCTTTTAATTTTTTTATGCTGTTTTCGTAAACTATGTTGCTAAAAACAAGTAGTGGTTGATTTCCGCTTCAGGATGCTCGCTTTCCGCGGGGCGTGCGGTGAGCCTCCTCGCTCGTTCCTCGCTGTGGGGTCTCACCTGACCCGCTGCTCCCGCAGGACACTGAATACCATCCTTGAATCAGCCCACGCACGAGAAAATGTGTAGTTCATTTTCGAGGAGTCTCGCACCTTCCGCTCCAATCAACCGGTTTCATAAAAAGTTCTCACAAAAAACAATAACCTTTTAACAGACAATCTTCTATAAAGTGACCCCTCACCTTTGACAATTAGGACAATAAAACATTTTTCGTGAGGATACCATTTCTTTTACAAGGGTTGATTGGCACCTAAAACAAGGTTCACCTTCGCGGTCATAGACACGGCATTGTTTGTCATAGCCTCCAGTTTTCTGGTCATTTTTAAAAAGAGGGTTATCCATATAGCCACCCGCTTCAATGGCTCGATGAAATACGGTTTTCATCCCATGGAATAACGCCTGAAATTCGGATGACTCCAGTTCTGGAAACTTTCTCACTGGTTTAATGCTAGCCTCGAAGCAAATCTCATCTGAGTAACAGTTCCCGATTCCGGCGATTACTTCCTGATTGACGAAAGTCGTTTTCACCATCCTTTTCGGTCAGCAAAGATTTCATGGAACTTTTCATAGGTAAACCCAGGATCAAGAGGCTCGGGACCTAAGTCACTTAATTCAGATGCTAATTCCTTTGCATTGTACAAATGAAGGAACCCTAGCCGCAATCCAATAAAATACAGCTTCTGTTGACCAAAGGAAAGGGTAACTTGCTTCGTTCGGTCGGGATTGTCCTCGTCACTTCCATAATACATCCAGCCTCCAAGCATTAAATGTAGCAAAAGGCTTTTGCCCGTGCTCAACTCAAAAATCAAATGCTTCGCACGGCGACCCACGGCTGTAATTGTCTTTCCTTTAAGTTCTTCCACAAACTGTCTTGGTGGGGCATTTATCGTTTTGTCACGATTGACTTCAATATCCGTTATCGGTTTTCCAACAATCCGTTCACTTAACAATCTCCGGTACGTTTCCATTTCCGGTAATTCCGGCATAGTTCCGCAGCTCCTTTACCATGTCTTTTTCTTAGTATGTTTGAGGAATGGAGAAGCATACGTAGAAAAGCGCAAGCGCCCTGTTCAGCGGCGTATGGCCTGGAGCGCTCCAACTGAGATAAGATTTTTCTTAGGGCTTTAGCCCTTAGAAAAATCAATCGGGTTCTTACGGGCAGTTGAGAAGCTACTGCCCGTTAGAACGCGGTAAAGGAAACACGAAGAGCGATAGCGCATTCGTGCTTGACTTATCGTAGGGCGGAGAGCGAAGGACACTAGCCGCTAGGGTGCTGGAGCTGGCCATTTATCTAAGCTAAAACTTTTAAACTTTCGTATTTTATTAAGAAAAACAAGACCTCCGTTAAGGGAGGCCTTGTCTTGGCAATTTTATTAAAAGTTACCCTAAAATTTAATCGTTCCCTTTCGGATCTGGATCCAGCAGATCCCATGGGGTAAGAATCGCTTTCGGCTTGCTATTAGGTCCGCCATTTTCGCTCAGGATTACCGCCTGAAGCTTTTTATCTTCAGCATGATATTGATCAAAAAGTTCCTCTACTTCAAAAAGATTGGTCGACTCTTTAATGAAATCCACATAATATTTTTTATTTGTGCGGAGTAACTGATTAACTTGCACGTTCTCCAGCGAAATTACATTACTGTTTAATTGCTTTGCCATCCATCGAATGATATCGGATGCTGTTAGCAGACCTTGGTACTCATAATTTTTATTATAAATCGGGAAACGAGTGAAATCGAATTTATTAATAGCCTTTAGTACATCCTTTAAAAAGGCATCTTCATAATAGTAAAAGACGGGAGTCGATGAGATGCTCATCGCCAATGGTGGTTTTTCAAAATTCGCAGCAATACTTTCAATCCGATTGACCACTTGACGATGGGGTTCGGCAATATAGTAATCCGTATCCACCTTTTCATGAACAATGGCATTTCTCAGTTTGGCAAACTGGTACAATTCATTTTTATATTTCCTAATAATCGAGTGATTCTTGAAACCAGTGTTTAACAGTTCGACAAAGGAGTCGTTATGTGCATCCTTTACCATATCCTTCAAACACCTATGTATTCGGTTGAAGGCCACCTCAAACTGGCCTGACTGTGTTCGTTCAGTTTTCTTCTTCTCCAAGACGGTTCCCTCCAATTATGAAGTAACATGTCCATTGTACCTTAAAACAGGCCAAAAGCCACAGAAGGTGCCCCCGTTAGTACGGAAAGCACCTTTTATTTATATAAAACACTAACTGTTAATCAGATGGATTGCTTGGGCGATTCTTTTCCTTGTCACTTGTGGTCCATTCAACTAGTTCTTCACTTACGTTTTGACCCTTTTTACGGTTATTGTTACGCTGCGCGCCTGGATTTCCATACTTTGTCCTTCCCATGTCACTCGACTCCTTTTAATAGGATTTACAAGTGTAGTTTGAGCAAATTTTAAGAAGATTATGCTTCAGCATTAGGTTCGATAACCGGGGCTTTTCTTACATTTGTTGCTTGTTCAAAAGCATAGGCCAGTTTTATTAGAGTAGCCTCGCTATAAGCCGTTCCTGTAAAAGTAAGGCCGAATGGCTCCCCATCCTTCGTATAACCAGCTGGGACCGTAATCGACGGATATCCCGCTCTCGCTGCAATATCACTTCCATGGTCATGCGGAAACACAAGCGCACTCACACCATACTCTTTTAAAGCAAAGTCAATTCCCTGTTCCGTTGACTGATATTGATCATGCTCAAGAGCTAGAAGGTACTGCTCTTCTGTAAGAGTCCCACTCGTCTCTTCAGACTCAATCAGTACTGCTTGTCCAAATTTTAAGGTGCGTTCCATATGATGCTTATTAAAAGCAATAATATTTGTCAGATTGCGTATTTTAACAGTAGAAGGAAGCTGATTTAGATACGCATTCACTCCGACTTTAAACTCATATGTTAAAACATCATAGCCCCATTCTGCGTTAGCTGAAGGAATGTGGACATCCTTCACCGCTGCACCAAGTTGTTTTAGTTTCTCGACTGCTTTTTCAAATAGCTGGCGTTTATCATCCGATAAGCCATCGTAAAAGGCGGAATCTCTTGGAACACCAAGTGTTGCCCCTTGTAGCCCTTTTTTATCAAAAAGGTAATTGTTGATATCTATTGTTACTTGGTTCGTTCCTGTAACCGGGTCATGTTCATCAATACCTGAAATCACTGAAAGGAGATAGACCGCATCCTTTACGGTTCTAGCCATCGGTCCAGCAGTATCTTGGGTATGAGAAATCGGGATAATGCCGCTTCTACTAACAAGTCCGACCGTTGGCTTGATGCCCACAAGTGAATTTTGCCCACTCGGATTTAAAATCGAACCTGATGTCTCCGTACCCACAGCAACAGCAGCAAGATTCGCCGCCACCGCCGAACCAGAACCAGCACTCGATCCTCCGACGATGAATTTCTTCGGGCCATATGGATTTAACACCTGTCCACCCCTTGAACTATAGCCAGTCGGCATATCATTTGCCATAAAATTGGCCCACTCCGTCATATTTGTTTTCCCTAAAATAACCGCGCCTGCTTTGCGCAACTGTGCGGCAACGAAGGAATCCTCCGGTGAAATTGAGTGCTCAAGGGCTAGCGAGCCGGCACTGGTGTGCATTTTATCATGCGTATCAATATTATCTTTCAGTAATACTGGAATTCCGTGAAGCGGACCCCGGGAACCATGGACTTTTCTTTCTGTATCTAATGTGGCAGCAATCTGCAGAGCGTCGGGATTGATTTCGAGGATGGAATTAATTGCTTTATCAATTTTGGCGATTCTACTTAAATACATTAGAACGAGTTGCTTTGCAGTTAGTTCGCCACTTTCCATCTTGGTCTGCATTTGATCAATTGTTGCTTCAGGTAGCCATTCGTCGAACAGTTTCTTTAACTTAGGATTTTCCATTTGATGATATCCTTTCTAATGAGGTTCTTACCTATAAAATTCGTTTACATGTTGATAAATCCTGCTTATAGCGAAAAAAGCTATGGCGATATACCATAGCTTTTTCAAATTCTTTTATCTAGCGTCGACGATTTGCTCTTTATAAAATTCTTTTTGTGCTGGAACAACTCCCAGCTCCTTGCAAAACTTCTTCAGCTCGCGCTCTTCTCGTTCATTAACGATGCTGATGACTGTTCCCTCAGCTCCAAAGCGACCCGTCCTGCCTGAGCGGTGAATATATTGCTCACGGTCACGAGGGAAATCATAATGAACCACATGAGTGACACCTTTAATATCCAGGCCACGTGCAGCAATATCCGTAACAAGAAGCATCTCATTTTCCCCCTCACGGAACTGCTTTAGGTTTGCCTGTCGTTGCTGTTTAGTCAGCTCACTATGAAGCATCCTTGCAGGGATATTTTTGAAATTCAGCTTTTCAACAGCTACTTGAAGATTGCCAATATCTTTTAAGAAAATCAGACCTTTAAATTGTTTTAACCGTGATAGTTTCTCAAGGATTTTAATCTTATCACGTTGCTCGCTGATAAAATAAAGATGTTCAACTTCTGCTGAAACGATTGTTGAGTCTTGTTTAATTTTAATGACTTCTGGATTCTTAGTAAGTTCTCTCGCGGCATTCTCCGTGTGATTCGGTAGTGTCGCTGAAAATAACAGAACTTGACGGTCAGCAAGCGTGGATTTAATGATGCTATCTAACGTGTTACGATGCTCAGGTGTTAACAACTGATCGCCTTCATCTAGAACGATTGTTTTCACTTCATGCATTTTTAACTTCTTTTGTTTAATTAGCTCATTCACCCTGCCAGGTGTACCTACAATAAGGTTCGGGCTTTTTTTTAGCTTCTCTAATTGGCGTTTTGGATTGGCTCCACCTATAAGTGAAGTGGAAGTAATTCCGCTGCCCGCTCCCCATTTTTGCACCTCAGAAAGAATCTGCATGACAAGTTCCTGAGAAGAGGCAAGAATCACAGCCTGAGCGTTTTGCTTCTTAGGATCAATTTTATTTAAAACTGGCAACAAATACGCCAGCGTCTTCCCCGTTCCAGTTGGCGACTCCGCGATTACATCCTGTCCAGCAGCGATGAGAGGAATCGTCTGTGCTTGAACATCCGTCAGCGTCGAAAATTCGGCTTTGCTCCAAGCCTCTTGTATAAATGGTTTTAACTCACTAATAATAGATTGATTTTCAGTCATTTCCGTCTCCTTTAATACACTTTCATACTTAGTCCTAAATGAATACTAGCGTAAAACCTGCCGATAAGTCTAGTATACCCGGGAATATGTTGACATAAAAAAAGAAACAGCAAGAATGCTGCTTCCTGTCATTCACTTTATTACAGATCATCCCTTTTTCAATCTAAGCCATAAATGGATTCCTGTTTACATCAACCCACAAACTAGTTTGTTCCAGTTCTGCTGCCAGTCTAAAGAGCTTGTCTTCCTGACCTCTTGCAGCGATAAATTGGACTCCACTCGGAAGTTGGTCCTTGGTTAAATGAAGAGGTAAAGACATCGCTGGCTGGCCAGTCAGGTTCGCGAGCTGAGTGAATGGTGTCCTTAGGAGGCTCTTTTCTGCAAGCTGATCGACAATCCCAGCTTTTTTTAACAAACCTCCAGCACCTGTTTTACCTGCAAGATTCATCAACCACTTTTCCGCTCCGCTTGGCTCTAATTCGCCAATTTTAGCTGGTGGAAAGGCGGTGGTCGGAGTTACATAAAAATCATAACGTTCATGAAATGTTTCCATCGTAAAGGCTGCTTTGTCCCACTCTCTAATACTTAGCACAAACTCCTCAGCAGAGGTGGCTTTACCTAGCAGACCTAAAACCCATGTCGTTGGTTCAACATCACCAAACTTTGCCTTTCTCCCTAAAACCTCTTCAAGCAGGGCAATCGATGCAGCAACTTCTCCGAAATAGAGGGTGAAATAACTATTGGCGATTTTTTTGCCATCGACAGGAGCAGCCACTTCCTCCACCTCATGGCCCATTTCTTCTAATAATCGAACCGTTTTCATGACGGCCTCGATGCACTCTGGGTCCACCTCTGTCCCTAATGGGGAATTTACCGAAAAGGCAAATCTCTTTTGTTTGCCAAGTGGCTTACTGAGTTCCGCTAGATAACTTCCGTCAAATCGCGGGGTATAAAAAGCTGCTCCTTTTTCATAGCCGACAAGCTCGTCAAGCATCGCAGCACTATCTCTAACTGTTTTTGTCAGCACGTGATCAACGGAAGCCCCCTGCCAATGGCGCCCGAGATTGGGACCCACAGGGACCCTCCCTCTTGTTGGCTTTAACCCAAACAACCCACAATAAGCTGCGGGGATTCTGATGGAACCCCCACCATCATTTGCCCCAGCGATTGGGACAATTCCAGCCGCAACTGCTGATGCCGAGCCACCACTAGAGCCACCTGGTGTATGCCCTAGATTCCATGGATTCCTTGAGGGACCATATAGCTCCGGCTCAGTAATCCCCATCAACGCAAACTCAGGTACATTGGTCTGTCCAATAAAAACAGAGCCTGTTTTACGCAAGCGTCTCACATATTCTGAATCGGTAGACGACCGATAATCTTGTAAGGCCCTTGATCCCGAATTAATCGGTTCACCCTTAACCTCCTGAGTGATGTTCTTAAGCAACATCGGGACGCCTGCAAACGTTCTAGTTAAATCTACCGTTTCCGCATCCTGTCGAGCCTTATCGTACATTTTATGAATAATAGCGTTCAACTCAGGATTCACAGCCTCCGCACGTTGAATCGCCGCTTCCGTCAACTCCAGCGGACGAACCTCCTTCTTTTTCACCAGTTCCGCAAGCCCCAGCCCATCTAACTCCTTCAACACATCACCCAACATTTAAACTCCCCCGTTCAATGCTTCTATCGTACCCTATGTATTCTCTTTCACCGTGTAATATCCTTTATTTAGGATGGAAGAACCCTGGAAGGTGCCTGGCACCTTCCAGAGGTTAACAATTAAAAAAGGCAGCTTAAAGCGGCTGCCTTTGTTGATTTTCTCGATATTTCTTTGTATAGGAATAAGCTAGTAATCCAAACATGAGGATAAATTGAAAAAAGAAGACAGCAGCGTCCCAAAAAAGAATACTAGTTGCTGGTTCTAAAAAACCTGGCATAACTAATAGCCCTGCATGAACAATCAGTGGAACATTGTAAAAAGCTGTGATTGCAATGGTAACCATTACTCCAACCAAATAGAATATTGCATAGGGGCGAACCCATTTTTCTTCGCTTTTAAACATTGGGCTCTTTTTGTCTGTTTGGTTGTATGGAAACCAGCGCTTTAGGAAGCTCTGTCCACTTTCCATAAGATTGTAACAACCTGACCAATTTTCTAGTACATAGTACAGATCCGTTTTCATATATACACAGAATTGGTAGATAATCCGAATAAAAGTACTCACAACTATCACTTTAGAAATGCCAACAACATAACCATGTCCAGCAAAAATTAATTGTGAGATTAATGCCAGGAACATAACGCCAGCATCAAAATACATGCCAGCTAAGTACAGACGATACCTCTTTTCTGGCTGAAGTGACCAAACACGGGACATATCAGTTTCAAGAACGATAAAAAACAAGCGATGCCCTAGCTCAATCTTAGTTGGCAACCCCTCAGCACGGACGGCAAGGACATGACCAATTTCATGAACAAGGACAAGTAAGAAGGAAATACTGAGGAAAACTAAAATATTGTAAATCATTAAATCAAATAGAAAAACATCATTATAGACTGGAAATAACTCAGGTTTTACTATCAGCAAAACAATACTAGCCAAAATAGCGAAGACATAGAGAATAGTTGAATAACGATTGAAAAAGAAACGGCCTATTCTTGGAGAAATCCAGCTCAGGCCATTATTTTTTTGTTTCACTTTTGTCTTTTTAGGGATTATTTCCCCATCTAGGCATTCAACAAGCCCCAACTCTAGGAGATCTTCTATAAAACTCTCAATATCCACATCTTCTTCTGGATATTTATCTTTAAGGACCTCCTCAATTTGATAAAGCAATTGACCCTCATTTAACATCGAAATTGCATCAATACAAATTGTAGGCATTTCATAAAATTCACCTGATAGGGTATCCTCTACGATGAAACCTTTCTTATCTTTGCTAATGCGCAAGGGATATAAAGTCAGTCTAGAATGTTTGGTTACGACCATAAGGACCCCCAATCACACAAAATAAGTGAATCAAAACGAGCTGAAGTACCCCAAACCAAATTATGGTTTAATAAGAAGACACCACCAACAAGTTGTTTTAACCTTTTTTAGTTTACGGATTTTCATGACTTCACCTCCTCTCAAATTGACTTTAATTATTTTGATACGAGAGATTTTCCGACCAATCATAATCCCCATGAAACTTTACCCATTCAGGATAAACCTTTTTAAATAATTCAACCAATTCTGGGTCAAACTGTGTCCCTTTTCCCTCTATAATTCTATTGTAAGCATCATCCACTGGGAGCGCAGAACGATACGAACGTGATGATGTCATCGCATCAAAAGCATCCGCAATTGAGACAATACGGGCTAATTGTGAGATTTCTCTACCCTTTAACTGATCTGGATAGCCTTTTCCATCCCATCTCTCATGGTGTGACTTAATGACATCAAGGCTTTGGTCAAGCCCTTGTACTTTCTTAACTGCTTCTACTCCAACAACAGGATGAGTCTTAATAACATCAAATTCTTCTGACGTAAGCTTACCTGGTTTCATTAAGATTTGATCTGGTATATTCACTTTCCCAATATCATGTAACAAACAAGCATAGTGGAAAGAATTCAACTCATCTTTGTTGTATTTTTCTGTTTCAATTGCCAATGATCGGGCATAGTGAGCGACTCTTTCACTGTGTCCTCTAGTATATGGATCTTTAAGTTCAATGGTTGCAATTACGCCTTTAACTATTCCTCTTAACTGCTCGTCATATGAGGTTTTATATGCTTGAAGGTAAGCCTGAAATCGTTTAAGTAATATATAGGCAATGGCAGTTACAAATAAATATAAGATTACAGGAAGTAAGACGCCACTAGATTGCAATATTAACCCAATAATTAGGTACTTTATGACCATTCCAATAAAAACGAAACGGAAAAAATTCGTATTTACAAACATGGGGGTAAACAGAATAATGAATACCTCAACTATATTCCCCGTCTGGTACTCCAAGTTACTTCCAAAATAATAGACTGTATCGTTAATAATAGAAAGAAATAGGTATACCGAGATAAATACATACTTAACCGAACCTAGTTTACCTTTTTTAATCATTAGAAAAATAACTAGAAGGAGAGCAAAAAGCAAAAGGTAATAAACATAACCTACTCCCGGTAACCCTGGTTCAACATTACTAATATACTTTTTATAGATGAAATTATAAAAAATGTCATACACAACAGAAATGAGATAAAACATAATAAGGAACCATTTTAAGGCTCGCTGCTCCTCATGCCTTAAGCTCGGGTTAAGAAAATCACTTCGCATTTTTTAGACCCCAATACCAATATATTTAAATAATTCCATGTCTCATGTCTCTGAATTAAACAAGAAAATACTCCGCAAGAAAAACCGCCATAAATCGACACTCTTTTATTATTATAATTATAAACCAAAAGTACTACTACTAGCATAGAGCATTATGAAAATATTTTTAAGAATTTCTGAAATCCAATGACTCCGGTATAACAACGGTAACTCTCGTCCCT
Source organism: Mesobacillus persicus (assembly GCF_900109925.1). Taxonomy (GTDB): domain Bacteria; phylum Bacillota; class Bacilli; order Bacillales; family Cytobacillaceae; genus Mesobacillus_B; species Mesobacillus_B persicus. Next base: position 95,697 of record NZ_FOBW01000007.1, on the reverse strand, counting down.
TTTTTAGGGCTGCTAGAGATGTCTAGCTTACCATTATGCTCTTCAAGGATTTTCTTCGTTACCATCAACCCCAGACCTGTACCATTTGGTTTGGAGGTATAAAAGGGCTCTCCTAATTTTTCAATCTGTTCGTGAGGAATCCCTTCCCCTTCATCTTGAACACTGATTATAAACTGATTTTCTATTAACTTAGCCTTTATATCAATATTCCCGCCATCCATCATGGACTCGATTGAGTTTTTTATAAGATTCAAAAAAACCTGTTTCATTTGGTTCTCATCACAATATAAATACGGTAATCCTTCTTCTATTTCTGTCCGTATGGCGATAGATTGCCTTGATGCCTGTGGTTCATTAATTGAAACTACATAGCTTAGTATCTCTTCGATGCTTGCATAGGACTTCGTTGCCCCAGTCGGTTTCCCTAAGATTAGTAGATCAGAAACAATTAAGTTAATCCGATCAATCTCATTTAACATGATAGGATAATAATTTTCGTTTTGTTTATCTCTTTCTTGTTGAAGTTGCGTAAAGCCCTTCAATGCTGACAGCGGGTTTTTGATCTCATGTGCGATCGACGCCGCCATTTGTCCTACAACAGCAAGCTTTTCTTTTTGCTTAGCATCTTCATAGGCATAAACCATCCCATTAACGTAAGAAATAAAACGAGATAATAAAATATATCCAAAAATACTTAGAAAGAAAATCAATGCTATAGGGGCAATGACAGATACACTTTTAAAAATTAGCCCTAGCAAACCATATTTTAATATCAAGGAAACAGCAACAGTCCAAAAAAACCTTTTACTAATGAATACTGGCACAAAAATCAAGAAGAATACCTCAACGATATTACCACTCATATACTCTGTTTTACTTCCCCAGAATGACAATAAATTATCTATCAGGTCTACGAGAAGGAAAGTAAAAAACAACCAATACTTTACTTGAAACGGATTGCCTCTTTTAATCAAATAAATGATTACAGGCAAAACCAAGAAGAGGAGAAAATACATCAAAAGGCCTAGGCCATTACTAGGACGCCCTATATTTTCCTGATAAAAATATGGAATTAAGTAATAATATACTAAGTCGTATCCTATAAAAACCACATAAAATAAAGGAATAAACAATTTCATTGCCTTTACTTCTTCATTCTTTAACACTTCTTTCCTGGTACCCTCATTCATATTTCTAGGATCTCCTCTGACTAATGAGTCTCAACCAATACTATTTATGTTGATATAGTTATATTTACACTATAGTAACATTCTACTATTATTCTATTATCTTATTATAAATGATTTATTTTGGATAGATGAACTCAGGAATGTCCATAATTTACTTGATAATATGGAATACTTTAGGGGAATTGGCTGTAATATTCAGCTATGCGCAGAAAAATAAAAAAATGGCTGATTTTTATCATCCTTAAATGGTAAGAATCAGCCACCAGCAGTGGAGACCAAACACAATTGTGTATAAAAAAGAAGCTGTAAACGCAATACCCTTAATCAACCTTGATGCAGGGACCCTTTTAAATACAATAAACAAATACAGAAACAATGAAAGAGAAACCTTTGTTAAAACAAATAAAGCCGGGTGGAGATGATAAATCTTGTCCATGATGGGGTTCATTTCTGTAATCAATGCCTTTTCAAGTCCATAATAGGTCACAAAAGCATCAATTAAATTGAGTAAAGAGAGATAATGAAATACTCGGACCATAAAAAACTCCTTATGACTGGTTGTTTAACACAAGCAGAATTACACTATAACGAACAACCGAGTGAAAAAATAAATATCCATTTAATAGATATTGTATACAGGAATCTATGTTTTTATTCTTCCATCATAAAAGGAGAGAATACCAGTTAATCGGCCTTTTCCTCCTTTAGTGTTTGGATCAACCCCTTAATTTGCTCTAATTTTCTCGGACTCATATCCTCAGCGGAAAGTTCAATCTCAAATTTAAAAGTACCCTTTATTTGAATGGGGGACTTTGATATAACAACCGTCCCCTCATCCTTATCAAACCGCACAAGATCCTCCACATCCACTTCAAAGGTCTTTGCCAATCTATGTAAGATATCTAAACTAGGATTCGTTTGGATATCTCGCTCGATCAAACTTAAGTAAGATTTCGATATTCCCGTCCGCTCACTTAAGGTATCCAAAGTAAAGCCCTTTCTTCTACGAAGCTCTTTTAACCACTTTCCATCCATTCGGTTACCTCTCCTTCTTCTTAAGATGCATTATCGTCCATTCATCAAAGCTCCTTCAGTCTTTATAAAATCAACCACCTAACCCTTTAGTAACAAGCGTAATCACTAGCGGACCTAGGATGACAATAAATAAAGCTGGGAAGATAAAAAACACCATCGGAAAGAGCATTTTTACCGGTGCCTTCATCGCTTGTTCCCTAGCTGCCTCTTTTCGTTGTTCCCGAATTCTGATTGTTAAGTTGCGAAGAACCTTCGCCATTCCAATTCCTAGCTGATCTGCTTGAATCAAGGAATTGATGACACTCTGAAATGAATCGGAAGGAACTCGCTTTCGCAACTCATAAAAAGCCTCTCTTCTAGACATCCCAAGCTTCATATCCTCTAGTGTTTGGATAAATTCATCTGCGATGGGTCCCTTCATCTTTCGTGATACATCTGCTAAAGCCAAATCCAAGCCCATTCCGGCCTCAAGTAACAGGTTCACGGTATCGAAAAAGTCTGGCATCCCTTTATTGATCTCTTTAATCCGCGCTTTTGATTTTTTACCTAAATAAAAAATCGGTAGGCGGTACCCAAGAATCGAGACAGTTATCACTAGCATCCAGCCACTTGTTTTTGCTTCAACAATTGGCAAGAACAATAATGCCATCGCTAATCCTCCACCAACAGCAAGAACCAGTTGAAACAAGCGAAAGTCAATCGCTGTTTTAAAAGGATAGCCTGCATCACGTAATAGGTTATCAATTTTCCGTTTGTCGGCTCTTGAAATTTTTCTATTAAGATATTCCGTCCCTTTTTCCCAATACACGGCGATTAGTCCGGAAAATAACCTCCGTTTTGACTTTACATCCTGTTCTTCTCTCCTAATATTTTCACCAAAGTATCTGGTCACACGCTCGTTTACAGCAAGCTCTCGTTTATATAAGGTAAGGAGTGAAGCGGCAATCGTTAAGGTAAAGAAGCCCGCTGTTAATAATAAAAGCACTAGATTTACCATTTTCCTACACCTCGATCTTGATAATTTTCTGGATAAAGAACCATCCTAATAGAATCGAAAGTCCCGCTAAAGTAAGCATCGTCATCCCTAATGGATGATCCAGCATTGGACCGAAATACTCTCTGTTCATCAAAGCTAAATAGAGACCTAGACCAACCGGTAATAGAGTAATAATCCAGGAAGACATCCTTCCTTGGGCCGTCAACGTATTCAGCTCTTCTAATACCCTAATTCGTCCTCTAACCGTTTCTTCCATTGTTTCCATCAGTGCCGCCAAGTTCCCACCGCTTTTTCGTTGCGCCAAGATCGCACGAACGACAACTTCCAATTCTTTGTTTGGTAAGCGCTCTGTCATATCTTTAAATACATCGTCTAAAGGTACCCCTAACCCTGCCTGCTTCACAACTTGTTCAAACTCGGGGCCCAAAGGCTCAGGCATTTCTTTAGCAACAAGCTGCATCGCTTGCATAAAGCTGAATCCAGCGCGCATGGAATTTGACATCATCCCTAGTATTTCAATGAGCTGGTAGGAAATCATTTTCACTCGCTTTTCTCGTTTTCTTTTCATAAATAAAACAGGAAGCATATAGCCAATTGAGGCGCCAATAACGCAAATAAACCATGGAAAACCAATCAAGAAGGCTCCTATTCCGATTAAAAAGAATACGAGGACTCTTACGACAAAGAACTCCTCTGGTTTTAAGGGACTCCCCGCTTCTATTAATAGTTTCTTCGTTTTATTACTAAACTGCACATCGCGCAGAGCTCCCGCAATCGATGAAAACAACTGTTTTAGTTTGCTATCTTGCTTGACTGTAGGTTGCTCTGCCTCTTCTTCCGAATTAGTAGGTAAAAACCGGTTAATCCGTTGATTGATTGCCCTTCGCTTCAACACCACTTTTATTATCAAAAAGCTCACAGAACTGGTTAAAAGAAAGATTAATAGAATGAAAGCTAACTTTTCCATTTTTACCACTCACTCGCAAACCAGGATGCTGGTACGGTATAACCATTCAACTCCAGCTGATCCGTGAATTTCGGGCGAATTCCCGTCGGCGTAAACTTTCCTTCAATTCTTCCATCATCAACTCTGCCTGTTTCTCGGAAAACATATAAATCCTGAAGGACGATGGTTTCACCTTCCATTCCGAGTACTTCGGTAATATGAGTGATTCTTCTCGTTCCATCTTTTAATCTAGCCTGTTGGACAATCAAATCAATTGCACTGGCAATTTGCTCACGAATCGCTTTAACCGGAAGTTCATATCCCGCCATTAAAACCATTGTTTCTAAACGGGAAATTAAGTCACGCGGCGAGTTGGCATGACCGGTACTCAAGCTGCCATCATGACCGGTGTTCATCGCTTGGAGCATATCCAGGGCCTCAGCCCCACGGACCTCCCCGACAACAATTCGGTCTGGGCGCATCCGCAGTGAGTTACGCACCAAGTCGCGAATCGAAATTTCCCCTTTCCCTTCTATATTAGCTGGCCGTGATTCGAGGGAAACAATATGTTCTTGATTGAGTTTTAGCTCAGCTGCATCCTCAATCGTGACAATTCGCTCTTCATTCGGGATGAAGGAAGACAATACATTTAGCGTGGAAGTTTTACCAGAACCGGTTCCCCCACTGATAAACACATTTAGTTGTGACTTAACACAAACATCAAGAAACTCCGCCATATCATCACTTAAGGTTCCAAATGAGATCAAATCATGAATCGTAAACGGTTTCTCAGAAAATTTACGGATGGTTAAGCTAGGTCCTTTTAAAGCAAGCGGAGGAATAATCGCATTCACACGGGAGCCATCCGGTAAACGAGCATCGACCATGGGTGAACTCTCATCAACACGACGCCCAATCGGTGCGACAATTTTTTCGATGACACGCAACACATGCTGATCATCTTGGAAAGTGGCATCACTTCTCAGTAATCGGCCGTTTTTCTCGAAATAAACTTCACCAGGACCATTAACCATGACCTCATTAACTTGTGGGTTCTCTAATAAAGGAGTAATCGGCCCATAGGCAAGGAGTTCATGCTTCACATAATTAAGAACCTCTTGCTTATCCTCAAAACTTAATCGGCTGTCCTCTTCGTTAAAAAAGACCTCGCTCAATTCTTCAATCTTCTTGATTTCTTCCGCTTCCGTTTGGCCTTGGTGTTTTTTGAGCTCATCCAGTAAATACGTATGTAGGCTGGACTCAACCTCCCAAAATCGCTTTGATTTTTGAACGACTTTTTTTATTGAAGCGCTTGTTTCCGTTTGAAGGGTTTCTTCTTTATAACGGGCAAAAAGTGACAAGGTAATCTCCTCCTTACGTGCTCATTAAAAACTTACGCTTAACCCTTTTTCTTGTAGGAACCGTCTCAGATCCTTCCTCTTTATACAGTTTTTCTGATAGTTGGAAGACGGATCTACTCATTGGGTTTCTTGGATTTGAAAGGACAAAAGGGATTCCAGTCGAGATGGCAGCAGCGGCAACCTTTCCTTGATCTGGAATTGAAAGGTAAATGGCTGTTCCTAAGATCTCCTCCATCTTTTTCTCTTCGACCCCTTGTTTTTTCAAGCTTTTATTTACAATCACTTTTACCTTATCTTGGAGATTAATAGCCTCCAATGTTTCAAGATAAAGCTTGCTTGTTCGTATTTCTGGGAGATTATTTGTTAAAACTAAAAGAATATCATCAGCGAGATCTAGGCAGCTCATATGAATCTCCGATAAATAGCCAGGCATATCAATTAACACCACATCAAATTGCTTTTTCATCTCTTCTATCGCTGCTTTTAGGTGATTCTCGGTGATTCCTTCGAAAAATTCGGGTCGTGGTGGCGCTGCGAAGATGGAGACACCACTTGCATGATGGACCATATATTGGTCAATCGTATAGTTTGAACGGCCATAGGCTTCTTTTACCCATTCGTAAATCGTTCGTTTTGGCTTTTCGTTGAAATGCATCGCAATATCGCCGAATTGAATATTGCCATCCACCACAGCAACCTTACGCTCTGTTTTTGCTAAGGAAAGAGCAAGATTAACAGTTAACGAGGTTCTACCCACCCCACCTTTCGGGCTAGATACAGTAATCACCCTGCTTTTTTCTTTAAGAAAACTACCACTACGGTCTTTATCTGCACGATGCTCCATGTATTTAATCGCTTGGATAATCGTTTCCTTTACTTCATCTGTCGTATATGAAAAGCGAAGAACATCAGACGCCCCCATATGCATCGCCTTTTTTAGATTTTCCATATTATCCGGAACAATTAAAATGATGTACACATGCGGATAGCGAACAGAAATCTCTTGGCAAAGTTCGTAAACATTAAAAACAGAATTTGCCTTTAGAAAGAGGACTGACTGATCATATCCACTTAAGTCTTTATGAATATTCGCCAACTGATTTGTGCTGACTAACGAAAATTGCTTCTTATTTAGTAGAGATTTAATTTCTCCAGGGTCGGCGTTTGTATCAGAAAAGTAGAACCAGTTTATACTCATTCTTTATCCTCCTTCTTTTCTTCTTTTACGACCTTTCGTGTTTCCTTATAACCTTTTTTTCCAGTTTCGGTATCATCCTCGTTTCTTAACATTAGATAAAACCCATCTTTATCTTTTGAAGCTAATCCAAGCATGACACCTTCTTCTGGTGTAACTTCTAATGTAACAGTTTGATAATGTAAAGCTTCCTCTTTCGTATCAGCAGACCTACCTGAGGAAAGAACCTTCACATTTTCTAATACAAGAACTGCCGACTTATATTCTTCCTCTTTCTTTTTATCTTCTGTAGTTTCATAGGCAATGACGTCTACCTTTGATTCTGGTTCCACATATCCAGATACACCAGGTGCAATTTCAACATAAATGGAAATCGCCCGCTTGCCTGTTTCGACCTCTACCATCGGGTTGCCCATCTCCCTATTAAAGTCGATTTCTTCTTCTGTTAAAGACGGGTCATCACTTTCATTATTATTTTCTGATGCTTGTTCGATATCCCCACTGGTAGCTACACTTGCCGGTTTTGGTAACATAGTAAAATAAGCCACAAGTGCAACCATTCCCCCTAGAACTAATGACCAGAGCCAAATTTTCTTTGTATTCATATCGTCCCTCCAAATTCCCCAATAACTATTCTGCTAGTTTCACACCATAAACTCCGTATTCACCGGTGCTTCCGGATTCTCCAACTTCCCCAGCCTTAACCATCTTTAAGAAGTGCCCAATTAATTCATTGTTACTATGGTCATATTCTTGAACCCAATACGCCGCAAAGCCTATAATATCAACAGTATTATTGACATCCTCCCATGTATCAATGACAGCAATATAAATTACTCGACTACAAGTGTTATCCGCTGTTGAGGCAGACCAACACTGGGGTCTATCTTTATCTCTTTCAATTAATTCATCCACTGCAAATCGTACCGGCCCTTTCATTTCCCCTTTTTCGGTATGAACCGTGGTATCCCCTACAGAGTATTCACTACCGTTTACTATTGCGTTTTCTAAATCCTTCGCCCCTGTTCCATCAATCCTTAGAAAACCACAATTACCTGTCGAGTGTTTAGAATTACCGCAGTTTAAAGTGGTCCCATGAGGAATTTCACTTTTCGCAACTGCTATCGGCGCGATACCTCCTGCTGATACTAATGGCCCGACAATGGCTTTAGCAGAAGCAGGGACTTGAGCACTATTAATTCCTAGTACCCTCGCAAATGTTAGTGGCACCTCTATTTCTGTTGTCGCCGTAATGAAATTCTGATGTTCAGGGTTGATATTATCAGGTGTATAGCCATTTTTTTCGGAGATAGCCTTTGCTATTGTTGTCGCCTGAGATTCACTTGTCACTGGATCTGACAACAGGAGTTGTGATGCCCCAGCAAGCACCGCAGCATCCATTGCATTTTGTAGCTTGCTCTTTTCCAAATACAGTCTTCCACCATCTATTGTTATAGCAGCGAATCCAATCATGGCAACTAATGAAATAGCCACAATTACTATTGCCGCACCGCTTTCATCTTTAAAGTTTAATAATCTTTTAATTAAAACCTTCATTTACTCCACCCTCATCACAGTGGTATCGATTAATATAAATCCTTCAGAAAAAAAGGTCCCTATAATAGGGGTGATTGGTGCAATTGGGTAGGTAATTGTAATCTTTGCATCGCTTCCGGAAGCCCCAGGAACCACAACTACATCACCAATCGTTAAGTTTATACTACTACCAGATTTGACTGCGACTAGTTCAACCTCTGTTTTACTTTTTCCAATACTTGCTGCCCGCGCCGCTTCTCGTCCAGCATGGTCTATAGTTAAGTAGGCATGAAAAATCCGACCAAAATCAACAATTCCAAACAATAATAAAGCTAGTATTGGTACGACTAAAGCAAACTCAACGAGGGATTGGCCTTTTTCAGACTTCATCAAAGCCCCCCCCAGATTAATGTGCAGAAAGTGCCTAGAACAATTGCGACTCCGTAAGGGAAGGATATTCTTGAGGCTTTTTCATTTTTATCTATGACCATTGACCCGAGGTTTCCTCTAAAGAAAGTGAAATTGAAAAGGAGTTTTTTCATTGATTGCCAGAAGTCTTTTTGCTTACAAATCAGAACCAGTGCGATTGCCCCGCCTATTAGGGCAGAATAGATGAAAGAGTAGAATACAAAACTTGAACCCATTAAGGCACCGATTGCGGTCAGTAGCTTTACATCCCCAGCACCCATACCACCTAGAAGATAGGGTATTAATAATAATCCTAGTCCTACTAATAATCCTTTTCCACTAATAAAAAATCCCTCAACTCCTCCGGTATATATATTAAAAATGATTCCAAAAATAATAGTAGGTAACGTTATGATGTTTAATATCTTACGTGATTTAATATCAGTAAAAAAGCTAATAATAAGAACAAGAACTAGAATAAAACTACCCAAGATATCTTACCTCCTATTTTAGAAATACCCTGCTTCTCTTCCTTGAAAAGCAGGGTTTTTTAATCAATCTATTCCACTTAAACTGTTGGTAATGAGTTTAAGATTTCGAGGAATAAAGTATTGAGTTTTGGTCCAAGTAATATTAATGTGGCGATAACAGCCACTGCAATCAAACCAATTAGTAACCCATACTCCGTTAACGCCTGTCCTTCTTCTTCAACGACTAAATTCTTCATTTTTTCTAGCATTCTCATTTCCTCCTAAAATTTTGTAGTTTTTTTAGTTTTGTTCATTTTAGTGAACTTTTCTGTAACGAAATTTCGTCCTTTATGGAGCATCGTTTCGTTTTGTTCTTTTTAATGAACAACCCTTGATTAAGATAATAGTATGTCCGACAGAAAAAGTAAACAATTTTCAGTAAATTTTGTTCTCAAAATAAAACGACTTTTTTCTACAATGTTCGCTATTGAGTAATAAACTTCTTTATTATATATTCTTTATATAGAACAAAATTAAAGGGGAGCTAGTATGAAAGAGTATGGGAGAACCATTCCTTACAAGATTAATGCCGCCAATTCATTCATTAAAAGATTAAAAGGTTTAATGTTTCGAAAAGAGCCTCTCGTTGATGAAGGACTTTGGATTACACCATGCAATTCCATCCATATGTGTTTCATGCGTTTTTCAATCGATGCCGTTTTTATTAGTAAAGAAGGGAAGATTGTTCGAATCGTCGAGGACCTTCAACCTTGGAAGATGGTCAAACCCGTACAAGGCGCGCATTCTGTTTTGGAACTGCCATCAGGAGCTGTTCATAGCCTTTCATTAAAGGTTGGCGATTTTATCAAGTTATAATCATGCATTTTAGGAATACCTCACCTTTATAGAAATTGTCACTATACAAAGGTCCTCATAGTATAACGACAACCCTGCTCCCTTACCCCCTTCTATTTCTTTATAATGAACACGTTTAATATAATCGTTCTTTGTTAAGAATATAAAACTATAAATATACCCTATCATCTTATATACTAATTACACATATGTTCTTTATAGATGGCATTTACATCTTTATAAAGAACAACCAGTATTCTATTTTAGGGGGTGAAGAGAAACTGAATGGGAAAAAGGCTAAGAGTTTTTTCGATTGTTGTTATGTCTATCATTGCCTTGACGGGAGTTATCGCGTGTTCTCCCTCAGGTACTGACATGACGAATGAGGAAAGAGGTGTTTCTTTGAAGGAAACTCACGATAAACCAACACCCCAAGTTGAACAGGACACAACCAAAATCACCGCTGATCTGCCTGTCCAAACCAAAGTGACTACCCCAGAAGGATGGCAACTAGCTTGGGAAGATAACTTTGACGGAATTGGGGTTGATTCTAACAAATGGAACATTGTTGATTGGGCAGCAGAGAAAAATGAGGAGCTACAATATTATTCTCCAAACAATGTGAAAGTAGAAAATGGACTGCTTAAATTGATCGCTAAGAAAGAACAGTTTGGAGGAAGAGATTATACATCTGGTGCTGTGCATACAAAAAGCAAATATAGCTTTTTATATGGGAAAGTAGAAATGCGTGCCAAACTTCCAACAGGCCAAGGAATGTTTCCGGCCTTTTGGATGATGACGAATAAGGAAGATACGTGGTTACCCGAGATCGACATTTTAGAAATGCTCGGGCATAAACCCAAGGAGATTTGGATGGTTTTGCATTGGTTAGACGAGAACCAATCACTTCGTAGTGTATCTGACAACTTTATTGGTCCCGACTTTTCAGAGTCCTTTCATACATTTGGTATTGAATGGACACCAAAATCGATTGTCTGGTTTATTGATGGGGAGGAAAAGTTCAGGGTGCAAAAAAATATACCAAGTGAAGAGATGTACCTTTATCTCAATACCGCTGTCGGTGGCGTTTGGCCGGGAAGTCCAGATCAGACTACCCAGTTTCCTACCTTTTATGAAATAGACTATGTCAGAGTGTATCAGAAGAATGGGGGTAACTAGTATGGAATGGATTGCACTCGCCTTGTTTTCAACATTCATCCTATTCCAGATGCTATATATCTTTATCCCCTTATACACCATTAAAGGGAATAAAGATGTGAAAAAGCTTAAGGTTGAAAAAGGATTTTCGATACTCATTCCTGCTTTTAATGAGGAAAAAACCATTCTCAATTGTTTACAAGGAATTGTGAATCTAAATTACAAAAATTTCGAAGCCATCTTTATAAACGATGGATCAAGTGATCAGACATTAGAGCTGTTAACTGACTATTTAGACCTAAGACCACTCAGCAGAACTTCTTCTACTTTTACACAATTCGAAAGAATAAATGGCTTTTATCAATCAGAAAAACACCCAAACATATTTGTATTAGACAAAGCCAATGGTGGAAAAGCAGATGCTTTAAATGCAGGAATTGCTTATTCTCTCCGCAAGCTTGTGATTACACTAGATGCCGATAGTATTCTTGAACCTAATGCCCTTACAGTTATGAATCAGGCGTTTGAAGATAAAAAGGTCATTGCCGCTGGAGGCATGGTGCAAATCTCACAAGGTTTCACTGGTAGTCATGTGAAACCAAAACCAGTTTTCAATGTCCCAGGCTTGATTCGCTATCAAATCATTCAATACCTTACTGACTTTTACCTACATAAAACAACTCAAGCAAAGTTAAAGTCGATTACAGTGATCGCTGGGGCATTTGGCGCATTTCAAAAGCAGGCACTAATAGAAGTGAACGGTTATCGAAAAACAGTAGGAGAAGACCTCGATATCACCTTGAGAATGCACAAGCTCATCAAGGCAAAATATAAAAAACACAAGTTGATTTTCGTCCCTAATGCCTGCTGCTATACAGAATGTCCTGAGAATTACAGAGGATTATTCAGCCAAAGATTTCGATGGCAAAAAGGCTTTATTGATTGCCTAATTCACTTCCGAAAATCTTACTTCAAGAACTTAGGCATTCCAGTTAGTATTTATATCTTAATTGATTCTCTAATCCTAGGAACGTTGAATGCTTATCCCACCATGATTATTCCAATTATTCTCTTAATCACTAAAAACTATGAAATGGCTTTATTCTTCCTAGCCATTACTTTTCTACTAGCTCTATCTCGAAGCATGGTTGCCATGGTCGTCGCTGGAAGGTTTGGACACCATTATTCTAATTGGGATAAATTAAAGGTTTCGCTTTTTATCCCCTTTGAAATCCTAACCTATCGTTTGCTTGGATTGGTGTTTGTTACTGTCGGAACCATTCTTTTCTTTAAAAATAAAAACAGTTGGAATAGAGTAGATCGGGTTGGAATGAACAAACAGAATTACGGAGAAGGAATCAGGATTCCCAGGAAGGAAGTGGGTTAGGTGAGACGTGTTTTATTTAATCTCCTTTTCTCGACTGGATTTGTGTTCATCTTTTCCTTTCTAATCTATAGCTTTTCTGATACATTGGTCCATGCTTTTTTGCCTGGATCATCTATATTCCCTAAAGATCAGACGATTAGTCTTTCAAAGTGCCAAGACTGGACACAAGAGGTTAGAGACTTCCAACTGGAACCTGGTGAAGAAGCCAATCGAATCACCGTTTTAATGTATCACAAAATCATCGATGATCAACAGATTCAAGACATCCATTATAATGATGATCAGGTTTTACAAGAAACCATTGTTCTGAAATCCGAGTTTGAGAATCAAATGGCAGTGTTAAAAAAGCATGACTATGTCACCTTAACAAAAGCTGAATTCCAATTGTTTTTAGAAAACAAACTAGACATTCCTAAGAATAGTGTTTTAATCACCTTTGACGATGGCTTTAAAAATAATTATCACGAGGCCTATCCGATTCTCAAAAAACATAACTTTACTGCCTTAAATTTTGTCATCACTAGTCATGTTACCCCCGAGGAAAGCAAGTATGACCCTATTGGCCAACAATATTTTAGTATTGCAGATATGAAAAAGAGTTGTGATGTATTTGATTTTGAAAGTCACTCTTACAATTTCCACAAAAGAGATGAAGATGGGGAGGCATATCTCATCGCTAAAAATAAAGAATCCATCAAGCAAGATATTGCAGTAAGTTTAATTAATTTAAATAGTGAAGTCCCACTATTTTCATACCCATACGGAGAATACGATAACGAGACAATCGAAGCAATCAGAGATTTAAATATCAAAGCAGCTTTCACGGTTTTATATGATGATGTACGACCAGGTGTAGATTTATATGAAATCCCACGGAAGACTGTGTTCCCTGATGATACAATCGAAGATTTTAAGGAGAAGATCAATTTAAAATAGTCTTACCCTTACCTGAATTCAAAAGATTGCTTACTGCGCCCTAAATGTTCTCTATTAAGAAACCACCGAATAAACATTCAGTGGTTTCTCTTTGTTTAAACTAAGCACTTTACAGTGTTGCGTTTCCAAGAATCTTAACCAGCTGTTCTTTATTGGGATAATCAGATTTGATAAATCGATCAATTGTTTGCTCGATATCATACCTAACCCGAACTATCGATGTTTGATAACTTCCATCCTGTACATCAACAATCCCGTAAGATGCTTTCTTCACCCCATCAAACGGCAAGCCGACACTCCCAATATTCATAATAACCTTTCCATTAATGTATCGGCTATATGGTCTGTGGATATGAGCATATATGTATAAATCTGCCTCTTTGGTCATCATTTTCGATTCTAGGATTTCATCATCCTCACTCGGGAGAACAATATTGAAAAGACTAGATGGTGTAGCATGATAAGCGTGAATCTTCATCCCTTCTACTTCAATGTTTAACTCTGTTGGTAATTTGCGAAGATATTCCACGCTTTCTTCAGTTAACTTAGAATAAATCCAGTCTCGCTCCAGGTTCATCATTTCTAAAGCTTGATCAGGCACTTCCCCTTTGTTGACACCTCGAACCACCCATTCGTCAGCATTCCCTTTAATGACTTCTGTGTTTAGCGAACGAATAACCTCTAACGCGCGTTGTGGTTCTGGACCTCGGTAGCAGATGTCTCCGAGCACACACACTTTATCAACCTTTCTCTTCTTAATATCCGCAAGCACAGCATCAAGCGCAATAGCGTTGCCATGGATGTCGGAGATGAAAGCCAGTTTCATAGTAGAATCCCCTTTCTAGACATGTTTTTATTAGTTATAAGTATAACCCACAACGGTTCTCAAATTAAAATCCTATACAAATCTTCATCTTCACTACTAATAACCAGATTCATCTGTGTTGTTTGCATCTGCTATTATGTCTTATTTTAAAAATTAAAGCCCCGGATAACAACCCGAGGCTCCTTAACTATATATCTAATACTCTTTCTTTTCGCCGGCGCTGAATCATCCATAAACTAGCACCTATGGCCGTTAAGAGTGTGCCAATTCCTAGGAAGTTAAAGATGGATGTTGCTGTAAGAGGCAGCTTATTTCCTTTGGTTGGTTTCGATTCGACAGGTGTTTGATCTGCATCCTCCTCACTTGGAGTCTCGGCAACTGGGTCCTCGTTTTCAACAGGTTCCTCATCCTCCACTGGTTCTTCTCCATTAGGTGGAGTTGGTGTTTCTTCATCCACTGGTGGTTCCTCTTCAACAGGTGGTTGCTCTTCTCCTGGAACTTCCGGTACTTCTGTTTCACATAAGACAGCAGTGGCAAGGTCAGCAAGGACCTGTTGGCCAGCAAGGTTCGGGTGAATATCATCAGGTAAAATCAATTCAGCTTGTTTCCCCGTAAATACTGGGAACGCATCTGCTAATAAAGACTGGCTCTGAGCACCAATTGGTTTTATGACCATTTCATTTACTACCGGAATAACCTCTTCGCCAAGCTCATGCATAAACATCTCATAAGGATCTTCACTCTCACCAAAAGGGTTATATAGAGTATACAAAACGATTGGTGCGGAAGTTTGCTCACGAATGTCGGCAATAATAAGCTGTAAATTTTGGGCTAGGTTTTGAATGGCTAAGCCTATTTGCTCTTCTAGCACAGGTGAGATTAATGGGTTCTCATTTTCAGAGTTCTCCGCTAGTAAAACAGGTTGGCGTACAACCCGCAATAAGTCATTGCTTCCAATATTTAAAGTAACAACATTCGCATTCTTAAGAGCCTCGTCAAAACTAGGATCCTCTTTTAAGGCCTGCAATAACTGAGAAGAAGTCCAACCTGGGTACCCATGATTTATAACATCATAGAGTCCATCACAGATTAGATTTGGAAAAGCGTTGTTAGATGGGCTTAAATTATCTGCTTCCAAGTTATAACCGTACGTGATTGAATCGCCAAGAGCGACAAGAACAGGCTTGTCCTCTTCAGGGTTATCCCCTTCAGGATCTTGTCCACCTGAGTTATCTTCTCCAGGCTCCTCACCGGTATCCCCATCTCCTGGTTCCTCGTTGCCAGGGTCACTTTCTTCCGGAAGCAAGTCAGCTAAACTAGCATTTACCAATGAAGCCAAGGCTTGATGGCCTGCTACTGTTGGATGAATATCGTTTGGAAGGATATATGAAGCTTGTTGGCCTGCAAACGCGTTGTAAGCATTCGCCAATACAACTCCGGGTGCTGCTTGGAACAGACCTATAACCTGACTATTTACTTGTTGAACAATTTGATCTCCATATAGGAAAATATTCATTAAAAATGGGTCGTCCACATTCGGACTCAACGGGTTATACAAATTGTAAAGAACAATCGGAACTGTTGGTGATTGGGCACGAATTTCTTCAATAATTGACCTCAGATTTACTCCTAATTGACCTACCGCAGCTTCTACCTTTTGCTGTACCTCTGGGGTAACCTCAAAAGTTCTTGTTGCTAATGCCTCTTGAAGACCGACAGCTTGAAGCAAATCATTGCTACCAATATTTAAGGTAACGATTTCGGCCTCTGCTAGTGCCCCAGTAAAATTAGGATTACTCTTTACTGCCTCTAATAATTGAGTAGAGTTCCACCCATGTACTCCGAGATTAGTCACTTCAAGACTCCCATTTCCTATTAAATAAGGAAACGCTTCGCTACCTGGGTTTTGAAGACCAGAACCGTATGTAATCGAATCACCTAATGCTAATAAATTCGGCTTTTGATTTACATCATTTCCATTTGCTGCCGCAAAACCTGAGAAAAAAGTACTAAATAACAACGTAACTACAAACACAATCGAATAACGCTTCAAACCCTCAATCCTCCCTATTAGTCAAATTTTTTCATAATCTATCATAATATATAAAGATTTTTCTGAATATACAAACCATTAGACATAAACCGCGATATTTCTACAAATTGCTATAGTAAAATTCGATTAAGTTTAGATTTAAAACAGAAAAAAGTTGGTTCTAGCTAAGAAAATCCTTAGCTAGAACCAACTTTTACACTTCACCTTTTATCGCGTTACCGTCTTAATCTTAGTAAAAAAGTAATAATACTTATACCCCACAACCCCAAGCAACAACAAACGAATCCATAGGTTATCCATAATAAAAAACGGTATCGCAATCATTACATCAGCAAATAAGTTTATCGACATCTTCTGCTTAAGGGTCATTGACTTATCACGAACGAATCCTTCAAGATGTTTTTTATAGATATTCGTTTCCTTAAACCAAGCCTCAAAGCGTGCCGAACCTTTGACAAAGAAAAATAATGCTAGCAACAGGAGAGGTGTTGTTGGCAATAACGGTAAAATGACTCCTAGCATTCCTAACCCCATAAATAGAAATCCAAGTATTATATATAAGAGCTTAATAAGTTTAATTATCTTTCCCTCCCGTACAAGAACATACAGGTTTTATTATACCATCCAACAGAAAAACAAGTTAAAGTCCAAACAAGTTTTTAGATATTCTTTAGTCCGTTAGTTATTGGACTTGGCTTAACGAGCAGCCTACATGAAGTAGTTTAGTTATCAATTGACCTAAATGATAAAGTCGATAGCTCAAAAGAATCTCCAAGATGTAGCCAGAGAATCTCTTATCGAGGAATAATCAACTAAAATAAACAAGGCAGATTGCTCCGCCTTGTTTTTCTATGGAGAAGTCTTATTCTTCCTCAATAAAATAGATGACTCGTTCATGGGTTTCATCGTTCCCAATAATTAAGAGAACATCGCCGACTTGGATGCTTGCATATGGACCTGGAGAGAGGATTAGTTCGCCAAGCCTTTTAATCCCGACAATTGTGCCTCCGGTATTTTGCCAAAACTTCAATTCGGACACTGTTTTACCAATGTGGGTACAGCTTTCCGGAATTTCTATTTCAATCGGAGTGAGTGGATTGGTATGCCTCAATTTCCCTGTGAAATCCATCATCTTATCGATCGATTGGCTTAGTTGATCATCTAATTTTTTCCGCTCACCTATAAGCGTCCTCACCTGCTTCTCAAGCTCCTTTATGCTTGTCAGCCCAGAAAACCGTTCGATGTATTTAAACGCATTTTCACGAGAGGAAATCACGACTCCACTACCTTTCGTGGATTCAACGATTTCAACGTCTTCTAAAATTTTTATTGCCTTTCTAACCGTTTCGGGTGAGACATTGTATTCACTTGCTAAGGTAGATCGGCCCCGTATCTTTTCTCCTACCTTAAATTTTTCGTCATAAATTCGATTAGCAAGATCGATGGCTATTCTTTCGTAAGCAGGCATCTTTGCACCCTGCATAAAACTTCACATCCTTACATAAATCATTGTGCTAATTTTAGATGAACACGGTTCATTAATCAAACATTTGATTAAAATGGTCTTGATGTATCAAGGATTCAAGGCTCTCACCCCAAAGTAAAACTAAAAACTCCCCTCTTTTTAAAGAAAGAAGGGAGCTCATTTTAGTCATTACTTGTTATAAAAGATCGGTGAACCTGGTCCAAGATCAAGACCTGTTAGCATCCAAATAATCAGCATGATTATCCAGAAGATTGAAAATGCAATCGAGTATGGTAGCATTGTCGAGATAAGTGTTCCGATTCCAATCTTTTTGTCATACTTTTGCGCAAAGGCAATTACGATTGCAAAGTATGGCATCAATGGTGAAATGATGTTTGTTGTGGAATCCGCAATACGGTACGTAAGCTGTGTCAGCTCTGGTGAATAGCCAATTCCCATCATCATTGGAACGAAAACAGGCGCCATAATTGCCCATTTCGCAGATGCACTTCCGATAAATAGATTAATAAATCCAGAGATAGCGATAAATGTTAAGATCAATGGAATCCCTTTGAATCCAGTAGCTTCAAGGAACTCAGCTCCGTTTACCGCTAAAACAATTCCTAACTTTGACTCACTAAAGTACGCCACGAACTGACCAGCAACGAACGCTAGGACAATATAGGAACCCATTGTTGCCATCGTTTCAGATAATTGATTCGCAACATCTTTGTCATTTTTAATAGACTTTGTAATTTTCCCGTAAACAAATCCTGGGATAAAGAACATAATTAAAATAACTGGAACTAACGTTTGTAAGAATGGCGAGTCAATGATGCTCTCCTCACCAGCGCGCAATGGTCCCCACTCAGGAATAACAAGTAATGCAATGGCAATTCCTGTCACGATAATGGAGAGAAATGCGCCCCATAAGCCTTTCTTTTCTTCCGGACGTAAGTAATCGACCTCTTCCTTCACGTCCCCTTCATACTTACCTAGTCTAGGCTCAACAATTTTCTCAGTAACGAATGTACCAACGATGGTGATTAAGAATACTGAAGCAATCATGAAGTAATAGTTCATTGCAACGTTCATTTGACCTGCATACTCAGGGTCAAGCATAGATGCCGCATCTTGAGTTAGACCAGCAAGCAATGGATCTAGTGATGTTAATAACAGATTGGCACTATAACCACCAGATACTCCGGCAAACGCTGCTGCAAGTCCAGCTAGTGGATGGCGACCTAAACCTGCAAACAGGACTGCTCCTAGTGGAGTAAGGACAACATATCCTGCATCAGATGCCATTGAAGACATTACACCAGCAAACACTAATGCAGCTGTGATTAACTGTTTAGGAACAGATGTCACAAGTCCACGTAGGGAAGCGGAAATCAATCCAGACCTCTCAGCAATCCCGATACCAAGCATTGTAACTAGGACCGTTCCTAGTGGCGCAAAGCCTGTGAAGTTACTTACCATACTTTCAAATAAATATAAAATTCCATCCGAGCTAAGTAGGTTTCTTACCTCAATAACTTCTCCTTCATTAGCTGGATCTGGTACACTCATGCCCATATTCGAGAAGATGGCAGAAAGCACAATGACGGCCAGTGCAAAAATCGCAAACAATGTAACTGGGTCCGGCAATTTATTTCCAACACGTTCAATTGTATTCAACGAACGCATAACAAAGCCTTGCTTCTTTTGGTTAGACATTGGAAAATCTCAACTTCCTTCCCTTTATTTATTTATAATTTTCTCACAATGATAAAAACAGAACATAGGTGATTATACGGGAGAAATTTGTCGAATGGAAGGGAAAACCTTATATTCGGAATTGGGAGTATATTACCAATGTTAAATAAAAAAGGCCTAACCCTCGTAACTTAAAGCATCGAGAGTTAGGCATCTTTTAATTTCGAATGATAATATAAGTAACGTACGCTATGTAAACAGCAGCCAAGATGATCCCTTCGTTTTTAGAAATTGTAAACTTTGTTCGAGAAAAGACCAATAAAACGATCATAAATACAATCATAAAAATTAGGTCAAAGAAAATTTTACTATCAACAGCTAAAGGAGTAATCGTTGCCGAGGCCCCAAGTACGAGTAAGATGTTGAAAATGTTACTTCCAACAATATTCCCCAGGGCAATCTCACTTTCCTTTTTCAACGCGGCCGTTACCGAAGTGATTAACTCTGGCAAAGATGTTCCAACTGCGACAATTGTCAATCCTACAAGTGTTTCACTCATTCCAAGCGATAGGGCAATCGTAGTTGCATTATCAACGACCATATCTCCACCAAAAATGATTGCTGCAAGTCCACCAATGGTAAAAACCAGATTCTTGCCCCAAGTGACTCCGGTTGTATCACCTGTGTCTACCGTCCCTTTTTCACGATTATTTAATGCGATTTCAAAAATATAGTATAAGAAAATCGCAAAGAACAACAGCAAGATGATTCCTTCATTACGGGTGATTACGTTACTTCCGGCCCCTTGAAGAGCAATATCACTAATCATCACCCATAAAGCGACACTCGCCAAAAGCGTAAAAGGAATCTCTTTACGGATGGTCTCGTTCTCAACCTGTAATGGATTGAGCATTGCTGTAATCCCGACCACTAAAGTGATATTGAAAATATTACTACCAATTACGTTCCCCAGCGAAACGGCGCTACTTCCTTCCAACGCGGCAATAATACTAACCGTTGCTTCTGGCGAACTCGTTCCAAACGCTACAATTGTTAAACCTACTAACAGTGGCGGCACTTTGAGAAGTCTGGCGATCTTAGAAGATCCTTCTACAAAGTAATCTGCCCCTTTAATCAATAAAGCAAATCCCACAAGCAGTAAAACATATGTCATAAACTACACCTCTTCAATTTACTTATATGAAGTTTTAAGAAATAATAACCGTGGTAGATTATAACAGGATAGCTAAGATTATGGAAATAATCAAACGGTTTGGTTTGGGCTTTTGTACGGAATTACTAGATGAAATTTCTTTTTTAAGGCACCGTTTAACAAGAATGTTGATTTCCGCGGGGCGTGCGGTGAGCCTCCTCGTCGCTTTGCTCCTGCGGGGTCTCACCTGTCCCGCTGCTCCCGCAGGACTTTGAATAACTTCCTCGAATACGCCCACGCACGAGAAAATGCGTACTTCATTTTCGAGGAGTCAAGCGCCTTCCGCTCCAATCAACGATGTAAAATCAATAATCTGCTTCAACACAGCTTTTCAAAAAGATTGATGGAATTTCAAGGTTGCTTCCACCTTCATATACACAGCATATTCGAATGATGGAGTAGCTTAACGGATAAAACAAACCTGTTTATTCCGAGTACTCGGAATAACATCCCAAAATAAAAAAACCACCCCAAACCCGGGGCAGTCCCTCTCTTTATCATATTACAACCTCAACTCTTCAGCGACCATATACGATGAATGCGCAACATCTAAAGTGGCTAGACTATGTTTCCTATTGAACAAATAAGCAAATTCACCAATTGCACTCTCGTTAATCCGAGAGGTATCCGTCGTTACCTTGCTTACCCTTTTCACAATTTGTTTTTCAAAGAAGTTCATCTTTGTTACCAAAAACTCTCCACCAAAAAAGCCTGTTGCCACTGCGATTTCTCGTAGATTCATTGGGTAAGCGTTTTCAAATTGTTCTTTCGCTAGTTCCCCTTCACGCATACAGCAAAGAAATAATCCCATTTTTTTCGTCACAAGCACGTCTCTGTTTTCCTTCATAAACTTTTTAATCTTTCCTTGGATATGGCCTGCATGAATGGATCCACCGATAATAACAGCGTCAAACAAACCTACGTCTGATTGGAGCTTCGTGCGATTTAAATTTAAAACAACTACATCCCCTTCTAACTTCTTTTTCAATAAAAGAGCAGCCTTTGTCGTCGTACCATGGGAAGAGCAGTAAACAATTAAGGTTTTCATTATTTCGCCTCCTATATGGTCGTCCATGCATTAAGCATAGCCATAACAAACAAAATAAACCCAACCTAAAAGTGATATTCATTTAGGCTAGGTCTAATGCAGTCGAAAATTATCTACCTTCATTATATAGCTCTTATTCATTAAATATTGTGGCAATTTATCAACAATCGTGTTTTAATAGTCCCTTTCAATTGTGTGGGCTAATAACGCTCCGAAAATCAATGCCCAGACCGGAGCACTGATGTGGAAAAAGCTAATATTGGATAATGTGACGATAAAGGCAGTTAAAGCGCTCAAACGATACCGATTTCCAGCGAACCCTTTTTGTAAACTAGTATGGAGAACTGTGATCAGAGAAAAACCAGCCACTAAGGAAACAAACGCCCCTGGTAGAGATTGAATAAACGGGACGATCTTCCAGGCAAATACTCCAAACAATAGGGTCACAACTCCTGAGACAACCGAGCCCATATACCGCTTCCTTTTCGGTCCTGAATCTGGACCAGAACAGATGGCCGTCATCATTCCTGCGAT
This sequence comes from Mesobacillus persicus, assembly GCF_900109925.1. GTDB lineage: Bacteria > Bacillota > Bacilli > Bacillales > Cytobacillaceae > Mesobacillus_B > Mesobacillus_B persicus. Next base: position 73,386 of record NZ_FOBW01000007.1, on the reverse strand, counting down.
ATTAGCACATTGCCCTCCAAAGAAACTGGTGATGATCGAAAAAGCACCACTAGTAGAAACTATTTTACGAATCTGCGGTTTAAATTCTGCGCTTTCTAAGGCACCAATTCCAGGAGCCGCATCATTGCTTAAAATCAACATCGCAAGTGGAAGCGCAAGGGTAAGCAGTCCCATTACAGTAAATTCAGGTGTCTGTATAGTTGGCCAGGCAAAAGCAATCTGCTTCGCACCCACCTCAAGTCCTCCCGTTAAGAATAAAACAAGAAAAGCCACAACAATTGAAACGACAATTGGCGGTAGCTTTCTTATATATCTCGTACAGAGAAAAAAACTCAAAACAGCGGCAATCCCAACTATGGGCATCGCCTCAACTGCGGGGACAATCTGCACCACATACCCTGTTACCAAGCCCCCAAGCATCGCAGAAATAACTTCCTTAGGAACCCATTTAATGATTTTCGTAAAAAGACCACTCATTCCAATCAGCAGTATGATGAGTCCAGACATCACATAGCCGCCGATTAGCTGTGGATAGGTAAATTGCGCCGTCACCGTTGCTAAGAAAGCTGCACCCGTAATCGAATGACCGCCTGTTATCGGAATTCGAAAGACTAGCGGCATGATGATTCCAAACAGCCCCCCAAAAAAGTAGACCGCAAACATCCAATTGATGGTCTGTTGATCGGTAAAGCCCCCGGTAGCTGCTGCCTGCAAAATGATCAGGGCGGGGCCAGTCATCACCAATAAACTAGAAATAAGACCGGACGAAATATTTTGACTATTTAAGTCGCGTAAGAACCGGTTCTTATTTCCAGTTTGCCTATCCATCTGCTGTTTTTCTGGTAATCCCATTTCTACCACTCCTGTTTTCTAATACTACTATCAATAGGATAGAAATGGGTAATTGTCAAACAATTAATCCGCTTGTTACTCAGACTCTACAAGAGTGAGATCTCTCATCGTACCATTTTTAGCAAAATTCGTGTGCCAAGAAAAAGCTTTTTCGAGCACATGAGGAGTTTGCCCACCTCTAGTTAAAGCTTCTTGGTAATAGTCCCAAAGCTGCTTCCGATACAATGGATGTACACAATTTTCAATAATCAACTCAACACGTTCTCTTGGAGCAAGACCACGCAAATCAGCATACCCTTGTTCAGTAACGATGACATCGACATCATGCTCTGTATGGTCCACATGTGAAACAAACGGAACAATGCTTGAAATATTTCCATCTTTCGCAATTGATTTTGTTACAAAGATTGCCAAACGAGCATTCCGCGCAAAGTCCCCTGAACCACCAATTCCGTTCATCATTTTCGTCCCAAGCACATGGGTTGAATTGACATTTCCGTAAATATCTAATTCAAGTGCCGTATTAATTGAAATCAACCCGAGGCGTCGAATGATTTCAGGATGGTTGGAAATTTCCTGCGGACGCATAATTAAACGGTCACGATACTTCTCAAAGTTCGAAAACACTTCCTGCATTTTCGAATCGGATAAGGTAATTGAGCAACATGAAGCAAACTTCACTTTCCCTGCATCCATTAAATCAAATACCGCATCTTGAAGCACTTCTGAATAAACTTCTAAGTCTTCAAATTCGGAGTCTAGCATTCCGTGTAAAACCGCATTAGCGACAGAACCTATCCCTGATTGAAGCGGAGCTAAACTTTCTGTTAGTCTACCATCTTCTATTTCTTTACGTAAAAACTTAAGTAAATGGTCGGCCATTACCTTTGTTTCCTCGTCCGGTGCGACAATCGTTGAAGGAGAGTCTTCCTGATTGGTAAACACAATCCCTTTAATTTTATCTGGATCGACTTTAATTCCAGCAGAACCGATTCGATCATCCGCTTTTGTTAGTGGAATCGGGCCTCGCTCGCCTTGTTTCCCAGGGTCATATAAATCATGCAAACCCTCAAGATTGGTAGACTGAGCCATATTAATTTCAACAATAATTGAATTGGCATGATTCGCAAAGGACAGAGAGTTTCCAATCGAAGTCGTCGGGATAATCATGCCATCCTCTGTAATAGAAACCGCTTCCAAGATTGCGAAATCAATTGGATCAATGACATTGGCTCGCACTAGTTCTGCTGTATGGGATAAATGCTGGTCAACAAATAAAAAATCCCCGTTGTTGATGCCTTTTCGCATCGTTGGATCTGCTTGGAAAGGAAGTCTCTTTCCCAAAATTCCTGCTTCGGCAAATAATTTATCAACATCAGAGCCTAGAGAAGCCCCTGTATAGACATTTACTTTAAATGATTCGGTTTTCGCGCGATCAACCAAGGCAAATGGGACCGCTTTCACATCGCCCGCACGTGTAAAGCCACTTAATCCCAAGGTCATTCCGTCTTCAATCCATGAAGCTGCTTCCTCTGGAGTTACTACCCGCTTGCGTAAACGCTCATCTCGAATCCGGTTTAAGTTATTCATCCCATTCCCTCTCCTTAAAAAAAGTTTTACAGTTATTTTACCCAGGAAAGGAGTTTAATCTTAATTTTCCGAATACAATACGAGATTCTCTGATAAAACAGCATATTCATAGTACAAAACAGAGAAAAACAGAAATACCTAGCTATTTTTAGGTTAAAACCCTAACAACTTCCGAAAATAGCTCGAATACGATTGGCTCACAGGAACTCGTTCCCCATTATCCATTGCTAAAAGAAAAGTAGAATGGGTATCAGGAAAGATTTCTTTAATATGATGCACATTGACAATAAACGATCGATGACAACGAATGAAATAATCCTTAGGCAGGATATACTCAAACTCTTGAAGTGTATATTTATGTGTGCCAGAATAAACGTCGGTATAAACATGCGTTTTCTTATCTTTAGCTTCTAGTAAAACAACATCAGTAAACGGAATCGGAATCCACCCGTCATGGGTTTTGACCGTGACAACGGATTTTCCTTCGGTTAATGCGGGAGAAATAGCGGTTACACAGCCTTCTACCTTCCCATCGTATAAAAATGGAACGGCCATTCCATGATAAGGAACCCCAAACATATCACGGTTAATAAATTCAGATACCTTCTGCTGGCTCGCGACTGCTTTATAAGCAATCGTTCCCTTCTTCAACGGATCTCCCGGTTTTATTTTTAAATCAATCCGTTTACTTGGCCGGTAATAAACGTACTCCTTCGTATTCGAGACAGCAATCGAAATTTCATCCGAAAATAACTCGCCAATTACGTCAAGTAGAGAACGGAGGGTTATGCTCTCCATCCAAGTCACACCCCTTCTAAATTAGGACCAAAAGTTACTATTCTACAATTATTTTTAAACAGCATTATATCATTCTAGGATTATCTGCACTTTCGTGTCTCAGGAATTTATTCCGTTACAAATTTACATCCACCTTTATGGGCAAGTTCTCTTCTCTTTGAATCCCTAAATAACGCAACGTTTCTGTTGGTGTTTGGTGGTTGTAAATCGTTTTTAAAATCGAAATCGCGATGCCTTTCCGGTAAGCATGATACCCGAACGTCTTCCGAAGCGTATGGGTCCCAATCTTACCTGGTACCCCTACTTCTTTAGCGGCTTGGTTAATAATTCGATAGGCCTGCTGTCGAGTAATTGGTAGGTTATTTCTTTTTGATTTAAAAAGAAAATCATCACTCTTGAGCTCTTGATTGCTTAAATACAACTTTAATTCTTTTCTCACACTTTGATTGATAAAAAATGATTTTCCCCCATCACTTTTAGGGTCGTTTAAATAGAGAAACTCTTTACAAGTGGCTTCATCCCATACATCGCTTACTTTAAGTGACAAGAGATCACTCACTCTGATGCCCGTGTTGATTCCAAAGACAAAAAACAGCAAATCACGTTGGGATTGCTTTTTTAAAAGCCTTTTCATTTCATTAATCTTTCCAACGTCTTTGATGGGATCGACACACTCCATGTTTTTCCCCCCTAAAGATAAGGTTACTTAATACCATACTAACAAATTTTTATGTAACCTAACAATAAACCAACCTTCTTAGACCTGTTTTCATATCGTGATATAATCAATGAAACGCATTATTTGTAAGAAAGGATGAAAATCATGAATCAGAAAATTGGTTTTATCGGCTGTGGGAATATGGCAAAAGCGATGATTGGTGGGATGGTCGAATCCAAATTTGCTAGTCCGGATCAGGTCTATGCATCGAATCGTTCCCTTCCTAACCTAGAAGAAGTGCATCAGAAATATGGAGTGCAGGTCACTCAAGATAATCTTGAGGTAGCGAAGAAATGTGAGATCCTCTTTTTGGCGGTAAAGCCTAAATTTTATCCAGCAGTTATTGAGCAAATAAAAGACAGTGTGCATGAAAATGCAATGATTATCATGATTGCGGCTGGCCAAACCATCGAACAAAACGAGCAGCGTTTTGGTAAAAGAATGAAGATGGTGCGCTCGATGCCAAATACTCCTTCTCTAGTGGGTGAGGGAATGACTGGGGTTAGCATCAACGATTTAATTACAGAGGAAGAGACGCGGTTGATTCAAAGTCTGTTTGAGTGCTTTGGAAGAGTGGAATTTCTCAGTGAAGATCTGATGGACGCGGTCAGCGGAGTAAGTGGAGCCTCTCCGGCGTACGGGTATATGTTTATCGAAGCACTTGCTGATGGGGCTGTTCAACAAGGGATTCCAAGAAAGCAAGCCTATGTATTCGCCGCTCAGGCGTTATTAGGGGCAGCCAAAATGGTCCTGGAAACTGATTTACACCCTGGAGAATTAAAAGATCAAGTATGCTCACCTGGAGGGGCTACCATTGAAGCAGTAGCAAAACTGGAGGAAACCGGTTTTCGTTCAAGCGTCATCCAAGCAGTTCATGCTTGTACGGAAAAATCAAAAAGGATGAGAAAATAGTAGTGAAAATACATAAATTCCAATGACTTTCGACCCATCTTATTAGAGGAAGGTATAAGGATTCAATCCGCTGGCAATGCTGGTTATTGTATTCCCCCTTTATTTTAAAAAGCATCCGCCAGAAAAAAGGCAGATGCTTCTTTTTTAATTATTACGTTACTTTGCTTCCTCATCCTCACTCGAATCAGTGGGCATGATTTCGACTCTTACATTTCGAATGCGGTTGTTGTCGACTTCATGAACCGTAATATATAGGTTTTCATACTGGAATCCTTCCCCTTGCTTCGGAATTCTTTCCAGCGTCTCGAATATCCATCCTCCAATGCTATGACTAGAGCTTTCCGGCATTGGTACATGTAACAGTTCCGCAAAATCATCCAACTGAAATTGAGCATCAAATTCATATAATGTTTCGCTCAGCTTGGTCATGATGTTAATTTTTTCATCATGTTCGTCCCAAATATCTCCGACTAACTCTTCTAGGATATCTTCAAGTGTAATCAAACCGGATGTACCACCAAATTCATCAACTACAATCGCCATATGGCTTTTTAGCCTTTGAAGCTCAGGGAGCAGAGTCGCAATTCTCATTGATTTTACAACAAACACAGGTTTACGTAATAGTGATTCAATATTCACTTCACCGTGTTGTACAAGCTCAGCAAAAAATTCCCGTTCCGATAACACCCCAATGATATTATCAATATGATCTTTGTATACTGGAATCCGCGAGTATCTTTCTGCTAAGAAGATTTGTTTTACCTCTTCAATTGGCTGATTAACTTCTATCGCAATCATATCCATCCTATGCGTTAAAATTGAGCCAACCATTATTTCATTAAATTCTAATGACCGATGGACAAGTTCTTTTTCATCACTATTGATTACGCCTTCTTCTTCACTTATGTCAACCATCACTTTTATTTCTTCTTCGGTGACGGACGGGGTAGCTTCCTTATTTTTTGAAAATGTATTTGAGACAACATCCTTCAGCTTTCCAAACAAAAAGTTAAAAGGAGTAAGAATTTTAATTAATAAAAAAAGGATGCCAGAAATCTTTAATGAATAACTTTCAGCATTTTCCTTTGCAATGGACTTTGGCAATATTTCACCAAAAATTAACACGAGTACGGTCATGACTAATGTACTAACAATGAGACCTGTACCTGCTCCAAATAATCCTGTAGCTACACTGGCTGCAATACTCGACGCTGCAATATTTACAATATTATTCCCTATCAAAATAGTAGATAGAGCATTGTCGAAGTTCTCGGTAATTTGCAAGGCTTTTTTACTTCCAGCCTTTTTTTCACTTACGTAGTTCCTTAATCTAATCTTATTCACACTTGAAAAGGCCGTTTCTGCAGACGAGAAGAAAGCAGATAAAAAAATTAAAACCACCAGAGTAATAATTAAACCTATGGGCACTTCAGCCAAAAAAACTCACTCTCCGTATAATATAATTTGTACACTAATCTATTTTACAGACAATGGGGCGATAAATCAATTACAGCGATTTGTATGATTATTCATTCTTGTTTATTAAAGTAGTTATAAAGCTTCATTATGACGTTAAGTTAATTCCGCCAATCCTTCCGCATACCGTTCCTCATTAAAAGGTTGTTGATTCTTCATCATATCGTACATTTCTATCACCAAAATCCCAGCAATCTTCAATTTTGAGTCTTCGGCTGAATTCCCTGCATCCATTAGTCTGTCATATGTTTCCTTTGTGCACTTAGGAAAATTCTCTTTTAGTTGATTTTCGACGATTTCTATCATTTTCCCTTTAATCTTTGGATTCTCCATTACTGTATGACCATCCCTTTTCTAACATTATTTCTGCTCCTGTTTGGAGGAGCACATTAATAAGTTTAACAAATTTTTTACACCATCGATAATATCAACTGGCATTACGCCGTAGTTGGATAAGACTTCTGCGCAATTTTCTCCTGACCTGGCATGGAGAAAACTTGCAGCTAGGACTGCTTGTACTGGTAATGCTCCTTGAGCGAGAAAGGAGGCGATTAAACCTGTTAGGACATCACCACTTCCACCCTTACCAAGAGCATCATTCCCATGAGGGTTTATAAAGATATCTCCCTCTGGTGTCGCGATGATTGAACGGTGTCCCTTTAATAGTAGCAACACATGATAGTCCTGCGCAAACTTCCGAGCAGTTTCTAGTCGATTTTCCTCTACTTCCTTTACCGTTTTATTAATTAAACTTGCCATTTCACCAGGGTGAGGGGTGAATATGACTGGCCCTTCATACCCTCGAATCATCTCAAGATCGTTTCGAAGCAAATATAACGCATCCGCATCGACTACTAATGGTTGGTCAGTGAGTGTTCCTATCAATTCTCTTACCCATTGTTCCCCATCAGCGAACCTCCCCATCCCCGGACCTAACGCAATGCTGTCAAATTGCTGAATTCTCGGGGCAAATTCTGCCACCGCATCTTTGGAGAAATGGCCGTTAGTTTCTGATAGTGGTAAAAATAACGCCTCTGGCAATTGTGTTGCCGCCATCGGGTAGATATTTTCTGGAACGCATAAGGTGACAAGACCGGCACCACTATTCAATGCAGCCTTAGCCGTAAAAATCGGAGCGCCAACATACGAGCCTGATCCTCCAATGACAAGCGCATGACCAAATGTCCCTTTATGACCGTACGGAGGCCGCTTTGGGATTGATTTTTTCACAAGAGACTCTGTGATTATCTGCGGTAGTTGGAGGTGAAGATTATCAACAATCGATGGTGGTACAGAGATATCCACAGCTTTCCACTCGCCGATAAATTTGGGGCCGTCCTGTAAAAAGAAGCCTTTCTTCGGAAATACAAAAGTGACGGTCTTTGTCGCTTTGATTGCTGTCTCTTCTATTACTTTACCATCGTCACTGTTCACACCAGAAGGGATGTCAACTGATATCACGGTTGGCTGGTGTTGAAGCTCATTAACCATTCTGATGACTGATTTAAAAGGTTCCCGAACAGCCCCCTTTACCCCTTTTACCCCTGTGCCAAGAATGGCATCAACAATGATCTCAGCTTCAATCAGGTGTTTTGGTAAGTCTTCCAAATCACCTAGATTAAATAATGGAAGACCGCGATTAAGGTAAACATCAAATTGACATTTTGCATCGCCTTTTAGCTTTTCAGGCTCAACCAAAAGCCAAAGATATGGCTCCCAACCTAAATCAACTAATCTTCTAGCAATGACAAAGCCATCCCCACCGTTATTTCCACCACCAGCCAATATCACTACCTTTGCTTTTTTACCCGGTGAGCACGTCAGAATCTCCTCAACAATCCTTGCCCCTGCATTTTCCATTAACACAACACCCGGTAGTCCAAGCTTATCCATCGTGTACCTGTCCATTTGTTGCATGTCGGTTTGTCCAGCTGTGAACATGGCCATACCCTCCTATACTTGTTTATTTTTATTATGCCTTTGGGAATTTGGGATGATTGGGACTAAAAGATGGATCCTAATTATTAATCCACCTATTTAAACTGAAAACCCAATACTATCCAATAAGGTTTTTACTTAGCTTCAACTACTGGCTGGCCTTATCAGGAGGCTTGCTTTTTTATAACCATTTCTTTTCAATGTTATAATAGAAAGAAATTTATTAGAAGAATGGAGCCAAGAAATGAATAAAAAAGACATTGAATACCAAATTGCCGAACTAAAAGCCGAATACATCCGTCTCCAACATGATTTGGAAAAATTAGAGTATGTGGATGGCAAACTTTCGCCGCTTGAAAAACAAATTGCTGGGATTGAAAGTGAATTAGCATCCCTTAATCAAAAACTACGTGAATTGTAGACAGTAAAAGGCACCTCAATTATGAAGTGCCTTTTACAATGGAAAGCGATAGATTAGAAATCTCTCGTTTTGATTTTTTTCATAGACTATCGGCAGAATGACTTCCTGTTTTAATTCAAAAATACTTTGATTTTCTAAGAAATAGATATAATCTTCTGATGGATAGTATAAGACAATCTCGACATCACGTGGATGATTCTCTACTGAGACCATCAGATTGTGAATGATTTTTTTAAAGATATGAATGGAAAATGGATTAAAGAAGTAAAAGCGATTATCCAAACAATGAATTGGATACTCTTCCGCGAGACAGTTAATAAATTCAAGTTTCCTTTTGCTTTTTGTGATTTTAACTAAATATCTTTCTTTATTATCGATTGCGTCACGGTAAAATTGCTCGTTCATTTCGATACCTATAACAGACGCTTGATAAAAATAATGAATAAAAAAGTTTAATCGGCCTTTTCCGCTTCCGAAATCCACAATCCGGTCACTGCTTTTCACTTCATAATTATGAAACAGCTCTTCAAGGGCACTATATGGTGTGGGTTCATAAGGATGATAATGTGTCGATTGATCAAACTCCTTCTTTCCCTCTCCTGTTTTGATGTTCAGCAATTTATCATAATAATATTCCTTCATTGAAGTTGCTCCTAACGCGCGTTCTGGTTGCTTGAGATAAGAGTACACGAAATTAGCGTTCAAAAAAAGCTTCATTCCAGGTTTATTTCGTACATAATCTATTTTAAAAATTGATATGCATTGATTCTAGCCAGTTATTAATCGTTTCTAAGCCGTTATGCATCGATTCTAGCAGATTATAGATTGATTCTCCTCAGTTATTGAAAAAATGGTGACAGAGTGATGTCGCCCTGCAACTTTTCTCACAAAAAAAAGAGGAGGAATCACCCCATTAAGATGACTTCTCCTCTGTTTTTATAGTCAATTCCATTATCATCACTAGTTTGTGCTTGGTGCCCAAGCAGGTAACTTAAGTATGTTTGTAGCTCAAATTGGTTATGATTCACAAAATCTATTAAATTCTTTTGCTTGTTCATTTTTATCCCGCCCCTTATTCTCTTCTTACCTATATCCTTCCCCACCTAGAACTCTTTTATTCATAAAAATTATAAAAATCTCATTCATTTATAAAAGAATTTTTTCTATTTTATGTTTAAACTCTATCAAAATTGTTTAACATAATAACGTATTCCCCCTTTATTAAAAGGCATCTGCCATCAGGCAGGTGCCTCCTTTTTTGAGCTACGTTAATCGTGGTTGTCCTGCGTAGTTGGTGTCGTACTGGCTTTCTATTGATTTAATTCGATTGTAGAGTTCTCTATTTACAGGAGTAGGGATTCGGTGTTTTTCTCCTAGCCTCAAAACCGTTCCAGAGAATAATTCTACCTCGCTTAATCGTTTCGCTTCCAAGTCTTGCGCCATAGACGGTTTCCCCTCTGGACTCAAAGTGTTCAGCACATTTAACCAATAAAGGATGTCCTCTTCGTTTAAATCAATCTCTTCTTTCTGAGAGAGAACCATCACCTCTCTCATCGCGGCTATCATCATTTCCCGAGCTTGTCCCTCTCTCTGAATCTCTTCGTAATTGCTCCCAAACACCGCAACCGTTTGATTCACTCCGACATTCAACATAAACTTACTCCACAGTCGCCTATACATATCAGGAACCACTTCATAAGGGAATTCAGTATGCTCAAAGAAATTCACAACTCTCCGAACCTTTTCTGTGTTGTTCAACTCAGATGATCGCTCACCGAAACAAAGCATCCCCATATTCTCATAAGTCAGTTCATTCCCAACTTTAACGGCATCCATTCCTTGAGCAACACAGTACAGGAGTTTATCCATTCCGTAGGTTTCACCAATGATCGCTTCGCTAGTAATTCCATTCAAGGCAGATAAAATAATTGTGTTTTCACCTACATGGTTCTTTACTGCGTCAATTGCCTCGGTTAACCCTTCATTTTTAACCGTGAAAATCAGCAGGTCTGCTGGCTCACACCTTTCTTCAGGTGTAATATAGTTAAAATCACAGCGTTCCCCATTACAAAAAACATCCTCACTTTTGTATCTCACCACTCGCTTCTGATCAGCAATAATCCTTAGATTCTCTCTTGGCATCTTTTTCGATAAATGATGTCCAACTAAAATCCCTAAAGCACCTAGTCCAATAATTGAAACTGTTTTTATCTCCATCATCTAGTTCCCTTCGCCATTGATATACTGTTGATTTTATACATAAATGCCTTGGTCTGTCACTGACTGAAGATTGTTGGAAATAGTCGATTGTTAGCAACCTCACTTAATTGAGTTCATAAATCTCAATCAAAATTGTGCGTAAATGTTTATTTAAAACAAATATAGACATATTAAAGGATAGGGTTTTTGAGGAAAGGAGGGAAATCAATGGATATTTCATCACGTGAAGAAATTTTAAATGATTTACAACGGTCGTTTGAAACATACATGAATCAGTTTAACCTTGATGATATTGGTATTTACGAGGAACAAGGTCAGGGAAACACTTACTATATCGGCTATACGGTTAAAAAAGATGGAAGAACCTATCACATTCATACTCCATATCATCAAAATGAACATGGAGGATTTACTAGCGGAAAAAAGGAATGGACGGTCGAACCTGATGACCCAAACAAGGAAGATTTAAGTGGTTATGATGACTTAGAAAGCGTCTTACGCGACATCTAAGTTTTGTTAATAGTTCCTTCCCTAAACAAGAGCGAAACCTTTAGCTATAAAAAGTTTTAGCTAAAGGTTTTTATTTCTCCTCTTCATCCTTTTTACAAAATCTACTGCTTCCTATATTCCTCTATAACCCTGACGAAGAATTTAATTGTTGGGAGGGCATCATCTTCCTACACCTATGAAGATGATTTCAGCATTTTCATAGGGTTTTCATCTTCATCACCCTCATGAAGATAATTTCCCTGGCCTTCTCAATGAGATTTCACCTTCAACAAGCCTATGAAGCTGAAACTATATCCGTGCCCTTAACATAAAATGCACTGTAACAATTAAACCAATCATTGGAGGTGTTTACACTGATTCATACGGTGAAATCAGGTGAAACCTTAAACCAAATTGCAAGGGATTATCGGACACCAATTGCTACCATCATCAGGGCAAATCCTTCTATCAATCCGAATGTGATCTATCCAGGACAATCCATCGTAATCCCAGGTTTCCCTTCTCCCCATACCATTCCATACCGAATTGAAGTTTCCGTCAGCAACCGCCAACTCAAATTGTTCAAAGACGGTGTCCTGCAAAAGCAATACCCCATTGCCGTTGGCAGAATCCTGCATGGTACACCAACTGGAACATTTATTATCATTAATAAAGCCCCTAACCCTGGGGGACCGTTCGGAACGATGTGGATGAGTTTATCCAAAGAACATTATGGGATTCACGGTACAAATGACCCCAGCTCGATTGGCAAAGCCGTTTCAAAAGGATGTATTCGAATGTACAATCGAGATGTAGAGGAACTAGCTAGGCTCATTCCTATAGGTACAGCAGTAGTTATTCGACCCTAAATTCCCCTGCAATCGGGAACCACTCTCTTATTCATAGAAAATAGCCCAGCAAAGATAACTGGGCTTATTTTCGGTTATGTATTTTTTGCATCTCCCCGTCTAGGAGCAATTGATTCTATGTCTCATTGTAAACTGAACACAATAATGGATCGATCTTTTTCATAATCCCAAATGATGAACAAATCCTCAACTTCTCGGTTAAAAACCAATTTCAGTTGGTCCTTTTGGCTTTTTAAAAATGTTTTCATTTCCCTAGAATGTTCTAGTAAAATATCTGAATATCCTTGTCGGAATAGATAACGGTCCATCGACAGCAAGACTTCCCTGCATTCAACAACACAGACACTTTGATTCCATTTAAGGATTTCAAACCGCTCAGGGGTTTTATGTACTTTAGAGATAATCCTCCCCATGACCTCAAATAGACCCTTTTCAAAATAAACTTCTTTATGGTCGGTTGATTGAATATCGTTGGACTCTATGATAAAAATGCCTTTATTCGTATCATAATTCCAATCATGAAAACAAGAATGAAATTTCAACCCTAAAGTTTTCGAGGCTTCATTGATAAACTCTTTACAGATGACATTAATGACAGATGCTCGAAAATTATTTGCCATATTCACTTGATTGTTTGCTACTAACACTTCCTCAGCGGGTGTCATAAAATTACCAATATAAATAAATAGCCTGTTATCTTGCGAAACCACATAACAAGTTTCAGGCCCCTTCCCGAACCTGCTTTTTAATGTTTTGCTGAACCTACTACTAAGATAAAGCAAATCATCTTGAGTGGTATAAACCATTGAAATCCTCCTTATATAAACAAAAGCGCAAGCGACTTGGTCAGCCCCGACTGGCTTATGACCCGAGGGGCTAGGCGCTGGAGCTGGATGCAGAAAACGGACACAATTATCCACACCCTTTAACTTTTTAATTTCCTCAACAATAAAAAAAGCCTAACTTCTAAAAAGAAGTTAGGCCACGGTTAAGACGACTATAAGTATAGTTTCTTCCATTTACCAAACAGTATGCTTTGTTTTTACGTTGCAGACGCTTCAACATAGCCTTAAATATAAGAATTATGTATATCGAACAAAATTTTCAATCTTAAAATTCCCAATGACTGCTAGACATTAGACTTAAGTATTTTAACATACTTGTGCATATACATCAAGATTGATAGATTCATCTATTCTTTTATCGTAATATATGTCCCGACATATTCATCCATAAAGTAAATCGGGAAATAGGCAACATTTACTTCTATTGTCCGTCCTGACTGACTAATTAGCTTGCTACGGAAATAATTAAGTGTTTCAGGTGCTCTATCTTTAAAGAATGCTTGATTTTCATCCAGTTCAGTATCAATAAAGAGATCCCTTAACCCCTTTGAAAGCAAATCATCCTTATAACCAGTAAGCTCCTTTGAGCCATGATTAGCATAAACAATTTGTCCTAGTAAATTACAAATTAAACAGGCATCCCTTTTTCGTGATAAGTAAAAGTCTTTATCTTTATTGGAATCGATATATAATTTTAGAAGGTTGTTTATCCGATCATTATCAAGTTTACCCATAGGATAGCATCCTCCGCTCTTTATAAATGTAAGGCTATCTTAACTTGGCTGTTGATTTCCGCTCCAGGCACTTCGCTTTCCGCGGGCAGTCCGGGAGCCTCCTCGTCGCTTTGCTCCTGCGGGGTCTCCCTAGGCCTTGCACTCCCGCAGGACATTGAACAGCATCCTTGAATATGCCCACGCACGAGAAAATGTAGTTTGTTTTCGAGGAGTCTTCGTGCCTTCCTCTCCAATCAACCTGCTCTAAATCAACATTGACCTATAACACAGCCAAATGTAAAAAAGCCAAAATAAGAGTAGAAAAAGACATTTTCTAAACTCTTACTTTGGCTTTAATTTCTAGCTTATCTATCTAGATAATCATTTCCAATTATATTCATAATCATTTAAACTTTAATCATCACTCGTAAAAAAATCGGGAGCTTGTCTCTCCTAATTCTATCATTAATAATAACCTTATCTTAATAACTATTCAATCCCAAAAGTAACAGAGGCATTTTACTATTGTGAGTTCATATATTCTAAAGCATGTCTATAAAAATATTCTAAAACATATTATCTATTTTTTATAGGAAAAACCTACGCTAATGTCGAAGTAAACAATTTAAAGGAAATTTTGGAGGTTTAATATGAGTTTGAAGATACTTATTGTCGAGGATGAGAGTAGGATAAGTCACTTACTAAGTATGTACTTAAAAAGGGAATCCTTTCATGTCGACGTTGCAGATAATGGTGACGATGGATTAACCAAAGCCCTTGATGAGGACTATGACACCATCATTCTAGATGTATTTATGCCAGGAAAGGATGGGTTTATGGTGTTAGAGGGAATCAGGCAGCATAAAAATACACCTGTGATAATGTTATCCGCCCAAAGTGGGGAGTTCGATCAAAGCAAGGGCTTCGATTTAGGGGCAAATGCGTTTATCTCTAAACCGTTTAGTCCTAGTGAAGTTGTTTCTAAAGTGAAAGAAATCTTGGCATAAAGAAAACACACAGAACAACCAGTAAGAGTTGCTCTGTGTGTTTTCGCCAATTTCTTCGTTCTATAGAGCTTACTTATCATCAACGATAATATAAGTCGCCTTGACAGGTCCGTGTACACCCACGATTAAATTCATTTCTATATCCGCACTATTACTCGGTCCAGAAATAAAATTCACACAAGAAGGAACCATATCACCTTTTTCGACTTTACGATGGATTTCCGTCGCTACCTGCGTCATCCTTGGAACAATAGTGCTTTTGGGGATAATTGCAAGATATACAGCTGGAAGAAGACTTACTGCACGTCCCTTGCCTTTATCACTGTATAAAACGACTGTCCCGGATTCTGCTAAAGTGGCATCACTAAAGGTTATCCCGATATCAGCAGTTGCTGAGAAAGCCAGATTCTCTTCTGCACCCTCTCGATCCCAAGTATGCACCGTAACTTGTTCGTTACTTAACTCTTCATCGAGGTCGTTTAGTCCGAACTCCTCAAAACGCGGATCATCCCAAGTAACAACCGTTTTGGCACCGTACTCTTTAATTAAATGTGTAATCAGGGTGGAAAGCTCTGAAGAAACGGTTTCATGGATATCCGTGTGAATCAGCTTGCATTGCTTTTTCAGTACTTCCACAAGATCATCCTGTGAGGCACCTTTAAGCACTTCCCATTGGGGCTGATGAGTCCAATTAGGCTTCTCCACATGGTGACGGCGCTCTCTCCCTAGATTTTTGGCCAAGTTATCTAAGAAAGAATTGCGATTGTGCGCTTGACCTACAGCCATCATTCTCCCCTCTCTTTCTTTCTCTTTTTATACAAGTCTCTAAATCTATCTTTCTTTGGAGCAGGGAAATCACGAATTTCTGTCCAGTTTTTCAATGGTCCTGGTCCATCGGATATTTTATCATCCTTAGCAAAAGCACCTAATGCCGTTGGCGCAAGTTTTGATCCAATGTTATACATCGCCGGAGAAGCAGTTCCCATGCTAAATGCTTTCATCGATAGGTTTTCAAAAACAGGTGCTTTTCCCTCTTTTTCAACAATTTCCTGCCGGTGACGTAGCAAATGCTCATGTAAAGGAATCTTCACAGGACAAGCTTCTGTACAGGCTGCACATAACGTCGATGCATACGGTAACTCTTTATACTCCTCATACCCTCCAAGAAGTGGCGATAATACTGCACCAACAGGACCGGGATAAATGGAACCGTACGAATGTCCACCAACATGACGATATACTGGACATACATTAATACAGGCTGCACAACGGATGCAATGGAGAATCGATTGGAAAGCTGTTCCTAGAATTTTTGAACGTCCATTATCTACAACCACAAGATGGAATTCCTCTGGTCCATCCACTTCGCCCTCTTGCTTTGGACCAGTTAAGGCGGTAATGTAACTTGTTAACTTTTGCCCTACTGCCGCACGAGTCAACAAACTAACAAGGACCTCCATCTCCTCCCATGTTGGGACAATGCGCTCCATTCCCATCACAGTAATCTGTGTCTTTGGAATCGTAGTTACCATTCGTGCATTTCCTTCATTGGTCACGAGTGAGATGGTACCTGACTCTGCGATAGCAAAGTTACAGCCTGTAATTCCGATATCAGCCTGTAAGAATTCCTCACGAAGTTTCTCCCGTGCAAACAACGCTAATTCCTCAGGCTTTTCCGTCTTGTCATAACCAAGTTTATCCCTGAATACATCCCGAATTTGTTCTTTATTTTTATGAAGAGCAGGGGTAACAATATGCGATGGCGGGTCATGATCATCGACTTGTAGAATCCATTCTCCAAGATCACTTTCAATGACTTCGCAGCCGGCTTTTTCCAATGCTTCGTTCATATTGATTTCTTCTGTTACCATCGATTTGGACTTAACAACCTTTTTGCCATTTTTCTGCTTTACAACATTGGTGATATAATCATTTGCCTCTTCTGCCGTTTCCGCGAAAAAAACATGTCCACCCCGTTTTGTAACATTTTCACTTAAAAGCTCCAGGTAATAATCCAAGTTTTCAATCGTATGGGAACGAATTTCCTCACCAAGCTTGCGCCAGTCTTCCCAATTGCCCAATTCCTCGGCAGCATTTAAGCGTCCACTGCGAAACCGTCCCTGTGCAGAGGATACAGCTCCTCGCATAAATTTATCGTCAATGCCATCCGAAACACGTTCCTTAAAGGGTTTATCCCCGATTTTCATCGCCATTATCTTACTTCCTCCTTTACGATCTGCTGTTCAATACAGAGGCTATATGCATCACTTTGATTGGCTTCTCTTTACGATCAATTCGCCCACCTATGTTCATTAAGCAACCGCAATCTGCCCCAATTAATATATGGGCTCCTGAATCTTCAACACTCTGAACCTTCTCATCTACCATCTGCTCAGAGATAGACGTCATTTTTACTGAGAACGTCCCACCGAAGCCGCAGCAATTATAATTATGTGGGAGCGGTTTCATTTCCAAACCTTCAACATTGCTTAAAAGTTTCATTGGAGCTTCCGTTACTCCTAGCAGCCTGGTCATATGACAGGAAGTATGGTAAGTGGCCGTTCCATTTAGCTTTGCACCTACGTCCTCTACTCCTAAAACATCCACGATAAATTGGGTAAGTTCATAGGTCTTGTCAGCTAATTTCTTTGCACGCTCTTCCCATTCAGGGTCACCTTTAAAAATATGTGGATATTCCCTAAACATCGTTCCACATGAACCCGACGGTGTGACAACATAATCAGAGTGCTCAAAAACTTTAATCATATGTTTCATTGATTCTTTTGCTTTATCTACATAGCCGCTATTATAGGCTGGCTGGCCACAGCAGGTTTGCTTTTCTGGAAAATCAACCTCGCATCCAAGCTTTTCGAGCAATTCCACTGTATCTAAGCCTACATCCGTCTGAAAAATATCTATTAAACAGGTTACAAATAATGATACCTTCATAGACCTCACCTTTTCTTTCAATAATTTGATTTTTATGTTTTCGATTATTCACTCACTGAGATGATAGTTACAGTGTAAATCTTTATACCAACCTAGTCAACAGGTCATCTGATGACTTACACATAAACTCAGCAAGCCCCCATATGGGAGCCTGCCTACTTTTCAATTATGCTGATTTCTTTAATTGCTCAACTTCTATTCTGTTTTGCTTTTGTCCCTTAACGAGGAGCGTGAGTATAAAGCCCGCAACAACAGCTAGTATAAAGGTTCCGATATTTAAGCCAAATCCATGGATGGCAACGTACCCGATACCACCGGCAAAAATGACATAAAACGTCATCGGAATTAAAGTCTTCCTTATTAGATTTCCTTCTTTGCCAATCAAGCCAGCAGAAGATGAAGCAGCAACAACATTGTGTACACAGATCATATTTCCTGCTGCACCACCTACAGCCTGAAGGGCAACAATCGTAGCCGGAGTTGCTAGAATATTATCCGCTACACCAAATTGGAATAGTGAGAA
The DNA here is from genome assembly GCF_900109925.1 of Mesobacillus persicus. Taxonomy (GTDB): domain Bacteria; phylum Bacillota; class Bacilli; order Bacillales; family Cytobacillaceae; genus Mesobacillus_B; species Mesobacillus_B persicus. The sequence goes on along the minus strand of NZ_FOBW01000007.1, from coordinate 55,066 downwards.
CATCATATTACTAACTGTGTTGCTTCCCGCCGCAAATGCACCAATGGCACCAATGGTAGGAGCCGCTAACGGCCAGTAGCTACCAAAAATATTGGATATCCCTTCAGCCAACGCAAGTGGCATGCTTGCATAATCCGCAGCGTTGATTCCTGAGTTAATAAACACTTGAACCATCGGTACCGCAAAGATTAAGGCAGCCATTGCACTTAAAATCGTTTTAAATGAATCTTTCACAGCACGTCCATACTCTTTCATATTCATCTTAAAAATGAAGATGGATAAAAGAGAAACGAGGATGAAAATGACACCTGGTATATTTAATGGTTTCGATTCAACTGTAATCGCTGTTCCAAACAGGGTTTCAAACTTGACTACCCAGGACTGAATCCAACCTGCAAATGGCAACGTTTTTAAACGGGTTAACACCAATAAAACAGCCACTAGCAAATATGGTAACCATGCAGCCATGAATGAAATCTTTTTCTTTGGCTTTTCAGACTCGTCAACTTTCAGAGAACCTGTCCATGCTGGATCCCACTTCGAGGATTCTTCAAAATCCCATGTTTTCTTAGGGATAAACAATCCCTTTTTCGCTGCCGGTACGACAATGGCTAAGCCGATTAGACCGCCAACCAAGGATGGAAATTCTGGTCCAAGAAGATTTGCTACCAACGCATACGGAACGGTGAAAGCCAAACCTGCGAAAATTGCAAACTTCCAGATTGCCAATCCTTCTGCAATCGATTTATTTTTACCAAAGAAGTATGTAAGCATTGTAACCATAAATAACGGAATAAATATGCCGATAACGCCATGAATTAGAGCAACTTGGCCTCCAATTGCATTTATGTAGGCATCGAAAGTGATGCCTTGCTCAGCGATATAGCTTTCAACCAATGGTGAGTCCTTTAACCCAGAATTTACTCCGATTAGAATAGGCGTTCCTACCGCCCCATAAGAAACCGGTGTAGATTGTAAAATCAAAGCAACCATAACCGCTCCCATTGCAGGGAACCCGATCGCAACTAATAGCGGTCCCACAATTGTAGCAGGCGCTCCCCAACCAGCAGCCCCTTCTAGAAACGATCCAAATAACCAACAAACAATAATCGTTTGAACACGTCGGTCAGGAGAAATACTTGTAAACCCTTTGCGAATCGTGAAAATCGCTCCACTTTCTTTAAGAGTGTTTAATAATAAAATCGCCCCAAATACGATGACTCCTACTTCAAGCGCGGTCACTAATCCTTTTACGCTTGCAGCAGCGATCTGATTACCTGGTACTTCCCAGATAAACATCGCCATTAAAACGGTTACAACCAATGCTACAGGCATAGCGCGCTTTGCCGGCCATCTTAAAATAACTAAAAATAGAAACACAGATACGATAGGTAAGGTGGCTAATAAAGCCAATGTTCCAATACTCAAATTCTCTTCCCCCTCTAGATGAAAGTTCCCAATCCCATTTGCTCAGTCGCTAATCGCGTTAGCAGGTCATCCGATGACTTATCCCTTTAAACAATATCATTATAATTAAAACGCTTTCACACTACAAGACTATTTTTATAATATTTTAAAAAAAGGGTCCAATTGTCTAGCAATGATTGCTAAACAATTAGACCCTACGTTATCCTTCTATATCTTTAAAGTATCTCATTAAAACTTCTTCCACACTTTGAAGATGCTCAAGCATTAATCGTTGCGCTTTCTGTCCGTCTCTTAGCTCGATTGCCTCATAAATATCTTCATGCTCCTGTGTTAACCGCCCTAATGTAGACTTTTCTGAATAAAGCCAAAGTCTCCTCGTTTCCCTCATTGTCGTAACCATCATTTCTGATACATTGTTCATCAAACTAATTAATAGTTCATTTTGAGAAGCTTTTGCAATCGCCATATGGAAACGGAAATCGGCTTCTTCTCCCAATTCCTCATCATTTGCGTGAATCATTTGATCGAGGGCTGATCTAATTTCGACAAGCTGCTCGTCTTTCCACCTTGCTGCAGCAGCTTCAACAGCCCCAATTTCCAAAATTCGGCGAATCTCTAGAAGGTTCCTGACATCATCCTTTTTCATTAAAACGGCTGTATTTACAGGGAGCGATAACATACTAGAATCAAATTCCCGGACATACGTCCCTTCTCCCTGATGCATTTCTACAAGTCCCATTGCTCTTAAGGCGCTCAAGGCTTCCCTTACTGCAGAGCGGCCAACCTGAAAATTCTCCGCAAGCTGCTGCACAGAATCCAGTCGATCTCCGGGCTTTAAATCTCCTGATTTAATCATATCTAAGATTGCCTCAGCGACTTCTTCATATATTTTACGTGGTTTAATTCGTTTATAATTCAATCGTGCTCACCCCATTATGTATCTACTATGATTCTATAGTATTATCGATGAACCGACAATGCGCAAATTGAAAGCGTTTAACCATGATATGAAATTAAAAAAGTTAAAAACGCTATGAAAGGGGAGTATTATGCGTAAAAGAACAAACAGCCAATAAAAAAGAGCATAAAACCGAGATTCCGATTTTATACTCTATCAAGACTGTTAAATTAAGCTTTACTTTCCAATAACCTATTAGCAGGTGATTTCTTTGGTGCCTCTACTAATTTGGCCATTACAATGGCCAACATACAGATAAAACCTGATAGCAAAAAGGATTGGCTAAAAGGTAGAGCTTTCACGACAATCAGGCGACAAAAGCGGATAAACCGTATGCTTGGTACATAAAGCCATAGTTCGTTCCAATATTATTCGTACCATTCCCGCTTTATTAAGTCCCGCAGAATGTTCGATACGGACGAGTCGATGGCTCAGGAAGTGTGCAGTACTCAGCTTGTTCAGGTGAATGCTCATAGGGACTTGCAAGTACAGCAAGAAGTCGCTCCATTACGCTGTAATCCCCTTGTTCCACCGCTGCTTCAAGCGCTTCTTCAACCCGGTGATTTCGAGGGATGACGCCCGGATTAGATTTCCTCATCAACTCAATTGATGATTCCTTTGATTCCTGCTGTCGCTCAAGTCTAGCACTATACTTCTTATACCATTGTTCAAATTCAGGAGTACTAAACAACACCAGATCCTTATGGTTTTCAAAAGTAAGTGCACGAAATGTATTGGTATAGTCTGCACGATGCTTTTCCATCAAAGAAAGAAGGTCTTTAAATAGGGATTCATCTTCGTTTTCTTCATTAAATATACCTAGTTTTGCTCTCATACCAGCAATCCAATTCGAATGATACATATCCATATAACCTGAAATTTCTTCTTGGGCCAAGTGAATTGCCTGCTCTTCATCTTCATGTAGGAGTGGCAAAAGGGATTCTGCAAATCGCGCTAGATTCCAACCACTAATCCCTGGTTGATTTCCATAGGCATACCGACCTTCTCTATCGATTGAACTAAATACGGTTGCCGGATGGTAGATATCCATGAAAGCGCACGGACCATAATCGATTGTTTCACCGCTTATCGCCACGTTGTCCGTGTTCATAACCCCGTGAATAAAGCCCACCAATTGCCATTTTGCAATCAGCTCAGCTTGACGCTTCATCACTTCCTTGAGTAGGGATAGATACTTGTTACCATCCGCTTCAATATATGGGAAATGACGCTTGATTGTATAATCAGCAAGAGCTTTTAATTCCTCTACATCTCCCTTTCCAGCCGCATATTGAAAAGTACCAACACGTAGGTGACTGGCAGCCACACGGGTGAGAATCGCTCCAGGAAGATTCGTTTCGCGGATGACTGTCTCACCGGTTGATACGACCGCTAGACTACGGGTAGTTGGGATCCCAAGTGCATACATGGCTTCACTGATAATGTATTCTCGTAACATCGGTCCTAGCGTTGCTCGACCGTCTCCCCCACGGGAATATGGCGTTCTTCCTGACCCCTTGAGTTGAATATCAAACCGCTCATCTTCGGGTGTAATCTGCTCGCCAAGCAGCACAGCCCGACCATCACCTAACATGTTAAAATGACCGAACTGATGCCCAGCATAAGCTTGGGCAAGTGGAGAAGCACCACCGGGTATCTTGTTACCAGCAAACACTGACAGTCCCTCTTCTCCTTGTAATGCATCCACGTTTAATCCTAAAGATTCTCCCAATTGGTGATTAAGTTTAATCAACTTCGGTTCTCTTACAGGCGTTGGGTTCGTGCTAGAATAAAATGATTTAGGCAGACGCGTATAACTATTGTCAAAGTTCCATCCAGCTTCTAAAGTTTCAGTTTGCTTCGTCATTTTAGCTCCTTTTTTTCCTAGGATTTCAAATAAAAATACAAAATCGAACTGTTTGGTAATTGGTCTCGAACTACCCTTTATCCTCTATATTTTACCGCTAAACCTTTTAAGAAATTCCTCGCGTATTTATCGCCACACTCTTTATAATTTTTATGTCCCTTTTTCCTTAAAATTGCTCCTATTTCCCCTTTTGTAACTGTAACTCCTGCCTTTGCTAAGATATCAATCATATCCTCATTCGTTAACGCCAGGGCAATTTTTACTTTTTTCAGGAGAATATTATTCACACTCTCATTTGATAGGGCTGGCGTCTCTGGCTGCCCAGGTTTGGGCTCTTGTTTCCCTCTTTTAAATGTAATTAAGCCATTTAAGAAGGACTCTAACGTACCGTTATTTAGTTTCATACTTTCATCATCTTCTATTTCATAGTCAAAATCATCATCGTAATCTTCCTTTGGTTTTGTCAGCATTTTTAGTACTTCGTCTTTTGTAACCTTAATGCCACCAAGTTTAAAAATTTCTACCATATCTGTATTTTTTATATCTAGAGCGTATCTTAGTCGAATTAATATATCATTATTAATCATTTCTGGTTATATCCTCCCTAATAACTTTTGTTGTTTTTTTATGTATTCTTTTATTTTGGCTGCGTTAAACGTAGTTGTTGATTTCCACTCCAGGCACTCGCTTTCCGCGGGCGTGCCGGGGAGCCTCCTCGGCGCTAAAGCGCCTGTGGGGTCTCCCCAGCCCCGTACTCCCGCAGGACACTGCAAGTCTTCTGTGAATTTACCCACGCACGAGAAAATGTGCAGTTCATTTTCGAGGAGTCGGTGCCTTCCGCTCCAATCAACAGATATGTAAAATCAAAAATGTACTTTCACTCACCCTTTATTTAAATTATAGACACTGTCTTTCCAGGCAACATAAACACTTGGAAGGGTTTAAATGTATTTAACAGTTCCGGAGTCTAGTTTCATATGTATATTATCCCATATTATACTGTTTAATAAAAATAAGGCTGTTTTTTACAGATTGTTGTTAAAATCCTAAGGCCGATTTTAACGTACGAGAAGCTATTTTGTACATCGGAAAGTAAATTTGCAAGCTCTTTTCTTATAATTAGTGTCTGTTTTCTATTATACAGACAACCCAGAACTTAGTATTCAGCTTAAAAAGCAACAAAGTTTGAGAAAAGAGCCAAAATAAAAAGAAAAGATAGCTATTAATGGTGCTAGCTATCTTTTCGGTAGTTATTTATTTATTTTAGATCTTCAATTGAGTCAACATCCATGTATGCTGGTACGACTAAGCCTAGCTTAGTTCCTGTAAGGTTTGCACCTAGGTCTTCAAACTTTCCTTCGTATTCAGCATAGTAGTCAGCATGTGTTGTTGGTAACCATGCGCCTACCAATGCATCACCACTTCCATCTGCCACACCAGCCCACATTGGACCTGCATCAACCTGCACTAATTTCACATCGTAACCAACACTTTCCAAAGCATTTTCAGCGACATGTGAGCTTGCAATAACGTCATCCCATGCTACATAAAGAAGAGTTAACTCTTCGCCGTCAACCTCGTTAACGCCTTCAGTCCAAGTGCTAACTAACTCTTCATTTTCGCTAGCCCATTGTGCTGCTGCCTCTGCTGGTTCACTACCTTCTTGAATTAAGTTCATCACTGTTTCGATATGTTCTGGCTCCCATTGAAATTGATCAAGAAGCTTATAAGCATCAGGATGATCTTCTTTTAAACCTTGACGTACAATCGTGTTAACATCTTCAGCTCCACCATAAATTCCTTTTGGATCCTCTAGATATTTAAGGTCATAGCTAGCAAATTTCCAGTGTGGGCTCCAACCTGTTACAATAATTGGCTCCTCTTTATCATATGCCTTTTTCAGAGCAGCTGCCATCGCAGAGCCTGACCCCTCTACTACTTCCCATTCATCTAATTCATATCCTGGTAGAACATCGTTAATCGTTAAATTCATTATTCCAGCACCTGGATCAATTCCAATAATTTTATAGTCAACCTGTTCTCCTACTGATTTAGTTGCACCTTCTGAGTCTGATGACGTTTCAGTTCCTCCACATGCGGCTAAACCTAACGTAAGTGTTAATGCAGATGTAATTCCTACTAATTTTTTAAACATTAAACTGTTCCCCCTTGTTTTTTCTTGCCTATATTTTGAGTGATGCGGTCTAGTAAAATCGCAATAACGACGATTGCTAAACCAGCCTCAAACCCGACACCCGTTTTAATTTGTGTAACGGCACGATAAACCTCTGTACCAAGTCCAGGAGCCCCAACCATGGAAGCAATAACCACCATCGATAAAGCAAGCATGATGCTTTGGTTAATTCCCGCCATAATCGTTGGCATCGCAAGTGGTAGTTGCACTTTTATCAGCCTTTGTTTCGTTGTCGACCCAAATGCTTCTGTTGCCTCAATCAAGTCTGCTGGGACCTGCTTAATTCCAAGAATCGTTAAGCGAATGGTTGGTGGCATTGCAAAAATAACGGATGCAATAACCCCTGGAACCACTCCGATACTGAAGAAAAAGATTGCTGGTAGTAAGTAAACAAAAGCAGGCATTGTTTGCATTAAATCCAGAATCGGAATAACGACTTTTCTTACACGTTCACTCTGTGATGCCCAAATACCAACAGGAATACCAATCACGATGGAAATCAATACCGCCGTTAATACTAGTGAGAGTGTTTCTAACATTTCTTCCCAGTAACCTAAGTTATCAATAAGAAATAACCCTAATAAGGCAAATAAACCAATTCTCCAATTACAAACCTTCCAAGCTAGTAAGCTCATAAGAATGATTAATATAATAGAAGGTACAAAACCTAAACCAGTAACGATTCCTTCAACAAAAGATCCGACCCCATTAGATATACCATCAAATAACCCTTCAAAAGTCGCGGTCATCCAATCAACCAAACTATCAATCCAACTTGCTAAAGGAAGCTTCGGTAACATTCCCTCCATCTTACATTACCTCCTTAGCTACTGCTGCCTCAGGCTCGGCAACTTCATTTATATATTGCTCGTTACCCGTAAGAGCCCCGATTACAGCACCTTTAATTAAAATTCCTTTTAACCGATTTTTTTCATCTGTTACCGCAACAGGAATGCTGGCAGAAGATACTTTTTCAAACAAATCAATTAATAGAGTGTCCGTCCCAACCGCCGTAATTTCCTTATCTAGGAATCCATCGATGGATTGATTTCCTTCAGCAGCCTTTGAAGCATCCTTTGCAGTAATCGCACCCAATAGCTTTTGCTGTTTATCCACCACATAAATGGATGAAATCCCTAAATTCTTCATTAGTTTTAGTGCCACACGTGGACCCTTATCTACTTGAACGGTCTCAGCACGCTTCATAACATGTCCAGCTGTTAATACCTTAGAAAGATCTACGTCCTCTACGAATCTCTCAACATATTCATTTGATGGATTCATTAATATTTCTTCTGGTGTACCAATTTGAACGATATTACCATCTTTCATCAAGGCAATTCTGTCACCAATACGAAGGGCTTCGTCTAAGTCATGGGTGATAAAAACAATCGTCTTCTCCATATTGGATTGTAACTCTAGCAACTCATCCTGCATATCTTTCCGAATTAATGGATCCAATGCGCTAAAAGCCTCATCCATTAAAAGAACATCAGGATCATTTGCCAGTGCTCTCGCTAGTCCTACACGTTGCTGCATCCCACCACTTAGTTGACTAGGATATTGGTTTTCATAACCCTTAAGTCCTACTAATTCTAGTGCCTCTAATGCTTTTTTACCTCGATCAGTCTTTTCAACACCCTGGATTTCTAAACCATACTCAGTGTTCTCAAGCACCGTCCTATGGGGAAATAGGGCAAACTTTTGAAAGACCATACTCATTTTCTTTCTTCTAACTTCCCTTAATTCTTCTTTGTTCATTTTCACTACATCTTTACCGTCAATCTCAACCTGCCCGATTGTTGGTTCAATTAGACGATTAAGCAAGCGAACTAATGTCGATTTACCACTACCGGATAAACCCATAATGACGAAGATCTCTCCTGCTTTCACTTCAAAGGATGCTCGGTTAACACCAACTGTGGAACCTGTTTCCTTTAAAATTTGCTCCTTTGATTTTCCTTCTTTTATTAACTGTAAGGCCTTCTTTGATGATTTCCCAAAAATCTTGGTAACATCATTAACCTTTATCTTAATAGGCGCCTCTTCCATACTTTCACCTCATTTAATTTGTTCCAACTTCTTATTTTTATTAAGTTGTTACTTTTAACTTTCTCAATTATAGACTGTTTTCTAAATTCAATACAAACTTCATATTCCGTGATTATCGTTCGTATAGTACGTACAGAAAAAACTGTACGGAATAAATAACTACTTTACTTAATAATGCTCCATTTTACTCCCTATCTCGTTAAGATAGGTACCTTTACTTTTCCTAAATTAATATGTAGTCTAAAAACTAAACTGAGGATAGCAAAAGAAAATAGGAGGTGAAAAAGTTGAAAGAACATGATCGATTAGCAAAAACACGATCTATGGTTATAGATGCCATTGCTCAAAATATGCATCTCTATGGAATCACCCCTTCCGCTGGACGATTATACGGCCTCCTATTTTTTTCAGATAAACCGCTTACACTTGACGAGATGAAAGAAGAGCTCGGGATGAGTAAAACAAGTATGAGTAATTCAGTTAGAAGCTTACTAGATTTAAATATGGTAGAAAAGGTTTGGGTAAAAGGGGAAAGAAAGGATTTATATTCAATCAGAGATGATTGGTACCAGGTCTTTTTTGATTACTTCACAATCAGATGGAGAACAGCCATTACAATGAATAGCACAGCCATGGAAAAATCCATATCCAAATTAAACGAACTTATTGATGATCCGAACACCACTGAAGCTGTGCGTGAACAAGCCCTTACCGATATGAAAAAGCTACAAGAAAGGCTCGATTATTACGACTGGCAAAACCGACTCTTGGATAGCTTTGAAACGAAGGACATTTTAAACTTTGTTCCAATTGAAAAGAAGAACGATTAGATAAGGATGCCGTTAATGCCCGAACTCTCAGCTATGTAACCAATTCTCCTAGGCACGGTCAACAACTATAATATTCGTAAGAACCATAAGAAGGCAACTCTCCTAAAAGGAAAGTTGCCTTCTTTTGTATAGAGCTATAAAAACACCTTTACTATGAACTGAATAGGACTCAAAGCCTACTTCTTTAACACTAATTTTGCTACGCATTCTACATGCGTGGTTTGAGGAAACATATCAACAGGCTGAACCTCAAGCGTTTCATAGCCTCCATCTTCAAGAATACGAAGGTCTCTCGCGAGGGTGCCTGGATTACAGCTTACATAAACGATTTTTGCTGGTTTCATTTCAACAATCGTTTGAAGTAAAGCTTCATCGCACCCTTTTCGCGGAGGGTCAACTACGAGAACGTCGGCAGTGATGCCTTCGTCATACCACTTTGGAATGATATCTTCTGCTTTCCCAACAGCAAATTCAGCATTGCTTATCTCATTTAACTCAGCATTTCTCGTTGCATCTTCGATTGCTTCCTTGACAATTTCAACCCCATACACCTTTTTCGCCTTTTGTGCTAGGAACAACGAGATGGTCCCAATTCCACAATAAGCATCAATGACGGTTTCATTGCCATTCAGGCCCGCATACTCTAAAGCTTTATCGTAGAGAACCTTCGTCTGATCTGGATTCACCTGATAAAAACTTAATGCCGAGATAGCAAATTTCACATCACCGATATAGTCATAGATGACTTCACTTCCCCATAGGACTTTCGTTTTATCTCCAATAATGACATTCGTACGCTTCGAATTGACATTATGGACAATCGACTTAACCTTTGGAAGCCGTGCAACTATTTCCTCAACGATGCTATTTCTATTAGGGAAATCATTCGTTCTAGTGATGATGACAACCATTAACTCACCGGTTTGCTTCCCGTAACGAGCCATAATATGACGTAGATCACCTTTATGAGTTTCTTCGTTATACGCTTTAACACCTAGCTCACTACAGATTTCCTTTACCGCTTGAATGGCTTGATTCACCTCTGGAAGCTGTATTAAGCTTTCTTTCGTATCGACAATTTCGTGGCTTCGGGGCTTAAAAAAACCTGAGATTAGCTTGCCATCTTTTTCACCAACAGGGACCTGGGCTTTATTGCGATACTGCCACGTATGCTCCATCCCGAGCACAGGATGTACGGTAACATTTTCGAGTTTGCCGATGCGCGTCAATACCTGACGAACTTGGTTTTCCTTGAACTTCATTTGTCCTTCGTAGCTAATATGCTCAAGCTGGCAACCGCCGAACTTATGCTTTTCTTCCTGCGCAATATCAATTCGAAAATAGCTTCGTTCCAAGAGTTGAACCATCCGGCCTACTCCATAACCTTTATTCACTTTAATCACTTTGATATTGGCCTTTTCACCTGGAAGCCCGCCCTGGACGAAGATTGGATATCCGTCTACCTTCGCTACTCCTGCACCATCATGGGTTAAATCCTCAAATTCTACATCTATATAGTCATTTTTTTGAACTGGCAATGTTTTGCTCATAATATCTTCCTTTACAAAGAATTCGCTAAGGAAGAGTTTACCACACTGAAGAGAGGATTGCGAAACAGCTCACAATGCTGTTTAATCAATAACCGCCTTTTCCTGCTTCCTCATTTGATATAAAAAGACTTTGATCATAAAATAACTCACTTCATCTGGCAGCAATTCTTTAATCGGCTTTAATCGATCTCGACCCGCCTCTGCTACAGCATTCTCCAATTCCGGCACGAACCTATCCGGTACCAAAAGCGCGAAATCTACTTCCATTCCATTTTGTATACATTGGATGATATGATTCTCCATGGTACTTACGGCTAATTCCCGTTTAGCTGCGATTTCAGTAACGGTTAAACCTTCTTGATGTAGCTTATATGTCTCAAGATGGGAGTCATTTACTCCTTTTTTTGCCGGTTTCGGTTTAGCTACAGCTGGCGGAGAGGTTAATACCCTTTCCCTATCCGGATGAGCTTCATAAAACTCGGAGATGGCTTGTATAAACGTCTTGCCATATTTCTCTAATTTGTGTTGACCGACCCCACTCACCTGTAAAAACTCTTCCTCTGTTTGCGGCAATCTGGCACACATATCCTTCAGAGCAGAATCTGAGAAAATCACAAATGGTGGAACATGTTCAGTATCCGCTACGGTTTTTCTAAGTTGACGCAGCTCCTCAAACAATGGATCATCATTTGAAACCTGTTTAATTTGGACCGCTTCTTTCCTGAAAACCTGCTGCTGGCCTTGTAGGACGGCCTTCCCTTCTGGAGCAACATATATTGTTGGGTAGGAACCATGTTCAACGCCAATCAAATTCTTCGAAATGAGGAATTCAATTAGCTCTGTGACCTGTTTCGCACTTTGCTCTTTTAATATTCCGTATGTTGAGAGCTTATCAAACCCAAGTTCTAGTACTTTTTTATTTCTCGAGCCGGTTAGGACGGCAGCCGTTATCGCTTTGCCAAACTTCTGACCCATCCGAATGATGCAGCTTAACACCATTTGGGCTTCCTTCGTCACTTCGACACTTGTACGTGTGTCTGTGCAATTCCCACATCTTCCACAAGGCTGTGGTTCTTTTTCACCAAAATATTCTAGAATAAAGGCTTGAAGACAGCTCTCGGTATGGCAATAATCTGCCATTTGTTGCAGTTTTTCAAGCTCTTGTGACATTCTCACCTGTTCAGCTGATTGATCGATTAAGAAACGCTGAATTTGCACATCCTGCGGGGAATACAGGACCGTACATTCACTAGGCAATCCATCTCGACCGGCACGTCCAGCTTCCTGATAATAGCTCTCCATGTTTTTCGGCATTTGGAAATGAACCACATACCGGATATTGGACTTATCAATCCCCATTCCAAAGGCAGAGGTGGCCACCATTACATCTGCTTGGTCTCTAAGGAAACGGTCTTGTTCACTTGCCCGTTCAACATCCTTCATGCCAGCATGATAGCGGGCGGCATCAATCTGTTCTTTTTGGAGCCCTTCATATAACTGATCGACGGTTTTTCTTGTAGCCGCGTAAATAATCCCCGCTTCATTGCTGTTTTTCTTTACATATTCTTTTAAAAAAGCAAGACGGTCTTGGCCCTTGATGACCGAAAAAGATAAGTTTGTTCGCTCAAATCCGGTCAGAACTGAATTAGACTGGTCAATTCGGAGGGAATGACAAATATCCTCCCTGACCTTCGGTGTTGCTGTTGCGGTTAACGCAAGAACAATTGGGTTCCCAGGCAACCTATCAACCAAACGGGAAATTTGTAGATAGCTCGGGCGGAAATCATGACCCCACTGCGAAATACAGTGAGCCTCATCGACAGCGACAAGTGGGATTTCGATGTGATTAAGCATTTGTTGAAAGTCATATGCCTCAAGTCGTTCTGGTGCAACATACAATAGCTTGTACCCGCCATGCATAGCTTCTTCGATTGTTTCTGCAGCCTCTTGTGGGCTAAGGGAACTATTGATGTAGGCCGCCGGAATCCCTAGTTGATTTAATGTATCAACTTGATCTTTCATGAGGGAAATAAGTGGTGAGATGACGAGCGTGGTCCCTGGTAAAATCAGAGCAGGAATTTGATAAACAATCGATTTCCCGCCTCCAGTAGGCATGACACAAACCGTATTGTTTCTTTGTAATACAGACGAAATCGCTTGTTCCTGACCCACCCGGAAGGAAGAGTAACCAAAGTAGGTTTTTAGTAGTTCCTGAGCTTTTTGTAACAAGATGATAGGCTCCTTTCTTTATTGAGGAATGAGTTGTGGGGAATGTACGGTTTCATTTTAACATGTTTTTAGAATCGTTGTTTCTATACTTTTAAAAGAAAGTCCCATAACCCCCATTTAATGGGTTCACCTTAGATGTGCATAGGAAGAAGGTACCGCTATTCACAAAAGAAAAAGCAGGGCACCCACATTTAATTGGAATTTGCCCTGCTTTTATCGTTATTCCTACTTGCCTTTTCGGAACTTGACTATAATAGACGGAAAAATTCCGCCTAATTAAGGGTAGCATCGAAAAAGCACATAAATAAACGGAGAATTTCCGACTATTAACTTGGAATTTGTGAAAATGGGAGGTTTTTATCTGTTTAGTCGGAAAACCTCCGCTTATATCCACCGAAACGAACTCTATTCTTCATTTAAGCGGAAATTCTCCGCTTATTTTATTTTCGCTAGTTACTCAATTAAGATATCAACCGGTTAAATCAGATTATGGAGAAGCCTTTACTCCTTTAGCGCCTTTACTTTCTGTCTGACTTCCTCAATATTACGCATTTTATTATCCCAGCACTTGACGCTGAGGTCGACTGGGTATTCCTCTGGATTCAAGGAGCGTTTATATTCATCCCATAATAAACCCAGGGAAGCCTTTGAATATTCTCTAATATCTTTCAGCTCCGGAAGCTCATAGACAAGCTGTCCATCTACATAAATATCATGGTGAAGATCTCTAGCTTCAAAGTCAGTGACAAACTTACTTATATACGTATGGGTAGGATGAAACATCTTTAGGCGGTCTTCTTCCTGAGGATTCTCTTCCTCAAGGGCGATATAATCCCCCTCAGACATTCCATTTGTTCCATTGATGATGCGATACACCTTTTTCAACCCAGGAGTTGTTACTTTTTCAGGATTGGAGGAGATTTTAATCGTATCATTCATTTGACCATGTTCATCTTCGATTGAGACTACCTTATAAACAGCGCCGAGTGCCGGCTGTTCAAAAGCGGTGATTAGCTTTGTTCCAATACCCCAAACATCAATTTTTGCCCCTTGAGCTTTTAAATTCATGATGGTGTATTCATCAAGGTCACTAGATGCAACTACTTTCGCATCCCGAAAACCAGCCTCATCCAACATTCTTCTTGCTTCCTTAGACAAATAGGCTAGGTCGCCACTATCTAACCGAATCCCAATAAAATTAATTTTATCGCCAAACTCTCGTGCCACCCGAATGGCATTCGGGACACCTGACATTAGCGTATTATATGTATCAACTAAAAAGACGCAATCCTTATGTGTTTCAGCATACTTACGAAACGCCACATATTCATCACGGTAGGCCTGTACCATTGAATGGGCATGCGTACCGGAAATGGGAATACCAAATAACTTTCCAGCGCGTACATTGCTAGTTGCGTCAAATCCAGCAATATATGCTGCGCGGGTACCCCAAACCGCCGCATCTAACTCTTGTGCTCGGCGTGAACCAAATTCCAATGCCGACTCGTTTAAAATGACATTTTTTATCCGTGCAGCCTTTGTTGCGATTAGTGTTTGATAGTTAATAATATTTAAAAGAACTGTTTCAATTAACTGGGCTTCAGCAAGTGGTGCTTCTACTCGGACTAATGGCTCTCCGGCAAAGACGACCTCGCCTTCCTTCATAGAACGGATATTCCCTGTAAACCGCAATTTAGATAAATAACTTAGGAAATCTTCCTGAAAGCCACCTTCCGTCCGCAAATATTCGATATCATCTTCGGTGAACTTAAAATTCTTTAAAATTTGAATCGCTCGTTCAAGGCCAGCATATACCGCATAGCCATTACCAAATGGAAGTTTCCGAAAAAACAACTCAAAGACTGCTCTACGGTTATGCACCCCATCGCGCCAATAGGTCTCCATCATATTAATTTGATATAAATCTGTATGGATCAAAAAACTATCATCACTGTATTTAGTTGCCATTGATACTCCCTCCGAATTTTCCGCGTAACTTTAGCTTTCCCTCAGTAGAAGGTTTATTTTACAATTGCCCCCATTGCACTCTCAAAATGCCCTAGAGCCCAATCATGACCGGCCATGTTAAATGAAGCAACGGCATCCTTGTAAACAACAATTTTAAAGCCTAGATTATAAGCATCAACAGCTGTATGTAAGACGCAAATATCTGTACAGACTCCGATTAAATGTACCTCTGTGATTCCTCGTTCTCGTAACTTAATTTCTAAGTCTGTTCCAGCAAAAGCAGAGTAACGGGTTTTATCTAAATAATACACATGATCAAGTTCGGCACTATCTTTATACACTTGATTTAAGCTTCCAAATAGTTCACGGCCTTTTGTCCCGCGGATGTTATGCGCTGGATAAAGCTTCGTTTCAGGGTGGTACTCATCCCCAGCATCATGGACATCGATGGCAAACACAACGTAGTCGCCGTTTGCTGTGAATTCCTTCGTTAGCGAAGTTACTCTTGCCTCGATTGCTTGACCAGGTTCCCCGCAAGTCAGTGCACCATCATCGGCAACAAAATCATACGTATAATCAATATTGATTAATGCTTTTTTGTCCAACTTGGCTCCTCCAATCTTACTCCCTAGTTTTGGTATTATTTTCACGCCTTACTCGTATTATCAAGAATACAGGTTTAGTAAACAATTTTCACCCACAAAGCTTCCAAGTTATCTAAATCACTAAGCAACAAAGTGGGTCTTGTAAAAGAGTCTTATAAAAAAACCGCACCATATAGGAGCGGCTCGATGTTATTCTTCCTTCGCAGTGTCCCCTAGGGATTCCGGACGATCTTCCGGACGTATTTTATCTAGCGGTACAAATACCTCAATATGACGGTAAAGATTTTCGAATTCTGCAGGCATGTCCCCGCCATATTCTCCATCAAGATTAAGCTGAAGGCGATCTTGTGATTTTACTCGAATACGATTGGCTTTCGTATAGATCACCTTTGAATCATTGAGGTGCTCACCTCTCAGGGCAAGAGACGCAATCCGAATAAAATCGGCAAGGTTAGTCTTCTTTAAAATTAATAACGAAAACATCCCATCATTAATCGAAGCATTAGGGGCAAGTTTTTCAAAACCTCCAACAGAGTTGGTTAACCCTATTAGGAATAACATAACTTCACCCTCATAAAGCTTCCCATCGTATTCAATGGTTACTTCTGTTGCTCGGATGGATGGGAGCATTTCTATTCCTTTTAAGTAATAAGCTAGTTGACCCAGCATCGTTTTCAATTTGATCGGAACATCATAGGTTAACTCAGTTAACCTGCCTCCACCAGCAATATTGATAAAGTATTTATCATTCACTCGCCCAACATCCACCGGTATGCTATCACCTTTTAGAATGATATCAACAGCTGTATCAATGTCCCTAGGAATATGTAGGGCACGTGCAAAGTCATTGGTTGTCCCAGTCGGAATGACCCCTATTTTTGGCCGATGCTCCTGTTTGGCAATCCCATTGACCACTTCATTGATGGTTCCATCTCCTCCAGCAGCGATGACTAAATCATAACGCCGTTCCACCGCTATCCGAGCAGCTTTCGTAGCATCACCTGCACCGGTAGTTGCATGGCAAGAAGCCTCATAGCCTGCTGCTTCGAGCTTCATTAAGACATCCGGCAAGCTTTTTTTGAAAATTTCCCGCCCCGATGTAGGATTATATATAATTCTTGCTCTCTTCATATCCCATCATCCTAAATTGATTTATATTAGAATCTACCCATACAATCATATCCTAAATCCTACCTATTAAGCAATTTTGAATCTTAATCCTACAGAACTCAGCACTTTATAAAGAACCCGTTAAATAGTATATGCAGAATTTATCTTTAGAAGAGGCAATACTAATTATTATTTCAATATCAATCCTATTATCCTTGTTAATCAAATGTTTGATTAAAATGCCCTTGATGTATCAACGTTTACAGACCCACGGTCAAACTAAAACGGCAGCAAAGGCTGCCGTTCACTTTTTTACAATCGCAACAATCGTAATCCATTCAAGATGACCAGTATTGTACTTCCCTCATGGCCAATTACCCCTAATGGCAAAGCAAGGGATTGCATGAAGTTAGAAGCAATTAAAATGGTAATTACCACAATTGAGAAAATGATGTTCTGCTTAATGATTCTGTTCATTTTTTTCGATAACTTAACGGCTTCTGCAATTCTTGGTAGATCATTTTTCATTAGCACAACATCAGCCGTTTCTAATGCTACATCCGTGCCCTCACCCATTGCAATTCCGACAGATGCAGTTGCTAAGGCTGGTGCATCATTGATTCCATCCCCGACCATTGCAACGGTGCCGAATTTCTCTTTTAACTTTTTCATTTCATCTACTTTCGTTTCAGGCAGGCATTCAGCAATGTAGGTATCGATTCCACTTTCAGCAGCAATCGCCGTCGCTGTTTTATTGCTGTCACCGGTGAGCATGATGGTGTGTATTCCTTCCCTTTTCAACGCTTGAATCGCCTTTATCGTCTCTTCACGGACAGTATCCTTCAGGGCTAACACCCCTGCGATCCCCTGTTCGTCCCGGGCAAACACTACTGTTTTTCCCTGTTCAGCAAGGCTTAAAGCCACACCATTCTGAAATTCTTCTGCCTCTTTTCGTCCAACAAAGTCCGCTTTCCCTACCTTCCACTCAACACCATTAATAGTAGCTTGAACCCCGTATCCTGCTATGTCTTCCATATTTTCTGGTTTTGTGAGTTCATTTCCTTTTGAATTCGCATAGTTGACAATTGCTGATGCAAGCGGATGATTCGAGAACTTTTCAATTGAAGCTACATGGCTAATCAATACATCTGCAGGCAAGTCTTCTCGAAAAACTACGTCCGTCACTTCAGGCTTTCCTTTTGTTAAGGTCCCTGTTTTATCAAAGGCAATAGCTTTTAAGTTTCCGAGATTCTCAAGATGGACTCCACCCTTAAATAGAATCCCATGACGGGCCCCGTTTGAAATCGCGGATAATGTCGCTGGCATGATCGAAGCCACAAGGGCACAAGGGGAGGCAACAACTAATAAAATCATTGCACGGTAAAAGGTTTCCTGCCAACTCCAACCAAGTGCGAAGTGCGGAAGAAACATCATAAGAACAACCACAATTAAGACCGTTTTTACATATTTCCCTTCGAATTTCTCAATGAATTGTTGAGATGGGGATTTTTCACTTTGAGCAGATTGTACAAGAGTAATGATTTTTTGAAATAAGGTTTCATTGTTTGGCTTTGTGATCTCTAAGGTAATCGTTCCGCGCAGATTCACAGTTCCTGCAAACACCTCATCATTTAAGGTCTTACTAACAGGTATGGATTCACCTGTAATTGCTGCCTCATCGAGATTTGTTTGCCCTTCAATGATTTTTCCATCTGACGGGACACGCTCTCCTGGTTTTACTAGAATTTTATCTCCAACGATCAGTGAGGCTACAGGTACAACCTCTTCTAACCCATTATTCACTCGAAGTGCTTCTTCTGGCTGTAAATTCATTAAAGCAGAAATTTCTTTATGACTTTTGTTCATGGTATAGGTTTCTAGCGCACCACTTAACGCAAAGATAAAAATTAAGATAGCACCTTCTGTCCAATACCCGATGATCGCCGATCCAATTGCTGCTAAAATCATTAGCATCTCAACATTTAATTCTTTATTAGCAATCGTTTCCTCAATGCCTTCCTTCGCTTTAGCAAATCCACCGATTACATATGCTGCTAAGTATATGACAATAGCTGCTGTTGCAAGGTCAGCCTTTGTTAGTAGCCATCCAATTAGGATTAGTAAGCCACTAAATAACGCGGCCCCTAGTTCGAGATGGGGTTTAACTTTTTCAAGCCAATCAGCTTCTACATTTGCTGTTTCGCGTAGGGATTTGGTTTCTGCAAGCATGAAGGTTCCTCCTACTCTTCTGAGTATTATTCTCATTTTAACGAATGTAATTGAGAATGATTATTACCTCAAAATTTTCTTTTTTTATTATATTCATTCGCTACATAATAATGTGAACGAACTGTATTACAAGCTTTGTATATTTATATTAACACATGGGGAAACAATAAACAATAATTATTATAATTTAGTAATCATTACAGATATTGATAATCATTATCGTTTGTTTACCTCCTTATAACATTAGGCTTTATCCATATTTCCTCCTCTAAAATGGTTATTCTTAGACCTAGAGGTATCCGCCTAAACCGATTCTCTTGCACCCCAACATTGTCGAAATTAACCCTTTTTCCCGGGAAATTTATGTCGATATAAATGATGAAATAAAAAAAGTTGGCGAATATCGCCAACTTCTGTGTTTACTATCTTTTATTTAATTCTTCCACTAATAGCTTGTTTACAAGTGGTGGGTTTGCTTGACCTTTCGTCGCTTTCATGATTTGACCGACGAAGAAGCCTTTTGCCTTGTCGTTTCCACCTTTAAAATCTTCTAGCGGCTTTGGATTGGCATCGATGATTTCGTTGATGATTTTCGTAAGTTCGCCTTCATCTGAAATCTGAACAAGACCTTTTTCCTTAACAATCGTTTCTGCATCGCCACCGTTTTCAATCAATTCCTTAAAAACAGTCTTAGCAATCTTAGAAGAAATCGTGCCGTTTGCAATTAACTTGATCATTCCAGCTAACCCTTCAGGTGTTAACGGAACATCATGCAGTTCTTTGCCTTCTGAATTTAAATAGCCCGAAACATCCCCCATTACCCAGTTTGAGGCTTGTTTCGCCTCCGCACCAGCTGCGACGACCGCTTCAAAGAAGTCAGACATTTCCTTGGTGACTGTAAGAACATTGGCGTCATAGGAAGGAAGTCCAAGTTCCTCAATATAGCGTTTTTTACGGGCATCTGGAAGCTCTGGAATCTCTGCGCGAATCCTTGCTTTCCACTCTTCATCAATATAAAGATCTGTTAAATCTGGCTCAGGGAAGTAACGATAATCATCAGAGCCCTCTTTCACGCGCATGAGGAGAGTCGTGCTCGTTGCCTCATCAAAGCGCCGTGTTTCTTGTTCAATCTTTCCACCCGCACGAAGAACTTCTGCTTGACGCTTTTCTTCATATTCTAATCCTTTACGCACAAAGTTGAATGAATTAAGATTCTTCAGTTCGGTCTTAGTCCCAAACTCCTCTTGACCTACTGGGCGAAGGGAGATGTTGGCATCACATCTTAATGAACCTTCTTCCATTTTACAATCCGACACACCTGTATATTGAATGATGGATTTTAATTTTTCAAGGTACGCATACGCTTCTTCAGGGGAACGTATATCTGGCTCAGATACTATCTCTACGAGCGGTGTTCCTTGGCGGTTATAATCCACTAAAGAATAGCCATTTCCATGTGTTAGTTTTCCTGCATCCTCTTCCATATGGATACGGGTAATCCCAATTTTCTTTTTCACACCGTTCACTTCAATTTCAACCCAACCATGCTCCCCAATAGGTTTATCAAACTGTGAAATCTGATATGCCTTTGGATTGTCTGGATAAAAATAATTCTTCCGATCAAATTTTGTTTCGGTTGCAACTTCGCAATTGAGCGCCATACAGGCTTTCATTGCATAATCCACGGCTTTTTTATTGACGACTGGTAAAACGCCAGGGTATCCAAGGTCAATAACCGTCGTATTTGTATTCGGGCTCGCCCCGAAATGGTTTGGACTGCTTGAAAAGATCTTCGAGTCTGTTTTTAATTCAACATGGACTTCAAGTCCAATAACCGTTTCAAATTCCATTGATTCTCACCCCTTACAATTGTGGTTTTTGTTTATGAAAGTCGGTTGCTTGTTCAAAAGCATGGGCAACTTTATAGACTGAACTTTCGTCAAAATGCTTACCAATGATTTGTAGTCCTAGCGGAAGACCATTAGTAAATCCACAAGGCACTGAGATCCCTGGGACACCTGCAAGATTAACTGGAATGGTTAAAATGTCGTTCACATACATGGTCATTGGATCAGCAAGGTTTTCTCCAATTTTAAACGCAGGTGTTGGAGTAGTTGGTCCGATGATGACATCATAATTTTCAAAGATATCCTCAAAATCTTTCTTGATTAAAGTACGGACCTTTTGTGCCTTCTTATAATAAGCATCATAGTAACCCGAGCTTAACGCGAATGTGCCAAGCATGATTCGTCGCTTCACTTCTTCTCCGAAGCCTTCTGCACGGGTCTTCTTATACATATCTAATAAGTTCTGAGCATCTGAGGCTCGGTAGCCGTAGCGTACTCCATCAAAACGGGAGAGATTTGCTGAAGCTTCCGATGAGGACAAAAGATAATAGGTTGCCAAAGCATATTTTGAATGAGGCAATGAGACTTCTTCCCAAGTAGCCCCTAGTTTCTCGAGTACCTTTAATGAATCGAAAACAGACTGTTTAACGGCTTCATCTACACCCTCACCAATATACTCTTTTGGAACCGCAATTCTCATTCCTTTTATATCGCCTGTCAAAGCACTCACATAGTCTGGAACAGTAACATTTGCCGAAGTTGAATCCATTTCATCATGGCCGGCAATGGCTTTTAATAGATAAGCATTATCTTCAACTGTTCTTGTAACCGGGCCAATTTGATCAAGGGATGATGCAAATGCAACCAACCCGAAGCGTGAAACAAGACCGTAAGTTGGCTTCATTCCAACAACTCCACAAAACGATGCTGGCTGTCGAATTGAGCCCCCTGTATCAGACCCTAAGGAGAACAACACTTCACCTGCAGCGACCGAAGCTGCTGAACCCCCGGACGATCCACCAGGAACGGTATCAAGATTCCATGGATTCCGGGTATCTTTGAAACCTGAGTTTTCTGTGGATGACCCCATCGCAAACTCATCCATATTTAATTTGCCGATAGTAACCGTGTCTGCCTGGTGCAGTTTCCCCATAACCGTTGCATCGTAAATAGGATCAAAGTTTTCAAGAATTTTACTTGCGCAAGTCGTCCGTAAGTTTTTCGTGACGATATTGTCTTTAATTCCAATTGGCATACCAAATAACAAACTTTCCAAATTGGCTTGTCCAATTTTCTCATCCAATATTTTTGCCTTCGCACGAGCCTGTTCTTCGTTTAATGTTAAAAACGCCTGGACCTTACCATCAACTTCATCAATCCGGTTAAAGGATGTATCAACAAGATCAGAGACCGTGATTTCTTTTTTATGTAATAGTTCATGCAGGTCTGAAACCTTATGATCAAATAAACTCATGGCTTCTCCTCCTTACTCCATAATTGGTGGAACTTTAATTTGACCATCTTGGTGGTCTGGTGCATTTTTCAACACTTCTTCATTCGGGAGACCAGGTTTCGCTGTATCTTCGCGCATGACATTCTTAATCTCGAGAACATGAGATGTTGGCTCTACATTCTCTGTGTCTAATTCATTTAACTGCTCTGCATAGGTAATAATTTTATCTAGCTGTTGTGTCAATCGATTTGCTTCTTCCTCCGTAACTGCTAGTCGGGCAAGATGAGCAACATGTTTAACCTGTTCTGCTGAAATCCTTGACATAAAAGGCACCTCCTTGAAAATTCGCACAATAAGCAATTATATTGATAATAGCAAACTTTTCCACACTAAAGCAATATAATCAGCTGTATTTACGCCATTTTATCATAATGCTGTTTTCGCGGGAAAAGATCTTACATAATGCTCTACAAAAATGATCCCTGGCCACTTAATAGACCAGGGTAGAAATTCACTTCTTTCCAAACAGCGTCTTTACAAAAGTAACAAACCCTTTTTCAGCTGTTTTTTGTTTTTCAATAACAATTGGTTGTGGCTTTTTAGATAAATTAATGTCCTCTTTGTCGATTGCGTAATCATAAGCGAGGACTAGCCCATATTTCGTATCATATTCTTTATTTGTTACTATTTTATAAGCAACGCCCATTTCTTCTGCAAGACTAATGTATTTAGAGTAGCTAGCATAGTTCATATTTCCATTTAAGTATATATGTGCCTCTTTATTTTCCTGTAGTAGCTGCTTGAATTCTGCCTCAATTTGTTTTCTTCTTACCTCGGCCTTTGTGAGTACCACTACAATCCTCTCCCGAATTGTTCCTAGGAAACGCCGTCTTTCATCTGGCTTCGTTTCCTTCGCCCCGTGGATACCCTGTTGTAGATATTCATCTACGTTTTGCCTACTCATTTCGTCACCCCCGCAAATATCTCCCTATTATTTATGATGGTTATATAAATCTGTGCATTGGGGACGGTTCTTTTGCTTCCTGGAAGGAAGCAAAAGAACCGTCCCCACACTCAAATTTTATCCTATTCATGTAAAAAAAAACCTTCTCAAGATTGAGAAGGTTAAAAAAAGGAGATATATAGGTGAAAAATTAACAACTATTGATGGTAAAGCAGATAAGACTTTTACTTTGAAGTGGAGAATTGTTCTTCTTCAGTTGAGCCTTTAAGGGCTGTGGTTGAAGAAGTTCCTCCAGTAATCGTCATTGCCACTTGGTCGAAGTAACCTGTTCCAACTTCACGTTGGTGTCTTGTTGCAGTATAGCCGTATTGCTCGCTACCAAACTCAGCTTGCTGAAGCTTCGAGTAAGCAGCCATTCCATGATCCTTGTAGCCACGAGCTAATTCGAACATGCTGTGGTTTAAAGCATGGAAACCAGCAAGGGTAACGAATTGGAACTTGTAGCCCATTTTGCCAAGCTCTCTTTGGAACTTTTCGATTGTCTCATCGTCAAGCTTCTTCTTCCAGTTGAAGGAAGGAGAGCAGTTATAAGCAAGAAGCTTTCCTGGGAATTGTTCATGAATTGCTTCCGCAAAACGCTTTGCTTCTTCAAGGCTAGGCTCAGAAGTCTCACACCAGATTAAGTCAGCATATGGAGCATAAGCTAAGCCACGAGCGATTGCCTGGTCAAGACCAGCTCTTGTGCGGAAGAATCCTTCAGGAGTACGCTCCCCTGTGATAAACGGTGCATCAATTGGATCAACATCACTTGTAATCAAATCCGCTGCGTTTGCATCCGTACGTGCAACGACAAGTGTTGGTGTTCCCATAACGTCTGCAGCAAGACGAGCAGAGATTAAGTTACGAACCGCTGTCTGAGTTGGAAGCAATACTTTTCCACCAAGGTGTCCACATTTCTTTTCAGAAGAAAGCTGATCTTCAAAGTGAACGCCTGCTGCTCCTGCCTCAATCATACCTTTCATCAATTCAAATACATTTAATTGACCGCCGAATCCAGCCTCAGCATCGGCAACAATTGGAGCAAACCAATCAATCGAATCGTCACCCTCAGAATGAGTGATTTGGTCTGCACGTTGTAGAGCTTGATTGATTCGCTTTACAACAGATGGCACACTGTTCGCTGGGTATAAACTCTGGTCAGGATACATATTGCCTGAAAGATTGGCATCAGCCGCAACTTGCCATCCACTTAAGTATATTGCTTTCAGACCTGCCTTCACCTGTTGTACAGCCTGGTTTCCAGTCAATGCACCAAGTGCGTTCACGAAGTCTTCTTCGTTCACAAGCTTCCAAAGCTTTTCTGCACCGCGGCGAGCAAGTGTATATTCAATGTCAATGGAACCTCGTAATTTGATTACCTCTTCAGCGGAATAAGGTCTTTCAATCCCTTTCCAACGAGAGTCCATTTCCCAATTTTCCTGTAATTGTTCAGCTCTTGATTTAGTCATCTTTTCATTCCTCCCAACAAAATATGAATCTATAAATTTTGGTTACCAGCAGTACTACTATAGAGGCATACTAAGTTAACTAATGTAATCAGCATGTTCTTGTTGTTATACTACAGGTAAATCTTTAACTATTTGTATTATATAACAGTCAATTTAATTTGCAACCGTTTTAAGCAAATTTTTTGAATATTTCTTCGACAATTGTTTGCATTAGGGAAACAATTAGTACACATACCCTACTTATTCCCTAGTTATCTAGGAAACACAAAAAAGCATGCAAGGATTTTTCCTCGCATGCTTTTTCTTCTATATCGTTACCTTATCTCCAGAAGGAGCAGATTTTGCCTTGGGATCCTGTGTTTGTTTTTCAACTTCAATCAATAAATCTCCCGGAGAGATCGAGTCCCCGTTTTGAACAAAGATGTCTTTCACGACTCCAGAAAATGGAGCTTGAACCGTTGTTTCCATCTTCATCGCTTCGGTAATCATTAGATGTTCACCTTGAGCGACCTTTTCGCCTTTTTCCACCAATACTTTAATAACCGTACCTGGCATTGTTCCAGCAATATGCTGTTCATTTTTAGGGTCTGCTTTGATTTTAGAAGCAACGGATGATTTCACGCTTTCATCCTTGATAATCACCTCACGCTGCTGTCCGTTCAATTCGAAATAAACCACCCGCGTTCCGTCTGCTTGTGCTTGCCCAATTGAAACAAGTTTAACAATTAACGTCTTACCCGTTTCGATTTCAACCTCAATCTCTTCACCTAGTCTCATTCCATATAAGAATGTTAGTGTATCAAGCTTAGATACATCGCCGAATTGTTCGATTGTCTTCGTATAATCGAGGTACACTTTCGGATAGAGAGCATAGGCAATAACATCATGGTCAGTAACTTGACGACCTAGTTCTTGATATAATTGATCGCCGAGTGCTTTAAAGTCAACATCCTCTAGTAATTCCCCAGGACGTACGGTGAGTGGCTGCTTTCCTTTTAAAATCACCTTTTGTAATTCTTGTGGAAAA
Source organism: Mesobacillus persicus (assembly GCF_900109925.1). Taxonomy (GTDB): domain Bacteria; phylum Bacillota; class Bacilli; order Bacillales; family Cytobacillaceae; genus Mesobacillus_B; species Mesobacillus_B persicus. Next base: position 29,247 of record NZ_FOBW01000007.1, on the reverse strand, counting down.
CCACCAGCTGGTTGACCTAAATACCCTTCAAACATCTCAATCACTGAATCTGGGAAATCAATTTTGTCTCCCTTTTCTAATACTTCTTGCTCTGTTAAGTCATTTTGGACCATAAATAAAGCCATATCCCCTACCACTTTTGAAGAAGGCGTTACTTTGACAATATCGCCAAACATTAAATTCACACGCTTATACATTTCTTTTACTTCTTCCCAACGCTCACCTAGACCGACGGCCTTCGCCTGCTGCTGAAGATTACTATATTGACCACCAGGCATTTCATGTTGATAAACCTCTGGATGAGGAGCCATCATTCCACTTTCAAAGTCTGAATAATACTTTCGAATCCCTTCCCAGTATTTTGTTACTTTTTCAAGAGAATCGATATTTATAGAAGGTTCACGTTCGGTTCCTTTTAGAGCATAGTAAAGCGAGTTTGCACTCGGTTGAGATGTTAAGCCGGCCATCGAGCTTGCTGCTACATCAACGATATCTACCCCAGCTTCAATCGCTTTAGAATAGGTATAAATACCATTTCCACTCGTATCATGCGTATGAAGGTGAATCGGGAGATCAACAGTATCTTTCAACTCAGAAATAAGTCGGTATGCAGACTGGGGCTTCAACAAGCCAGCCATGTCTTTAATGCCTAGGATATGGGCACCTTGAGCCTCGAGCTCTTTTGCCATGTCTTTATAATATTGAATGCTGTATTTTGGACGTGTTGGATCATCAATATCTCCTGTGTAGCAGATGGAAGCTTCAGCAATTTTCCCCGTTTGTCTAACTGCGTCAATCGCCGTTTCCATCCCTTTCACCCAGTTTAAGCTGTCGAAGATTCGGAAGACATCGATTCCAGCGTCCGCAGACTGCTTCACAAACTCACGAATTACATTATCTGGATAGTTTTTATATCCTACAGCGTTGGATGCGCGCAGGAGCATTTGGAATAAGACATTTGGAACTTGTTGTCTTAATGTAATCAAGCGTTTCCATGGATCTTCTTTTAAGAAGCGGTAGGATACATCAAAGGTTGCTCCACCCCACATCTCAAGTGAAAATAAATCCGGTAATAACTTTGACGTTGGTTCAGCAATTTGTGTTAAGTCATTCGTCCGCACACGGGTAGCGAGTAATGATTGATGAGCATCTCGGAACGTTGTATCTGTCAGAAGGACTTCTTGACGCGATTTCACCCATTCGGCAAGTCCTCTTGCTCCTTTTTCATCTAAAATTTGTTTCGTCCCAGAAGGAGCCGGTTCGAATGAGTCTACCCTTGGAATATATGGTTGATCGATTAAAGGCTTTTTCTTTTTCTCAATCCCAGGGAAACCATTAATCGTGACGTTTCCAATATAATTAAGCATTTTCGTCCCACGGTCTTTCCGCACAGGGAAGATAAATAATTCCGGGGTTTTATCGATAAAGGACGTATCATAATTACCAGAAATAAACTTCTCATGAACCATTACGTTTTCTAGGAACGGAATATTTGTTTTAATTCCACGGATACGGAATTCTTTCAGGTTCCTAAGCATTTTCGATGCCGCTTGTTCAAAGGTCATCGCATGTGTAGAAACCTTAACAAGTAGGGAGTCATAATAAGGAGTAATGACCGCACCTTGGTAGCCATTTCCTGCATCTAATCGGACTCCGAATCCGCCTCCTGAACGATAGACCGCAATCTTACCGGTATCAGGCATAAAGTCATTCAACGGATCCTCGGTCGTAACCCGTGACTGAATCGCATAACCATGTGTTGAAATATCCTTCTGTTTTGGGATGCCCACTTGGTCACTATGTAGCGAATACCCTTGAGCAATTAAAATTTGTGACTGAACGATATCAATCCCTGTAACCATTTCTGTAATGGTATGTTCTACCTGAACACGTGGATTGACTTCAATGAAGTAAAACTCATCACCTGATACAAGGAATTCCACAGTTCCCGCATTTAAGTAATCAACATTTTTCATTAGTTTTACTGCCGCATCACAGATAGCTAGACGTAAATCTTCAGGTACAGAAACGCTTGGTGCTACCTCTACCACCTTTTGGTGGCGTCGCTGAACCGAACAATCGCGCTCATATAGATGGACAATTCCGCCATCATGATCACCTAAAATCTGAACTTCAATATGTTTTGGCTTCTCCACAAGTTTCTCTACATAAACTTCATCGTTTCCGAATGCCGCTTTTGCTTCTGACTTGGCTCTTGCATAGGCCTCTTTCACTTCTTCATTGCTGTTAACGATACGCATCCCACGTCCGCCACCACCAAGGGAAGCTTTGATAATAATTGGATACCCATGTTCTTTCCCGAACGCGGCAACTTCATCCAAGCTGGAAACGGGACCATCCGTACCAGGAATAACCGGGATATTCGCCTGTATCGCTTGTGTTCTTGCCTTCACTTTATCCCCGAACATATCTAGATGTTTTGATTTAGGACCAATAAAAATAATCCCCTCTTCTTCACATCTTCTTGCAAATTCAATATTTTCTGAGAGGAAACCATAGCCAGGATGGATCGCATCCACCTGTGATTGTTTGGCAATACGGATAATGTCTTCAATATCGAGATACGCATCAATTGGTTTTTTACCTTCTCCAACAAGGTATGCCTCATCCGCCTTATAACGATGATAAGCTCCTAAATCCTCTTTAGAATAAATGGCTACCGTGCGAATATGTAACTCTGTACAAGCACGAAATACTCGAATTGCGATTTCGCCCCTGTTGGCAACTAAAACTTTATTAATCTTTTTCATAAAATGGCCGTCCTTTCATCATGTCATTTTTACTAGAAGGAAATAGTTTTCCGCAATATAGAATAAGAGAGTTAAAATATACTAATTTGATAAAACAACTGTGATTTTTGCCGTCACATAATGCGAATGGGAAAGCATACATGCCTCCTGAAGGGGATACCTCTACATGGTGATTAGTGGGTTTATTAAGGTGAAAAAAATTATATAAATCCTATTATATTTCAAATCGCTCAAGCATTCAATATTTTACTAACTTTCTGATAGATGTCGACAATTATTACTTACTATCATCAGCGGAAAAATCGCTGTCTTCTCACACCGATGAATGGACGATTGGCACCGGTTATAAGTCTGGAGTTGAGATGAACAGAAATAACATGAAATTTTCCCATTAACCAGCTTTATTACGCAAAAAACAAAAAAAAGAGCCCTCATTCCAGGGCTCTTGACTCTAATATTGATAAACATGTACAAATGGTTCATTCTGATTAGGATTACGGACAATAAGGGCTTCTTGGCCATATACGGAGGAAACATTCACTTCCACAGCAACATAGTCAGGGAAATGCTCCATCACAAGTCCCGTGACATACTGAGTAAAACCAATTGCCTCTGACTTTCCATAAAATTGGATTGGAATGCTTATGCTCAGTTGTTGAAGCTGATCATCGAGATAGAAGCCTTTTCCAACAACCCCGTTAAAGTTCGGAAAATACTCTTCTACATCCTGCTTAAAATTCTGGAACCACGTCATATCCTCTCGATGATTCTTTTGGGCAGTGTCTGATGGAAACAGGACATACTTTTCCTTCACATTTTGCCAGCTTCCAATATTGGTGCTAGACTTATCCACTTCTGCAAAGGCAAAGAAATTACCCGGAACGACAGATGACCTGCTTTTTTGTTCAAAGAGAGCAATCGTAATAGGGATGTTTTTTAACTCTTCCATGGTTCTTAAGCGCTTGACAACTTCTTGAGCAATTTTCTTCCCCTCGGCTTCCAATTTATCATGGGGGATACTGGTCTCGTAAGTCGCTCCATAAGCCACTTTTTGATAGTAATGAATAGAATTAAGTGCAAGCCCAATCACCACTCCACCGAGCTTATACGTTCCTTTTTTTCCAGACACTTCCTCTAGATAATTGTGCTCAAGGATATGTGAAAGGTAAATTGGGTTTTCCTCATTTCGCTTATCAAAATCCCCAGTACCAGGGTCTATCGGATTCAAACCAAGATTATCCTCTTCAGTCATATCCAGAGACTTCAATTGCTCTTCAGTATACTTTCGGTTTAACCATGAGCTAACCGTGCTACTATCAAGATACTGTCCTTCTTTAAAAACAAAGTTAGTTGTATCAAAGGTGTTTTGGGCGATTCGCATGAGACCTGTTTCAAATTCGTGAATATCGTAGCGCGTATTCAGGTTATTCACTACTAAACCCCGTGCTTCACCAGGCTCAAATGGCATAAACGTCCGGTAATACTCATCAGATATCTTATATTTAGGAATGATCGCTTTTTCATTTGTTTCATCGTCCTTCTCCTGGACGATTTGATCTTCTTTTTGGAAATTTGGCGCACAAGCCGCCAGGAGTAGGACAACAGAAACAGCGATTATTATAAAATACTTCTTCATGCCGTTTCCACCTCAATTCAATCCAGCCGTTAACAGCTAGCTATAGCCATTATCGATTCTCTCGGGCCGATTATTTTTTCAATTCCTCAAGCAATCTCTCTTCATCCCAGACTTCAATCCCCAAACTTTCGGCTTTCGCAAGCTTTGAACCTGCATCTGCCCCGGCAACGACAAGATCTGTTTTTTTGCTGACGCTCCCCGCAACATTTCCACCAAGCGCCTCAATCTTCTCTTTTGCATCATTGCGGCCCATTTGCTCTAATTTACCTGTTAACACAACCGTTTTCCCAGCAAAGAAAGAATCCGATTCCTCAGCCGCAACCGGCTTTGGACCTTTATATTCCATGTTAAGCCCAGCCGCTTTCAACTCAGAAATCAACTCATGAACCTCGTCACTTTCAAAATAAGTAACGATTGAATCCGCCATTTTACCGCCGATTTCATTGATAGCGATTAAATCATCGAGACTGGCCTCCATCAATTGATCCATTGAACCAAATTGTTGGGATAGCGTTTTTGCCGCTTTTGCTCCAACAAGACGGATGCCGAGCCCAAATAAAAGTTTCTCAAGAGAATTTTCCTTGGAAGCCTCAATTGCAGTTAGCAAGTTGCTGGCGGATTTTTCGCCCATTCGCTCTAGCCCGAGGAGTTGCTCTTTGGTCAGTTTGTACAAATCTGCAACATCTTCAATCAACTTCTCTGCAAACAATTGAGAGATTACCTTTTCACCTAAACCATCAATATTCATAGCCGTGCGCGAAACAAAGTGGATTAACCCTTCTCTGATTTGCGCTGGACATTTTGGGTTGATGCAGCGAAGCGCCACTTCTCCCTCAATCCGAACAAGCTCGCTTTCACATTCAGGACAATGAGTTGGCATCGTAAACTCAACCTCATTTCCAGTACGCCTATCGGCTAACACATTAACGACTTCCGGGATAATATCCCCGGCTTTTTTGACCACGACTTGGTCGCCAATCTTAATATCCTTCTCACGGATCAAATCTTCATTGTGAAGCGATGCACGCTGAACCGTTGTACCTGCGACTTGTACGGGTTCAAGAATCGCTGTTGGGGTAACGACTCCAGTCCGACCGACACTCAATTCAATCTCTTTCAAAGTCGTCACGACTTCTTCAGCAGGGAATTTATAAGCAATCGCCCATCGTGGACTTTTTGCGGTTGTCCCGAGTTGACGCTGTTGATCGAGCGAATCTACCTTAATAACAATTCCATCAATCTCATAAGGAAGATGTGGCCGCTTTTCGACCCAACCACCAACGTAATCAATAACTTCGTCGATATTAGCTACTTTCCGCCGTTCCGGGTTTGTTTTAAAGCCGAGTGTTTCAAGGTAATTTAAACCTTCACTATGGGAAGCAACACCAATTTCGCCTAGATCTGCAATCGAATATAAAAAGATATCAAGATTTCTAGATGCTGCAATCTTCGGGTCTAGTTGGCGTAAAGAACCTGCGGCCGCATTGCGCGGGTTGGCAAACGGCTCCTCCCCCTTCTCTGCTTTCACTTGGTTTAATCCCTCGAACGAACGCTTCGGCATGAACGCCTCACCACGCACCTCTAAGGTGACTGATTCTTTTAATCGAAGAGGAATCGAGCGGATCGTCCGTAAATTAGACGTAATATCCTCGCCTATCGTTCCATCGCCACGAGTCGCTCCGAGCATGAACAATCCGTTTTCATAGCGAAGGGACACTGCCAGACCATCAATTTTTAATTCACAGACATAGGAGACATCTTCGCCAACCGCTTGGCGCACCCGACGGTCAAAGTCTCTGAGATCCTGGTCATCAAAAGCATTGCCAAGACTAAGCATTTGCGATGAGTGCTCTACCTTGTTAAACATATCTAGAATTTCTCCACCGACACGCTGGGTAGGAGAGTCAGATGTTCTCAAGTCTGGATACTGTGCTTCAATGTCTACTAACTCCTGTAAAAGCCGGTCATATTCCGCATCAGGAACGGATGGTTTATCAAGAACATAGTAGTCATACCCATATTGATTAAGAAGTTGATGCAGCTCAGCCACTCTTTTTTCAGCTGTTTGAAAGTCCATAAATTCAGCCCTTTCACTATCGATAAGGCTCTTTTCTCAAACCTTGTTACTTTTGATGCCTAAGTGAAACTTTGTAGCTATGTTTTCACTGGAAAATAGCTTTACTTTTATGAGAAAAGAGCTTTCAAACTTAATTTAAACGTACCAAATAGCTTTTTTTGAGTTAAAATCGGCTTTAGGATTTTAACAATAATCTTGGCGAAACAGCCATTGCTAAAAATCCAAAAAATTTAAGCCTTTGTAATCGGAGCAAACTTGGCGAGCAAGCGTTTCACGCCGGTTGGACTTGGGAAGGCAATATCAAGTTCGGTTCCCTCACCTGAGCCTTTCACGCTGACGACCGTGCCGACTCCCCATTTGCCATGCGAAGCCTTATCGCCTACCTTCCAACCAACTTGGTCTCCGCCAGTAGAAGTCGTCGGCCTAGAAACAGCACTCCGAGTTGGTCTCGAGTTTGCCTCTCGACTTCTTTCCACTCCACCAACCGAAGCTCCTCCAGTTGCACTGCCGAATGAAGACCCTCTCGATGCTCCTCCACCAAATGAAGATCTTCCGGAAGTACCAAATGGTGAAGACGATCTAGAAGAAGTGTTTCGTCTATCAACAGGTGCGAATGGTTCAATTAGGTCTTCAGGAACTTCTTTTATAAACCGGGACTCAGGATTCATATTGGTTCGACCAAAAAGGGTACGCATTTGCGCGTTTGTAATAAATAACTCTTGTTCGGCACGAGTGATTCCAACGTAGGCAAGTCGGCGTTCTTCTTCCATTTCCGCTTCTTCCATAAGCGAGCGGCTATGCGGGAACACCCCTTCTTCCATTCCAATTAAGAACACTACAGGGAATTCAAGTCCTTTTGCCGAGTGCAGGGTCATTAGAGTCACAGCTTCATTGTTCTTTTCGCCATCATCATCGAGCTTGTCAATATCAGCAACAAGAGCTAGATCTGTTAAAAATCCTATTAGGCTTTTATCCTCGCTGCTCTCTTCAAAGGCATTCGTAACGGTTAAAAACTCGTCCAAGTTTTCTAGTCGACTTTGCGACTCAAGTGACTTTTCCGCTTTTAACATTTCTCTGTAACCAGACTTTTCTAGTATTTCCTCAACTAACTCGGTTACAGACAGGAACTCCTGCATATTCGTATAATTTTGAATCAAATCCCGGAAGCCAGCCGTTGCCTTCGTTGCTTTGGGGCTTAAGCCAATTAATTCCACACTATCAAGCGCTTGGAACATTGAAATGTCATGCATCAGAGCAAAGTTGGCAATTTTATCAACCGAAGTTGAACCAATGGCCCTCTTAGGCACATTGATGACACGCTGCAAGCTAATATCATCATCCGGGTTGGATATCAACCTTAAATAGGCAAGGATATCTTTAATTTCCTTCCGGTCATAGAATTTCGTGCCTCCGACAATCGTGTATTCAAGGTTTGATTTTAAAAATGATTCCTCAATTACACGGGATTGAGCGTTCGTCCGATATAATATCGCGATATCTGAAAGTTTTCGATTTCCTGAGCGAACGAGCTCTTGAATTCTCCCAATGACGAACTGAGCCTCTCCGTGTTCACTGTCAGCCCGGTAATAAACGATTTTATTTCCTTCGCCATTTTCAGTCCAGAGGTTTTTAGCTTTCCGGTTTAGGTTGTTTTCGATAACCTTGTTCGCTGCAAGTAAGATTTTTTTTGTGGAGCGGTAATTTTGCTCTAACAAAATGACACTTGCATTTGTATAGTCTTTTTCAAATGAGAGAATGTTCGCAATATCTGCTCCACGCCAGCGATAAATGGACTGATCTGAGTCGCCGACAACGCATAGATTTTTGAAGCGAGCCGCTAGAAATTTAACGAGCATGTATTGGGCTCGGTTTGTATCCTGATATTCATCGACATGAATATACTGGAATTTGCGCTGGTAATACTCTAGCACCTCAGGCACCCGCTGGAACAATTGAATTGTCGTCATGATGAGATCATCGAAATCTAGTGCCTGATTTTTACGGAGGCGTTTCTGATATTCTTTATACACATCGGCGACAACATTGGCGTAATAGTCTCCTGCATTTTTAGAAAACTCTTCAGGTTCAATCAACTCGTTCTTTGCAGATGAGATTGCCCCAAGAAGAGCACGTGGGTCATATTTTTTGGGGTCAATATTTTTCTCTTTTAAAATATTTTTTATGACAGATTGCTGATCGCCTGAATCAAGAATCGTAAAATTCCGGTTGAATCCTAATCGGTCAATGTCTCGACGTAAGATACGCACACACATCGAGTGAAAGGTTGAAATCCAAATATCATCGGCTGCTCCGCCCATCAACTTTTGGATCCGTTCACGCATTTCCCGTGCAGCTTTATTTGTAAATGTGATGGCAAGAATATTATAAGGATTAACGCCCTTCTCTACCATTAAGTAGCCAATCCGATGCGTTAGTACTCTTGTCTTGCCACTTCCCGCCCCAGCCATCAGCAAAAGGGGACCATCCGTCGTTTTCACGGCAAGCTGCTGCTGTGGGTTTAAACCATTTAATAATCTATCTGTTAAATATTGCATTGATCGCTCACCACCATACAAACATTTGTTCTTATTTTATCGCAATATACTGCTATCGAGCAAGGAGATCTTCTCACCTGCATAGGTATTTCTCCATGAAAATAGTAACATCAATTTATGATGCTACATTCGGACAGTTTATTTTACTGCTTTGACTGTTGATAACGCTTCTTCTAAATTTTCGTAAACGGAGTTACCGACGACAATCACATCAGCTACTTTTCCCATTTCAGCAGCCTGATCAAATGTATGGATTCCCCCACCATAAAAAAGGACCGTTTTATCAAGAGTATTTTTTACTTCATGGACGAGCTCTGGGTCGCCGTAGATTCCACTGTACTCCATATAAAAAATGGGTAGTTTGAACATTTTCTCTGCCATCATCGCATAGGCTCTGACATCTTCTTTTGATAATGCCGTATTAGCCTTCGTCAGTTGTGCTGCTTTGCATTCTCCATTTAAAATGCAATATCCCTCAACCAAAATTTCATCCCAGTCCATTAGGTCACCATATTCCTTTACGGCTTCGTGATGAAGTCCGGTTACCCATTTCAATTCAGGACTATTTAAAACACTTGGGATAAAATAAAGGTCATATCCTGGTGTAATTGCTTCTGTATCCGATACTTCTAAAATGCACGGAACTGTGTAGCGCCTGACCCGTGACATCAAATCTAAAACTCCCTCGATCGTCACACCATCTGTTCCACCAACCATTACTGCATCGGTGCCCGATTCGCAAATCTTCTCTAAATCACTATCAGAAATATCTTTATTAGGATCTAGTTTAAACACATGCCGCCACTGGCGAATATCATACATCCTAATGTTGCCTCCAATCACTCTAATTCCATTACACCATTATAGCATTTGTTCGAATCAATCAAAAAGGAAAGCAAAGGAAAGATTTATTGAACTGAGTCCCTTCGAAAAAAATTCTAGTTTTTGAACATGGCTGTGTTAACATTGGTTGTTGATCTGCGCTCCAGGCACTTCGCTTTCCGCGGGCAGTCCGGGAGCCTCCTCGTCGCTTCGCTCCTGCGGGGTCTCCCTTGGCCTTGCACTCCCGCAGGAGTCTTCGTGCCTTCCGCTCCAATCAACGGTATATAAAATCAACAATGTATTTTACACAGCCTCAAACAAAGAAAAACCGGAGGGCTTCTCTTTCCTCCGGTTACTCTTGTTCAGTATTCTTTTCGTCTTCTTTATTCTCTTCATTGTTCTTAACTCTCTCAAGCGCCATTTCATATGCGTCATTTCCATAGTTAAGACAGCGTTTCACACGAGAAATTGTGGCAGTGCTTGCACCCGTCTGCGTCTCTATTTTGTGGTAAGTATTCTTTTCGCGAAGCATACGTGCAACTTCAAGGCGTTGTGCGAGTGATTGAATTTCATTTACAGTACAAAGATCATCAAAAAAACGGTAGCATTCGTCCATATCTTTTAGGGATAAAACAGCTTTAAAAAGCTGATCAAGTTCCTTCCCTCTTAGTTTTTCAATTTGCATTCACCATACTCCTTATTCTTTTAATCCTGACTAAGTGGAGTTCCTAGGTTAAGATTGGGTCCCAAAGCTGACACGATCTAAACTTGGAACTATATTTATCCACGTTTTTCCAGGTACAAACTCGGCTTCCGCTCCATCAATGAAGGGTAGAATTCTTCCATCTACATTTTTCCATTCTACTTCCGTTTTCAACCCTTTTCTCAGCAGATACCCTTGACCACCAGATGCTAGGTTAATATCTCTTCGGCCGGCATTATCAACTATTTCGTGGTTCATCTCAACAATGAGCACATTATCAAGTTGCACGGGCTGGTTGGAATCTAAATCGACAGTAGTTTCCCCAGCGGAAATTCGATGATATTTATTTTTATCCTTGTTATATTCATACTGAACGTCAAAGGTTGAATTCCCATAAGAGATTTCTACCTTTTCAGTAGACTGCCCTGAAAGACCCTCTATTTCTGATTCATCTAAAAATGCAAGACCTTCAGGAGCTTTCTCAAGTGAAAACTGGTTATCTTCAGCCCCTTTTACTATGTTCTCAAAGGTAATATACGAGTTATGAGGAGCATAACGAAAGTCAACACGTTTAAATAACGATCCATCATACTGAATTCCATTTAGATTATCAATTTCGCCGCTCATAAGCATCTCTTTTGCTTCAGGACTATATCCATGAGCAATAAATATGCTGTCATAACCTTTAGCAAGATCGATATAATAATCTCTTGCACTACGAACTGGACCAACTTTCTCCGGTCTTTCACTTTCAAAAATAGCCAGGAACCTTGTCACCTTTCCTTCAGCAAGAACTTCGTATACGATATCCGCTTTATGAAGACCGGTTTGCGGCCTTGCCTGCGGATGATTGTTAACCACTACTGCTACTGCACGGTCCATAGGTTCTATCTCCGTCTTAACACCTGTCAGTGGGTATTGAAACTGGATTTCTTTATCTTCTTTCACAATATCTTCGACTTGTTTCTCTGGCTGCTCGTCGACTACTTCCTTTTCCTGACTGCACCCTGAAATGATTATGAGTGCGGCTAATGAAACAGCCAACCATTTCCTCCACACATCAAACACCCCTACTCGACAATTCCATTACGTTGGTTTATCTAATACTTTTATATTTTAACGCATTATCGTTGGAAAGAGTACCGTTTTCTTCATGACATCGTATATCCCATGCTGGGTGACACGAATATATGGGAGATGCGTGGCCGAAAAAAACATCAATGAATAAATCGGATCAACGAATGGATAGCCCTTCTCTTTTAAATAAGAGTACAGATTCTTTTCATGCTCAATTAGTTCCTCGATTGGTTGGTCTGACATGGTCCCTTTTAATTTCAAAGGAACTTCACAAACGGATTGGCCTTGTTCATAAATAACAATCCCACCACCAATTTCCTTCATCCGGTTAAAGGCTGCTATCATGTCCGTCTTCTTCTTACCGATTAAGATGATATCTCCTGTGCTTGAAAAGGTACTAGCCAATCCATCAAGCTGCTTTGCGAACCCTTTTAACAATGTGTTAATTCGCCATTTCCCATTGCGGTCAATAAGCATAAAAAAACATTCATCATGGTTCGTTGAAAGATCATCCGTAGAGACATCGAGCCCGATTGAATACGGTTTTGTTATAACAGAGTTCTCCATTTTGATTCCAAATGGCATGGAAAACTGCATATCATCCGTATCAAGTGACCAGTTTACTTCCAAAGGTTCTAGTCCAAATTGGTTCCAATCTACTTCAGGGAAAGCATCAATTTTTTGGCCGTCTCGCTTAACCCACTGCCCTTTCGCTAAAACCGCAACAGGGGTCGGTTCGTCCTTTTCGCTTAAAAAGTTTAAATTCGCAATTCTACCGGTTGCAATATTCCCATGAAGATGTTCAAAGTTATAATAACGTGCAATATTAATCGTTGCCATATTATAGGCGTCGATAACAGGTACCCCATGTTCAATGGCAATTTTAATTAAATTATCAGTCACGCCTTGCTCGTAGCAAGTACATGAAGACCCATCTGTATTGAGCATCATTCTGTCATACGCAGCGATGTCTAATTCATGGATTTCATCTAGTAATTTTGGCAAATCCGGACGGATTGAAGAATGCCTTAGCGAAACCATATATCCCTGCATCAGGCGCCGTTTGACTTCTTCTCCGGTCATTGCTTCATGATCACAATCTGTACCAAAAAGCATCATCTTCGCAAGCGTTTTTTCGGAAGCGCCAGGAAAATGGCCCTCAATTTTTTTATTTAACCTTTTCGTTTCTTGCATCCAGTGAAGCATCATATCGTCACCGTCAACCAGCTTAGGCCAACCAGTCAACTCTCCACCTTGAACAACAAATTCCTGCTCAAGCCAGGATTTAATGTTTCCATTGGAAAAAACGATTTCTTCGTCATGTGTTTCTGACTGGCTATCATAACGACACCACCAATACATTGTGACAGGATGCTTCTGCATTTCACGAATAAAGGAAAACGCCTGCCTTTTTCCTAACTGTTGTGCAAGCACCATGTTATCGTTAATCATCGTTGTTGTTCCACATTGGGATGCATAGGTTGCTAAAGTTTGGGGATTATATAACTTAAATGGATGAGCATGTGGCTCTATATATCCTGGGACAATATAGCCACCTTCACTACAATCAACCGTTTCACACTTATCTGTACGGACAGGCAACTTCTCACCGACGTATACAATACGATCTTTATAAATCCAAATATTTGCTGTCATCCACTTACGAAAAGTTTGGTTTAGATAGGTCGCATTTTTCAATAACATTGTCGGTGAAAGGGTGCCGTCCAAGACAGCTGCATGGTCCCGTAATTGTTTATTCTTCCATCTGTATCGCTGTTCCATACGGTTTACCCTCTCAATCTATATATTTAGTAAGCCTAGAGTAGACATATATCTAACTGATTTGCTTTTCTTTTTAAGAAAGGCTCTGTTAATAAGCTTATTGATTCAGCTCATTCAACGGATAACAAAATCAGCAATTTCCTTTAACAGGAATTTCTGCAAAAGAAAGCCCTTACATTCCTGAGTCTTATCGTACCATATTTTACGTTTTAACGCATTAAAGAAATGTGTGAAAAAAAGTTTAAGGAGATGTAATAATGAAAGTAAAGCAAAACATCGGGATACTGAATGCATTAATTAGAATTACTTGTGGTTTAACCTTTCTAAGCTGGTCAACAGCAAAGCTGGTTAAAAGACCATGGAACCGCTCTTCTTATATGCTCGTCGCCTTCTTAAGCGCGATGAAGGTTGCAGAGGGGATTGTCCGATTCTGCCCATTAACAGCATTATATGAGGAAAGACAAGAGATTATGGATAATTTCAATAATGATAGCAATGACCATAAAAATAATGAGGGATTCGCTGAAGACCAGATGATTCCACATAATCCAACTTAAGTTTTACTATCATGAAAAAAAGTGCCCTGGTTTGGGCACTTTTTTGGTTTAAATATATAGCTTGGTTTCCATAACTATATTGACCCTAATTCAACACACTATCATGAATATTGAGGACCTCTCTTTTACCGTTTGTACCTCTCCTACCTCAGTTCGGGCATTGAGACACGCTCTCTTTTACCGTTTGAACCTCTCCTACCTCAGTTCGGGTAAATAGAGACCGCTTTATAGAAAACTTCCTTTTATTAAGAAAGTACCTTCTTAATCGCACGTCCACCTATGTCTTTACGGTAAAACGTTCCGGCTAATTGCACTTTCCCTAACCCTTGATAAACTCCTTCTTGAGCACTCTCAAGCGATGCTGCTTTTGCTGCGACGAGCAGAACCCGACCGCCATTGGTTACAAACTGACCGTTAGAGTTTTTCGCTGATCCTGCGTGATACACGAATAAATCCTCTGATAGGGCTTCAATCCCGTTAAGTGGAACCCCTTTTTCATAAGCTTCAGGATAACCGTTCGCAGCAACTACAACTCCAAGGACCGCTTCCTCATCCCATTGGAGCTCATGCGCTTTCCCATCTAACAAGGCTAAAATGACATCTACAAGATCTGACTTCAATCTTGGGAGAACTACCTGGGTCTCTGGGTCACCAAAACGAGCGTTAAACTCAATTACCTTTGGGCCATTATTCGTCTGGATTAACCCTGCGTAAAGGACTCCGGTAAAATGACGTCCTTCCTCAACAAGTGCCTTTGCCGCTGGTTTCACAATGGTTTCAACTGCTTCAGCAATCATCGCATGATCAATAAACGGAACCGGCGAATAAGCACCCATTCCCCCGGTGTTCGGCCCTTGATCTCCGTCAAAAGCACGTTTGTGATCCTGAGCGATTTCGAGAGGAATCACTTTTTCCCCGTTGACAAAGGCCATTAACGAATACTCTTCACCTGCCAAAAACTCCTCGATGACGACTCTGGCAGAGGCTTCACCAAATCTCGCACCAACAAGCATAGCCTCAAGTGCCTCAATGGATTCTTCGATTGTCATTGCTACGACAACACCCTTCCCCGCAGCTAGACCATCAGCCTTAATGACAATTGGTGCCCCTTTTCGTTCAACATATGCCTTCGCCTTCAAAAAGTCGGTGAAAACTTCAAACTCAGCCGTTGGAATTTCATACTTTTCCATTAAATACTTAGCGAAAGATTTGCTTCCCTCAATTTCCGCAGCGACTTTCGTTGGACCAAATACCTTAATCCCTTCCTCTATAAACCGATCGGCTAACCCTTCGAGAAGTGGAACCTCTGGCCCAATAATCACAAGTTGAATCTCTTCTCTTTTAGCAAAATCGACCATTGCATCGTGATTGTTCTCTAATATATCAACGCAAACGGCGCAATCTTCCATTCCAGGGTTTCCTGGTGCCACGTAAACGGAGTCAACTTTCACACTTTCGCTTAGTTTGTGACAAATGGCATGCTCACGGCCTCCTCTGCCAACCACAAGAACCTTCATTCCTTCACCCCCGAAAGTCATTAAACAGCTGATTTAGTGTTTAAAATGTCTAACCCCTGTAAACACCATCGCAATTCCATATTCATCTGCTTTTTTAATTGAATCTTTGTCACGAACGGATCCACCCGGTTGAATAATCGCCGTAATCCCAGCCTTTGCTGCTGCTTCGACGGTATCATCCATTGGGAAGAACGCATCGGAAGCTAATGCAGCACCCTCGGCTTTTTTACCAGCTTGTTCTAAAGCAATCTTAGCTGCACCGACTCGGTTCATTTGTCCCGCACCGATACCGATCGTCGCATCTTTGCCTGCTACCACAATCGCATTGGACTTCACATGTTTAACAATTTTCCAACCAAGCTTAAGTGCATCCCATTCTTCTTCTGTTGGTTCTCTTTTCGTTGCGACAGATACAGTCGCTTGCTCCAATCCATAAGTATCAAAGTCTTGAGCGAGCAATCCACCTTCAATAGTGGTTAATTTCATTTCCTTTTTATCCTCATGATTGAAAGGTACCGTTAGTAAACGTAGATTCTTTTTGCCTGTTAAAATTTCCAATGCTTCCTCACTAAAGGATGGAGCAATAATGATTTCTAAAAAGAGTTCATATAATTTCCCAGCGGTTTCGCCATCTACTTCACGGTTTAACGCAATAATCCCACCAAAGATGGAGACAGGATCTGCTTCAAATGCCTTTAAAAAAGCATCATATACAGTGTTGCCGGTACCTACACCACATGGGTTCATATGCTTTATCGCGACAGCTGCTGGTTCCGAGAACTCTTTTACAATTTGCAGGGCAGCATCTGCATCGTTGATATTATTATACGAAAGCTCTTTTCCATGAAGCTGCTGGGCATTTGCAATCGAGAAACTCGAGCCAAGTGGCTTCCGATAAAACGATGCCTTTTGATGAGGGTTCTCTCCGTATCGAAGACTTTGCTTTAATTCATATGTAACGGTAAGTTTCTCTGGATTTTCTTCACCAGCCAGATTGGTCATATATTCAGCTATTAAACTATCATATGCGGCCGTATGGCGGAACACCTTCGCGGCCAATTTACGGCGGGTCGTAGCCTCTGTCCGTCCATTTTGTTTGTATTCCTCAAGTACAGTCCTGTAGTCCACAGGATCAACAACGACTGTTATGTATTCATGGTTCTTTGCGGATGCCCTAAGCATCGCAGGGCCACCAATATCAATGTTTTCAATTGCATCTTCAACAGAGACATCTTCCTTTGAGATGGTTTGCTGAAAAGGGTACAAGTTTACACAGACAAGCTCAATGGGTGTAATTCCATGCTCCTCTAGTTGCTGGCGATGTCCTTCTTCACCTACTTTAGCTAATAAACCACCATGGATATTTGGATGAAGAGTTTTCACACGTCCTTCTAAAATTTCAGGGAAGTTCGTCACTTCACTAATGCCGATAACCGGGACTTCAGCTTCGGCAAGAGCTTTTTTTGTCCCCCCAGTAGAGACGATTTCAAAACCAAGCTCGACTAGCTCACGAGCAAAGTCAACAATTCCATTTTTATCCGATACTGAAATTAATGCGCGTTTCTTTGTCATAATGGTGTTGCCTCCTTCATTCCGTTCAAAAGCATTTTTACAACCGTTGGGTATAATTCATGTTCAACCTGCTGAATTTTATCCTGAAGCGTCTCCCTTGATTCACCAGGAAGAACCTCCACACTTTGCTGGGCGATAATCTCGCCTGTATCCATCCCCGCATCCACATAATGAACTGTGGCTCCTGTTTGGCTGACTCCGGCCGCTAATGCCTGACCAATCGCATCTTTCCCAGGAAACGCCGGAAGCAGTGATGGATGGATATTGATAATTTTACCTTCATAGGCTTGTAAAAGGGTTGGACCGATTAGGCGCATGTACCCGGCAAGAACGATTAGGTCAACCTCTAGGCCTTTAAGAAAACCAAGAATTTCAGTTTCATAATCTGCCTTATCCTGATAACTTTTCGGTTGAAAGACAAACTGAGAAACACCTTCCTGCACAGCCCGTTCAATCACATATGCCCCAGGTCGATCACAAACAAGCAGACTAACCTCTGCTTGGAGATCGCCTTTTCGTATTGCGTCAATCAATACCTGAAAATTACTGCCGTTTCCCGAAGCAAAAATAGCCATCTTTTTCATGCCTTTTCCTCCGTTCTAATAGACCTTTACTCCAGATTCCTTGGTGACGGTGCCAATAACAAAGGCTTTTTCTCCACAGGTTTGGAAGTGAGAAACAACCTCTAATGCATCTTCAGCTGGGACAGCCACAACCATTCCAATCCCCATATTAAAGATATTGTACATTTCATGGCGATCTAGTTTTCCGTGTTCTTCTAGCAAACGAAACACAGAAGGAATGTCCCAGCTGCCTTCTTCTATCATAGCACCCAAGTCGTTTGGAAGCATTCTTGGAATATTCTCAATAAAGCCACCGCCAGTAATATGGGCCATTCCTTTAAGGTTGAACGTTTTCAAGGCAGATAAGATTGGCTTCACATAAATCTTTGTCGGTTTCAGTAATTCTTCGCCTAATGTGCCTTCTAAACCCTCGACATTTTGGTCTAGTTTGAATCCAGCATCCTCTAAAAATACTTTTCTCACAAGTGAGTATCCGTTGCTATGAATCCCACTAGAGGCAAGCCCCACTAATACATCCCCTGGCTGAATCTCCTCGCCAGTTACAAGCGCTGACTTTTCACAAGCTCCTACCGCAAAACCAGCTAGGTCATATTCATTCTCGTCGTACATTCCAGGCATCTCAGCGGTCTCACCACCAACTAGTGCACAGCCTGCTTGCTCGCACCCATCTGCAATCCCTTTGACAATCGCCTCGATTCGTTCAGGCTCTGCCTTTCCACAGGCGATATAATCAAGAAAGTAAAGCGGTTCTGCTCCTTGGACAACAATATCATTCACACACATGGCGACGGCATCAATCCCAATGGTTTCATGCTGATTCATCATCATACTAAGGATCAGCTTCGTGCCAACCCCATCGGTCCCCGAAATCAGCACTGGTTCCTTTAGTCCCAAGGTAGAAAGATCAAACATGCCACCAAATCCACCAAGGCCACCGATTACTCCCGGCCTAACCGTACGTTGAACATGCTTTTTCATTCGTTCAACCGACTCATATCCTGCTTCAATATCTACTCCAGCCTGCTTATAGGCATTTGCCATCTCGATACCTCCGTATTTATAATCCGCTACGTCGCCCTAACACTTAGCCGAAACCTGTTCCTGCGGATAAATTTCAGTAGGATACTTTCCTGTAAAACAAGCAAGACAATGCCCTTGCGTTTCGCCTTCTACCTTGCTACCAATGGCAGTCATTAACCCTTCCACAGTTAGAAAAGTTAACGAATCCGCACCAATAATTTCTCTGATTTCCTCCACTGTTTTATCTGCGGCAATAAGCTCCTCACGAGATGAGGTATCAATTCCGTAAAAACATGGATTTTTAATCGCTGGTGAGCTAATCACGACATGGACTTCTGTTGCACCCGCTTCTTTTAGCATCGCAACGATTCTGCGACTTGTCGTTCCACGGACAATAGAATCATCCACCATAATGACTCGTTTTCCTTCAACCACCCCACGAACAGGAGAGAGTTTCATCTTTACCCCTTGCTCCCTTAAAGACTGAGAAGGCTGAATGAAGGTCCGCCCAACATAACGGTTTTTAATCAAGCCCAACTCATATGGAATCCCAGACTCTTCCGCATAACCAATCGCGGCGGAAATACTCGAATCCGGTACCCCAGTAACAACATCAGCCTCGATTGGAGCTTCTAGCGCAAGCTGTTTGCCAAGATTTTTACGTGCCGTATGAACATTGATGCCATTGATATTACTATCAGGTCTAGAAAAATAAACATATTCCATTGCACACATGGTTACATTCGAGCTTATGGTGAACATTTCAGACTGAATTCCTTCATTGTTGATAATCAATAGCTCTCCTGGTAAAACATCACGGATGAACTCTGCTCCAACAATATCAAAAGCACAAGTTTCTGAAGCAACCACGTAAGCATCACCAAGCATTCCAAGTGACAGGGGTCTTAACCCATTGGGGTCTAAGGCAACCATCATTTCTGTTTCGGTCATGATTAAAAATGCATAAGCACCCTTTAACATAGTTAACGCGTTTTTTACCTGATCCTTTAATTGAGGAAATCCGCTCCTTTTAATTAAGTGAGCTAATACCTCGGTATCTGAACTAGTTTGAAAGATACTTCCTTGTGCTTCTAACTGATGTTTTAGGGGGATTGCATTGACCAGATTGCCATTATGGGCAAGCGCGAGTCCCTTGCTTTGTGAACGGAACAAGAGCGGTTGAACATTTTCGTACCCACCACCTCCAGCTGTGGCATAGCGAACGTGTCCAACGGCACTTGTTCCCGGTAGTTCTTCAATCACTTTTGCATTAAAAATTTCTGTAACCAGACCTTCCCCTTTAGCAACCTTTAGCTTTTCTCCATCGGTTACAACAATGCCTGTTCCTTCTTGGCCACGGTGCTGAAGACTATGCAATCCATAATAAGTAATTTGTGCCGCATTTTCATGTCCCCAAACCCCAAACAACCCGCACTCTTCGTTTAACCCTTTTAGTTCAGCAAGCATGGAATGGCTCCTTTCCAAGCCTCTTTCATTTGGTTTACCTCTAGTTTAATTTCCTCTGTTCCAGCAACCATAATCGTCAACTTAGAGGTATCCGTGACTTTACCAATTAATGCAGCGTCTGTTAATCGTTCGAACTCTGCTTGATGCTCTGCTTTTACCGATAAAATAAATCTTGATTGCGATTCACTAAATAGAGCCGTAACCGCTGCCTCGCCTTCTAGCGCAACTTCAGCTCCTAACCCATTCGCTCCCATCAATGATTCTGCCAAAGCTACCGCCACGCCACCTTCAGAAACATCGTGGGCTGATGCAACAACACCTGCACGGATCGCAGTTAGAATTTGATTCTGGTACTCTTTCTCCACTTCTAGATTCAAACTAGGCGCTTTTCCAAAGATTTCTCCGTGAATCAGCTTTTGTAGCTCACTTCCGCCGAACTCAGCTTTTGTTTCCCCTAAAAGATAGATCAAATCTCCATCCTGTTTGAATTCTTGTGTCGTCGCATGTTTGAGATCACGAACAAGGCCAACCATACCAATGACTGGTGTCGGATAAACAGCTGTTCCATTGGTCTCATTGTATAAAGAGACGTTTCCGCTAATGACCGGTGCATTAAACATCCTGCACGCAGCGCTCATTCCATCAGCCGCTTTTTCAAGTTGCCAGAAAATCTCTGGCTTTTCTGGATTCCCAAAGTTCAAGCAATCGGTAATCGCTAATGGCTCGGCACCAGAGCAAACGATATTTCGCGCTGCCTCGGCAACCGCAATCTTCCCGCCTGTTTCAGGATCCAAGTATATATATCTAGAATTGCAATCCGTTGTCATCGCCAATGCTTTTTCCGTGCCACGAATCCGCACCAAAGCGGCGTCTGAACCTGGTGCCACGATAGTATTAGTACGAACCATATAATCATATTGGTCATACACCCATTCCTTGCTAGCGATGGTTGGTTGTTTTAATAGATTGATAAGTGTTTGTTCCATATCCTCCACTGCAGGAATCTCATTCTCCATTGCTTGGAATGCATGATAATATTCTGGAATTTTCGAAGGTTTATAGTAAACTGGTGCATCCTCAGCAAGCGCATCAGCCGGTACCTCGGCAACGACTTCGCCTTGATGAACCAATCGAAGCATTTTGTCATCGGTCACATGACCAATTGACACCGCTTCAAGACCATACTTTTCAAACAAACTAGCAATTTCCTGTTCTCTTCCCTTTTGAACAACTAGAAGCATGCGTTCCTGTGACTCAGAGAGCATCATTTCATAGGCGTTCATTCCTGTTTCACGTTGGGGAACGAGGTCAAGGTTCATCTCAATCCCTGAACCGGCCTTACTAGCCATTTCCGCTGACGAGCTCGTAAGTCCAGCAGCACCCATATCTTGAATGCCAACAAGAGCATCAGACTGAACCACTTCAAGACATGCCTCAAGTAAAAGCTTCTCCATAAAAGGATCGCCCACTTGAACCGCAGGACGCTTTTCTTCAGATTGTTCATTCAATTCCTCAGAAGCAAAGGTCGCACCATGGATACCATCGCGGCCAGTTTTGGCACCAACATACATGACAGTATTGCCTACACCGTGAGCCTGCCCTTTTTTAATATCTTTATGGTCAATGACACCAACACACATGGCATTAACAAGTGGATTTCCTTCGTAGCAAGGGTCAAATTGAATTTCGCCACCAACGGTTGGGATCCCGATGCAGTTGCCGTAACCAGCAATTCCTGCAACAACCTCTTCAAACAGATATTTCCCACGTGCAGATTTAAGTTCACCAAACCTTAAGGAATTTAATAAGGCAATCGGTCTAGCTCCCATCGAAAACACATCACGAATGATTCCGCCTACACCAGTTGCTGCTCCTTGATAAGGCTCAATCGCTGATGGATGGTTATGGCTTTCAATTTTAAAAACAACCGCTTGGCTATCGCCGATATCAACAATGCCAGCTCCTTCACCAGGACCTTGTAACACACGCTCGCCTGTTACCGGGAATTTTTTCAGAACCGGCTTCGAGTTTTTATAGCTGCAATGCTCCGACCACATAACAGAAAACAAACCGGTTTCTGTATAATTTGGAAGGCGCCCAAGGATCTCTTCAATGCGCTTGAACTCTTCGTCAGAGATGCCCATCTCCTGATATACTTTTCCTGACTTAATTTGTTCTGGACTTGGCTCAAGCTTTAACAGCATGTGATTCCCTCCATTGTTTAACGATTGACTTAAAAAGCTTTAATCCATCGGCGCCACCAAGTAATGGGTCAACTGCCCGTTCTGGGTGCGGCATCATTCCAAGAACATTTCCCTGCTTATTGATGATTCCTGCAATATTTTCAATGCTTCCATTCGGATTGGTGCCTTCATAGGTAAACACAATCTGTTTGTTATCTTTTAAAACAGCGAGTGTTTCATCATCGCAATAATAATTTCCCTCACCATGAGCAATCGGGATTTGAATGACTTCGTCTTGTTTATATAAAGAGGTAAAAATCGTTTCATTATTTTTAACGGTTAAGTTAACAGGACGACAAATGAACTTTAAGCTTTCATTCCGTCGCATTGCTCCTGGTAACAAACCTGCTTCTAGTAAAACTTGAAATCCGTTACAAACACCTAGTACGGGTTTCCCCGCTTCCGCCGCCTTAACGATCTCATTCATAATAGGACTAAACCGAGCAATCGCCCCAGTACGTAAATAATCGCCAAACGAGAATCCTCCAGGCAGAAGGACGGCATCAAATCCATCTAGACTGGTCTCATCATGCCAGACATATTCTGCTTCTTCCCCGAGCTCATCCTTTGCCGCATGATACATATCAACGTCGCAATTGGAACCAGGAAAGACAATGACTGCGAACCTCACAGGACAACACTCTCCTCAATCTCGTAACGATAGTCCTCAATGACTGGATTTGAAAGCAGGCGCTCACACATTTCCTTAACCACTTCTTCGACATCACGATCGGTCTTGTCGATCGTCAATTCCATGTATTTTCCGATTCGAACGTCTGCTACTGCATCGTAGCTCATTGACTGTAGTGACTTTTTAACAGCCGTTCCCTGTGGATCAAGCACGCTCTCTCTCAATGTTACATAAACCTTCACTTTATACATGTGTTGGACCTCCCAGTCGTCCTAAAATGGTTTCATAAGCATTGTTCAAATCTCCTAAATCACGGCGGAACACGTCTTTATCTAGCTTTTCGTTTGTTTCAATATCCCAAAGGCGGCATGTATCAGGGGAAACCTCATCTGCTAATAAAATATTCCCTTCCAAATCTTTGCCGAATTCTAGTTTAAAATCTATGAGGCGAACGCCGATCTCCTGAAAAAAGCCTGTTAATACTTGATTAACTTCTTTAGCTCTGTCTTTTAAAGAAGATACATCATCTTTCGTGGCAATCTCGAGCACATCAATCTGATCATCAGTCACCAACGGATCCCCAAGGTCATCATTTTTAAGGCAAAACTCCACTAGAGGGTAGTTAAGCTTCTTTCCTTCTTCGACACCAAGTCGTTTGGAAAAACTGCCAGCTGCAAAGTTTCGGACAATGACTTCAAGCGGGATAATGTTCACTCGTTTCACAAGCTGTTCTGTTTCAGATACTTTTTTAAGAAAATGAGATTCGATATCATTTTCCTTAAGCTTTGAAAATAATAAGCTAGTAATCTCGTTATTCAATCGACCTTTACCAGCTATTTCTGCCTTCTTCTCTCCATTGAAGGCTGTTGCTGAATCTTTGTATTCAATCCAGACGATGTTTTCATCATTGGTACGATAGACCCTTTTTGCTTTGCCCTCATATAACAGCTCTTTTTTCTCCACTTTTACCGCTCCCCCAACTAGAAGATTAGGAATATTCAGTCTTGAGTTTTTACAAAAAGGCAAGAAACCTTGCCTTTTTTATTTAGGCTCTTTTCTCAAACTTTGTTGCTTCTGAAATAGAATAGAATGAATGAAACTTTGTTAGATGCCAAACTAGCTATTATTTCTTTGAGAAAAGAGCTTGCAAACATACTATATCGTACAAAAAAGCTTATCTTGCGTTAAATTCGGCTTTAGGAATTTAACAACAATTTTACGAAAAGAGCCTTTATTTATAGTCCAAGTCGTTCGAAAATCGTATCTACATATTTAAGGTGATAATTATAATCAAAGCAATCTTCAATTTCTTCAGCGTTTAGAAGGGCTGTGATTTTCTCATCACTT
Organism: Mesobacillus persicus; assembly: GCF_900109925.1. Lineage (GTDB taxonomy): Bacteria > Bacillota > Bacilli > Bacillales > Cytobacillaceae > Mesobacillus_B > Mesobacillus_B persicus. The sequence continues at coordinate 4,886 of NZ_FOBW01000007.1, read as the reverse complement.
TCGACTAAGCTACGGAATGCTACTTGCTTTTCCCAAGCCTCCATTGCTCTTGGTTGAACAGTATCATAGGCCTCTTCACGAGCCATTCCTTTGTCAATCAAAGCCAGTAAAACACGTTGGGAATAGATGAGTCCAAGTGTCCGGTCCATATTCCGTTTCATATTCTCTGGATAGACTGTCAGGTTTTTAATGAGATTGCCAAATCGATTCAACATATAGTTAAGTGCGATGGTCGCATCTGGCAGGATGATTCGTTCAGCAGAAGAATGCGAAATATCGCGTTCATGCCAAAGTGGAACGTTTTCGTAGGCTGTCATCATATAGCCACGAATCACGCGAGCCAACCCTGTCATGTTTTCAGATCCAATTGGATTCCGTTTATGCGGCATCGCAGATGATCCTTTTTGACCCTTTGCGAAAAATTCTTCGACTTCTCTTGTTTCACTCTTTTGAAGTCCGCGTACCTCCACAGCAAACTTTTCAATAGAAGTCGCCACTAACGCAAGAGTGGACATATAGTGAGCATGGCGATCACGTTGAAGGGTTTGCGTTGAAATCGGTGCTGCTTGAAGCCCAAGCTTTTCACACACATATTGCTCAACAAACGGGTTGATATTCGCATATGTTCCAACTGCCCCAGAAATTTTCCCGAATTCCACACCCTCGGCCGCTTGCTTGAACCGTTCGAGGTTCCGCTTCATTTCTTCATACCACAGGGCAAGCTTTAAGCCAAATGTGGTTGGTTCAGCATGAACTCCATGTGTTCTCCCCATCATTACCGTGTGTTTATGTTCCTGTGCTTTATTTTTTAAAATCTCAACAAAGTTCTCAAGGTCTTTAAGTAAAATCCCATTCGCCTGCTTCAATAAATAGGAAAGCGCCGTGTCAACAACATCCGTAGAAGTTAAACCGTAATGAACCCATTTACGCTCGTCGCCAAGTGTTTCGGATACTGCCCTAGTGAAAGCCACAACATCATGTCTAGTTTCTTCTTCAATTTCCTTAATTCGGTTGATATCAAAGCTTGCATTCTCTCTTAGTTTGCGAACGTCTTCCTTTGGGATGTCTCCTAGTTCTGCCCATGCTTCACATGCTAAAATTTCCACTTCCAACCATGCCTTGAACCGATTTTCTTCTGTCCATATCGCTCCCATTTCTGGTCTTGTATATCGATCGATCATAAGTTTATTGTCCCCCGTTCTTCTCAACTATCTTTACTAATTTATTGTACCAGCCTCGACGGCCAGTTCCCAAATCCCACTTTCATCTGCTTCCTTTATTGCACTTTCAACGGTGTCACGAAGTAATGTCACATGCCCCATCTTCCGGTTCAGTTTTGCCTCTTTTTTTCCATATAAGTGTACTTTCCAATCTTGTAGCTTTGGAAGTCTTTCTAAAAGACGTTCCTGATGCTGTCCTAGAATATTTACCATGACCACTGGTTTTAACAAATCTGTTTTTGCTAGCGGCCAATTCGCAATGGAGCGAATATGCTGTTCAAATTGAGAAGTTTCACAAGCCTCAATCGAATAGTGACCCGAATTATGTGGCCTAGGCGCCAGTTCGTTAATATAGATTTCTTCATCAGGAGTTACAAACATCTCAACGGCCAATGTCCCGACTAGATTCAAGGCCATGGAGATTTTTTTTGCTTTTTGCACAGCCTGTTCTTCCACCGACTTGCTAATCCCAGCTGGAACAATCGTTTGATGTAGGATATTGTTTTGATGAAGGTTTTCTGCAACAGGAAACACCTTTATCTCTCCATCTGGGTTCCGGGTGATGATAACAGAGATTTCTTTATCAAAATGGATCCATTTTTCTAGAACACATGGGCCCTGGTCTATCAATGATTGAGCTTTTTGGATGTCATCTAGATTGCGAATGACCAGCTGACCTTTTCCGTCGTAACCACCTCTTGCCGTTTTTAGAACAGCCGGGAGACCCGTAGCTGTAATGCTCAAATCGAGGTGGTCAATATGCTCAATAACGGTATAGGGAGCAACATCAACGCCCGCTGACTGAATCGCTGCTTTTTCTTGAATTCTGTCTTGTGTTATTTTCAATAACTCAGTTCCTTGTGGGACATGGGCATGGTTTGTTAACCACTCTAGGGCTTCGGCTTGAATATTTTCAAACTCATAGGTGATTACAACGCTTTTCTCCGCAAGCTGTTTAATCGCTTGTAGGTCACCATATTCACCGATGATCTGTTCATCGGCAACCTGACCACAAGGACAATCATCAGTTGGATCTAGCACGACAACTCTAAATCCCATAGATTTTGCTGCTATCGTCATCATCTTGCCGAGCTGGCCGCCACCAACGATGCCTATCGTCTCTCCTGGTAGAATCACTCTATTATTCAAGTTCATCACTGCTCTCCATCACAGTCAGCTTCGTCTCTTCTCTTAACATTTCCAATTTATCAGCAATCTTACTATCAGAGGTAGATAATATTTGCGCTGCTAAAAGCCCTGCATTTTTCGCCCCTGCCTCTCCAATGGCAACCGTCGCAACTGGAACACCACCAGGCATTTGGACAATGGATAATAACGAATCCAAGCCGTTTAAGGCCTTCGATTTTACTGGAACGCCGATAACAGGTAATGTCGTTTTGGCTGCCACCATTCCAGGCAGGTGGGCAGCACCTCCAGCACCAGCGATAATCACTTTTAACCCCTCATCTCTCGCTTTTTCGGCGAACTCAAACATTAAGTCAGGTGTCCGATGAGCTGATACCACTTTTTTTATATAAGGAATCTCTAGCTTTTCAAGAACTTCACAGGACTGTTTCATTGTCTCCCAATCGGATTTACTCCCCATAATTACTCCAACCGCAGGCTTCATGGTCCCATCCCCTGTTCTTTATTATGTATTTGCTGTGTTTATAAACGTAGCTGTTGATTTGCGCTCCAGGCACTTCGCTTTCGGCGGGCAGTCCGGGAGCCTCCTCGTCGCTTCTCTCCAATCAACTGTTACACATCAAAAAAATAAAAACCCAGACAGAAAACTTCTCTAAGCTTGAAGAGAAAGCAGTCTGTCCGGGTCTCAAGTGACAAAGAAGCATACCGATAGCAAGGCTAGGATATGTTCTTTTCCCTTCCATTAAGGAACTACTTTCCCTCATAGTCCAACAATTTACGGTCGTCGGGTAGAAACTCATGGGCCATATCCCCATTATTATACGAAGGAAAAAATTAAATTTTATTAATGCCAACTACATATTAACAACTAGTTTTGGTTTTTGTCAATCAATAATCGAACAATTAATATATGTACAGTAATAATGTTCGTATTTTACTTTGCGTATTATGGCTCTATTGGCTTTGCTTCAAAGACTATTTGCCTACCTGCTGGTTCATAGTCTATTTCACCGTTTTTCTCCACTTCTTTGAATATTGGTTTTTCTATGCGGCGAGTCGGTGTATACCCTTCCTTGCTGATCCGTTCAAGGCAATCACTTATCGTTTCATTATCTTGTACTTCAAATGTTTTCTTTCGGTTATTTTTGCTCATTTTTAAATAATCTACCTCTCTTTACACTCTTAACCCAGAAGCCACCATGAATCGATTTTGGCTCGTAGACAATAATAAACGCTTTTGGGTCCTGCTCTTTTATTTCATTGTAGAGTTTAAGCTCAAACTTGCGTGGAGTAAGGATTTGCATTGCCATCCGATCCCCTTCAAGGCCATGAGCTGCCCAGTTAGTTACACCGTAGCCCTTCTCTCGGAGCAATTTTGGTAAATCTTTATCATATTCCTTGGTAATCACATTAACAGTTATATAACCAAGTGCGAGTTTATCCTCAATCTTCATCCCGACAATTACACCAATCCCATAGCCCAAGGCATAGGCAATTAAGTTTTGTATCTGATCCAAGTTATCTAGCACCAAACCAAGTCCAACCACATAGATGACCACTTCGACGGTACTAATAGCAGCGGCCATATAGCGTTGTCCTTTTAATGTGAGAATCATTCTAATCGTAAAAAAAGAAACATATACAATGTTTATAACTAGAATGATTACAACCATCACTAACCCATTTTCAAGCATTTACTTTCCTCCCTAACTTTTAGCCATAAACCTCATTAATCTTTACAAAAAAAGACTGGTTTGTAAAGATTATTAGGACAACATGACTATTATTAGTCTTTTCCTTTTTGGGGAGGATTAAACTTCTTATCAAAAGCTGGTGTGGTGTGTGTAAGTGCGATTAGAGGATAAAATTAAGGCTAAGTTGTTTGTATATTCCTAGTAGTAGGAATATATGGCCCCTTACCAGGAATAAAAACACTTTAACTTGGAATATCTTAGGCCAGATGGCTTTCCTAGGCTTTTATATTCCCTGTAGTGGGAATATATTGGACTTTCAGTGTTGGTAATCGTTTGTTTATTGCCCTTAGGGGGCATAAAGTTGAGACATTTCTACTAAAAACACAAAAAAAGTACAGCTATTAATCAGCTGTACTTTCGTTTTGCCTGGCAACGTCCTACTCTCACAGGGGGAAACCCCCAACTACCATCGGCGTCGAAGCTTAACTTCCGTGTTCGGCTTCGGGCTGCCATGACCGGCGGATCTCTTCGTCAGCTTCAGGCTCTCCAGTCCTCACGTACATCGTACGTTCCGGGCTTCAATCCTTCACTTCCTCGACCTCCTTGGTCCTGACACCCCTCAGGTTTCTGCGCTCTATTACGTTTACTAATAGAAATTGTCCTATCGGACATAAATTAAAAAAACAACCAAAACCTTTGGTTGTTTTAAAGTGCCTGGCAACGTCCTACTCTCACAGGGGGAAACCCCCAACTACCATCGGCGCTGAGAAGCTTAACTTCCGTGTTCGGCATGGGAACGGGTGTGACCTTCTCGCTATCGCCACCA
>NZ_FOBW01000029.1 GCF_900109925.1 Mesobacillus persicus | reverse complement strand
CTAGTAAGATCCCTGAAAGATGATCAGGTTGATAGGTCAGAGGTGGAAGCGCGGTGACGTGTGGAGCTGACTGATACTAATCGATCGAGGACTTAACCTTATAAAGTTAAGAATGATATGAATGACTTTACCTTCTGATTACATTATCTAGTTTTGAGGGAACAAAAATTTCCTCTTGAAAAATATTAAAAAGGCATTATAATAATAAATGTCTTAAGAAATTGTTTGGTGGCGATAGCGAGAAGGTCACACCCGTTCCCATGCCGAACACGGAAGTTAAGCTTCTCAGCGCCGATGGTAGTTGGGGGTTTCCCCCTGTGAGAGTAGGACGTTGCCAGGCAAAATGAAAGAACAGCTGATTTGACAGCTGTTCTTTTTTTGTTTTTCTAAAAAAGGTCATTTTTCTTTAATCTTTAAGTAATTTCACCTCTTATAGATGCGCTTTTGATAGAAATACATCAGAATAATACTAGTACTACGATTAACACTAATTATTCAAGAGATACTATTCTAGTGCTCGGAGTAAAACACATCTATAGAGATGATAATCTAACTGAAAGATGATTTAATGCCAGTATGGAGCATTATAATCTTAGTAGTTGGATTAAAACTTTAATTCTAATCATAATTAAAGCAATATTTAATCCAATAACTAGCATTATATTATTTGTTCTTATGTAATAATCTGTTTTAGTATATAAAGAAAGCAAAAGGTCCGTCCCTTTGCTTTAGGCGGATCTTTTCTTCTTACACGTTCATCTCTCGTAATGGATTATAACTGGGACAATGGACTGTCCTATAAGGAGGTTAATATGTTCACTGACTTAAACAAAGAGCTTCAAGAAGTAAAGGAAAATCTGCGTAAGAAAAAGAAATATGAAGACCACATGCAGCGTGCCGAAGCGTTTTTAAATGAAGAGCAGAAGAAACAAGAGGATTTCAAAAGGCAATTATTACAAGAGGAAGAAGACGTAGAGCGCTTGGAAGGTTTTACATTAACCAATATTTTTTACACGATTACTGGTCGTAAGTTAGAAAAATTAGATAAAGAACAACAAGAAGTTTTGGCTGTTAAGTTAAAGTACAAAGAAGCATTGGAAACGATTGAAGACGTAGAGAAGGAAATACAGGCCTATAAAGAGCAACTGGGTCACGTTGCGGATGCGGAATATAAGTATAAAGAAATTTTAAAAACGAAGGAACAGCTGATCCATGATACCAAATCCATCTGGAGCGAGGAACTCTATGTTTTAACAGAGCTAGAAGCGGAGCTCTCTAGCAATCTAAAAGAATATCAAGAAGCGATTGAAGCAGGAGAGAAAAGTTTAGTAACACTTAATGATGCAATACAATCATTAGATTCAGCGAAAGGTTGGTCGACTTTTGATATGTTTGGCGGGGGTCTCATATCAACCGCAGTGAAACATAGCCATATGGACGAGGCGAAGGGACATATCCACCGGGTTCAGAAACAATTGCGCTATTTCCAAGATGAACTCTTAGATATAGAAAATCATTATAAAACAAATTTGGAAGTTGATGGATTGCTCACATTTGCTGATTATTTCTTTGATGGCCTAATCTTTGATTGGTTTGTCCATGGTCAGATTACTGATTGTTATGAACAAGTCATGAAAACGAAGAACGATGTATCTGAAATGGTTACCAAATTAAAAGAACAGAATGAAGACCTGAGCAAAGAACTTTTAAATATTAAAGAGGAAAGAAAAAAATTATTGGAGTCTGCGAATTAAAATGAACAATGGGGTCTGTTCTCCTTGAACTGGCAATAGACCCCATATTCAATATTAAGTAATCGTTAAAGGTAAAGCAGAAAGGGACAGTGGTTGTCCTATTTTCGTGTGTCATGACAATTTTGTGAACTACAATTTAAATTACCATAGAGTAAAAAGCGAATGATATAATATATTCAGTGTTACTCCACTTAACATTCTTCTAAATTTCCCACAATATTTCTATCCCATCGTGCCCCTGTACAAAATATAACCTGTATCAGCACATCCTTGTATTCATGACATAAATTTAATTGTTTTCCATTCACATTAAAAAGGAATGATTGAATGAAAAATAGCAAAATTGAAGAGAACTTGGTAAGAATGGTTCAAACTGAGGAAAAGGCAAAAACATTTCGGGAGGGTTACCCAGTTGCTGAAAATTTAAGAGAAAAAATGCTTAATGAGGTGTTTAGTGACTTTGTGATTTTTGCTTATGATGAGTTTTATAATGATGAAAATCTTATGGAACTAGAGGCATTTGTTGAGGAGTCTAGTCCAAATGTGCTAACTCGACAAAGTTTGCTAGACAACATGTTTTGGTGGCAAATCATGTATCAATCCGCACAAAAAATGGTTAGTTGCGTTGACGAGTATTTAACTGTAAATCATGTAAGGTATAGTACTAGGCGTTTCATGGCCTCTTGGCTAGAGAAATGTGATAAATCGGTTCCGAAATTTTATTTCATTGGTCACAAGTATAATGAACGTCATTTTCTAGTAATTGATCTATTAACCCAGGACCTTTCGGAAGTAACGATTTGTCATTCTAACCCAATATCCCCCAATAGAGGTGACGTCGTCGTAGGGACATTGCTCCCTTTAGGCGGAGGTCTATACTTTCCCATCGTTGATTTTCACTGTTTTGATTATGAAGCCAGGGAAGCAATTGCCAGTTGTTTTCAGCATCACTATGATAAATATTCAAAATGCTCTTCCCCTCACGAAACATTTCTTCACGTCCTTTCCATAATGCTGAAAATAGAAAAGATTATCTTAACGGAGAAATTAAAAGTGTAGTACGTGCATGGCAACCTAGCTCTTCAAATCATTTTCTCTACAGTAGAAGTAATCTATAGGACAAGGGCTTTTAATATAACATAAAGCCGATTAACTCAGAAATAACCATTTTATACGTTTAAACTAAGTTTGCATGCTCTTTTCTCATCTACTAAGTATATATTGCCGTGAAAAATTGATAGCTATATTATTCCTATTTTATCTTCAAAAGCAACAATTGAGAAAAGAGCCTTTCTATTTTGTTAATCAAATATTCACCACATTGAAACGACAGGAATCTGTCGTTTTTTTGTTGTATGGAAAAATCGTGTATGTTCACTGCAACTAGCTCCAGCACCTAGCCCCTTTTTTATATAAATAAATAAAAACAGAATTACAAAAATATTACTGGTTATACTAAATTTTGACATTCACTAGAAGGAGTTCGAGCGTAATGAATTATTATCCTTATGAAGACGATTCGTTCTTATTTTCAAAGAAATCGGCTAGAAATGTGTTTATCGTTCTCGTTGTATTATTCTTTTCGATTTATTTTGGCTCTGAGGCGTTTGGGTATTTCGATACGGCTTTATATGGTTATTTATGGGCGACCATCTTGTGTTTCGTATTGTTAACGATTCGCATTACTTCTTGGACGTTACGACCACCGACAAGAAGACTCTGGAAACAGGGCATTAAAATGATGTTTAGTCCAAAAGGTTTCATGTTCGTTGTAAAAACATTGTATACGAATATTGTTGAACAGCGGTTTATCCGCAAACGAACGCTGTATCGTTGGGCACAGCATATGTTGATTTCTTGGGGTGTGCTTTTATCGTTTGCAATTACCTTTGCTCTTGTTCTGAATTGGCTTCACTTTGAACTAGTCGAGCCGAAGGTGTATGAAGCGGTTGTATTTGGAATTCCGTTGTTTCGGATGGTGGCCGATTCAGCAGTAGCGCTCGCGATTTATCATGGATTAAATTGGACGGGGATTTTGACAATTATCGGCTGTGGCATGGCCCTGTATCGCCGGCTGACCGATCAAAAGAAAATTGTCGAGCAGTCACAGGAATATGACTTTTTCCCACTTTTTCTCCTGATTGCGATTTCGATTACTGGTTCGCTTTTAACGGTTTCAGCGATTTGGATGGAAGGAGCCTTCTATTTAGGGATAGCTTTAGCCCACCAAGTGACGGTCATTGTTTTTCTGCTTTATTTCCCATTCAGTAAGTTTTGGCACTTACCACTGCGATTTTTAGCGGTGATGGTCCCTATGTATCATGAAATGAACGAGAAGAAACAATGTGCAAGATGTGGAAGGGATTACGCAACGGCCATGCAGATTTCAGATGTACAAACTACGTTAGCGAACAGGCATTTGTCTACACCAATCGATCATACGAACCTCCATTTCTCCGATATGTGTGCCGATTGTCGGAGGGTCGCTCACCGCTTGGGTGGATACGGAGCAAAAATAGAATTAGGACAAGCGCACCTGATCGTCGAACCGAATGGAAAAAATGGCTTGCAGCTAAAGAAGGGAGAGCAACGGTAAATGGGACATGCACAAAATAAGGAATATTCCCAAAGAGATTATGACCCAATTGAACGAGACGGGGAGGAACTAATCTCCACGCATTGTTGTTTTTGTGGAATGCAATGTGGGATGAATATCCGTGTAAAAAAAGAGGACAAATCGGTTGTAGGAGTAGAGCCTAGATATGATTTTCCGATGAATGGAGGCAGACTATGTCCGAAAGGCGTAGCTGCTTATCGCCAAGCCGAGCACCAAGAACGCATCCTTCACCCATTGATTCGAAAGAATGGAAAATTGGAGAAAGCGACATGGGATGAAGCCATGGATCTAATTGTCTCCAAGATTCAAGAAATCCAGGGGGAGCATGGGAAAGATGCGTTTGGGATCTATAGCGGCTCTTCGATGACAAATGAAAAATGTTATTTGATGGGGAAATTTGCCCGGATTGGACTTGGAACGAAAAATATCGATTACAATGGCAGATACTGTATGAGTTCTGCCTCTGTTGGTTTTAACCAAAGTCTAGGAATTGACCGCGGCGGTACGAACCCATGGTCGGACATAAAATTTGCCGATGTCTTACTCCTTGCCGGTTCGAATACGGCAGAATGCCACCCACTTTCGATGCCGTATATTTGGGGAGCAAGAGATCGAGGAGCCAAACTGATTGTCGTCGATCCTAGGCAGACGAAAACCGCTCTTGTAGCCGATGTGCATTTAGACCTTCGTCCAGGAACAGATGTCGCCTTAGCCAATGGCTTATTGCATGTGATGATAAAAGAAGACTTGGTCGACCAAGATTTTATTGATAATCACACAACGGGTTTTGAGGAGTTAAAGGAATTGGTTCAATCTTATAATCCCAAATACGTTTCCGAAATAACAGGGGTTGCGGTTGAAAAAATTATAACGGCTGCGAGAATCTTTGGTCAGGCGAAGAACGGATTTACGATGTTTGCCCGCGGTGTCGAGCAGCATGCTACCGGAACGGATGCGGTTTCTAGTTATACAAATTTATGTTTAGTAACTGGCAAGATTGGGAGAAAAGGTTCTGGGGTTGCTACCTTCACAGGACAGGGAAATGGCCAAGGTGGAAGAGAACACGGCCAAAAGACCGACCAGCTCCCAGGTTTTCGAAAAATCACGGACCCGAAGGCAAGAGAGTACGTTGCTGGTGTTTGGGGAGTTGATGAATCAGAAATTCCTGGACCAGGCTTATCAGCGTTTGAAATGCTGCAAGCATTAGGAACGGAAATTAAAGGATTATTGCTGGTTTGTAGCAATCCAATTGTTTCTTCTCCCTCTGTCCGAGATGTCGGGGAATATCTGAAAAGTCTAGATTTCTTTGTTTGTATGGATATGTTTTTATCTGAATCTGCTGAATTGGCGGATGTGGTCCTGCCATCAACTGTTTGGGTCGAAGATGATGGGACAACGACGAATGTTGAGGGCCGCGTTTTACGATTAAGAGGGATTGATCGTACTCCGGGGGAATCGAAACGAGATTGGAAAGTGATTTGTGAAATTGCCGAACGACTTGGTCGTGGGCAATACTTCCAGTTTAACTCTCCTGAGGAGATTTTTAACGAACTTCGTGTGGCAAGTAAAGGCGGAATTGCTGATTATTCTGGTATCTCTTATGAAAAATTAGATAAAATGCAAGGCGTTTTCTGGCCATGTCCGTCAGAAGAGTCGGAAGGAACACCGAGACTGTTTGAGGATTTAAAATTTAATTTTCCAGATGGGAAAGCAAGGATTCTATCCTTTGAATACAAAGGTCCAAATGAGAAAACAAGCAAGGAATATCCTGTTATATTGACGACAGGAAGGGTGGTTTTCCATTACTTAAGTGGAAATCAGACACGGCGAATTGATTCACTACGAGCTTTTTGCCCTGATCCATATGTAGAAATTCATCCAAAGTTAGCAGAAAAATACCAAGTTTCAAATGGAGAAACCGTAAAGGTCACCAGCCCGCGTGGAAGCATTGAACTTGTAGCGAAAATCACGAAAATTACGCGCGAAGACATGGTGTTTGTTCCATACCATTGGGGCAAAACCTTGGCGATTAATCATCTAACCAATCCGGCACTCGAACCGAAGTCAAAAATCCCAGAGTTCAAAGTGTGTGCCGTTAAACTAGAAAAAGTCAAACAAACTGTAGGTGAAAAGCATGGGTAAGGTTTTATATATCGATTATGAACGTTGCATTGGGTGTAAAGCATGTGTCATTGGCTGTGAAGAGTGTTCGGGACATGACCATCTGTCGAGGATGTTCGTAGATGAACTGAATCCTGGTGAAACCGTGGCCACCTCGCCAACTCCATGCATGCATTGTGTCACTCCGGCATGTGCGGAGTCTTGCCCGGTTCAGGCGATTTCAATTGCAGCAGATGGAACAGTGTTGTCTGCCTCACTGGAAAAGTGCATTGGCTGTAAAAATTGTACATATGCCTGTCCGTTTGGCATTCCAAAAGTGGATGATCAGAAAAAAGTGATGTACAAATGTGATATGTGTTATGACCGGACTTCAAAAGGGCGGCCGCCGATGTGTGCAAGTGTTTGTCCAACGGATACCATCCGTTTTGTGGATGAAGACGCAATGAAAAATGAACCGCCTAAACCTGTCCAATTCAAATGGGATTTTGGTGGAACAATCATTGAAACTAGAACAGTGATTGGTCTACCGGATACGGAAACAAACCAATTTGGTTATAGGGAAGGCGAAGGTGTTTAACAATGAGAAAAACAGAAGAATTTCTCCGGAAAATCGCGTTCAATATTCGAAGAGACCGTGAACTAGATTTGAACCGCCGAGGGTTTATTGCTTCTACTCTATCGTTAATGGGGGTGTTCTTTGTAAGCTCCACTCCTTTAATCGCATTATCTGGGAACCGCGAGGAAGAAGCACATGAGTCCGAGGTGTTTATCGCCAATACAGACGATATTAAAATTGGCGAAAGTTTCGGTTTCTCGTATCCAGATGAGAATGATCCAGCATTGGTCATTCGTTTATCGGAAAATGAATATAGAGCCTATAACATCAAATGTACTCATTTAATGTGCCCGGTTTTCTGGGAACCGGAAGAAGGTCACTTGGAGTGTCCATGCCATCATGGTTTCTTTAATGTAGATGACGGCTCTGTCATTGCCGGGCCGCCTCAACGGGCTTTACCATCAATCGATTTGAAAATTAAAAACAATAAAATCTATGCTGTAGGAATCAGCCAAGCACAACATTAGGGGGCTTTTGACATGAAGATGGCATGGTGGGTTTTCATGAGTCTTTTAACGATTCAAATTATTCTTGTCCAATATATGGCAGAAGAATATCTTGCAGGTCATTTTGAAAATTTATCTTACTATATGATCGCACTCGGCTTTATGTTCGTGTTGACCATCATCACGTATTGGGTGTTTAGAAAAATTGATAAAGTCATGGATCATTAAGGAGGAAAAAAGATGCAATTTAATGAGGAAAATAGCAAGTCGGTCATCAAAGAGTTTTTTTCAAAGATTCATGCCGATGATCTTTTGAGCCAATTTTTTAAAGGTCATGATCAAGAACGTTTTCAGCATCATCCAGAGACCTTTATGGCCCATGGAATGGGTGAGCAAAAATATTCTAAAGAAGAAATTGCCAAAGCCCATCAAGGTCTCGAAATGAACGATGAACATTTTGACACGATGATTGGACATTTTATGGCGACAATGAATGAGCACGGGTTATCCGAGGAAGACAAAAAGACCGTGAATGAATTATTAAACAGTTATAAAAACGATGTGTTAGGGCGTTAAAAAAGCTGACATCAAAAGGGTAACGGGCTCTTTTTAAAGCGAAAGTAAAATAAGCGGAGATTTTCCGGTTAAATGCAGAATGTAGCTCGTTTCGACGGATATAAGGGGAGATTTTCCGGTTATGCAGATAAAAACCCACTTTTTCACGTTTTTCGGGTTCATAGTCGGAGTTTCTCCGCTTATTTTGGCTACTTTTAATTCTATTTAAAAATTAAGCGGATTTTTTCCGTCTATTTGTTGAGTGTCAAAGAAGGCAAGTAGGAATAACGAAAAAGAGCAGGGCAAATTCCAATAGGTTGCCCTGCTCTTTTTATTTGTGAATTGTTTTTTTGCATGGCTAGCACTTTTGTTATGCAGTAGAATCTTGTACGTTATTCGCCAGTTCCTCGTATTTATCGAAGAGAAGCGATCCTTTTTTATAAATAGATGGTTCGAAGTCATCTTCTTCCGGTGCTAATAAAGGGAGCTGAGCCATGATCTTTGTCCCGAGGTCGGTTGCTAGCTTCTCTGACCCGCCTCTCCCAAAAATATAATACTTTGCATCATAATCAGGCGGCTGAAAGTACGACATATTTTCAATGATGCCTAAGATGTTATGCTGATTGGCAGCCATTTTTCCAGCTCTCTCTGCGACATGGGAAGCTGTTGGATGGGGGGTGGTGACTAGCAGTTGATGTGAGCTAGGAATAAGACGGCTAACATCCATCGCGACATCTCCAGTGCCAGGTGGCATGTCAATAACCACATAATCTAACGGTCCCCAAATCACGTCATCGATAAAATGATTGATGACCTTTCCTAACATCGGTCCACGCCATACGACCGGGTCATTATTTTTTACAATAAAGCCCATGGACATCACTTTGATCCCATGTGACTCGACAGGAATAATTCGATTGTTCATAGATTTTGGTCCATTGCTGATATTCAGCATACTAGGAATGCTACTTCCATAAATATCGAAATCAATTAAACCCACGGCATTCCCTTGTCTGCTTAGGGAAACAGCCAGATTGGCGGCCACCGTTGACTTACCAACTCCGCCTTTACCCGAAACAACAGAAAGGACTTTTCCTGATAACATGTGATTACCTCTTTCCTCTTTATTCCTATTAAAAGTATGGACAATAAACAGGGTCCTTCAAACATCTGAATAGAAAAAAGGGTAAAGGATTCCTTCTCTTCCTTTTTGTAGTTAATGTAAGAAAGTGGTAGAAAAATCGAGTCAAGGAGTCTATTATTAAACTTATCAGACAAAAGCGCAGAGACATGTACTTGTCCCAAATAGATAGGAAGGAGGCGCTTGATGAAAAGAATGATAATTGCTTTTATCATCCACTTCTTGTTGTTGATGTTTGTTTCTTCGAACGTACTCGCGCAGGATGAAAGGCCGAATATAAAGTGTGAAGCATATATTGTGATGGAAGAAGGCAGTGGCAGGGTTTTATATGAAAAGAACGCGGATAAGCTAATGTATCCTGCGAGCTTAACAAAGGTTGCCACGGCCATCTATGCGATTGAAAACGGAAATCTCGAAGACATGGTTACGGTGAGTGAACGTGCTCGAAACGCAGACGGTACAAGAGTTTATTTAGAAGTAGGGGAGAAAGTTCCCTTGAAAAAGCTTGTTCAAGGATTGCTGATCAATTCGGGGAATGATGCAGGCGTAGCGATTGCGGAGCATATCGATGGGTCGGTAGAAAATTATGCGAATCATCTAAACCTATATTTGAAAGAGATTGGGCTTGAAGATACACATTTTAAAAATCCTCATGGATTATTCGACCCTGATCATGTAACGACAGCCAAAGATTTAGCGAAAATAACACAATATGCGATGAAGAATGCAGAATTCCGCACCATTTTTGGCACAGAGGAATTAAAATGGGACGGTCAGGCTTGGGACACCACCCTGTTTACCCATCATAAATTAATGAGGGAAAGACCATATGAAGGAGTTACCGGTGGAAAAACTGGCTTTGTTGACGAAGCTGGAAATACTTTAATTACAACGGCTAATAGAGACGGCATGTCTGTGATTGTTGTGGTTTTAAAAGGACCGTCTTCAACTATCGCTTATTCTGATACAGTCGAGCTGCTTGACTCTGCTTTTACCCAATATAAGCTCATCGAAATCCCAGAGGGGAAAGAGTATGTGCAAAATGATTTTACATACATCACAAACAATACCTATGCCTTTCCAATCGCTGATGGTGAAAAAATGTACGAGAACATTACAGAAGACGGAACGCTCGAAATCACAATCGGAAATCAAGATTTTATCGCAACAATTCCTATACTAAATGACTCAGTGGAAGTTTCACAAAGCCTACCAACAGTGAAGGCCTCACAAAGCCAGCCTGAAGAAGCGGAAACCTCCACAAAAATGATAAATATTATTATCGGACTAATCCTAGCGTTAACCGTAACCTGTGTTGTTTTCATAAAGAGGAAGCGAGGGGACGGTTCTTCTGCTTCCTAATACGTATAAATTTGTTCAAGGCCACGTACCTATCGTCAGGTATGCAACAAAATTAAGAGGGGGGAACTCGACTGTGATAGTCTTGCAGAACCTCGGAAGTCTCGGGTTGGATCCTTGCTGTTAATAATCTATACAATTACTATAAGAATTGGGTTGGCTATTCATTCGTAAGTATAAGTGTTGGACTATTTCTCTATGTATAGAAGTAAAGTTGTACGGTACAAATTTTATGGCAATCATGAAAGGAATGTCCTAATAAATGAAAACACGAACGAAAATTCTTTATTTTAGCATGGCTTTTCTCATGCTGGTGGGATGTGCAGATAACGCAAATGAAGAAACGAAGGCGGAACCTTCTGTCTCAGAAAATGGTTCTGTTGTAGAAGTAGATGGTAACGAGAAGTCGATAGAGGACACGAACGATGGTTCAACTGAAGAAGCTATGACTGATTCAGATGATGCTTCATCCGAAAAGAAAGTCGAAGAGAAAGATCTCCTTTCCCAGTATTCGAGTGAACAAATTGAATATGCTCGTGTTTGGTTGCAACTAGGTCCGAATCAAGAGTTAGATGAATTAAATGTTTGGCATATAGCAGCTGGCGAACCACTAAATCCGGATGATGAGACGAGCGCCACCTATCGAGAAGACGTGATTCAATTAGCGGGTTCTCGCTTAATAGATGGATCTGTCACTTATAGTGGCAACGGCGATGGTACGATTAATGTATATAATGTTCCACTTCGCTGGGATGGTGTGTATCCCGCTGGTGAAGAATTCTATACAGAGATTATTAATAATACGAAGCTAGTTTATGTTGACCCTGGTGATGACAAGAAAATCATAGAGTTAATTAAATTGCAGATTGTGCACAATTAGGCAAGAGAAAGGTGGCTATTTTAGCGACTTTTTTCTTGTTTTACTTGATCGGTACATAAACGGTATTCTTAGAAGAATGGAAAAAGGGTAAAAGGTTGAATCACTAACTAGGCCAAAACAAGACACTGTGGTTTCATTTTTGGTACAATAAGTAAAAAGTAATGGAGGCGTTGGTCATTGAGTGAAAAACTGGAACAGATGATTATCGATGCATTAAGTAAAACTGCTTCTCCATTTATAATCTACTTATTTGGTTCTTATGTAAAGCGGACCGAACATCCTGATAGTGACATTGATATAGCATTTTTAAGCAAGGATAAAAAGCTAGATAAGTATGAGCTATTCCTACTTTCTCAAGATATTGCCTCTAAACTAAATCGAGATGTCGACCTTATTGATTTAAATCAGGCAAGTACTGTTTTTCAGGCTCAAGTGATTAGTACGGGGAAAGTCATTTATAATAAGGATGATCGAGAAAAGTCCCGATTTGAGATGAAAATTCTAAAAATGTACGCAAAGTTAAACGAAGAGCGCGCTCCAATATTAGACAAGATTAACGAAAGCGGGAGCATCCATTCATGAAAAATGATGTCATTCTAAATAAAATTAGTATAGTTGAACGTTGTTTGAGACGAATCCATGAGGAATATGAAAACAATCCCGTAAACTTAAAAAATTATACGAAACAAGATTCCATCATTTTGAACCTTCAACGAGCTTGTGAAGCTAGCATTGATCTAGCAATGCATATAGTAGCGGAAAATAAATTAGGTCTACCTCAAAAAAGTCGAGAAGCTTTTACATTGTTAGCCGAAAAAGGAATTATCTCAACCACTCTCTCCCAAAGAATGCAGGCGATGGTTGGGTTTCGGAATATCGCAGTTCATGATTATCAAGAATTAAACATCGTTATCTTACAAAAGATTATCGAGAGTCATTTAGAAGATTTTACGGAATTCACCAAAGCCGTTCTCCAATATTAATTCTGATTAGTTTTGCTTAAGGGATTTTCTATCAAAATTACGGTGTTCATTTTAATAAGCAGAGGCAACCTCTGCTTATTTTCGTTGGAAATGATAAACCATTAGCTCCAGCGCCTAGCCCCTCGGATGATAAGCTTCTAGCTGCCGGCGTATGGCTGAAGTCTAGAAATAGTGAATCATTGTGTAGCCCCAACGTATTTTAATATTGGATATGTCCAAAAGGACACAGTTAGAGACCTGTCCCGACTTAAGCCCCTAAGCCCCATGGCTGAGTTTAAAACTACTAGTTCTATGCATAATTTGGAAACACAAACAAACTCTAACAACAGTGGGAAATTATTTGGTGGTGTTTATATGCATTTTTCTCGTACTCAGTTACTTTTTGTCCTCATTCTTTTTATCGGTATTTCCAATCATGTGCTCATCATGCCCCATTTGCTCACACTAGGAAAACGGGATGCTTGGATCAGCGTTTTAATTGCCTATCCGTTTTTACTGTTATGGGGGTTTGTCCTCTATTTAATTATGAAAAAAAATCAACAGCGACTCTGTCTTGCTGATTGGATTAAAGCACGTGCAGGGGGTGTGACTTCCCGTGTTTTTATCGGTTTATTTACGGCCTATGTTTTCACGATAAGTGCGATTTCTTTTTATGATTTAATTCAATCCATTAATATCTATTTTCTACCGCGAACTCCGTCCTTTGTTGTGATGCTGCCGTTTCTATTAATTAGTGTTTGGTCCGCTTATAATGGGTTAAAATCGATTGTCTATGTTTCAGCCTTTTTATTGCCGATTGTTTGGTTGCTTGGGATTTTTGTCGCTTGGTTCACTTTTCCGGAAAAAGATTACGCCTATCTTTTCCCTGTCCTTGTTGATGGCTATTCTCCCATAGTAAAATCGACCATCACCATTCTTGGAGGCAGCGCAGATTTGCTTGTGCTCTTGCTTCTCCAGCATCATTTAAAAAAGTCGTTTTCGTTGATAAATCTATTCCTGCTCATCACTATTTTAGTTGGCTTGATTCTCGGGCCAACCATGGGTTCCTTGTCTTCTTTTGGTCCAGCAGTTGCATCTGATATGCGCTTCCCAGCCTTTGAACAATGGCGTCTCATTACCTTGGGAGAATATATTTCTCATGTAGACTTCCTGGCGGTCTTTCAATTATTAAGTGGCGAGATCATCCGGGTTTCCTTAGGTCTCTATCTGCTAGGTGATATGATGAAAGGTCATTCTTCAGATTCTAAAAAAAAGCATGTCTTTGTCGTGGCTTCGCTTTCTTTAGGATTATTGACGCTACTCCCGCTCAGTGATATGTGGGTGCAAACCATCATCGGAAAATACTTTTATCCAGGTGCTTTGATTAGTGCGGTCTTCATTTCTTTGGCTTTATTGATTATTAGCTACTTGCCATTAAAGAAAGGAACCCAAATCATATGAACATGAAGGTATTCGATCAGTTCTTAGCAAAAGGAACATTGACACGGGATGAAATAAAAAGCTTTTTTCGGCATTATGATGATATTGAATTTATTCCCATTGAAAAAAGCAAAAATCTCCAGGCGTTTTATTGTAAGGGAATGCTTGATTCTACGCAGTTAAATGAGTATTTTAACCGAATTCTTGTAGTTATTAGTAAGGAAGAACCACGAAGTCATGCGGAAGTGCTTCCACCTGTCCAACATATAAAAAGCATGGATGAAGTGGTGAATCTGGTGTTTTCAGGTTCACTGATTGTGTTTCGGGAAGGAACCCCGTTTTTTCATGTGTTTGATCTGAGCAAGGTGCCTCAACGAAGTCCACAGGAATCCAATACAGAGGTTTCGATTAAAGGACCGAAGGATAGTTTTACCGAAGAGATGAATGTAAATATTTCCTTGATTCGTAAAAGAATGAAGTCGGCAGAACTTTATTGTGAATCTTTTACCGTAGGTTCGCTGAGTAAAACGGAAGTTTCGCTGCTTTATCTAAATGACAAAGCCAATCCAGACATCATTCTAGAAGTTAGAAAGCGACTTAATGACTTTCAAGGCGAAAGTGTTACAAGCAGTGGTCAGTTAGAGCAATGGCTTTCCGACCGCTCGCTTTCTTTGTTTCCATTATTCGATTATGTGACTCGGCCAGATTTTGTCATTGAAAGCATGATACGTGGAAGATTTATTTTAATTGTAAATGGATCACCCTCGGTATTAATTGGTCCAACGAACATTTTTGAGGTCATAAAATCGCCTGAGGACATCCATTTTCCTTACTATCTTGTAATGTTTGGAAGGTTTATTCGGCTTGTTGGCTTAGTGGTGGCCATTTTCCTCCCGGGATTTTGGGTTTCGCTGTCTTCTGTTAATATTGACCAATTGCCGTTCGCCTTATTAGCTACTGTCGTGGTTTCACGCGAAGGGCTGCCCTTGCCAATCGGACTTGAAGCCATTTTTATTCTCGGGTTGTTTGAATTGTTAAGAGAAGCGGGGGTTCGTATGCCCACGGTTCTTGGTCAAACGGTGTCGATTGTCGGGGGTATCATTATTGGGGATGCTGCGATTCGAGCGGGTCTGGCTTCACCGACAATGATTGTGATTATTGCGTTAACGGCAGTTGCCAGCTATACGCTTGTGAATCAATCTTTGGTTGGAACCGTAAGTATTCTCCGTCTTTATACATTATTACTCTCAATTTTTTTAGGAATATACGGGGTATTTCTCGGATTCTTTAGCATTCTTATTTATCTTTCAAAATTAGAGTCATTTAGTATCGCCTATCTCGAACCAGTGGCTTCGTTAACATTTAAAGAATATTTAGCGGCTTTGTTCGTAAACCCGTTTGACCGAAGAAAATTCGGAATCTCATTTATCCAGAAGCGGAGAAAATAGTATGAACCGAAAATCAATGATCACTTTTACGACCATTCTTTTTCTTTGTCTCCTTATTGGTACGGCTTGTGACAATGACATCAGTGAAATTGAAAATCAAAACTTCGCCACTGCTATTGGCGTCGACTACCGCGATGGGCAATTTCATGTTTTTATTCAAATGATTGGGTTAGGCTCTGTTGCGAAAAGTGAAGGCGGTGAAAAAGCGTCACCTGATATTTATGTTTCTGAAACAACCGGAAAAACGTTTATCGATGCCTTTTTTAAAGCCTATCATACTGCACAAGAAAAGATACTTTGGGCCCATGTTACCGCTATTGTTATGAGTGAAGATGTACTAGAAAAAGGCATGGGCAGTGTCTTTGATGGTTTGACACGTTATTATGAATTTCGCCCGACTCCATGGCTTTTTGGGACGAAGGAATCATTGGTTGATATCCTTTCTACTACAGGTTTTTTTAACCAAAACTCTTTGAATACTATTTTGCATAGTCCAGAAAGTTCCTATGAGCAAAGCTCGACGATCCAGCCAGTAAAGTTAAATAAATTTGCACGTGGATTCTTTGAACCTGGTCGGACTACTTATATTCCTTCGCTCACGATTGATGACACACAGTGGAAGAAGAATAAAAAGAGCGAGGCAAAACTAGCGATTGATGGGGCGTTCTTTCTTGATAATCAGAAGTACAAAGGCTATTTTCCTTATGAAAAATTAAAAGGGATGCGCTGGCTAAATCCGGATACCGTTCGGGCCTCCTTACTTTTGCCGAATGAAAAAAGCCCTGAATTTATTGCCGTGCTTGAAGATCAAATGGTCAAAATCCAACCTGAAAAACAAGGTGGAAACTTTCAATTTACCATTCGCTACCTTGCTAATGGGGTCGTCAGTAATCGCATGAAGAACGACACAACCAATGTGGATGCAATGGAGGAGTTCGTAAAGAAGGGAATTATTACTGAAGTGAGGCAATTATATCAATTAGGTTTGGAACATGATATTGATTTCTTGAACTTGGAGCATCAGTTGTATCGAAAGCATCACGCTGACTGGAAAAAGCTCAAAAACCAAGAAAATCTCCTTCAAGAAAATAGCATTAAGTCAATAGAAGCACAGATCACTCTAGAACATTCCGGGTCATTTAAAAACCGGAAAATCAAGATTAATGAATAAGGGACGGTTCTTTTGCTTCCTGTCAGTTTTGGGCTGGCTGGGGAAGCAAAAGGTCCGTCCCTTTTGTTTTATCTTATCAGCCTGACTATATCATCGACGAGTGTCTTTATTTTGAGGATGGTCTAAGATGGAGCACGGCCATCGGCGTTATTAGTGACCAGTGACCAGGTGGCCGCAGGAATTGTGAGCTGTTGCAAAAAACCGAATCTATTTTTGGCAGCATGAAAATTCGGGTGCTAAATGGTGTGCTACAAATGATATTTAACTAACAGGGGAGGTACCTGTCTGAGAGGCAGCATAATGAAGCAGATATTCTTTCTTATCCTTGATTGAGACCTGATGTTAAAATAAGGGGAGTTTTTCCCGTTAAGCTTCAGAATAGGGCTAGGTTCGGAGGATATAAGGGGGATTTTTCCCGTTAAGGCAAAGCAAAATGGTTCATTTGCATGGGTTTGGAGTAAATAGGGGGAATCTTTCCCCCTATTTACTCCATTTTTCGTGCTTTTTTCATAATAAGAGGAATTTCTCCCCTTATTTAGTCAATTTCTTGATGGCAATTCTTGAAGATTTGGAAATCGCTAACTGGTGTTTATCTTGGGATAAAAATAACTTGGAGCGTATATCTGCAAGTATTTTTCTTTTCTGATTCCCTTGCAAAATTGCTGTTTAATTTTGGTACGAATTACTATACGAAAAGCAATGTTTATTCCTATTTTGAACTTCAAAGCAGAACCCGTTACCATTTTACTTGGTGCCCTTTTTTGTCTAAGGCAATGGAGTAATTTCCTCTCCAAACTCGCTCCAAATCCCCGTTTCAGGCGGGAAGTCAACGTTAACAGAAGTAGTTGCAGCTTCACTCGAACCAAATTCATTGGTTGCCGTCACATTGATGGTATACGTTTGACCTGGTTGAGGCCCCATCAAGGTTGCTTGTAATTCGCTTGTTGGTGCTAAATTTTGTGTAAATCCAATAACTGTAAAATAAACCGTATATTGAACGTTTTTCGCTTCGTTTCCAGGTTGCCAAGAAATCACAATGCGATCCAATGCTTGGTCATAGGTTGCTTGTAAATTACTTGGGCTCGCTGGTACTTGCTCTTCCACCGTGATCGAAGTAGAAGCTGATTCACTTTTTACGACACCCGCATGTGCCGCGACTGTAAAGGTATAGGTTTTTCCTTTTGCAGGATTAGCTAGGGCTGCATTTGTCTCATTCGTAGACGTTAAAGTTGTGGTATTTCCGTCTACTGTATAAGAAACTTCAAAGGTTGTTTCTAAACCGCTAGTTGAAGTGTGGTTCCATGCTAATTGAATCTGATCTGTTGTTTCATCATATGTTGCATTAAAATCTGTTGGGGTTTCAGGTTTCGGTGGCCGTGGTTTTTCGCCACCTTTTACGTAATATTCATTTCCTAATTTCCCAACACTTTTCGGCTGTTTAAAAGTTTGTGTGCTTGTCGCTACTTCAGAGAAAATGGCTTTGAATACAAGCAAAGAGATATCATCGGTGGTGTTATTTAAATAGTCATCAGAAGATGTGGTTTTATCAAATCCTGTCCACACTGCCCCCGTATATTGAGGAGTATATCCCACAAACCAAGAATCCCTTACCGCACCATTCGGTAAACCGAATTTATCAACGGTTTGTTGCTCAAAGTTGGTCGTGCCAGTCTTACCAGCCAAATCTAGACGTGGGATATTCGCCTTCACTCCGGTACCAGTATCGACAACCGAACGTAACATATCGGTAATTAAAAACGCGGTGGAACTCTCCATCACTATTTCCTCGGTAGGGGCTAAATTTTCCTCCCGTCCATCAGCATAGACAACTTTAGTAACTGTGTGTGGTTCAATATAATAACCACCATTCCCAAAAGCTGCATAAGCACCGGCCATGACGAGCGGGGAAGCCGCATCGATTCCACCAATAGAGTTCGATTCATTTTCTTTTTGCTCATCTGCAATTGGGAAGCCAAGACTTCTAGCAAATTCGGTCGCATCCTCCGCTCCGACTTCCTGAAAGGTTTTTAAAGCTGGAACATTACGCGACCATACTAGGTGGTATCGAATCGTTTTATTTCCTGCATATTTTCGATCCGCGTTTCGAATCGGAGTTCCATTAGAATATTGATATTTATCATCTTTTATCATATGTCCTGTCGACCATTTGAATTTTTCAATCGCTGGGGCGTAGTCAAGAATCGGCTTGATCGTCGACCCAGGCTGACGCTTCATCATCGTGGCGAAATTATATCCATTGGTTTGTTTTCTTCCGCCTCCAATCGCTTTGATTTGCCCCGTTTGTGTATCGGTAATCACAACCGCTGTTTGAAGGTTCTCATTATCTGGATAAGAGATGTATTCATTTGTTGTTAGAACTTCTTCCGTTAATTGTTGAATCTCCGGATCTAGGGTGGTATAAATCTCTAATCCATCTTCAAAAAGATTCGCCCCCGTCTCATCTTGTACTTCTTTTAGAACGGTATTGACAAATGCTTCATATTTATTGGCTTCAGGGGTCTGAATCTTTAAGGTATCTTCAATCGGTGTATTTTGCGCTTTCGTCATTTTCGATTTTGAAATGTATCCATGACGGTTCATATAGTGAAGAACCATATTTCTTCTTTTTTCTGCGCGTTCAAGGTTTGCTTCGTCTGTAGGCATGAATCGATTAGGGCTCTGTGGAATTCCTGCTAATAGAGCCGCTTGTTCGAGTGTTAACTGATCGAGTTCATCAGCTTGTAACCCGAAAAAACGCTCAGCTGCTTTTGCCACTCCATAAACATCGCCACCATATAAATTTTTATTAAAATACATCTCGAGAATTTCCTCTTTGGAAAATTCTCGTTCCAATTGAAGAGCCAAGTACCATTCTTGTACTTTTCTAGTTGGTGTTTGTTCAAGCGATAGAAAAGAATTTTTAACAAGCTGTTGGGTAATGGTACTCCCGCCACCACTCTCTAAGTTCCCAGTAGTAATGACTTTAAAAATCGCAAATAGGGTACGTTTCACGTCGATTCCGTGATGTTCATAGAAACGAGCATCCTCCGTCGCTAAAACGGCATCCTTCAAGACATCTGGAATTTGATCAATTCCAATATCCTCTCGTTTTTCTGTCCCGACCTCGGCGATTAGAGTTTCCCCATCACTCGCATAGATACTAGAGGATAAAGGGTCCTTTAATACCGTTTCGTCAAACTTCGGAGCGTCGCTAATAATCCAAATCAGCGCCCCCACTCCAAATACAAATAGCACAGTTCCAAGGATAAGACTATAATAGAGGAATCTTTTCCAAAATGCTTTATTGGGCTTAAATTTGTTAGAAGAACGTTGATCTTTTATTTTTTTTCTACGCTCGATGCGAGAACGATGGTTATCTGTCATGTCTCTAGCTGCTAACAAAATGATAGACAAATGGACTGGATCCTAAGTTTGCCTATACACACTCCCTTGAAAGCAGGTTTTTCACCTCATTTTATCGATATTTGGATGAGTCTAGTGGTAATGAGAGTGGTTACCATACCGTTTATTTGCATATCTTTCTTAGTGTGATTGAATGTTTCCCTAAAAATTCGTTAAAATGGAGATTTTTTCAATTTATCATTTTCTATCCCTGCACATCGTCCATTAGTCAGCAGGATTTATTTTCTAATAAATAACAGGAAAAGAGCAGCGAGTTCAGAATATGATAGTAATATAAGAAGCTTGAAGACTATGTATCAATTTTACTGGTCAAATTTGTAGAGGTTTAAATAAAATTCGTATAAGTGAGGTGCGTAATGCGGGAGGAAACGGAGTATATCACCAAAGAACAATTAATTAGGCACAGTTTTCGTAGATTAACGAAAGAGAATGAATACGAAATTGTTGAGAAAATAGGGAAGCATACCGTTTATGCAGAGTCTTTTATTCAATCATCCTTTCTTCTGAGTAAATCAGGTGATCATCGAATCTTTTTTAGGATCGATGGTTTCCCTAAATATTTTGCAGGTTTATATAGTCTGTATGCGATTATCCGCGCTGCAAAAGAAGTAGCAGAAAGGGAAGAGGACTACAAGGTCCTTGAGACGATTGATGAAACAGATTATCAGGAAATTGTGATAGAGTATCTACATGAGAATCATCTTCCTTCTGGGTTAGAACTAATCCGTACGATTGAAGAAGGAAGATTAAAACTGGCAAAAAGATTAAAAGATGACTTATATAAAGAAGCAAAGCATTACAACCTCATTGAAAGTATGGATCTATTTTTATAAGGCTCTTTTCTCAACATTGTCACTTTAGACAAAACAAACGGAGGCTATAACTATTATGATCTGGCTAGTAATCCTAATACCTGTGTTGTTAATCGGGGGAATAGCTGTCTATTTCGAAAAGAAAACGGGCATGACTCCGCCGGAAGGAAGTACCGATAAACAAATCGATAAAATGGCTGAAGTCAAAGCGCAAACGCGGAAAGATATGGGCGGGGGGAATAATGGTTTTTAGGTTGGATCAAACAGACTAAAGGGGCAAGAACAAATTTCGCTGATATTTGCTCTTGCCCATAATTGAGAAGCATAGGGACCCCTATGCTTTGTTTCATTTCACTGCTTTTTTTCTTTTACTAAATGTTCTCGATCAATGGCCTGCGGTGGTCTTTCGAACCACTTATTTTTGATCATGATATTTAGTCCATCTTCAGCATACAGACTCGCTTCTTGCAATATCTTGAGATACTTTGCAGCAAGGTCCCGTCTCATGCTAAGTGCAAGTGAGCCCCCAACATTCCCAATCCCTATTGCGGTTAGCTGGCATGTATAAAAAAGCATGAGCTTATCGGAGAAAGGAGGAACTGTAGAATCGCTTACCTCTGTATCCCATGTCATTGGAGAGGGAAGGGTACTTTCTTCAAATAAAGTTCGATACGTTTCCATGACCGACCGGGCAATTTCAATTCCTCGTAAAAAATAACTTCCAACCTCTTCAGAACGCACAGTTTGGGAAAAGCCGAGTAATAAAGCCTTTCCAAGTGCATTGTTACTAAAATTCATAAAAATATGGGCAATCTCTTGGGCTGTTAAAGACCTTCTTTCCCCGAACCATCCTTTTAAAAAACTCCCTTTTTCCACGATGTCGGCTTGTTTAGGTGTGGCTATGTAAGGGGGACGAACAAATACTCCTTTAGAAAGCATAATTTTTTTTGCTTCGCGCTCAATCATCGTCGATTCTTGTAAAAAGTGTTCATAGAGTTTGCTCATATCTTCTCTAGCGGCCATCGAGAATGCCATTCCGTTGGCTGCAATCCCAGCTTTTCCGAGATTACGAACAAAATACAGTGAAAAAGTATCAGAATAGAGTCTTGGTGCCTCCAAGTCTACATCTTCCATTGAAAAGCCAATAGGTACGGGATATTGTTCTTGTTCAAATACATTTGTTAAAGTGGTTAAATGTTCTGTTGATTTAGCCAAAGCCATCTCTAACAGAGGTTTAATTTCTGAGTCCTCGGCAACTTTGCAAAAGTAGTTAAGGACAGGAATGGTTGCACTCTCGGTCATGTAAGATGACCATAATACACCTAATTCTGCTGATGTTAGTTTAAGGTTGTGTTCGTTCATAGCATCCTCCATCAATAAATTCTCAGTTAGTATGGGTAAGTGAATATGTAATTATTTGTAAGAGTTCGCAAATGGGAATATAAGTTTACACAACTTCATTAACAGGAAGGATATAATCTCATAAGAAGGAAACAGGTAAACGTATTTTGAACTTCATTAATTTATTGATGAAAAATAAGAATTCAGAACCCCTGACTCTCTAAAATCATCGTAAGAATAGGATAGATTTATCTTTGAATTACTTAAAAAGTGAAAGGGATAAAGCTATTAAATATAATTAAGGGGAGACCAATCATATAAATGGTTATGTAAAAAAATACCACTGGTATATTGCTAATAAGTATAGTATTCTAATTTAGCTGCTTCGACAGCAAGTAACTTCGTAAAAACTTTTCTAAAAAAATGATTGACGAAATGATCTATCTGTTATATATTATTAATCCGCCGTTAAAACAACAGCAAATCATATATCTGCAACAGTTTAAAAAAACTCTTGCATTAACATCTATTAATATGTTAATATATTATTTGTCGCTTCTAAGGCGGTTAACGAATTGCTCTTTGAAAACTAAACAAACAAGCGTCAACAAACAATATTTATCATGTTTCTTCTATTAAACAGAAAACATGAGCCAACGTTTTATTTTATGAGCTAATCACTCTTTATTGGAGAGTTTGATCCTGGCTCAGGACGAACGCTGGCGGCGTGCCTAATACATGCAAGTCGAGCGGATCTGAGGGAGCTTGCTCCCAAAGATTAGCGGCGGACGGGTGAGTAACACGTGGGCAACCTGCCTGTAAGACTGGGATAACTCCGGGAAACCGGGGCTAATACCGGATAATTCATTTCCTCCCATGAGGGGATGCTGAAAGACGG
>NZ_FOBW01000035.1 GCF_900109925.1 Mesobacillus persicus | reverse complement strand
AAAGATGATCAGGTTGATAGGTCAGAGGTGGAAGCGCGGTGACGTGTGGAGCTGACTGATACTAATCGATCGAGGACTTAACCTTATAAAGTTAAGGAAGATATGAATGACTTTACCTTCTGATTACATTATCTAGTTTTGAGGGAACAAGATATTTTGCGTAAGCAAAATAATCACCCTTAATTAAATAGTCTGGTGGCGATAGCGAGAAGGTCACACCCGTTCCCATGCCGAACACGGAAGTTAAGCTTCTCAGCGCCGATGGTAGTTGGGGGTTTCCCCCTGTGAGAGTAGGACGTTGCCAGGCACTTTAAAACAACCAAACTTTTGGTTGTTTTTTTATTTATGTCCGACAGGACAGACTACTAAGTGAAAGTAAATTAAAGCGCAGAAACCTGAGGGTTGTCAGGACCAAGGAGGTCGAGGAAGCTCAGGATCGAGGCCCGGAACGTACGATGTACGTGAGGACTGGAGAGCCTGAAGCTGACGAAGAGATTGTCTAGCTCCAGCGCCCAGCCCCTCGAGTCATAAGCCAATCCAATCGCTTCGGAAGGGAATAACGCCCTCTGTTAGCGCTTGTCTTATGTTTGTCGGGGCTGTTCGAGGCGTTTCCGTAAATTAAAACACATGATAAATAGCAAGGGGGCATTCCCTTGCTATTTATCATGTGTTTTAAAACCGTTTCCTCCTTCTTGGTAGTGTTTTTGTGTAGGCTATGAATCTTAATAAGCGGAGAATTTTCGGTTAATGATCTAGAGGAAGCTGAAAAAGCGAAAATAAGCGGAAGATTTACGGTTAAAAGCTCTAAATAAGACAAAACTAAAAGATTTGGTTAATATAAGCGGAAAAACTCCGCTTAATATAAGCGGAAAAACTCCGCTTAATATAAGGGAAATATGGTTATTTCCCAATTTAGCCGGAATTCTTCCGTTTATTTTTCATACCCTTTCAAAATCATCTCCAAGATAAAGCAGAGACGAACCTATAGTAATCAATCTGCAAGTGAAAATGTAGGATATTTGCTGCGGTACGGTGGCTTTTGCTCCCCCACATTTTAAAAGATAAATCGCACTATAATTTCCCCAAAATAATGATTGAGATCCTTTTATAACAATAAAAATAGACCTCCAAATTACCATTCAATTTGAAGGTCATTTTGCATTGCGTTTTTAATGTTTGTGATAGGAAACGTCTGTTATGTTGAAATGCAGTTCTTTTTGCCTTGTTGGTTATTTTCTAAAATAAAAATCAGTTGGAAGGAATTGGTTTTTATGGTCGGACAAAACAGACAGTTCGCTAGAAATCCTCGGTTATGAACCTGGAATCTATTTTGACTTTTATTGATATTGCTCCAAGACAGTAAAAAAGTTAATAACGAATTGATAAAAAGTCCTATCAGAAGGTGCGATTTCCCTAGTTTTTGGAATAATGATTCCTACTGTTCTTGTTACCTGTGGATCAGTGACTGGTATCTTAACAGTGAAACGAGGAACAGAATCAGATATTGTACTATCTGGTAAGAGAGTCGTTCCAATTCCTGCTGATACTAGTCCTTTTAAGGCATCCATATCTTCCCCTTCCGAAGCGATGTTAGGACTGAAGCCGGCCTGTTTGCATGCATCTACAACGATTTGTTGGAGGACATAGCCTTTAGGGAATAACGCAAAATCATCGGTTCTTAAGTCGGTTAATGCTATCCTTTTGCTTTTTGCCAAAGGGTGGCTAATGTGCACAAGTGCAGAGAGCTTTTCTGTAAATAATGTAGTTCCTTGAATGCCTGGCTCATTTGTAGGGACGGGTCCTAGGAAGGCCAGGTCTAGATCTCCACTTTTTACGGCTTCAATTAAAGAAGCATAAGACCCTTGCCGTAAATGAAAGGTAATTTTGGGATTATCCTCCCTGAATGCAGATATGACTGTTGGAAGTAGGTGGCTAGCTAAGCTTGTAGGATAGCCAACTTTAATCGTACCTTGTTCGGGATCTAAATATTCTTTGACATTTTGCTTAGCATTGTCCAACTCCTTCAAGGCTTTATTTACATGAACGAGAAAGCTTCTTCCAATTTGTGTTAGCTTCACATTTCTTCCAACTCTCTCAAATAATGATACACCTAGCTCATCTTCAAGTTTGGAGATTTGTAGGCTTACGGCCGACTGAGCAACATGCAAATGGACCGCAGCTTCCGTTACGTGTTCGCGTTTCGCTACCTCTACAAAGTATTGTAATTGTCTTAATTCCATTTGTATCCTCCGTAATCATATTGAAACAAGAATGATTTTATACTAATTATATATTGTTTTATATCAATCTGAAAACTTACAATATTAATCAAGTGGAAAAAACGGAAAATACGGGGGAGATAGTTATGAGTTTTCAACAAATACCAAAAGCACAAGGTCTCTACCGTCCTGAATTCGAACATGACGCATGTGGTATTGGCTTATACGCTCATATAAAAGGGAACGCTACACATGAGATTGTGAAAAAGGGACTGGAAATGCTTTGCCAACTCGATCATAGGGGTGGACAGGGAAGTGATCCGCTAACAGGGGATGGAGCCGGTTTAATGGTACAGCTTCCAGACGCATTCTTTCGCAAAGAGTGTCTAGAGATGACCTTACCCAAACAGGGGCGTTATGGTGTTGGGATGCTATTTTTTTCAAGCGACGACCCAAGTAGAAAAGATATCGAGTCCTATATTCAACAATTAGTTGAACAACAGGGACAGATTGTACTTGGCTGGAGAACTGTGCCAGTTGATATCAGAAAAATCGGAAAAAAAGCACAAGAATCAGCCCCCATCATTCGTCAATTGTTCGTTGGTGCACAGGAGGATATTTCGGATGATTTATCCTTTGAACGTCATTTATATATTGTTAGAAAACAGGCCGAGCATTGGGGCGAGAAGGCGAGGAAGTCCTTTTATTTCGCTAGCTTCTCGAGTAGGACAATTGTTTATAAGGGGTTATTAACCCCTGAACAGGTGGATGCTTTCTACCTGGATTTACAAGATACAAGTTTTGTTTCTGCGTTTGCCTTAGTACATTCTCGTTTTAGTACAAATACATTCCCAAGCTGGGAACGGGCACATCCAAACCGTTATTTAATTCATAATGGGGAAATTAACACACTTCGTGGAAATATGAATTGGATGAAAGCTCGTGAAAAGCAATTTGTTTCAGAGGCGTTTGGCAAAGATTTAGAAAAGGTTATACCTGTTCTAGATGCAAATGGAAGTGATTCATCGATTTTAGATAATGCCCTTGAATTCTTAGTGTTAGCAGGACGTAAACCAGCACATGCCGCAAGGATGCTTATACCAGAGCCATGGGCCAGAAATCCTTATATGTCAAAGGAAAATCGAGCTTTTTATGAGTATCATAGTACAATGATGGAGCCGTGGGATGGTCCAACCGCGATTTCGTTTACGGACGGGAAGCAAATCGGGGCAATCTTAGACCGCAATGGTCTACGTCCTGCTCGTTATTATGTAACGAAAGATGATTACATTATTTTCTCATCTGAAGTAGGGGTCATTGACGTTGAGCCCGAGAATATCGTATTTAAGGATCGTTTGAGTCCTGGTAAAATGCTTTTAATTGATTTAGAAGAAGGGCGTATCATCTCTGATGAGGAGATTAAAGCTGAACTAACTAGTGAATACCCATATGAACAATGGCTTTTTGAACAGCTTGTTAGATTAAAAGACTTAAAGATGAACTACGAAGAAGAAAAAGTATCTGACCTTACTGTGCGCCAAAAAGCTTTTGGATACACCTATGAAGATATAAATAAATACTTAATTCCAATAATCAGTGAAGGGAAAGATCCACTTGGATCGATGGGGAATGATAGTCCGCTAGCCATTCTATCGGATAAGCCACAGTCCTTGTTTAATTATTTTAAACAATTATTTGCCCAAGTGACAAATCCACCAATCGACGCTATCCGTGAGGAAATTGTTACATCTACTGTTTCATATTTAGGAAGGGAAGGAAACCTTCTCCACCCAAATGAAGAGAATTGTCAGCGACTTCAGCTTGAGACACCAATTTTATCAAATACCCAGTTAGCTCTTTTAAAATCAAACTTATTAAAAGGTTTTAAGAGTATAGTCATAGACAGTTTATTTTCGGAAGATTTGGAAATCTCGATTGAACGGATTTGTTGTGAGGCTGAAGAAGCCATCTCTAGAGGGGCTAGCATCATTATTCTTTCAGATAAAAACTTGAGTAAAGAAAAAAGAGCAGTCCCTGTGTTGCTAGCTGCAAGTGCTCTCCATCAGCATCTCGTTCGTAACGGACAACGTATAAAAGCAAGCCTTGTTGTAGAATCAGCTGAAGTTCGAGAAGTCCACCACTTTTCTGCATTAATTGGCTATGGTGTCGACGCTATTAATCCTTATCTGGCTTTTGCAACATATAAGCAGGCGATAGAAGAAGGGAAACTTGCTTTCGATTACGATACAGTCGTTGATAAATATATAAAAGGAATCACGGAGGGTGTCGTTAAAGTAATGTCCAAAATGGGCATCTCCACTGTACAAAGTTATCGTGGAGCTCAAATCTTTGAAGCGGTTGGAATCAGCCACAAAGTAATTGATCGTTATTTTACTGGAACGGCATCACAACTTGGTGGAATTGATCTTAAAACCATCGCAAAGGAAACAAAGCTGATTCATGATAAAGCTTTTACAGATCGTGACTTAACGCTTGAATCAGGGAGTGACTTTCAGTGGCGTAAAACAGGAGAGCATCATGCCTTTAATCCAAAAACGATACACACTTTACAATGGGCAACACGGAAGAATGACTATAAGCTATTCAAACAATTTTCAAAAGCAGCCGATGAAGAAAGAATTGGCTTCCTCCGCAATTTATTTGCATTTAATTCATCTCGGCAAGCAATTCCAGTCGATGAAGTGGAATCAGTTGACTCGATTGTTAAACGGTTTAAAACCGGTGCAATGTCGTTTGGCTCATTAAGTAAAGAGGCTCATGAGACACTGGCGATTGCGATGAATCGTTTAGGAGGTAAAAGTAATAGTGGTGAAGGTGGCGAAGACCCAAGCCGATTTAATCTAGATGAAAATGGTGACTTGCGCGGTAGTTCCATTAAACAAATTGCTTCTGGGCGCTTTGGTGTGAAAAGTCATTATTTAGTTCATGCTGATGAATTACAAATTAAAATGGCACAAGGAGCAAAGCCAGGGGAAGGTGGTCAGCTACCGGGGAACAAGGTTTACCCATGGGTTGCGGATGTCCGTGGTTCAACCCCAGGGGTCGGGCTTATTTCACCACCTCCGCATCATGATATCTATTCAATTGAGGATTTAGCTCAACTGATCCATGATTTAAAAAATGCCAATAGGGACGCAAGAATAAGCGTAAAACTAGTTTCAAAGGCTGGAGTTGGAACGATTGCTGCTGGTGTCGCCAAAGGTGCTGCAGATGTAATTGTGATTAGTGGTTATGACGGAGGAACAGGTGCCTCTCCTAAAACAAGTATCAAACATACAGGGCTTCCTTGGGAGCTAGGTCTTGCTGAAGCCCATCAAACACTGATGTTGAACGGACTGCGTAATCGAGTGGTGTTGGAGACAGATGGAAAGTTAATGACAGGGAAAGATATTGTCATGGCTGCTTTGTTCGGAGCCGAAGAGTTTGCATTTGCGACTGCGCCTCTCGTTGTTCTCGGGTGTGTCATGATGAGAGCTTGTCATTTAGACACTTGCCCAGTGGGTGTTGCCACACAGAATCCTGAGCTTCGGAAAAATTTTGCAGGAGAAGCTGATTATATTGTGAACTATATGCGATTTGTTGCAGAAGAAGTTCGCGAAATTATGGCTGAACTTGGATTCAGAACGGTCGATGCTATGGTGGGACGAACAGATGTGTTATTGGTCGGTGAACGTGCAAAAGCCCATTGGAAGGCGAAGCATCTAGACTTATCTACGCTGTTATACCAACCAAAAGGAGAACGGACCTTCCGTGTTCCGCAAAATCATAAAATTGAAGAATCACTTGATATTCAAAAATTACTACCTGCCGTGCAAGAGGCATTGATAAATCAAACTCCAGTTGATCTTCATTTTCGAATTACAAATGTAAATCGGGTAGTTGGAACTGTAGTTGGAAGTGAAATTTCAAAACTCTATGGAGAAAATGGCTTGCCAGAGGATACAATCACCCTCCGCTTTACTGGTTCAGCTGGGCAAAGCTTTGGTGCCTTTGTACCTAAAGGCATGACATTATTATTAACTGGTGATGTGAATGATTACCTCGGGAAAGGTTTATCTGGAGGGAAGTTAGCTGTTAAAGCTCACGAGCCTTCAAAGCTGTACTCAGCTGGAAATGTCATCGCTGGAAACGTTGCCTTCTATGGAGCAACAAGTGGTGAGGCATATATCAGCGGTCGTGCTGGAGAACGGTTTGCAGTACGGAATAGTGGAGCGAATTTAGTTGTTGAAGGAATTGGTGATCATGGCTGTGAATATATGACTGGTGGCCGTGTTGTTATTTTAGGTGATGTTGGGAAAAATTTCGCTGCTGGCATGTCTGGTGGAATTGCCTACGTTTTAGCAGATAAATATGATGAATTTAAAGATACATGCAATCTGGATATGGTTCAGCTAGAAAAATTAACTGAAGAACACGAAAAGAACGAGGTTAAAGAATTGGTGAAAAACCACTTGCGGTATACCAACAGTGCCAAAGCAAATTATGTGCTCGAGAACTGGGAGAAGGTAGCGAAACAAATTGTTAAAATCATTCCAAATGATTTTAAACGGATGGTAGGAAAGATTCAGGAACAAAAGACGGCTGGATTATCGGAAGAAGCAGCAATCATGCGTGCCTTCGAGGCAAACGCCAAGCAAAAAAAACAAATACAACAACCAGAACCGTTAGTACAGTAAGAAAGGGGAGAGGAAGATGGGGAAAACAACAGGATTTATGGAATATACTCGTGAAAAGGTAAATGAACGAAAACCTCTTTCCCGTATAAACGACTGGAAAGAATATTCCGCTCCTTTATCTAATGAAGCTTTAAAAAAACAAGGGGCAAGATGTATGGATTGTGGTACACCTTTCTGCCATATGGGCATGGAGCTAGAAGGAAGCACTACAGGTTGTCCAATTCATAATCTTATCCCAGAATGGAATGATCTAGTTTACCACGGTCGGTGGAAAGAGGCGCTTGAACGGTTGCTTAAAACAAACAATTTCCCTGAATTCACAGGGCGGGTTTGCCCCGCACCTTGTGAGGGTTCCTGTACATTAGCAATTACCGACCCTGCTGTTGCAATTAAAAGCATTGAGAGAACCATCATCGATAAGGGGTTTGAAAACGGCTGGATTACTCCTCGAATTCCAGGGAAAAGGACAGGGAAGAAAATTGCGGTAATCGGGTCTGGCCCTGCAGGATTGGCCAGTGCTGATCAACTCAACCAAGCAGGACACTCTGTAACCATTTATGAACGGGCCGACCGTCCTGGCGGTTTGCTGATGTACGGGATTCCCAATATGAAGCTAGAAAAAGAGGTTGTCGAACGTCGAATTAGGCTTTTAACTCAAGAGGGAATTGATTTTGTAACCAATACAGAAGTCGGCAAAGATATTACCGCAGAAGAGTTACGTAAAAATTATGATGCTGTGATCCTTTGTACAGGGGCTCAAAAACAGCGCGATTTACAGATTGATGGGCGCGAAGTAAAGGGAGTTCATTTTGCGATGAACTATTTAACAGAATCAACAAAGAGCCTTCTAGATTCCGATTTTAAAGACAAGGAGTTTATTGATACGGAAGGCAAAGACGTCATTGTCATTGGGGGCGGGGACACTGGGGCGGACTGTGTAGCAACTGCAATCCGACAGAAGTGTAGAAGCGTTGTTCAATTCGGAAAACATCCGCAACTACCTGCGGCAAGGACTTCTGAAAATTTGTGGCCGGCCTATCCAAATGTATTTACATTAGAATATGCTTATGAAGAAGCGGATGCAAAATTCGGTGGAGATCCTCGCCAATATTCAATTCAAACAAAGAAAATTGTTTCTAATGAAAATGGTGAAGTAGTAGAACTCCATACGATTCAAATGGAGAAATACAAAGGCGAGGACGGCAATTACTATTTTAAAGAAATCCAAGGTACAGAAAAAGTTTGGCCAGCGCAACATGTGTTTATTGCGATTGGTTTTGAGGGTACAGAGCAATCGTTGCTAAACCAATTTCAAGTGGAAACGAACAATAATAAAGTAAAGGCAACTTATGGTGAATATAAAACCAATGTTGAAGGAGTCTTTGCCGCAGGGGATGCTAGAAGAGGTCAAAGTCTAATCGTCTGGGCAATTAACGAAGGACGTGAAGCTGCTAGAGAAGTAGATCGATTCTTAATGGGAAGTACAGTCTTATCATAGTTAACAAGCCTGAATCTATTCATTTTAGATTCGGGCTTTTGTGATTGAGTATTCTCTTTTTATTGTCGGTGTTTTAGGAATTATCGTATAATTTAGTTGTGAGTAAACTTAAAGGAGGGGATTTCTATGACAGGAGCAATTGCCGTAGTGATGGTTTTTTCGATTCCGATTGTCGCCATTTTAACAAATCATTTTCAAAAACAGACCAAGATGAAACGGGATATGATTAAAGACGAAATGGAACTTGAAAAGTTAAAACATCAAAATTTTTTAATTGAAACCGAAAAAATGAGGCTAGAATTAGAGCGGATGAAAGTCGAACAAGGGGAGAATTTAAATAATTTCTAGACCGTATGCGCAGTGGGTGTCTGGTGTTCAAAATATTTTCTTGAAATAGTGTTGACGAATGTTAGTTTTCGTTATATATTATAAATCTGCTGTTTGAGAGCAGCTGTTAGAATTATATCGATAAAATATTTTACAAGAATTTTTTCTTGATATATTCATATCGATGTGTTAAGATAGATTTTGTCGCTGTTGAGTGACTTAGATGTAAATTGTTCTTTGAAAACTAAACAAACAAGCGTCAACAAACAATATTTATCATGTTTCTTCTATATTATAGAAAAACATGAGCCAACGTTATATTTTATGAGCTAATCACTCTTTATTGGAGAGTTTGATCCTGGCTCAGGACGAACGCTGGCGGCGTGCCTAATACATGCAAGTCGAGCGGACTGATGGGAGCTTGCTCCCTGATGTTAGCGGCGGACGGGTGAGTAACACGTGGGCAACCTGCCTGTAAGACTGGGATAACTCCGGGAAACCGGGGCTAATACCGGATAATTCTTGTCCTCCCATGAGGACAAGCTGAAAGACGGTTACGGCTGTCACTTACAGATGGGCCCGCGGCGCATTAGCTAGTTGGTGAGGTAATGGCTCACCAAGGCCACGATGCGTAGCCGACCTGAGAGGGTGATCGGCCACACTGGGACTGAGACACGGCCCAGACTCCTACGGGAGGCAGCAGTAGGGAATCTTCCGCAATGGACGAAAGTCTGACGGAGCAACGCCGCGTGAGCGATGAAGGCCTTCGGGTCGTAAAGCTCTGTTGTTAGGGAAGAATGAGTATCGGATTAACTGCCGGTACCTTGCCGGTACCTAACCAGAAAGCCACGGCTAACTACGTGCCAGCAGCCGCGGTAATACGTAGGTGGCAAGCGTTGTCCGGAATTATTGGGCGTAAAGCGCGCGCAGGTGGTTCCTTAAGTCTGATGTGAAAGCCCACGGCTCAACCGTGGAGGG